>DAOPYQ010000005.1:0-177948 GCA_035352955.1 Candidatus Omnitrophota bacterium
CACTGTCCCAATCCGTCGAGTCCTCGCCCGCCACACGAAGCAACGCCCGAAGCTCGGCTTCCGTCAATAACACCGCAGCACCGTTCACTTGCTTCGTCATGAAACCAAAAGCAGGAGCGCCGCTCACCTTCCGCTGGCTCGTGTAAGTCACATCCCCGGTGACAGGATCGAGACTCTTCATGCGGGTGTGGGCGCCGTCGCCGTTGATGTCGATCTGAAAAATATGGCTCTTGGTTGTTTGCGCGGCATTAAAAGCGCCCGAATAACTGGAGATCTCCATAATATCCTCAGTGGATTCGAGCCGGGTCAAACCCGCCCCGAGAAGCTCGTCCCGGAGATCCTCATTCCCCACGGCCGTTTCGTCCACCTTCGACTGGTCGATAAACGTCATCTTGTGGGAATAAACATCCTCGCTCTTCATACGGGTATGGGAACCGTCGCCGGCGATATCAAGCTGCCAAAGGTGGGACTCCATCTCCTGATCCACGGGCGGGACAAGGCTCCCCGCGTTAAACCCCTTCTTATAGCTCGTGATCTCGAGAACATCTTCCGAGGACAAAAGAGCCCCCGCAGCGCCAGTCCCTAAAAGTTCGGCACGAACGGCAGGATCCAAGGAAGTCTCCTGATGGCGAAAAACGATGTCCTGTGTGGCGATATCTTGGGATGCAATACGCGAAATATTTTCGTCGCGGCTTGTGATCTGATAAAGGTCCGATTGTTTTGATTGGCCCTGATTAGCATCATGAAAGTCTTTTTTATAAGTCACGACATGCGTAAAGTCCTGGCCGATCCAGTTCGCCCGATTCGCGACATCCCCGAGGAGAAGCGCATCGACGGTTCCTTCCACGTCCGTCCCGTCAAAGATCGTCTCAGTACCCGCGATACGGGTCTGTTCCATATAAGTGACTTTCGTGGCAGACGGCGCGCCGTTCACGATCTCGGAGGACCGGATACGCACAAGAGAGCTGTCTCCGTTCACATCATACTGAAGCGTCGAACTTTTAAGATTGGCGAACCCCGCGGCGCCATTCGTTTTGTTGAAAACATTCCGGTAAGCGGCTTCGATATCCGTTGCCGCAGAAATAACCGCCAACCCCCCGGCAGTTCCGTAGACGCTCGTATCACTGGCGTACACCCCGACACCGGATTCCCCGGCCTTCAGGAGGGACTGAGGAACGGGCACCTCGGACATTACCGAAAATTCATCATCCCCGCCACCTTCCCGGAGATCGTTCCCGAAATTATGGATCACCGTAGTCGTCTCGTTGATACGCACCTGCCGGTAGGCGCTCTGAAAAAGGTCGTTGGGAATGACGGTCGTCGCGATCATGGCGGGATAAACAACCTCCAGGATCCTCCGGTTCAAATGTTCCAGTTCCGAAGCCGTCATCTCCACCGCGGGAACGGCCCGCGCTTTATCCAGCAAGGCAAGGGTCGCAATGTCGAGACCCCCGGCAATGGCGGGATTATCTTTGATGGACTGGTAATCAAGATTCAGCCGGTCATCCAGGATTTGCTGAAGGGCCTGGGCCCATTCCTCCTTCGTAACTTTCTCGTTCGCCGCAAGCTTCGCTCTGATCCAGTTAAGGGCTCCGTTGTCCCAACCCTCAGGGAACCCTTTATCGTTAGCCTTCAGCGAATCAGCCATCAGGTTACCTTTAAGATCTGAGGCAATGATTTCGAAAAGCTGCGCCGGGTCCGAACGCTCGGGATCCGCATCCAGCGTTCCGTTCACGAGGTAATGCTTGACGTAATTCAGCTTGTGGCTGGTCTGAAAATAGACCTGAACGTCATAGGAAATGGCCGCGCAGCCCGTCAAGCCATCAGTCCCGCAATCCGCAGTCGCCGGATCCGAGTCCTGCTTATAGGTAATGCTCCGGTAGGGTCTCGTAAAGAAACCGGCCTTATCGCCGGCCACGGGATCATAAAATTCCCCGTAATCGTAATACGTCATCTCACGGAAATCCCCAACCGCACCCTCCGCAGCACCCGCCGCGGGTTTGTTATATGATTTAATGGTATCGATAAGTCCCAGCCGAAAAATGTCTTTCCGCGTAAGACTGGCATCCGTGCTGTACGGCAGATACGTCGTCTCGGATTCAAGCCAACCTTTGCCGGCGGCATTATCCACCGTCGTGATCCCGCGGCCTTTCAGGCTGAACTGTTGCAGCTTCTGCGTCATGCTGAAATCTTTTTCATCTTTATCGTCATCCGAGCACGCTGCGGTGGGATCATTGCAAAGGCGATAGGTGTAACTGAGACGGCTAACGATGAAAGCGCCCGCGCTATCATACTGATACGTCGCGACCGCCCGTCCATTCGCATCATAATTCGTCACACTGACCGACGAACCGCAGTGGGTTGCTCCGTCGGCCATGGTACAAGCCCTGGCGTCCGTGCCGGCCGCCAGACGGTAAGTCAGGGTCCGTTTAACCTTCGAATCTTTCGTAACATCGGCGTTGGCGCAGGCATCGTCATAACAATAGAGCGTCACATTTTCAGTCGTCACGACGCGATCCGCGAACGGGTTCCCGGCCGGGCCGCTCAGGACCGTTGCCCCATCTTTTTTCAGGTAATAAACCCTACTGTGATCCGCCCTCTCGGAATAGCACAAACCGGTACTCCCGGCCGCGCAAACGCCACCAGCGGTTCCATAATAGTAGGTCTCCGTCTCGCCAGTCAGGCTGACCGACTGCTCGAGCTCATAAAATCCGTTCGTTTCCGTGTAAATAAATTTCCGGCCGTCGTTGAAATAGATCTCGAGCTTGCCGTTGACAATATTCGCACGCTGAAAAAACTCCGCGCCCTGCTCTTGGGTGGCTTGCACATCGATCGCCTGGCCGGTATTCCGGTCGATCTCATAATAAATAACGACGCCGTTAGAATAAACGATCTTGTAGTCCAGGTTCCCGTCCGCATCGACATCGCCGTTGGGATAAGTCGTCGACATCACGCCCGCCCGGTCAAAGGCCAAGCCGGTAACCTCGCCGGTCAGCGGATCCACGTACTGTTGGAACTGCTGAATGATCGTCCCGTCCTTGGCGACTACGGCCAGCATCACACCGTTGCGGTAATACGTCGTCACGCCGTCCTTGTCCGTCACGGAGGTCAACCCGCCGTTCTCATCCCAGTTACGGTTGATCCCGTCCCGGGTTTCCTTGATCAGCTGGACGTACCGGCTGTCGCCTTCGTGGCCTTCGGCGTATTTGTAGGTCTGGGAAAAATATCCCGAACTCGAGGTGACGACAAAAGTCTTGGCGGCGTCATCGTAGGTGTACCGGAGCTCGTTACCGGTGGAAAGGTTCTGGTAAAAAGTGACTCGCCCCTTCGCGTCATAACGCTCGATATAAAAGAAATCGCTCTTCTGATCATAGAGCATGGCTTCCTCGAGCAAATCATCTGCGGTCCCAAACCGTCCATCGGCACCAAGGTTATAAGTCATCCGGGAAATGGGCTGCGAGGCACCTTCTTTGTAGACCGACAGCGTTACCTTCCCGTCCGCCGCCCAATCATAGCGGAGCCGCTGATAAACCACGTCCCGGGCGGCCTCTTCAAGGGTCATGGCGATCGATCCGTCGGCCCGGAGATATCGTCCAAGTTCATCCTGGCGGGCAACGTCCTGATATCCCATGAACTCCGTCATCCGGCCCGAGGCATCGAACAACTCCACAAAATTATGGCCGTTCAGCGTCCCGGTCAATGAAAGCAGCCGGTCGTCCCCGGTCCCGAGCAAACCATCCGCGCCAAGATTCAGCGTGGCCTCGCGGACCGTCACACCGTTCAGCGACATGCTGACCGTCATTTCGTCGCCGACTTTCGCGAACGTCGTCAGAAAACCCGACACGGCATCCAGAATCGACCCGTCGAGATTTTTTTGAAGATCCGTCGAAGTTCCGCCGATCAGAAAATCGTCGCCCCCGCCGACCTTCCCATCGCCCCCCATTTGAAAGATGCGGGTTCCCGTAGTATCCGTCAACGTCACCAGATTATTGACCAGATCATAGTTGTAATCCTGACAAACGTTGTTGTCGTCGCAGGACCTCCGCAGGCGACCGCCTTCCCCGTAATCCTGGGTCAGCCACGTCCCGTTGCTCTGGAAACGGACCTGCATCAGGTGCCCCGTGCCGAACGGATCCCCCGGGTCCGTATACGTGTATTTGTAGATCGAACCGTTCGCTTGCGTGATCGTGAGAAGCTTCACCCCGTCATCATATTGATACCGGGCAAGGATATTCCCCGCCGCATCACGCGCGAGAACCGCCCGGCCGTCCTCATACTCCCAGGTCGTACCCGAGGCAAGATCCGTAAGAGTCACCAATTCGTCGTCCCCGCTGCCGAGACCGCTCGCGCCGGCCTTCCAGACCTGGCGGTACCCGTCCAGCTCAAAGATCGCGTTTCCGCTGGCGTCATAACCGAGGAAGGCCGCGTTTGGATTATTGACCGGGGCCGCGCCCTGTCCGATCTGGGTTGGCATCAGAGCTTCCGACGGAGTCGCAGGGTTGTGATAGTTCAGATCGTTCTCGGAGCCACTCCCGGAACTTCCGCTCCCTCCGATGCCGCTGCCCCCCGTATACTGCTCGTTATCGAGCAATTTCTGCAACGACGCGATCCCCATCGCACCGTTCACAATATCTTCGCAGTTTTTAGTCGGGGCCTTATCCTGGCGCATCTTTTGCTCCATACACTCCGTCAGTTCTTCCATCTTCGCGCGCAACATCACCAAAAGAACCGAAGAACGATCGGTCTCCCCGCCGAACCTATTGGACACATCTTCCGAAGTGCCTGACGAGGCAACCGGTCCCCGCACCGGCGCCGTGGTCACTTTGTCGTCGGCGGTAAGCATCACACCATCCGCGCCATAGTCGTACCAGACCCGCTTGGATTCATCCTCGCTGAGCCCCAAGAGCGAATAGCATTTGCCCGTGGCGTTCACGGCACCGAACGAGCCCGTCTGGAGCGTCCACCCTGTGACACCCTCTGCAGAAAGCTCGGAGATCGTGATCGTCTGGTTAACCTCATCAAGGGTGGCAATCTCGCCTTCCTTCATATATAGGTAGGTCTTGAGGAGCGTCACGGCACCCTGGGCGTCTTCCCTGCTCTCCGAGATCTTACGGCCCTGGACATCGTAACCGATGATCGTGAACGTTCCGTCGCCTCGCGGCGTGCGGACCTTCGAAAGGAACGCCTGTTGAGTTTCAACGGCGTAGGAGTAACTGTATTGAACGTCCGCGTTGACCAAAGTGACGATCAACTTGCCGGAGTCCTCAGGATCAATCACAAGGCTAAAATTCTGGATCGCTCCGGCATTAGCCCCGAGGCGCGCGGTAAGCAGCGCGGAAGCGGCGGCATAAGCGGCGTTAACGTCAAAATCCTTCAAAGGAACAACGACGGAGCCAAGGACCTCGGCATTCGCGGGATTATAAGAGCGGGTTTCGGTTTGAGAGGTGATCGTACCATCAGCGGCGACAGTGATATCGCCTTGGGCTAGAAGACGGGGTGTCTTTTCTTTCCAATCGTAAACGGCATAGCGGAGATTTGTTACATCGTAGGCGGTAACCTTTCGGTTTGCGGTGTCATAAACATAGTGGACATCCACAAGGGCTGTTGCGTCCCCCGAAGGCGGCCCGCAATTCCGGACGATCCCGTCCCATTCGTCCGACGGGAACGACGCGTACACATCAAACACACTGCTGTTGTTCGGGTCCGTTGCGACCCAGGCATTGCCGTCCCTCGTAAGAAGTTCTTTAAAAGTCGGCGTATTCGTCGCGGCCATGAGGAACGTCCCGGCACTCACGATGTTCTCCGGATGGTCGATCAGAGTACTTGCATCCGCCGGCGACGTTACAAACGCCATCTTCAGATAGGTCCCTGATTTGTAGTTCAGAATCGTGATCGTCTCTTTCCCGGTCGTCGCGTCCTTCCCGTACCGGTACTCCAGGTCCACGTTCTCCGCCCCGCCCATCTTATAACGCAAAATCCGTCCAAATCCACCCTCCGAGAGACGCTCGAAAACGACCAACTGGGTCGAGTCCTGAGGGTTGGTGATCGTATATGTCGTGGCTCCGATATCGACACGGGAAGTGACCGCATCGTTTTTTGCGGGATCCATATCCCCCGACGCCAAGAGATCGCCGCGCTCGTTGCCCGGGAGAAGCGTATACTCCCAGAAATGAATCATCCCCGCATCGTCGTTCAGGCGGTCGATCACGGTCATCTTGCCCGCCGCATCGTCATACCGGATCTCAAGCGACACAGCAACGGCATTGGCATAAACCTTCTCATAACTCACGAGACGGTCAGTAGCGCCGGCGAGCTGCTCGTACACGCTCTCCGTTATATAGAAGCCATCAGCATCAGTCCCCGAACCGGTCACCGTGACACGATTCGTTTCGGGATCATAACAGCGGATCACCGCATCATTCCCGTTTTCCATCACATATCCGGACTCAAAAAGTTCATTGAGCGAGCCATCCGCAGAAACCGTGAATTTCTGATACGTATCAAGGGCTTTGACTCCCCCGACAGTTTTACCAACGGTGATGACGCGGATATAATCCGTTCCGGCGGGAACGGAGCCGTTGGCGACAGCGGTCGTTCCGTACACGAATTCGCGGTCTTCAAGCTCATACCCCGTAACCTTTCCGTCCTGGTCGTAGACCGGGCGCGTCTTGTCACGGATCATAAGGATCCGGCCCGTCAGATCATCCACCTTAAAAGCCGTTCCGTCCGTATCCGAATAAGTCGTCTTACCATCCACCGTGACCTTCGTCAAATCCTTGCTAGCGCGGCCGGAAAGCAGAGGGCTGCCACCATTCAGAAAAGCACTCGTCACATCGGATTCAGGCGTTACCTCGGAAGGAGCCGTCAAAGGATTTTTCTGTTCACCGGGGCGGACTTCATTCACCGGATTTTCAGCGGTCTGATCTTTCAGATTTTGAAAATCCTGCATGTAATGGATTTTGTCGGAATTGACTGGAAGATTGGCGGCAGGAGGAAGTCTCGCGGCGGCATTGTAAGCGAACGCAAGCTGCATATCCGATTGCGTCATTAAAAACGCAAAGATCACGAACAGACTCACGGCCTTGATAGCCCAAGGCTTCGTCTCACCGTGATACGCGTTCATCATCAGCGGCATTCTCCTCTCCATAAAAAAAAGAAAAATAACACTAAAGTTTTTGAAACTTCTTACAACTACAAAAGAAGTATAACTGCCCTGAGAAATGTTGTCAATTTTTGAGAAGCTATGAGATGCTATATTTTACTAGAGGTCTGTATTGAGCGGCTAAAAACGGCGTAAAATATTTCTGTCGGGATTGGAAATGCTTTTATCAAGCCTATCGTTCTGACAACCCCCGGCGAGCCTTTCGGCTATTTCTTCGAAGACAAAGAACGCGGAAAAAGATCCGTCTTCAAGCAGGTCACATGATCGATAAAAAGGATCCCGCTCAAATGATCGACCTCATGTTCGACGCAGATCGCTTCAATACCGGCGCTGATCTTTTCGTGAATTGCGCCACGCTCATCCTGGAAGCGGAAGCGCACCCATCGGTGGCGTTTCAAATACGCGGTATAATCCGGAAGGCTCATACATCCTTCCTTTCTGGCCTCGGCATCCCGTTTTTCGAGGATCACAGGATTGACGAGGATCAGACGATGGGCCCGCGGATCACGCGCGGAAACATCTACAACCGCGACGGCCTTGGACACGCCGATCTGCGGCGCAGCGATCCCGATTCCATGCGACTGACTTTTCATCGTGCGAACCATCCTTGCCACAAGTTTCAGGAGCGCACGGTCAAACTGAACGACCGGCAGCGTTTTCTTCCGCAGAACGGGATCTGGAAAAATACGGAGGGACGAGGATTTCATCACAGCTAGAAAGAAACGCGCTCCAACGGTTTTAGCTGGATCTCGATCTTAAGCTTTGCCGCAACGCGCGAGAGCGTTTTCTGAAGCTTTACGAGCGCCGCCTTTCCGGGAAGCTCGACTTCGAGCAACATGGCATAAGTCGTTTTAACGCCCTTCCCGAGGATCCGGCTGTCGAGGTCCGTGATGTTGATGCGAAGTCCCGCAAGGGCACGGCTGATTTCATAAACAATTCCCGTGCGATCCTTGCCGAAGGCTGAAACCATATAAAGAAACGCCCCCTTCGCCTGCTTCCTCCCGCGCGGAGTTTTCCCTTTCAGCTCCGTAATGTGGCAATCCATCGACCAAGGAGAATTCTCGAGCAGATCGACCGCCTGCCGCACGGCCTCCACAGGAACGCGAGACGGCAGGCACGCCGTCATCATCATCGCGAATTGCCCTTCAAGAAGCGTCATACTGACGTCTTCAAGATTGCAACCGCGCGCGAATAAAACACCGCTCACCTTAGCAATAATGCCAGGCTTATCTTGACCGCTGACCGTCAGAAGGATCTTTTTCATTTTTTCTTAGGCTCCAGGAATTTTGACAATTTTTCGAGCCCCTTATTGAGAAGCTCGTCCGCCCCGACCTGCAGGAACTGGGCGCCTATATATTGAAGATCGGGCTGCGCCTTTGCGTCAGGAATAACGCCGGCGTAGCGGAACGGGATTGAAACCTGCCCGTTACGATCGGCAATGAACTGCAATTCATGGATTTTCTGGATCATGTATCCCGAAACTGCGGGAGAAAGGGTCAACTGCATCGGGGCATCCACACGCTGGTCCAAAAGCCCGTAGATCCCCTTACCGTCCAGGCGATAATCCGTGTCAATCAATTCAAACGCGGGAAACTGCGCCCTCCCTTCAGCAACCACACACGAAACCGTGATGCTCTGGAACGGCGTGTCACGATTCTGAAGCATCCGGCTTACTTCCGGAGGCAGTTCTCCCCCGAGCGCTCCGGTCACCGCCATCACGGGCGAAAGACGGTCAAAAACCTCTTTCACGAGATTACGGTTCTTCAGAGCCCCGTCACTGATACGGACCGTGCCCTGCCCCTTCAGGGAACTCTTAAGGATCTTCGGATTAGCGCCATCCAGGGAAACCTGCATCTGCGCGGTCAGCTTACCGGCCAGATATTCACCCCTCTTGTAACTCTCCGGCGTCACGGTCTCAAGGTCCAGACCGCGGACCTCCAGCTTTCCCTCAAAATGCGGCATCGTTCCGAGAAGCTTGAGCGTTCCGTCGAGAAGAACCTTGTCCGCGCCGTAGCGGAGGCCAAAATCAAGGGTCTTCGACTTGAGATCCAGATTCCCTTCAGCTTCAAGATTTTTTTGGACGGAACGGAACACTGAAGTCCCCAGTTTGAACTGATAGGCCGTTCCGGCGGATGATTTCGGAACTGCGTCAGCGTCAAAACGCTCGAGCTCCAGGAAATAAGGGGGTTCGATCGTTCCATCGGTGAAATGAAGCGTTCCGTCACGAACCGCGATCTTCCCTACCTGAAACGTCCAGCCCTGAGTAAAATTCCGGAGATCGTTGACCGGAACCCGTGCCGAATTTTCCGCGGCTTCCGCCACGGGAATCCAGCTCACCTTTGCCACCCCCGGCGCAGCGGCCACCGGAGCGGCAGATCGCATTGCGGACTGCCAATTCCAGACCCCGTTCCGGTCACGCTTTAGGAAGATCTCAGGCGCCCGGATCACGATCTCGCTCATGCGAAAACTTTTTTGCCAGACCGCGGTCAGATCAGCGTCGATCCGGACCTGATCACTCTGGAGAATCTTCTCGAGACTTTGCGGATGGTAGAGCTTGAGCCCACCGACCTCGAGCCGCGGCTGGGGCCTCCACCCCAGCTTCACATCGCCAAGCTCCACGCGAAACCCCGTCTGTTGCATCAGGTATTTTTCGAGCTCCGCGCGGAAAATATTCGGGTCAAAATTACGGACCGCAAAATAGCCCGCGATCCCGGCGATCACGGCAAGGGTCAAAACCGCAACGCACAACCCGGCAAAAAACTTCAGGAGCCCACGTAAGACCATACACCCTCACCTTTCTTTTTTGCCTCAGCCTGCAATTCCATGAATTCCGCCTTCTTTTCAAACTGCTCCGCCTCCGCGACCCTTGCAGCTCCGAGCGAAAGAAGAAACCCGTTCAGGAGGATCTCGTTCTCTTCGGAAACGTCCTGCGGCTTCGCCGGAAACGTCAGCGACTTGGCTTTGAGATAGGCATAAACGGCCTGCGAAGCATCCGGCGGCGGCACGGTCGCCTGATCGAGACGAAGATCCTGCTTTTTCACAAGCACCCGGAGCACGGAAATCCCTTCGGGATCAATGCGGATCCCCGCAAGAACGACTTTCTTTCCTCCCGAAAGGACCAGCGTCCCGTCCGAAGTGACGTCCTCGACGGTTTCAGCCCTGCCGGCCGAAGCCCCGACGGTCACGAATACTGCCACCGCTACCAGAAAATTTACCGCGCTACGGGCCATAGAAACCCTTCTCCGGAACACCGGATCACGATGCGAAACGTTTATAGCGGATCATCTCCCCTTTGGCATACACAAGCCCCTTCGGGAATTTTTTTGTCGTCAGATCCGGCCAATACGTCACATGGATAACCTCTTCGGCTTCACGCCCCTTCTTGGCCGCGTTGATCAGCTTCTTGTCCAGCAACCCTCTCAGGTAATCTTCGCGGGAAATGTTATGGCAGTGACCGAACGTCATCCATTCCCAAAGCTGGCCGAACATGCGGCGGTACGGAATGCACGGGGCCTTAAGGCTTACCTCGACCGATCCGAGAGAGTCGTACGCTTTCCCGCCGCTTACTTCACCGCGCGTCGCCGCGATCTTTTGCGTCGACGAACACCCCGCCGCGCCAAGCATCAGGGATACTGCCATCATAATTGCCAACGATCGTTTCATCGCCCATCCTCCTTGGTTAATAGGATACGTCATTTACCGACTTTTTTTTTGGCCCATTCCAGGGCCTCCTCACGGGTCTTGTGCGCGCCTTCCAGCTGAAGCTCATAAAGCTCTTCCAAGACCGGCTTCATCGCCGGCCCAGGCTGCATCCCAAACGCGATCAGATCATTGCCATTCACGAACGGCTTGGGTTTCAGTTCTTCGTGGGCGTATTCCTGAAGTTTCCCTTGCAGGAATTCATAATTATCCAGCATGCCATGACTGGCAACACAATCAACACGGTGCAGCTCCATCTCCTCGCCAAAATACGGCCTGCTGATGAACAGCTTGAGCTTCCCGGCGCGCATCTTTTTGACATCCATGAATTTCATGTGGTTCGCGACGCACTCACAAACGCCGGCGATCTCTTCGTTGGAAAACCGGAGCCGTTTCATTACCTCCCGGGAGATATCGGCGCCTTCTTCGGAATGCTCGTAGAAGGTCAGACGTCCTTTACGAATCGCGGAAGTTTTCGGCTTCCCCACATCATGAAAAAGCGCTGAGAACGCCAGGATCACGGAAACCGGCGGACGGAGATTTTCGAACAAAAGCCGGGTATGCTCGAACACATCCCCTTCGGGATGAAAATTCTTGGGTTGCTCGACACCCCTCAGGGCCTCGATCTCGGGAAGGATTTCCTTCATCAACCCCGACTCAGACAAAAGCACATAGCCGCGCGCAGCACCGGTCCTCGTAAAAATTTTCACCAACTCCTCGCGGATCCGTTCGGGGCTCACGGCGCGAATCTCCGCAGCTTTCCGACACACCGCATCCCAAGTCTTTTTTTCGATTTCAAAGCCGAGCGTCGAGGCAAACCGGATGGCCCTCAAAAGGCGGAGTTTGTCTTCGTCAAATCTCGCGTCAGGATCCCCGATAGCGCGAATAACCTTCCGAGGAATATCCTCAACGCCCTCGACATAGTCGATCACTTGTTTTGCAAACGGATCATAGAAAAGTCCGTTGACCGTAAAATCACGCCGCTGGACATCCTCTTCTGGCGACGTGAACGCCACCTGAGTAGGATGCCGTCCGTCCTGATAACCGCCCTCGCAGCGAAATGTCGCGACTTCGAAGGGAATGTCGCCTTCTACAACGATCATCACACCAAACTGTTTTCCAACGGGCACCGTTTTCAAGAAGATCTTTTCCACATCCTCCGGCTTTGCGTTGGTCGCGATATCAAAATCCTCGGGCTTTTTCCCCATCAAATGATCGCGGACGCATCCGCCGGCAAAATACGCGACAAATCCCGCGTTCTTCAACTGCGTGGCAACAGAAAGTGCGCGCCGTCCCTTCGTGTCGCCAAGGTCCATCGGGGCGCCGGAGACGGTCATAGGCTGAAAAAATCCTTGGCCGCCTTGTTGCCAGCGGACTTCTGATAATCCAGATAATCCAGAAGGATCAGGTCCGGCCGCTTTTCGGCGAGACGCCGTGCCAGTTGGAAGCGCTCGGCAGGATGCGTTTCGAGTCTCCGGCTTGCGATATATTTAAACACAACCCCGCATTCCGGACAGGCCTTGGTATCGTAGGCATTAATGCCGAGACAATTACAAGCCGCGCAATTCCCGGTGAGGTCCCCGATGATCAGAAGGCTCTTCTGGACCTCCTCGAGGTCGAACGGTTTGAACGTACGCAGATAATGCTGAGTCATTTTTTTCTCCAGAAAAGGGGCCGGGCTGATAAACCCTGCAAGGACGCCTGCCTCCTTATTTCTTATAGACCAGATCGCCGGCGCGGACGCGGGTTTTGACCTGCAGGCCAAAATCGTCCCCCTTCTTTGCGATCGCAACAGGTCGGTGATCGATTTGCATGGACGAGACCTTCTGGCGGAAATCGGTCGTATGACCTTTAAAATGAAGCTCATCGCCGATGCGGATCATCCCCGTCTTGATCTTGAGCACCGCCGCGTTCACGTGCGGAAAATAATGCGTCACCTCCGCCATCGGGAGCGCCGCAAGCGCCCGTTTGACCATCGCCGGCTGTTTTTTCGCTTGAGCCTTTTTCTTTTTCGACGGTTTTGCCTTGGCCGCCACTTTCTTGGCAGTATTCCTGGCTGTTTTCTTAACCGTCTTTTTCTTCGTTTGGGATGCTTTTGCGCCCTTTTTCTTTGCGCCTTGTGCTTTGCGCTTCGGGCTTTTCTTAGGGGTTGACGAGCGGGACGAACCGAACAGCGATCTTCCTAGTTTTTTCAAGAATTCCATGGCGTTTTTCTCCTTCCATAAGTTCCTGATGTTCACAACCGACCGGAACCACAAGCCGGCCGCCTTCTCTAAGTTGTTCGACCAACGCGCCGGGGATCTCCGATGCTGCCGCGGTCACGATCACTTTATTGAACGGCGCTTTTTCCGGCCAACCTTTCCAACCGTTCCCAACACGATAACGTATATTCCCGTAACCGAATCGTTCCAACCTCTCACGAGCGCTTTCCGCGAGCGCCGCGACCAGCTCCACCGTAAAAACTTCTTCAGCCAATTCCGCCAGAACGGCTGTCTGATAACCGCTCCCTGTCCCGATCTCAAGCACCCGATCCCCCGGCGCGATCCGGAGCATTTCCGTCATCAATGCGACAATATAAGGCTGGGAGATCGTTTGATCATACCCGATCGGAAGCGGCCCGTCGGCATAAGCGTCGCCCCGGAGATCTTCCGGAACGAACCGGTCCCGAGGGATATTCCGCAACGCTTCCAAAACGCGCGGATCCGAAACCCCGCGATGCTCGATCTGGTCTCGCACCATTCTTTCCCGCGCAACCTTTTCAGGATCCATCGGGAAAGGAAATCCCACAGGATTACACTCCGGGCTCCTGGCCGATCTCCTTGGCGACCGGTGCGGCAACCTGCCCCTGGTGCTGTTCCAAAGCACTCAACCGGTTCTGCACCTTATGAAACCGCTGCTCGGTCTTTTCGTACGCCGAGCGTGCGTGCATCAAGTGCCCGCCGATCTTTTCAAAATCCGTCACGCACTGTTCAAGATCCACTTCCAGCTGTCCCAGGCTCTCCAGAATAATCTGAGCCGATCGCTCGATCCGCATCCCCTTGAGACCGCGCACGATCGCCTGCAAATAAGCATAAAAACTGTTCGGGGACACAGGGATCACCTTCTTTTTCATGGCATAAGAGGAGAGGCTCTCGGCCGGAGAATCATCTTTAATGATGATCTCGTAATAGACGCTTTCCGACGGGATATACATCAGCGCGAACTCGAACGTCCCTTCTTCAGGGAGGATGTACCGGACGCTAATATCATCAATGTGTTTTTTGACGTCTTTCAGGAAAACCTTGCGAGCTTCGGCCTGTTTTTCGTCGCTCCCGGCCTCGAGGAGCCGTTTAAAATTCTCGAGCGGGAATTTTGCGTCAACCGAGATCAGCCCGTCGCCGAGACGGATGATGGCATCGACTTGCGAACCGTTGCGGAAACGGTATTGAAGCGAAAAATGATCTTCCGGAAGAATTTGCCGCAGCAGTTCCGCGAGAAGGAATTCCCCCATCCCCCCGCGAAGTTTCGGAGCGCGTAGAATATCGTGGAGCGAGGAAATATCCTTTCCGATATCCATCATGGATTGGGTGGCCTGCTGGAGGACCCCGAGACGGTGCTGCACGTCTCCCATCACCTGCCGGTAACTTTGCTGGTTTTCCTGCAAAAACCGGGCGTTCTGCTTCATCTGATCGTTCATCTGACCGGAAAGAGACTGGATCTGATCCTGAAGCGTCGTGTGAAGATTATGGAGCTCCTGCTGGAGCTGAAGAAAGGGTTGGAAGGTCTTGTCCTCGGCGGGACGCCGGGAAAGTTTAAGCACGAACCACGCAACGGTCGCGAGCACAACAACCGCCGCCAAAACCCCGATGAAAGCCGTGAAAAATATACTCATGGGCGCATTATAAACGATTGTTCCGCCAAAGTCACCGCAGGTTATCACAAACAGCACAACGCGCAACGCCCTCCGGCCGGATTTTCTCCGAACGATGACCGTTGCGCGTTATACGCTACTTGATAAAGGTAATGTTCACATCCTCGCGGTGCGCGGTCGGCTCGGAATAGACCGAGATGCGGCTGCCGGTGCTCTGTTCGAGATACCGAAGCGCCTTTTTCTCCTGTTGGAGCAGGCGTTCCGCGACATCCGGATGCACGTACGCGTTCACAATACGGTCCCGAGAATCGCTGAGCGCCTTGCGAAGCTCGCGAATAACCTGGATCGCCATAGTCGCGTTCGATTTGACCATCCCCTTGCCCTCGCAGTACGGGCAAGTGTCGTAAACGGCGCTTTCAAGCGACGGGCGGATTCTCTGCCGTGTCATCTGGATGAGCCCGAGTTCGGACACCTGGACAAGATGCGTCTTGGCGCGGTCCTTGCTGACCGCCTCCTTGAACGTATTGAAGAGGTTCCGCCGGTGCTGTCCCTGTTCCATATCGATAAAATCGATCACGACGATCCCGCCGATATCGCGGAGCCGGAGCTGACGCGCAATCTCTTGCGCCGCCTCGATATTGTTTTTGTAAACAGTTTCCTCGAGCCCTTTGTTGTTCCCCGTGAATTTCCCGGTGTTAACGTCTATCGCGACCAACCCTTCCGTTTGTTCGATCACGATGTGCCCGCCGGATTTCAGGTAGACGTTCTTCTGAAACGTCCTTTCGATCTCCTTCTCGATATTGTGCCTCTCAAAAAGACTTCCCTTTTCTTTTGAGAAATCGATGTTGAGCGTGTCCCCCGGCATGTAGATCGAAATGAACCGCTTGAGTTTCTTGAAGATCTCCGGATGATCGACCGAAATCTTCGTGGTCTCCTCGTTCACATAATCGCGAACCACGCGTTCCACAAGCCCGAGCTCCTGATGGATCATGACCGGCGCTTTCTTCTGAGAGATCATGCCGTGAATCTTCTTCCAAAGACGCAACAGGTAGCGGATATCGCGGGTAAACTCCTTGTCGCTTTTACCTTCAGCGTTCGTGCGTACGATAAACCCGACCCCTTTCGGGATCTCAAGGCTCCGAAAAATACCCCGAATCCGGTCCCGCTCCGCGCGGTTCTCGACGCGGCGGGAAATCCCGATCTTCTCTTCACCCGGCATCATGACAAGATACCTCGCCGGGATCGAAAACTGGGTCGTCAAACGCGGCCCTTTGTTCCCGATCGGTTCTTTCACGACCTGAACGATGACCTTCTGCCCGACCTTCAAGACCTCTTCGATCCTGGGTTTGCGCTGGTGCTGAAAATTCTGCTGACGTCCTCCACCTCCGTGGCCGCCATGCCCGCCATGTCCTCCGCCGTGCCGACCATGTCGTCCGCGCCCCCCATGCCGGCCGTGACGCCCCCCATGACGTTCGCCTTGCCCCTGCAGCGGAGGCGGATTGACCGTCGCCACGCCGGGAGGAACCACAGCAGCCGCCACGTCAGAAGGCCCTTCCGCCGGTTTTTCAACGGGAGCGGCTTCCTCTTTTTTGGTCTCGTCCGTATCGTCGAATTCCGCGTCGAGATCGATCGGAGAACGAAGCGCGTCGCCCACGTAAAGAAAACCGTCCTTCCCTGTCCCGATGTCCACGAAGGCGGCGTCGATCCCCGGGATCACCGTCCGGACAATCCCTTCATAGATATTTCCGAACAACTTTTTGGAATCGCCGCGTTCGATGTAAAATTCTTCCAGCCGTCCGTCTTCGAGGATCGCAACCTGCTTCTCGTTTGCGTCCTGTGAAATTAAAATTTGCCGGTCCATGACTTTCTAAATCCTTTCGTTGACTTTGAATAAGCTCCTCGAAAAACCTTAGCCCACTCAAGCGGACCCACGGATCCTCGAGGATCTTGACCTAGTTGATGTGAGGCAGACGCAGAACACACGCGGGGAAAATACTGAAAGGAAGGAACTCGTCCATCGGTCCGGTGCAGCCTAAAGATACTTTTTGTCAGAAGCCGTTCCCGGGCATCCTTCCCGGGAAATCCACCCTCTATGCTACCGTCTTCTTTGCATCCTTTACCGCATTCGTCATTCCGGAATCTTTGAGGCTTTTCTCGGCACCCGTAGCAGCCGTTTTCTGATCAGCCTTCGCATTTTGCGACTTGTCCGTTCCGTCAACTTTTTCACCCACAGGCTGTCCCTGCGAGTCCACCGTAGTAACTGTTACGAAAAAAAGCGTCTCGGTCTTCTTGTTATCAGAGCCGGGCGTCGTAGAATCCGCCGTCCCCTGACGTTTTGACCTAAAAAGTTTCCCGACCAACGGGATATCAGCCAAATAAGGCACCTTTGTTTCAGATTGTGAAACATTATCCGTTAAAAGCCCTCCAATAGCAATGGTTTGTCCGCTGCGGATCAATAACTGCGTTTGAGCCTGTGTCGTATCAAAAATAGGAGCTTGAACATCTCCGCCAAAACTTTGCTCGCCGTTCTTCGAACTAATCTCCGGCTTCAGGTCGACCAAGATCTCTTCCGCGGAGTTGATGTGCGGCGTCACATTAAGAACCACGCCAACGTCCTTGTAGCTAAACCCGGAAATGACCATACTGCCCGTCGTCTCGTTCCGTTCGTACGTCGGAAGCGGGATCTGTTGTCCCACCTGGATATGCGCCGTCTGATTATTCAAAACAACGATCCGGGGATTCGACACTACCTTCGTATTGCCATAAGCTTTCAGAAAATTCAGCGTTGCGGAAAACTTAGAAAAATCAAGCGTCCCATAGGTAAACGTGTTCCCGGAAATGGCCGGCACCGGATAGGGAAAATTACGCGCGTCTCCAGCATTCGGCACCGTCTTACCATCCACAGTACTGACCACAGGGAAAAACTGCTGAATACTCGCCGGCAAAGAGGATTCCCCTGCCTGAGCAAACGGAAACGTGGTCGGGCGGGACGCTCCTTTGGCGCTGACCGTAGGATTCCACTGGATTCCCATATTCTCGATCGCGCCGGCTTCCGTCTTGATGATCTTGGAATCAATGAAAGCCTGAGGTGTCAGCTGGTCGAGCTTCTTGATCACTTCGCCGATCTTGTACAAATTCGTCGGGATATCGGTTACCACCACCATGTTCGTACGTTCTGAAACCTTGACGCGCCCCCGCTCGGTCAGAATATCCTGGATAGACGTCTGGATCTCGGCCGCTTTGGAATAATTCAGAATAAAGGTTTTGGTCTCGACCGGTTCCTGTTTCATCTTGTCACGGGTCGTGACGCGGATAATATTCCCGTCGCGCTCAAACACATAATCATAAGTGCGAAGGATCACGTCGAGGGCCTTATCCCAGGGAACATTATCCAAACGAACCGTCACCAGCCCCTTTACCTCGGGACCGGTCACGATGTTCACATTGCTTTTCATACTAAGCACGCGAAGCACCGAAGTGATCTCGGCATCCTTAAAGTCCAGACTGATCGAATTATCATCCACGGGACCCGACGCCGCCGGAGCGACGGCTAACGAAGGTGTGGGCACCGCAACGGCTGGCGTTACAGGAACAACCGCCGCAGGCGTCACAGAAGGAGGCGTCACGCTTTTTGGTGCGACAGGCGCCGCGGATTCCACTTTCTTTTCAGGAGACGCGGGATCCGCCGCAGAAACCGTGCCGGCAACGGCCGCCATGAGCAGGACGCCAAAACATGAGACTAATAGTTTCGTGTAATTTTTCATGAAAGACTCCTGTCTCATCTCAGTTTGCGGGAGGACGTTCGTCATCCCGGATCCACAACGTTTTTTCTTCCCCGCCCGACACGATCACAACACTGGTTTTTTGAATCGACTTGACCAAAGCTTCTCCGGCGTATTCCCCCGCTTGATAACTTGCTCCGCTCAAGATCGCCACCGATTGCTTCCCCGGATCATAGATAATGCCTTCCAATTTAAGACCCGATGGCGCCGTCGTCAAATTCCCGGTTTGTCCCGATAACGGGACAAAAGGATCACGGCGTTTGCCGGAATCATACACGATTTCCTGCGCCCCAACGGGCACCACAAATAAGAACCCGAGAACAAAGACGCAACTCCAACAACCCGCCAGCACCCACCGTTCACTTTTTGGCATTGGTCTTATCCGTCACAGCACCTGGCGAAGCCGCCGTGATCGCAAGCAATCTCAATTCCGCGATATGCTTATCGGGCGTCTTGTCGGTTGCTACTACGTGAAAACTCCGGACCCTCAATAACTTCTGCGCCCCTTCGATCAGGCTCATCAGCTTCCCGAGATCATGGTATCCGCCCTGCAATGTAAATTCGTACCCGACCGCCCCGTACTTCGCATTGTAAGGGGCTTCGAATGTGATCAACTCATTCTGCGGCTTCGACGCCAGCACTTCGACCCCCGCTTCATTGGCGAGCCTGGAAAACTGCCCCATCAAAGATCCGATCTCTTCCGAAGAAAAAAGCGACTTCTGAACCCCCGTGATCACGCCGCCAAAAAGTTTTTCGTCAGCCTCAAAAACAGGACGTCGCTGATTTAAAGCCTTCACCTGCCGAATCTGGGCTTCCATCCCCCGCATCTCACTTCGAAGCCTGGGCCGGTCAAACCACGCCGGACCGATAATCAGGACCCACAGCGCCACAAATGCAACGGCCCCTGAAGCGATCCAAACCCATGCTTTTTTATCGACACCTTTGACGATTTCTATAATCCTGGAAATCGTAAATTTCGATGCGGGTTTCATCATTTTTTTGCCGCGCCCCATTTAAAATCCGCCTCGAAAGAAGTGGCCCCTTCGGCTTTCGCGTCCCCTTTAGCCGTCGTCAGCGTCGGAACCGCTTGCGGCATTCGACTCTTGACCTGCTGAAGGAACTGTTCAATCTGCTCAATCCCTGTCAGAGCCCGGGACGGCAGGACCTTCCCTTTTAGATTCATGGCAACCCCCTGCGGCACGCGCTCAAGCTTGAGCTCAGTCAGCCACCCCTGCTGGGGAAGATGTTCGCTGACCTCCATCATGACACCCGTCATTGAATCCGTGTTCAGAATGTTCTTTTCGAGAAATTCCTTTTCGGCCTTCATTTCGGCCTCGACTTTCGTTTCCATCTTTTTGAGTTGCGCCATCTCCGGACTCACCCTAACCCACTCCGTATAAACAATCGCGTAGGAAGATTTCACCTTGAGATAATCGGCATAGAAAAACAGGGTCAAAAGAAGAAAAAGCCCTCCGGCCAGGATGGCCAGGGACAAATACGGCACGGGCGAAGCACTCCCCTTCGTCTTCCGGAATTCCGCGGGCAGAAGATTGATCCGGATCATTCGTCGCGAACCCCCAACCCTAGAACAACGGGCAACAGCGGCAAACTTGATTTCACCAAAGCTTCATCTATTTCCGGCGCCCATTTTATTTTTTTCAGGATATCCATGCAAACCACCGGGATCTTGAGCCCCTCACTCAACGATCGAAGCACCACCGGATTCGCCGCCGCCCCGCCACTCAGAAAAAGCTTCTCGAGCGGCTGCCCGCGCGCCGACTGGTCCTGATAATAATCGAAAGAAACCCGGAGGTCCCCGATCAGTCCGTCCAGACTTTCCCGGATCGCTTCCACGGCCTCTGCCGGGGGTTCCCGATCCGATTCAAGGATCTTCTCGGTCATTTCCTCGGTAAAGTTGGAACGGGTCTTGAGCCGTTTTTGAAGGTCATAGGTTCCGTAGGAAATATCCCGGATAAACCTCGGGTTCCCGTCGCGAACAATCCCGAGAGTCGAAATTTCGCTCCCGAGGTCCAATAGCCCGACGTGTCCTTTGAAATCTTCAGGATGGAAATACTCAAGAGCCGCAAGGGCGGCCAAGATATCCACATCCACAACCGCAAGCCGACACTCCAGGTTGCGAAAGATCTCAAGCGTCGGCTCGAGGTCGGGCAATTTGATAACCGACAGCATGACTTCCATTTTTTCGCCGTCGTCTGTCCGGATATTCTCATCCACCACGGCGAAATCGATCGCTACGTTATTAAGTTCGAACGGAATATATTGTTCGGCCTCATACTTCATTGCGCTGCCGAGATCTTCCAGCTTCATTTTTGGAAAACGGATAAAACGAATCACAACCCCGTGTCCCTTGAGCGTCACGCGGATCCCTTCTTTGCGAAATCTTTTTCCGTCAAAAAACGGCTTCAACGCAAGGGCTGGCTTTTGATCATGAAAAGCATTTTTGAGAAGCTCGAAACGGCTGATGTAAAGATGGTCCGGGTATTTACGGACTTCCACAAGCAATGTTTTGAAACGGCCGAGATCACAGACGGTCACTTTGCCGTCATTTTTTTGGGCAGAAAATAACAAGCCCGCCAACCCGGAAAGGGCCTGCGGCATTTTTTTGGATTTTGGAATGCTACCTGAATCCGATGTCATGAAAACCTGATTTTAAAATTGAATGAGAATCATCAAAAAAAAGCCCACTCTGCTTTTTAACGGCAGAGTGGGCTTAAAAACACGTCCGATCAACCCTTGTCCGGGTTAGCCCGTAATGGCCGTACCGCCCGTACAACCGGCCGCAGCGGCCGTCGGAGCGTTCGCTCCGGCAACAGAGCCGACGATTACGCCGCTCTGGTCAATACAATACGTATTGACCGCCTGATTGGCTACCGGGGTAGCCAACAGAGAGAACGTAGCGTCGTTCTCAAGGTACCCGAATGTGTACCCGTGTTTCCCCGTCGCAACACCCCACGAAGCATCCAAATAGGCAGGGGTTGCACCGGTCAACGCCGCAATGCTGGCGGGATAAACCGGCGGGTTCTGTGCAGCGCGGAAACTCTCAGCCGCAGAGCTGAAAGTCCGCAGATCGGACTTAATAGCACCTTCATTGGCATTCATACGTGCACGCAGAAGATTGGGAATGGCGATAGCGGCCAGAAGCCCAATGATCGCGACCACGATCATAATCTCAACTAACGTAAAACCTTTCTGATTCATTTTAATGAACATGCTGTTCCTCCTGTGTTTGCCATGACCTAACAACAGTATAGACTACTTGTTATAATACGGCAAGACCTGCGGGAACTAAACTGTTTTTTTGACAAATGATAATAAAAAGTCTAAAAAAGCATCTAACTGTGCCATCCCAAGCGTATTAGCGCGTTACTGGCGCGCCCAATGGCTCCCCTAAAAAAAAACAGCGATCGCCAAGACACCAATGCAAAACACCACTCAAAAGAACCCTTTTTTTTCCGGCGGAATTCGTCTGGACGGTAGAATCCTACTTCATGGCCTGCGTGAGGGTAAGAATTGGAAGGAACAGCGCGATAACGATACCGCCGATCACGATGCCAAGAAACGCGATAATAAGAGGTTCGATCAAAGAGGTCAGACCCGCAACCGCGGTGTCCACCTGAGAATCATAAAAATCCGCGATCTTCGTCAACATAGCTTCGAGCTCGCCGGTCTCTTCACCGATCGCAATCATACGGACAACCATGGATGGGAATACGCCGCTTTTCTCAAGCGGTCCGGCGATACTTTCACCGCGTTTCACAGAAGCCATCAGGTCCGTAATGATCTTTTCGATCAATGCGTTTCCGGAAGTTTTGGAAACGATCTCAAGAGCCGAGAGAATCGCCACCCCGCTGCGGACCAGCGTGGAGAGCGTTCTTGCGAATTTGCTAACCGCCACCTTCATAATGATCGGACCAAAGATCGGCATCCGGAGAGTGAACGAATCCCATACCAGCCGCCCCACCGGCATCCGGATCACCTGCCCGAACGCGAACACGCCCCCTCCCACGATTCCAAGAACCCACCACCAGTTCGCCGCAAGATAATTGCTGATATTGATCAAAATCTGAGTCGGCGCCGGAAGCTTCGCATTAAGCCCGGAAAAAATAACCGCAAATTTCGGAATAACGAACGTGAGCATCGCGAACGTAATCCCAAACGCCATGACGGTCACGGCTGAGGGATACATCAGCGCGGCCTTCACTTTTTTCTGTAGTGAGCTCGACTTCTCAAAATAATGGGCCACACGGTCAAGGATCTCTTCCAATCGTCCGCTCGTTTCCCCCGCGCGGACCATATGGATGAAAAGAGCGGAAAATACGGCTTGGTGTGTCTGCATAGCTTCGGAAAGGCTTTTCCCGCTCTGAACATCATTGTGCATCTTCCTGAGAATCTGACGAAATTTTTCCTTTTCCACCTGGGTCGCAAGAATGTCAAGAGACTGGACGAGCGGGATTCCTGCCGCCACGAGCGTCGCCATTTGCCGTCCAAAAACAACGAGATCGTCCAGCTTGACCTTCCCGGACTTTCCGGGCTTCCACTTCTTTTCGGGAGTTTTCTGGATGCTGAGGATCGAAGCCTTCTTGACCTCCTCCACGCGAATGACAACGTACCCCTGCCCCTTCAGTCGACGGACCAACTCGGCCGCCTCAGTCGCATCCTGAACTCCCTTCAAATCCTTTCCCGTTTTGTCCTTTACCAAATATTCAAATGACGGCACAGATCACTCCTGGGTTGCGACGCGGAGCACTTCCTCAAGAGAAGTCACTCCGGCTTTAAAAAGCCCCATGGCATTTTCGAAAAGCGTTTCCATTCCTTTTTCAACGGCAACTTGGTGAATAACATTACTCGATTTTTTTTGGATCACGAGATTCCGGATATCCGAGTCCATCAACAAGACCTCGCTCGCGCCGGTCCGGCCAAAGTAACCGGTGTGATTGCACTTGACGCACCCCTTTCCTTTGAAAACCGTCATTTTCTTCAGATCCTCGTCCGAAAGCTTAAGTCGGCGTAAAACCTCAGGCGGAATCGTCGTCGGAGCCTTACAACTCGGGCAGATCCTCCTTAAAAGACGTTGGGCGCCCACACAAACCAGGGAGGACGCGATCAGAAAAGGTTCTACCCCCATATCCATCAAACGGGTCGTCGCACCAGCAGCGCTGTTCGTGTGAAGCGTACTGAAAACAAGGTGTCCCGTCAAAGCCGCTTTGACCGCGATATCGGCAGTTTCGGCATCACGGATCTCTCCGACGAGCACGATATCCGGGCTTTGCCGGAGAAGCGCGCGAAGCCCTCCAGCAAAAGTCAGTCCGATCTCCGCCTGAACCTGCGTTTGAGTGATACCCTCCACCTGGTATTCCACGGGATCCTCAACAGTCATCAAATTCTTGTTCGGCGTGTTGAGCGAATTCAGAATCGAATAAAGCGTCGTCGATTTTCCGCTCCCCGTCGGTCCCGTGATCAGGATCATCCCGTACGGACGCTTGATCGCCTCAGCGAGGGCCTTGGTCGGCTTTTCGGAAAAACCAAGCTTATCAAGCCCCGCTTTAATACCGCTCCGGTCCAACACACGAAGCACCATCTTCTCTCCAAAATAGGTCGGCAGGACCGAAACTCGGAAATCGATCTGCCTGTCTTTCAAGATCAAACGAAAGCGCCCGTCCTGAGGTACGCGCTTTTCGGTGATATCCAGTTGGGAAACGATCTTCGTACGAGCCACAAGCGCCGGATAAAGCTCCAGCGTGTGGGAAAAGGATTCTTTGAGGACGCCGTCGATCCGGTATCGGATGCGAAATTCCTTCTCATACGGTTCGAAATGAATGTCCGAGGCTCGCGATTTGATAGCTTTTTCAAGAATGAAATTCACCATTTTGATCACCGGCGCGTCGTCCACGCTAACCTGCACGACCGCTGAGCCCTCTTTGCTTTCTCCATCTTGAACGAGCTCAACGCTGTCCTCGGATTTTTCCTGCGAAAACTCGGAAAAATTCTTCACTTCGGCGTAATACTCATCTACAGCCTCCGCGATTTTGGCCGGCTGGACCAACACAAGATTCACGTCACAACCCGTCAAGCGCTTGATATCGTCGAAAGCCCTCAGTTTGAAAGGATCGCTGGTCGCGATCGTCACGAGTTTTCCGATCTTCGCAACGGGAAAAACCTTGTGTTGCTCAATAAATTTCCGCGGCAGAAGCTCAAGGACTTCGGGATCGATCTGCATCCCATGAAGATTCAACGTCGGGATCTCCAACGTCTCGCTCAGGAAATCGATCACAACTTCTTCCGGAACGGTTTTTTCCTCGATCAGGATCTGAAAGATGGTTACGCCGCGTTTTTGGGCGGCCTGTTCCAAACGCGCATTTTCCTCGTCCTCGAGCCCAAGGCTGACGATCCATTCTCTCACCAGCTTCGGATCGATCATGCGCCACCTCCGCCCGCGACCTTTTTCGTGGTCTGATCCGCGGTCGTCACGCGGAAAACCTCTTCCAGGGAGGTCTCGCCCAAAATGGCTTTTTGAACGGCTGATTCGCGCAAGGTATTCATGCCGCGTTCGCGGGCCCTTTGTGAAATAAGGTCCGCCGAAGCCCCCTGCATGATCATTTCAAGAATCTCGGGCGTCATTTCAAACAGCTCGGTGATCACGCTCCGGCCCTGATAACCCAGTTGCCTGCATTGACTGCACCCGCGGGCCTTCCAAAACTGCAATTTTTTAGCGGGGTCGAGTTCCAGAAGTTTGTACATCTCGGGTTCGAGATCATACTGAACGCGGCACCTGGGACAAAGTTTGCGGACAAGCCGCTGCGCGGAGATCATCAGTACGGTCGACGCGATCAGAAACGGCTCAAGACCGAGATTGACCATCCGTGTGATCGAACTGACCGCATCATTGGTATGAAGCGTGCTTAAAACCAGATGGCCCGTCAGCGCCGCTTTGACGGCAATGTCGAGCGTATCGGCATCGCGAATCTCCCCAATCAGAATGATGTCAGGGTCCTGTCGCAGGATCGAGCGCAAAGCAGCCGGAAATGTCAGGCCGATCGCTTCGCGGACATTCACCTGATTGATCCCAGGAATCTGGTACTCGACCGGATCTTCGACCGTCGTAATGTTGACCTTCGGGGAATCGAGATATTTGAGGACCGAATAAAGCGTCGTCGTTTTGCCGCTTCCGGTGGGACCCGTCACCAGGATCATGCCGTGCGGTTTTTTCGAGCTGTCCTTGATGATGTCCTGTTCGCGCTGGGTGAAACCGAGCTTGCTGATATCATGCGACTGCGTCCCGGTATCCAAAATACGCAAGCAGACCTTTTCTCCAAAGCTCGACGGCAAAATGGAAACGCGCATGTCCACTTCCCGGCCCTGCGTCCGGACCTTGAAACGCCCGTCCTGCGGGACCCGGTGTTCCGCGATGTTCAATTGGCTCATGATCTTGATACGGGAGACGATCGCGTTCCCGAAACTTTTCTGCGGTTTGACGATCTCCTCCAAGATGCCGTCGACGCGAACCCGGACTCGGACGAAATTCTCCCACGGCTCGATAAAAATATCGCTCGAGTGCCGCCTCACCCCCTCAAGCAGAATCATGTTCACCAATTTGACGACCGGCGCCTGATTCGCCATTTCCATAAGGTCGGCGGTTTGCTGCTGCTTGTCGAGCGTCGCCTCTTTTTCAACCATGGAGGCGAGCTTTCCAAGTTCATCGCCCCCTTCTTCGGCGACCATTTCTTCAACGGGGTTCACAACATCCTGATAGAACTTTGCGATCGCCTCTCTAAGAATGCTATATTCCCCAACGGCGGCCCGGACCCGCAGTCCGGTTTGGGCCTGGATCTCATCAAGGACTTTGAGATTGGTCGGGTTAGCGAACGCAACGGTCAGTGTTTTTTCATAAAGGGAGATCGGAAGACAAGCATGGGTCTCGGCGGTTTTTTTGGGCACCAGGCGGAGAACATCTTTGCTGACGATCAGCATCTTGAGGCTGACGAGCCGATAGCCGTATTTTGTATTGAGAATTGTAACCAACTTCTTCTCGTCGCATTTCCCGGTGCGAAGCAAAACATCGAGAAAATGTTCTTTTTTCGTTCCCTTGTTCTGCTCCTGGGAAGCCCAGAGAAGGTCCTCGGATTTAACCGCTCCCGTTTCCAGGAGCGCTTCCCGCATATCCGGTAGTGACCCGCCGCTTTTCTCCGTCATGGTCTCATTCCCGCTCAGGGGGCCTCATGGTAAAGAAAATAGATCGCATTCAGAATCTCGGAGATCTTCGAAAGAAACACCTGGGGAACCCGCTCGGTCAGGGTCTGGATCTTTTCAACGGCTTCCATATTATGAGGATCGCCGACCGCGACAAAAACCTTCTTACTGTCACAATCGAACGCGACCAGCGTGTTTTCATGACAAAAATCGGCTTTGAGAATTTCCGCCATGTCGGGATTGATAGAATAATTCTTCAACGGCAGATACGGGATCTTGTACTGTTTGCCGAGCGCGCTGATCAAGGTATCCTCGTCGACGAATTTCAGTTCGACAAGGATCTGTCCGATCAGACCGCCCTTTTCCTTCTGATGAGCAAGGGCCTCCTCTAGCTTGGCCTGCGTGAGCAGCCCATCCTCAATAAGAATCTCGCCGATCCTGCGTTTGATCCTTGGACTCATGGTTCCCCTTTGAGACCGTGAATAAGAACTTACTTATCTAAAAGTAACGGCACTATTTGGAAAGAATTTTGTTTTTTTCTTGCCGAACCCGCCCAAAGGACAGTCCCCGCACCGCGGCAGTTTCCGGCAAAAATCCTTGGCGAGCCGCACGATCTGGGCATGATAATCGTTGTAAAGCCCCCGGTCGTCGGGAAGCGCTTGCGTGAACATCTCCCGCCACGCGTCATAACCGGCCTCCGATGACGCAAGACCATGCCGGGAAAAGATGCGCTTCGTGTAGGCGTCGATCACAAAAGACGTCTTGTCGAGCGCATAGAGAAGGATAGAATCCGCGGTCTCGGGTCCGATCCCCTTGACCGAGAGAAGTTTTTGCCGCAGAACCGGGATCGCTGATCGTTTCAGCCTGCGAAGATCCCCGCCGCATTCCTTTTCGAGAAAATCAACGAAACATTTCAAGCGGTCGGACTTAATGTTGAAATATCCGGCCGGACGGATCAGTTGCGCCAGTTTTTTGCGGGAGATCGCGCGCAGCCCTTTGTAAGAAAGACTTCCGGCACGTTTAAGGTTCGCGATAGCTTTTTCCACGTTCGTCCATGCCGTGTTCTGCGTGAGGATCGCTCCGACCATCACCTCGAACGGCGTCTCGCCCGGCCACCAATCCTGCGGCCCAAAAGTCTTCCGAAGGATCTTGTAAACCGCCGGAAGATGTCTCGGCCGGATCTCAGACAGACTTGGTAAACGCGTAAGTCTTGAGCGGCTCATAGTGCGCACCTTCGGGCAGGCAATGGCTTTCATACAGAATAAAATGATCGACGCTTTTTTCGGCGGTTGGAAGTCCGGCAGTCACTTTCGGAAGCACCGCCTCAAGATCCCCTCCGTGTTTTTTCACACGGCCGAGCGTCACGTGCGGATGAAGCGGCCGGGGATCCAGCTCAAATCCGAGATGCTTGATCTCACGCTGGACCGTCTGACAAAAACCGGAAAGCACGCCGCTTTTTTCACGAATGCCCAGCCAGATCACATCCGGCCGGTGGAGGTCCGGGAACGCTCCGACCCGGTCCAGACAAACTTTGAGGGGGGCAAAAAGGGGCGCGATCCTTTTCATCGCGTCGTCGATTTTAGAGATTTCCTTCGGGAGCGTCGCTCCAAAAAAGTGGAGCGTCAGATGCGCCTGTCCGGGATCGACCCATTTGACGCCTTCGACTTTACGGCTCAACGGCTCAAGAACCGCGCGGATCTCCTGCAAAAAAATATGGTGAAAAGGAAGGGCGAGGAATAAACGGAGCGGCGCCGCCGTTAACGGATCATCCGCCATAAATGCTCGAGCGCCTTGACCGCGGCTCTCTCCTGGACCTGGTTACGTTCGCCCCAGAAAAGATGTTTCCAGACTCGGACTTTCCCGTCGGGCGATGCGAGACCGATAAAAACAAGTCCGACCGGTTTTTTTGCGGTGCCCCCTCCCGGCCCGGCGATCCCGGTGATCCCGATCCCGTACCCCGCCTCCATCCGGAGACGAACGCATTTCGCAAGCTCCGCGGCAACCTCGCGCGAAACCTCCCCGCGATCCCGGAGAGTCCCCTCGGAAACACCGAGCTTTATTTTAACGGTCCGGTGATACGCGACCGTCCCGCCCACGAAATAGGCGCTCGCACCGCTGCATCGGGTGATCTTAGAGGCCAGCAGGCCCCCGGTACAGCTTTCCGCGACCGCCAACGTCTGCCTCTTCCGGAGCAAGAGGTCTCCGATCTTTTCCGAAAACGAAATGTCTTCCGCCGCGTAAATAAAATCCTTCACCCTCGTCAGGATCTTTTTTTTGACCTTGGCCAGCACCGCCGCCTTGTCCGCCGAGATCCGGATCGAGATCTCCCCAGCTTCCGGGTAGATCCCGAAATCAAAAGAATCTTCAAAAAAATCCGCCCCAAGCCGGGTCATCACATCCGGCTCTGAGATACCGGCCATCTTCACAATAAATTTCCGGGTCTTGGCCAAAGCGGGATATTTTTTTTTGAGGAGCGGAAGGACAACGTCGTAGTACATATTTTGAAGTTCGCTCGGAACCCCCGGAAGCGCGATCACGATCCGGTTCTGGACCTCGATCGAAAACCCCAACGCGATCCCGAAACGGTTAATAAGAGGTTTGGCGTTCTCGGGATAAAGAGCCTCACGCTTCACCAGAGCCGGAATGCGCTTGCCGAAGCGCCGATAGATCTTCTTTAAACGCCGGTATTGGGCTTCTGAAAAAATGAGCGGGACATTGAAGTGCGCGGCAATCCCCTCACGGGTCACATCATCCGGCGTCGGACCGAGGCCACCGACCATGAAAATGACTTCGGCTCGGCGCAAGGATTCGCCCAAACGGAACCGGATGGCTTCCTGCGAATCCGCACACACAGTCTGGGCGACCACTTCAAACCCGAGTCCGGAAAGCTCCCGACCGAGGAACGCGGCATTCGTGTTGACAACGCTGCCGTTTAACAATTCACTTCCAACGCACAAGACCTGAACGGAAGGCTTCATCGAAAGAGAAGAAACAGGATGATCCAGGCACAAAATCCGGCGCCAAGATCATCGGCCAGGATCCCCCAATATCCGGGGATCCGTTCAAGGGAACGGATCGGGAAAGGTTTAAAAATATCAAAAAGACGGAACAACAAAAACCCCAGAGACGCCGTCACCCAGGTCCACGGGATCAACATGAACGTTACAAAGATCCCGCAAACTTCATCGATCACGATATATTGCGGATCGGGATCGGGATCCGTGATCTTCCGATATGCCAATGCGCCCCACACCATCAAAAATATAAAAACCATCCCGTAAAGATACCCGTTCCACCGGGTCAGAAAAACCAGCAGCAGCCCGAACAAACTGCCCCAAGTCCCGGGCGCCTTGGGTAAAAAACCGACCCCGACCGCAAGCACGTACCTGTTGAACGCTTCCGACGCGAAATGAGCCCGCTGGTTCCAAAGGAACGTCCCTCCGGAAACGAGCGTCAGGAAAATGGTAATGATCATAAGAACCGGAATGGCGTAATAAACAATACTCGTCAACACGCCCAAAATAGGAAAGGGCTTGATGAGAAGGTAGAGAAAACCAACGCTTACCATGGCCACCTGAAACCCGAATTTTCTTTTCCCCATCATTTCGGCACCCAGGGATTTCCCCTCGATAAGCCATCCGGTCCGGCAAAAGGTCACCACGATCTCCCGGACAACGATGGGCACGACCCACCAGATCGAATAGAAATTCAGCGCTGCGAAAGCCACGAGCGGCCCCAAGATCAGGATCTTATCGCTAAAAGGATCGATGAACCGGCCCAACGGAGATTCGAGGTTGTGCTTGCGGGCGATCTTGCCGTCCCAATAATCGGTGACCCCGCCCATGATGAAGAGAAATAGCGCGAGCAAATGTACCCAGGGATTCCGCTGAAGGATCATCGCGGGGAGGAACAGTCCGATCACGCCCCGGGAGATCGTCAAAACGTTCGGATGAAAAATACGGAATTTATATTTGTCCCAAAAGGTCATAGCCCCGAGCACCCGTGATCTTAACCGTGTAAAATTTTCCGGCTGTTATGTTTTTTTGAGTTTTTACAAGCACGCTACCGTCCACTTCCGGGGCATCCATAAAAGAACGCCCGATCCACCGCCCAGGATCTTTTTCATCCCGGGACTCGATCAGCACTCGGAGGTCTGTCCCCACGACCCGGCGATGCACTTCCCGAACGATTTTCTGTTGCAGTTGCATCGCCCGATGATACCGGTCTTCCTTGACCTTCTCGGGGACCTGGCCCGCCAATCCGGCAGCCGGCGAACCTTCTTCCCTGGAATACCGAAAAATCCCGAGCCGCTCGAATTTCATCTCCTTCATGAACTCCAGAAGCTCCGCAAAATCTTTTTCCGTTTCACCCGGGAACCCCACGATAAAACTAGTGCGAATCACCACCCCGGGGATCATCGCTCTCACCTTCCGGATGAGCCCGACAACCTGCGACTTCGTGCCGCCCCGCCGCATAGTTTTCAACATTTTATCACTAATATGCTGGAGCGGTAAGTCAATGTAGCGGCAAATCTGTTTGGATTGGGCCACGGCCCGGAGGATCTCGTCCGTCAGTGTCGACGGATAGGCATAAAGAAGACGGACCCACTTGATCTTCGGCACGGATTCCATCGCCTCCAGAAGCTGCGGCAAAAGGGCTTTGCCGGCATAGTCCCAGCCGAACAGCGTAATGTCCTGCCCGATTAGGACCAGCTCCTTAGCGCCCTCTTCCGCGAGTTGCCGCGCCTCCCGGACCAAATCCGTGATACGGCGGGAACGGTACCGTCCGCGCAGGCTCGGGATCACACAAAAAGAACACTTATGATTGCACCCTTCCGAAATCTTGAGATAGCGGGAATGCGCTGAGGTCAAGGAAATGCGTTTTTCGTGAGCTTCGGCAAGATACCCTGCGTTATGAACACTAACGAATTTCCGTCCTTCGGCGACCTTTTTCAGGCTCTCGGCGATCCGCATGTAATCCCCCGAGCCGATAAACGCATCCACCTCGGGAAATTCTTTCTGAAGTTCTTCGGCATACCGCTGGACAAGACACCCCACAACGATAACACCCGATAGTTTTTTTTCTTTTTTAAGAGCAATGAGCTTGAGAAGCATCTCGATCGATTCTTCTTTTGCGTCCCGGATAAACCCGCAGGTATTAAGGATCACAACATCGCTCTCGGAAATATCCTTGGCAAGGGAGTAGCGGGCACCACAGGCCTTTCCGAGGATAACCTCGCTATCCACGAGCGTTTTGGGACACCCGAGCGACACGATGCCGATGCGCAAAGAATGGTGATGGTTTTTCATAGGAGAGTGAATTTTAAAGGAAGTGCCACCAAACACAAGAAGATAAAGTAATTTGCTGTAAGCCTCGCCCTTTTTGTCTGGAGTCTTGAGACAGAAAAAAGACGGCGAGCAACGCGTTAACGCGGGAGAGCCCTCTTGTTTGCAGAAAAATGGCGGGGCCGACGGGGCTCGAACCCGCAACCTCCGGATCGACAGTCCGGAGCTCTAACCAATTGAGCTACAGCCCCACTTAAGGGAAAAGGTCTTGAAGGAGTCGGTATTGTAGCGATAGACGCCTCGACTCTCAAGCAAAAATTACAGGTAATCTTGGCGAGGCGGGACCCCGATCCTGATATAAAACTTGGGCGCTGAAGGATTTGATATTCACCCCCAACGCTCACATGATTTTCCCCGTGGTGAGCCTTAGGGTAAGACTTCGCCCCCGAAAAGACTAAGAATCACAGACGCCTAGCAAACCGGCCAACGAACTTCTCTATTTGACTACCCAACCGTCCAAATCGCCAGGAAGACGCGCATCATTTCTCAAATAATAGTCTGCCGCATCGATAGAATTTTCGAACTTATGCTGTTCATCAAGCTGCGGCCGCCGATCCCCGAGAGGACCATATGCCAGACAGTGACAAGTAAACTCACCGTTATTATTTTGAATGATAACCCCTTCTCTCGGAGAAGAGAGGTCGGAAGGAAACCATTCCTGCTTCTGAATCACTGCCGCTAAATGCTCTCGGACTTCTGCATACTTCAAAGGCGGATGAGGCCACAATCCTTGTTTCATGCGCTCTTCCATATCCAAATGCGCGCCTTTCAGCAAAGAAGTAAGGACATCACCATTCATATCAACTCCGGATTTAACCTAGAGAAACTTGGGCGATGAGAGATTCGAACCTCTTCCCGACATCACCCGCGATTTTCGGTATAGTGAACTTTACCGTTTCCGTTCCCTGCCAAGAATTATCGTTATAAGAACTTGGGCGCTGAAGGATTTGAACCCTCGACCCTATCCGTGTAAAGGATATGCTCTAACCAACTGAGCTAAGCGCCCACGAAATCGCGAGTCTTGTCCTACGCAAACGAGTTGAGGACGTGGATCATCCGGTGGATCTGCGTATAACAATTCATCTTGAACGAAAACGCAAGACGCGTCAGATGAAACGTGTAAGGAGCGTTCTTCTCTTCATCGAACGGCTTCAGCGACTGGATGATCTTCCCCTTTTTGACGATCCCCTTGAACTGCTGGTTCAAGTAATCAAGCTGTGCGTCCGAAAGCGGTTTTTCGATGCGCATGACCAGCATGTCCCGGATGTACCGCATGGAATGATACATCTTGTAAAAATCGACCGTATACTTGACGGCATCTTCCACGTTTTGGGTGAAGTGCATGAAATCAATGTCGTCCTCATGGATCAAATGCTCGTCGGCGAGCTGTTTCTTTAGAAAAATCCGGAAATGCTTCCAGTATTCCGAGCCCGGAGCATCGAGACAAACGATCGGCCGAGGATCGGTCTTCCCCGTCTGTACCAGCGTAAGCGTTTCAAACCCTTCGTCATGGGTCCCGAACCCCCCGGGGCAAAGGACCGTCGCATGGGATTCCCGGAGGAACATGAGCTTGCGCGTAAAAAAGTACTTGAAGGTGACAAGCTTGGGGTCCTTCAGCATCACCAGGTTCGCTTCCTGTTCGAACGGAAGCCGGATGTTCATGCCGAAACTGTTTTTGGGACCCGCGCCAACGTTGCCGGCCTCCATGATCCCCGAGGCTGCGCCCGTGATGACCATCCATCCCTTCCGGACGATCTCCTTGGAGAATTTCATAGCGATCTGGTAATTGGGATCCGACCGCGGCGTCCTCGCAGAACCGAATAAAGCGACCTTGCGAAACGCCCGGTATTTCTCAAAAACACGCAGGCCAAGGCGAAGTTCTTTGAGGGCCGTGTTCAGGATCTTCATATCTCCACGGTCAAGCCCTTCCCGATAGATCCGCAGCGCGGTCCCGATCATTTCCTCAACAAGATCCGCCTGTTCTCCCTGTCCGGCATCGTGGATCAGTTGGTGAACCAGCTGATCCAGCTTGGGATCGCCGGTATTTCCGCCATGCTTGTCTACATGAAGATTTTCCATTAATCCGCAACTTTGATCTGAAGGATCAGATCTCCGGGATGATGACAGGCCGGACAATTCCTGCCCTGCCGCGCCAAACGAAGCTTCTGCCCTTCTTTGATGTTCACCGGAATTTTAACCGCGATCGTTTGTCCCTCGGGCGTCCGGAACGTGACGCTCCCGCCTTCTTTGGCTTTCTTCCTCGAAATCTTTAGATTCACAACCACATCGGCCGACTCCTGAACCGACGACGCGCCGTCGTCATAATCATCTTCCCCGCCATAAAAATCCTGCCTGGGAGAACCGGACGAATAAACCCGGAACGGGCCACTGCCACCGCGACCGCCACCGCCTCCGGAGAACAGGTCTCCGAAGATATCCGAGAACGCCGAGTAACGGCTGCTCGGGCGTCCATGCCCACCCCCTGAGAACTGACGGAGCAAATCCTCGAAATTAAATCCTTGGGCCCCCGCATAATTCCCCTGGAACCCGCCCCCGTACTTGCGCATCTGATCATACTGCTGGCGACGCTTATTGTCGCTCAGGATGTAATACGCCTCCGAGATCTCCTTGAATTTCGTCTCCGCGGCTTTGGGGTTATCCGGATTCTTGTCAGGATGGTATTTGACCGCAAGTTTGCGATAAACCTTTTTGATCTCATCCCCGGAGGCCGATTCCGACACTCCGAGAATCTTGTAATAATCTTTTTGCTGTTGTGCCATAGACTTCCCCTAAATAAAAAGCCCTCCATAACCCGAGGGCTCACTTGATATTGTCCGCCAAAACGCGGAGGCGCCCTAATCTCTATAAAAATCCAAGGAAATCAGGACCTCTCCAATCTCTATTAATGCTTTAGATATGATAACCGGACGTGGGGCGAATATCGCGATCCACAAACTAGCCCTTTTTTATTTGCCTCCGACGACATCAATCACTTCACCCGTATTTCGATCAACGAAAACCCAAAAATCGCCACCCTTCATTTGTTGTTTAGGCGCAAAATAGACAGCTTGAAAATCTCTGCTTGCTAATTTAGGTCTCCATCTCTCCGGCGTAGTCCCTTCGACAGGAATCCACTTGCCGGTCTGCTTGTCATACTGAGAAACGCCTTCCCGCATCAGAAATTTCTTTAGCTCTAGATTCCCATCGTCATAAGTAATAGTCATCGTCTCCACTTTAAATTTCCATGCTGAAGCCTTCGCCTTGGCAATCTCGATGATTCTTTCTTTGGAAAGTTCCGTCACTGCACAAACACCGTTCATTGGAACATTTGCCATAACCAAAGCAAAAACTCCAACGGCGATCATCTTTTTCGTAAGCATGTTTTTACATCCTTTTCGTACGGCTGAATCTTCCGAACCATCTTTAACTAAAATCAGCTTCGAGTCTTTATAAATATAGCTTTCGACTTCAAACTCTTCTTTATCGAAAAGCCAGTTTGCGGATGAGTACGTGGAGGTGGAGGGAATTGCACCCTCGTCCAAAGGACCCGTCATCAAGGGGTCTCCATGCTCAGTTCACATTCGGTTTAATTCCTCAAATCTCAGTGAACCGGATTTTGAGGAACGATCCGTCGAAGTCTTTTCCACCGATCCAACGGCGAGACCGGAAGAGCAACCTGCTTTTTTCGCCATCAGAACTTAGCAGATATCGGCCCTGTGACGTCGCTAGCAGTTAAGCAGCGAAGGCGAGAGGAACCGGGACCGAAACCGGTCCGACAGCTCTCTCATTCCAGCTGAGTGTATCAGCATTTATGTTTTGCCACGTTTTTTAAAGAGGCACCTGACGAACCTCTGCATGCTCCCTTGAATGCAAAATCCCCTGTCGAACCTATTCACCCCCATGGATCGACGATATGAAAGATCAACACTACGGCGGGAGTATAACACGTCTCGGGAAGCTTCTCAACACGGCGGAAATTCAAATCCGAGGAAACAGAATGGGAAGGAATTAATCCTGAAAACAAATGCCCTGGCCAGCCCGGCTGTCAGACCCCCCGCCTTCCAACCGTTCTTAGACCAGGGCGCTTTGCTATTCGAAAAATCGCGCTAAAAACTACGCCGCAACCGCGACGCCGCGCGGTTCGGGGACAAGCAACTGATAGATCTCATGGGCCGACCGGGCGATCCGGAGACGGTCCTGCAGGAACCGGTCGTCAAGGAACCATTTGATCTTCTGAAGGATCTCACGTTTCCGCTGCTCCGCCGCCTCGTTCTGGGGCAGGATCAACAGAAAAATAAAATGGACGAGGCGACCGTCGAGCGACGGAAAGGAGACCCCGTCCGGGCTTACTGCAAATGCCACAATCGGCTCCTGGACTTCCGGAGAGAAACAATGCGGCAACGCGATCCCATGACCAATGGCTGTGGTGCCGAATTGTTCCCGTAAAAGGAGAAGCTCGAAAACTTTTTGTTTTTCAATCCCCTTCAGACCCCACGCTGGCAACAGATCGATAACCTTCCGCAAAGCCTCCTCGCGGTCCGAGGCCTCAAGCCCGGCAATGATATTCTCTTCACGCAATAAGAGATGTCGCATGACTGGCCCGCTCCTGTCTCTTCTGAGTGCGTATTTTGGAAACCAAATGCCGGCGCCATTTACGCCGCGTGGTGCGAAGGTCCAACTTCAGGAACCGGAGAGCCTCACGAAGATTGGGAAACTCTTTCAGTCCCACTTCATCTGTTTCGTAATACTGCGCGGACATACGAAACTTTTCCAACTGACGCATCCGTTGTTCGATCGACGGCCGTATGGCGTCGGCTTCTTCGCCCTTGTGACCGGAAATCTCGCGATAAAGCTCCTGCCATTCAGTCTCCATCTTTTCGATGAATGGTTTTAAAAGCTGATTGCTGATTTCCATTTTCAAATCCTTCCGGTTTTTAAAGTCTTTTTAAAAAGCGAAATCTTTCAATTTTCGATATTTAAATTGCCTTTAATTTCCCTCGACATCGATCATATGCTAACAGGTTCGACATTAAATGATGATTAAAACGGAATTAAATATTTTTAACAGGAGGCGCATTATAGGACTAATGCTATAGAGAAGGGATAATTCGCGGCAATTCTACGGAAATCTTTGACCCCCTGCCGAGGGAACTCTCGACGCTCATACGCCCCTGATGGGCATCACAAATGGCCGTCACGATGCTCAAACCAAGCCCCGCGCCTTCACGAGAGCGAGCCTGGTCCGCCCGATAAAACCGGGTGCCGATCTTTTTCAGAGTTTCAGGATCGATCCCGATCCCGGTATCTTCGATCTCGATCACGACTTTGTCCCCCCAAAGACGCTGGCGAACCAAAACCCTACCGCCCTCTTCGGTGAATTTGATCGCATTGTCCACGAGATTGGTAAAGAGCCTCTTCAGATAAACCTCATCCCCCATGACCTCGGCTTCCTCTCTCGCGTCAAGGACAAGTTCGATTTTCTCATGACGGGCCCGCTCCTGATAAAGTCCCACAACATGATCCAGCAGGCGCTCCAGGGGAATTATCTTTTTAAGAAGATGCAACTGTTTCGCGTCATTGCGGACAAGGATCATCAGGTCGTCCACGAGACGAATGAGGCCGTCCACTTCCTCTCCGATCACTCCGATCGTTCGCCGAAGATCCTCCTGCGAGCGGACGCGCCGGAACGCAAGATCAATCTCCCCGCGGATAATTGCAAGAGGCGTCTTGAATTCGTGGGACACGTTCGAACTGAATTCCTGAACCGCGCGCGTGGAGGATTCCAGACGATCGATCATCTCGTTCAGGGTCTCGGCAAGACGGTCCAGTTCATCCTGGGTGAAAGTCCGCGGCAGCCGATCTTTGAGATAAGCCGCAGTGATCTTCCGGGCCTGCTGAATCATTCGCTCGACGGGATTAAGAAAACGTCGCGCGAGAAACCACCCGGCGAAACACGCCAGTCCGACGCCGAGAGGAACGATCACCGCGATGATAAGGGCCAGGCGTCCGAGGGTTTTTTCGATCTCGTAAAGCGGCTTCCCGACCTGGATAATGAACATTGGCCGCCCGCTCAAACGTACCAGGTGGTAATAAAGCTGGATAGGGTTCTTTTGAAAATGGATGGTCTGGTAAGAGTCCCCCGTTTCCATGAATGCGGAATCGCGCTCATAATCCGGAAAGATGATCTCGCGCTCCCATCCTCCGAGGTTCGAGACGATCAACGAATGATCCAGTCCGATGATCCGGACCAGCAGAAGACTTCTTGTCACGCGCCTCTGGCGTTTTTCCCAGTCCCGGATGGACCCGGTCAATGCCCCCTGGACTTCCGCAGGAAAAACAAGCCCGCCGTTCCCGTCCAAGGGAAGCGAGGAAAATTGCGAGTCCTTTAAATGGACCTGGAGCCCCTCTTCGATATTCTGAACCTCGCCGAACATACTCCTTTCCGCATCACGATAAAGGGCGCGGGAAAGCTCGGCGTACATAAGAAAAGCGAACCCGGCAAGAAAGACCATGAGCATGCTCGCATACCACAGGGTCAGCCGGAGCTTGAACGAGCGAATCTGGATCATGGAAGAGCAAGACGATAGCCGGTCCCGCGGACAGTCTCGATTTTGCAACCGGCCAGCCTCTCGTCGATCTTTTTCCTGAGAAAGTTGATGTAGACGTCGATCGTATTGCTCATGGGATCGAAGTGAAGGTCCCAAACGTGCTCCGCGATTGCGGTGCGGGAGACAACTTCTCCGTTGTGTCGCATCAGGAACTCAAGGAGAGAGAATTCCTTCTGAGAAAGCGAAATCTCCTGGTCCTTGACCCAAGCCTGGCGTTTGATCAGGTCCAGCTTAAGGCTGGCACTCTGCAACACCGTCTGGTCTGTCAGATGCGAGGGACGTCGCAAAAGCGCGCGAATACGCGCCAGAAGCTCATCAAAGCTAAAAGGCTTGGTCAGGTAATCATCGGCGCCCTGGTCGAGACCCCTAATCTTGTCCTCAACGGAATCTTTCGCTGTCAGGATCAATACCGGCACGGTCTTCCCTTCCTTACGGAGCTTCTGGCACAGCTCCACCCCGCTCATTTTGGGAAGCATCCAGTCCACGATCAGGAGATCGTATTCATTCGTCGTCGCGTATTCCCAGCCTTTTTCACCGTCAGGGGCCAGGTCCACCGCGTAATTTTCTTCTTTCAGCCCGCGCTCAAGAAAGCTAGCCATTTTCTTTTCGTCTTCAATGATCAAAAGTCTCATAAAGCCCCCTTATGCTCCTTCCGGATCGAAATGGACGGTAACGTCCGACTTCGGATGTTCGTTCTGGATCTTTGCGATCAATGACTCGGTCATGTCGTGTGCCTTTTTGAAATCGTCCTCGCCGCGGATCTCGATATGAAAATCGAGAAAAAGCTGGTTGCCGACCATCCGGCTCCGGAGATTGTGAACCCCGACAACCGCAGGATGATGGCCCATGATCATCATCCGAATCTTTTTAAGCTCCGTATTGGAAAGACCGCGGTCCAGCAGTTCCGACACAGCGCGTTTTAGTATCCCGACCGCGGAATAAAAAATATAGCCGGCCACCAGGATCGAAACGGCCAGATCCCACGCAACCTTCCCCGTCCTCCCCACCAGTACGAGCGCGAGGATCACGCCGAGGTAAGACACAAAATCCATCGTGTAGTGGGTCTTCTCCGTTCCCAGAATCAGAGACCTGTTCTGCTTCGACAAAGCCTTCAATCGCATCGAGAGAAGCCATGTGATCGCCGCCGAAAAAACGATCACTCCGATCCCGAGTGGAATCTCGGAAACAAAACTTCCGGCGATAAGACGTTTAATGGATTCATAAATAACAAAACAACCGCTTACCGCGATAAAGAGACTTTGAAAGAGCCCCGCCAAGCTCTCAACCTTCCCGTGCCCGTAAGGATGCTCGGCATCGGGCGGCTTGGAGGCTTCCCGGAACGCGAAAAAATTCAGGGCGGACATCATCATGTCGAGCGTGGAATCAAGCCCGGAAGCGATGATCGACATCGAATGCGTAATCACCCCGGCGGTAAATTTTACGATCATCAGCAACAGCGCCACGCCGATCGAAAGAACCAAAGCCTCCCGCGTTTGCTTCATACACTGCTCGATCGCGTCCCGAGTCATAGAGGCCTTCCGTTTGGAATCTAAGTTTTCAGAATTTTCTGATAAAGGTTCAGGTCTTCTCCGGAAAAACAAATGAACCGGATCTCATCGAAGTCACTTTCAAATTCCCTGCCGGCGGCGAGCGCGATTCGCGCCGCTTCCACCTTGGGATAGGCATAAACCCCGGTGCTGATCGCCGGGAAAGCGATCGTCCGGAGCCCGTTTTTTTTCGCAACACCAAAACTCTTCACGTACGCACTTCGCAAAAGCTCCGACTCGCGTTGTTTTCCGCCATGCCATACCGGCCCGACCGTATGAATGATCTTTCGCGCCTTCAGTCGTCCGGCGTTCGTGATCACCGCATCTCCGGTCGCGCAATGGCCGATCTTCCGGCATTCCTCCATCACCGAAGGCCCCGCCGCCCGGTGGATCGCACCATCCACGCCTCCGCCCCCGCGAAGCCCCGTGTTCGCGGCATTCACGATCACATCCACTTCCTCCCGAGTGATATCCCCCTGCTTGATCACGATCATGACTGCCTCTCACTCAAAACGTCAGGGTTGGAACAAAATACGGGAGACCTCACGCGCTCAGGACTTGGCACCATTGAGACGGAGAAGCTTTTCGACAGCACCCACAAGCCGGTTGGTTTCGAACGGCTTGGCGAGAAATGCATCCGCCTTGCTCTTTTGCCAGTTCTTCTGCTCCTTTTCAAAGGCGCTCATCAAAAGAACCGGGATCTTCCCCCACTTCGGGGAGTTCTTGATCGAGGCGCAGACCACATAGCCATCGGCCCCCGGCATACGGATGTCCAAAATGGCCAGATCGAAACCGCCTTCCTCGATCTTGGCGAGCGCCGTCGTTCCGTCCGGCACCCATTCCACCTGATGCCCTCCGTCACGAAGCCTTTCGGCAACAATGATTCCGACATCTTCCTCATCATCCGCTACAAGAATTTTCGCCATAACCGGTCCTTTCGATCTTGAATTTATAATTTCCGTTTGAATTGTTTCTCAAGCTCTGCCGCCGAATACCGGATAAAACTCGGGCGCCCGTGCGGGCAGTTGAAGGGATTCTCGCACCGTGCCAGCTGTTCGATGAGCCCCTGCATTGCGGGAAACGTCAGCGCGTCAGCCGCTTTAACCGAACGCCGTTTACACGCGATCAGAGCGGCGATATTTTCCTGGTAACCCCTGAGGCCGGTCTGACTTTTCCCCGCTTCCTTTTCATCGACAAATTGTTTGATAAGCGTAACAGGATTTTCATCTTTCATCGCCGACGGCAACCCGCGGACCACAAACGCCTTCTCCCCGAACGGTTCGATCTCAAATCCGATCTTATTAAGAAAAACCAGATGCTTTTTCAGGATCTCCACCTGACGCGGGTGCAGTTCCAGAATTTCCTCCATCAGAAGTCCTTGGATTGCCGGCCGTTCAGATTCAAAATTCTTCAGGATCGCCTCAAACATCACGCGCTCGTGCGCCGCGTGCTGGTCAACGATGATATAGCCCTCCTCGGTCTCCGCGAGGATGTACGTCCGGTGTACCTGCCCAAGCACCCGAAGGACCTGCGGCCCTTTGCCGATCTTGAGCGGACGGAACACTGGGGCTTGCGCGGGGACCGCTTCCTCGAAAGAAGCTTCCGAGACTTTAAGCGTTGCGCCTTCTGCGACCATAGTTTCTTCGAAAGAAAATTTTGACTCCTGAAAATGTACCGCCGGAGACGGAAATCTTCCACCGTCGGTTTTGAATGACGGTGCGAGATCCCCGTGTTCTTTGAGCGCTCCGGAGACGGTCTTTTCGATCAAAGATTTGATCAGCGCCTCATGAGAAAGCCGGACCTGCTGTTTCGTCGGATGGACATTTACGTCGACATATTGGGGATCAAGATCGAGGAACAGAACCGCCGCCGGAAACTGGTTCTGCATCAGGTGCCCGTGATAACCAGCCTGCAATCCGTGGCTCAACCCATAGGCCTTCACCCACCGGCGGTTGATGAAAAAAAACTGCTGGGTACGGTTTCCCAAGGCGATCGACGGCTTACCGATGAGTCCGGAAAGCTTGATGTGTGGGATTTCGTTTTGAATCGGGATCACTTGCCCCGCCCAGTCCTCCCCAAAAATCGCCCGCGCCCGGACCGAAAGATCTCCCGTCAGCAAAAGATCGAGCGGCTTCTTCTCCCCGGAATCCAGCACGAACCGAACCTGAAGGTTCGCCAAAGCCAGACAGGTCACTGCATCGAGGATGTGCCCGAATTCGGTCGAATCCTGTTTCATGAATTTCCGGCGTGCCGGGGTGTTAAAGAAAAGATCCCGGACCTCGATCACCGTCCCCTGAGCCGCGGAGCATTCTCGCGCTTTCGTCAAACGCCCGCCTTCCACGACCAGTTCGGTGCCGGAGGATGCGTCCGCCGCGCGGGTCTGCAGGGTGAAACGTGAAACCGCCGCAATGCTGGGCAATGCTTCTCCGCGAAACCCAAAGCTTGCGAGACTGTCCAGATCTTCGGCCGTCGTGATCTTGCTGGTGGCATGCCGTTGAAGCGAAAGCTCCGCATCCGAGGAACTCATCCCGGAACCGTTGTCCGCGACACGAATGAGACTTTTACCGCCGTGTTTCACGGTAATTTCAATCCGGTCGGCTCCCGCGTCCAGGGAATTCTCAACCAGTTCCTTCACGATCGACGCCGGCCGCTCGACCACTTCCCCGGCCGCGATCTTATTGGCAACCATCTCCGAAAGAACGTGTATTTTACCCATCATTATTTTTCCGTTGCGCGTTGCGCGTTGCGCTGATTTTCTTCTTCCATGCCGCGATCTTCTGCAGAGCCTCCAGCGGCGTCAGGCAGTCCGAATCAAGTTTTTTAAGTTCTTCTTCGATCTCACTCGGCTTAGCGGCGTACTGCGGCACGTCAAAAAGCGTCGGCCCGCTATCCGCAACCTTCCGGGAACCACGCGCTTTTTTCGATTCGATGATCTCCGTAGCTTGGGTGTTCTCGCTTTCCAGGATCGCGAGGATCTCCTTCGCCCTCCGCGTCACGTCCCCCGGAATCCCGGCCAGTTCCGCGACATGGATCCCGTAGCTGCGCTCCGAAGCTCCCCGAGCCACCTTCCGCAAAAAGAGGATCCCTTCGGGGGTTTCCTTGACCGTCATTTTGTAATTTTTGATCGACGGAAAATGTTCCTCGAGCTGCGTGAGCTCATGATAATGCGTGGCGAACAGCGTCCGCGGGCGGACCTTTCCCTGCGCCAGGAATTCACAAACCGCCCAGGCGATGCTCACGCCGTCAAAGGTTGACGTGCCACGCCCCACTTCATCCAGGATCAGAAGGCTCCGGTCGGTCGCTTCCTGAAGGATATGCGCCGTCTCGAGCATCTCCACCATGAACGTGCTCTCGCCGCGAGCAAGATCGTCCGAAGCTCCGATCCTCGTAAAGATCCGGTCCACAAGCCCAACGTGAGCGCCCCGGGCCGGGACAAACGAACCCATCTGTGCTAAAAGAACGATCTGCGCGGTCTGGCGGATATAAGTCGATTTCCCGGCCATATTCGGACCTGTCAGAACCACCAACTGATGCTTATCGCTATCAAGGAGGCCGTCATTTTCGACAAACTTCCCGGCCGCCAGCATGCTCTCCACCACCGGATGCCGCCCTCCCTGGATCGAAAGCACTTTATCTTCCCGGACTTCGGGCCGCACCCATTTCCTCTCAAGCGCCACCCGTGCCAGCGACATCAATGCGTCCATCACGCCGACCGATTTGGCCATGTTCTGAAGCGGCACCAGGTCTTCGAGGACTTTGGCACGGATCTCAAGAAAGATCTGATATTCCAGATTCTTGATCTTGTCCTGCGCCCCCGAGATCTTCTCGTCCCATGCCTTAAGCTCCGGCACGATGAAACGTTCCGCGTTCGCGAGCGTCTGGCGGCGGATATAATTCTCGGGCACCTGGCTCAAATAAGAACGGCTCACCTCCAGCGTGTACCCAAAAACCCCGGAATATTTTACTTTAAGCGACTTGATCCCCGTCCGTTCGATCTCCCGCTGCTGGAATTCCAGGATCCACTGCTTTCCCTTCTGCGAAATCTCCCGAAGCTCATCAAGCTCCGGTGAGTAACCTCCCCGGATCAGCCCGCCGTCCTTGACGGCAAGCGGCGGTTCTTCCACGACCGACCGGCCGATCAACTCGCTTAGACGCGGGAACGGCTGAACCTGCTTTTGCAACTCGCGAACCAATTCATTATCAAACGTGGCAAGAATGTTCCGGATCTCCGGCACACGATCCAGAAACGCTTTCAGATTCACCAGGTCTCTCGCATTCGCCACGCCGTAATTGAGGCGGCTCAGCGTGCGTTCCATGTCCTTGACACCTTTGAGAAGTCTTCCGAGCCCTTCCGCGTGGTGAAGCTCCCGGATAAGTTCGGCAACGGCGTCCTGCCGTTTCCCGACCTCATGGACATCCAAAAGCGGATGCGTAAGCCAGTGATAGAGAATACGAGAGCCCATCGCCGTCATCGTACGATCGATCACCGAAAGAAGCGTTCCGTAATCCTTGCGGCCGCTTTGTGACGCGGTCAGCTCCAGACTGCGCTGGGCCTGCCGGTCAAGGACCATGAACTGGCTCGCGTTAAAAAGCCGCGGCACCCGCACATGGTCGATCGCGCTGTGAAAATGGTCCTTGAGATAATACAGGAGCGCGCCGGAGGCTCCAACCGCGAGAGGATGGTCGTGGAACGGGATACCCTGCGCGGACCCAAGCTTGAAGTTTTCCATCAGAAGCCGCATCGAATCGTCATACTCGAAGATCCAGTCTTCATAGACCGTAAGCGCGGCTTTCAAATTTTCTTTAACGAAATTCGTGAGGTCTTCCCTTTTGGCAAGCGTCTTCGGGATCACCACTTCGCGCGGCCACAGGAGCGTCAGTTCATCCAACAACCGGTCAAGCGTAATCTCGCGCACATAGAATTCTCCGGTACTCAGCTCGAGATAAGCCAGCACCGCGGAATCTTTGCCCGCCAGGATCGAGACCATATACTGAAGGTTCTGGGCCGGTGTTTCGTCATCGAGATAGGTCGCGGGCGTAATAATGCGGGTGACCTTCCGGTCCACAAGGCCCTTCGCCTGCGCCGGATCCCCCATCTGTTCGCAAATCGCGACCTTGAGATTGCAGTCCAGGATCGTCCGGACATATCCCTGGAAAGCATGGTGGGGAAAACCGCACATCGGAACGCGACCGGCTTCACCGCCTTCGCGGCCGGTCAAGGTAATGTTGAGGATGTCAGACGCGCGCACCGCGTCTTCAAAGAACATTTCGTAGAAATCCCCGAGGCGGAAAAAAAGGATCGTCGCGGCGGGCAGGCTCTTCTTGATGGCACGGTACTGCTCCATCATGGGCGTAAGTTTTACCTGAGCGTCAAGGCTTGGCGGATCGGTCTGGGTCAAGAGCTGCTCCTGGACAAACTGAATAAATTTGAGGTGCTAGTATACCCAAATCCCCGTGAACCTAAAAGCGCTTTTAGCCAACCCCAGACCGGTTAAGGATTTGCGTCCAAATGACCGACCTGGAGCAGAATCGGGCCCTTACGACCAGCCGTAAGAACTCAATCCATCAAGCGGCCGTCAATCCTGACGCGCATGCGCCGCACACCCCATCGCAAGGCAGCTTGGTGGCCGCCACGCGACTGGGGAAAGAAAACATCCAGGTGCCGGCCGTGGATCTTTCCGCCACGATCCTCCACGGTAAAATGCCGGCGATTGTCCATTAAGTTACGTACCGCGAGCCAATCGCCCGGCATGGCTGGAACAAGCTCCACATCGGAACCGAAAGGGACCGCCTTATCCGCGGCAACACCGCCCCAATAGACCTGATGTCCGCTTGCAAACTTCCCGTCGCGAAAATCCTCAACATTGATACAGATCGGACAGTCGCAATAGGCCGTGATCAAATACCGATGACGGGCCCAAAAAAAATCGTACGCCTTCCAGACAAGCGCCGCCAGAATCAGGATCCAGACCAGCTGAAGCATCCCCCGGAAGATCTTTCTGCGCCGTTGTTCGGGATCAGTCATGTCCGGAACAAACCCGCCCTGCTTGGGCATTTCAAAAAGAGATCCTTGCGCGGTCACGATCGCCCTCCTTCAAGCCCTTCCGCCGGATCTGTTTTAGGAACCGGAAGGTACGGGATCAGGAAAAGCGCCAGAAGTGAGAAACCCGCCGAGAGAAAAATCAACGGTTCGAGGCCGATCCTCGGGAACAGAAACCCGCCGAAAGCACTCGACCCCATCTGGCCAAAATTATAAAAAGACATCAGAAGGGCAAAAACCGTACCCCCCGCATACTGCGGCGAACACCGGGCGGCCAGATTGAGAAGCGCCAGGAAGATCACGGCGCTGGCGGTCCCGAGAAGAAAATTCATCACAAGCGCGAGGGTTTTGAGAACTGACGCGTGATGGACCAGCCACGGAGCAAAATAAATAAAATAGGAGAGGGTCGAGACCACCCCGGCCATAACGGCGATCAGCAAAAACTTCCGGACCGGAAATTTCGCAAACAAAAGACCGTAGAAAACACTCCCCACCAGAGCCCCGGCACTCGTGACCGCCTGAAGGATCCCGAGGAAGGACGCCGAAAACTTCAGTGTATCCACCGTGTAATAAAAAAACGGGGCCCCAAAAGAAGGAGAGAAATTCCATAAAAAAAGGAAAGCCGAGAGGACCCAGATCCCTTTGTGGCGAAAAACATCCCGAAGACCGGTTTCCGCCGCTCTTTCCAGGTGCGCCTGCGCGGGCTCCCGGACCATGAAAAAGACGATCATGGCCGTCAGCGCCGGAAACGCGGCCGTGATCGCAAAAATACTCCGGTAAGACATCGCCCCTTTTTGGGCAAGCTCCGCGACATACCCCCCGGCAAATGCGGTAACGATCATGGCTGCATAGACCGCGGACCATTGGATCGATTGAAACTGTCCGGTCCGGTCAAGCGCCTGCCCGGATTCAACCATCAGGCCGTCGGTCACCACGTCCTGGAACGCATACGCCATATAGATCAGCGTCATGAGCATCAAAAGAAGCGAGGCGGCGCCGAGATCCGGCAAAAAAGCTAGGACAAGCCAAGCCGCGCCGGCAACGACCGAAGTAAGGATGAGATAGGACCTGCGCCTTGAACCGAAGATCGGGAAAAGATCCGAGATAAGCCCCCAAAAAGGTTTGATCACCCAGGCAATCAGCGTGACCGCCTGAAAATAGGCCATCTTTTCAGGGGTCAAACCGGCCTTATCCTTGAGAAGATAGTTAACGGCCAACGCGGGCAATGATCCGAGGCCGTTCAGGGAAAAAAAATAAACCGAGCCAAAAACGACTGCCAGTGAAAGCCAACTTTGTTTTTTTGTCATAAAACGGTCCCAACGCCTGCCAATTTCAACGAAACTGAACCCGGGGTCGCCCTGTCGACTTTCATGAACTCGAGCAAAAACATGGACGGTAATATAGCATAAATTTAAAAGCATCTTATGGTAAAATCCCGTTCCATGGAAAAGACCCTTCTCCTATTTGATATCGACGGAACACTTCTCCTGACCGGTGGCGCGGGGAAAGTTGCATTTGAGGAAGCTTTCGAAGAGGTCTTCGAGATTCCAAACGCCTGGAAAGCCCTCGACCCGCACGGAAAAACGGATCCGGCGATCTTCGATGAAGTCGCCCAAAGAGAACTCGGGCGGCTCCTCACTCCCGGCGAATTCGACCTTCTCATGGAACGCTATGAGGAAATCTTTGAGGGCCGGATCCTCGAATCCCCACGGTTCGAGCTCATGCCCGGGGTCATCGAGATCCTGGAACATCTTTCACGAGACCCAAAGTTTTTCCTTTCGCTCGCGACTGGAAATTTTGAAGGGGCGGGATGGATGAAGCTCAAGCGTGGCGGGATCGACCATTATTTCCGGACCGGAGGCTTCGGCAATGACGCCCGGGAACGCGTCAAGATCCTTCAGGCCGCCGTCACCTATTCGGAAGAACTTGCCGGACACCGGTTTGATAAAAACAGGATCTTCGTAATCGGCGACACCGAATACGACATCGCCGCCGCCCAAAAAGCCGGCCTCCGCAGCATCGCCGTCCTCACCAACGGAAGAACCCGGAAACATTTCAAACCCAACCCGCCGGATCATATCCTCGACGATCTGACCGATATTTCCGCCTTCCTCACCTGCCTCCAATAAAGGGACCGGATCCTTTTTTATAGCGAATTACGCTCGGAAAAACTGAAGTACTGATTCTCACCGACGATGATGTGATCGAGAATGCGGATCGAAACCGTCTGGCAGGCGGCCTTGATCTTTTGCGTGATCTCATAGTCTTCCCGGCTGGGCTCGATCTTTCCGGACGGATGGTTGTGGACTAGAACAAGATTTGACGCGTGGCATTCCAGTGCTGCTTTAACGATCTCCCGAGGATGCACCGCCGCTTCATCGATCGTTCCGTAAAAAAGATCCCGTTCCCCGAGAATGCGAAGCGCCTTATCAAGAAAGAGGACCTTGAAAATTTCCCGCTTCTGGTCGCGAAGTGCCGCTGAAAGATAATCCGTCACGGCCTGCGGACTCCGGACAAAATTCTGCCCGGTGATTTTCTCACGAAGGTGCCTCAGCCCGATCTCCCTCAGGGAATAAAGCATGGCGATCTTGGCCTGCCCCAGGCCTTTGATCCTGCCGAATCCCGCCGGGTTCTGACTCAGAAGTCCGCGCAACCCTCCGAACTGAAGCAAGAGTTCTCGCGAAAAACTGACCACGTCCTTCCCACGCATTCCATGGCCAAAGACCACGGCAAGAAGTTCGGCATCGGAGAGGGTTTCCGGCCCCTTTTGCAGCAATTTTTCCCTCGGCCGCTCATTCAACGGCCAGTCCTTTACACTTTTGATCATGTCGCCATTGTATAGAGGAGAGTACGCTTGTCAATATATTATTTATATATTTATATTGCTTTATTTGCAACATTTATAACCGTACAACAACGCCCGAGACGATCGGTCAGGAGATAGAGATGCGCCGTTTGGTGGGACCGAGAATTTCGAAGGAAATATGACGGGAGGTCGAAGGGAGGAGATTTTTTGCCTTTTCAGCCCATTCGACGCAGGAAATCGCGTTCGGGTCATTGACAAAATCATCGAGGCCGATCTCCTCGAGTTCTTCGACAGAATCGAGCCGGTAGCAGTCAAAATGATAGAGCGAAACTTTGGCCTTATAAACATGCATCAGGACAAACGTCGGACTCTTCACCTGTTCCGGTCGTTTCATCCCCAAGCCTTCCGCGAGCCCTTTCACAAAAGTCGTCTTACCGCTGCCAAGCTGCCCCTCAAGACAGAACACTGTCCCGGGCTTTACGGTCTTCGCGAATTTCTTTGCGAATTCGATCGTTTCCTTCGCCGACGACGTAAAAAAGGTGCGTTTTTTCATATCAAAAATGCGAGAACCCTTTGTGATAAAGTTTAGGCTTCGGAATATTTTTTCCGTTCCTCTGCCAAGTGACCACGGGCGTCTTCCCACGGATCTTTCCGACCCATGACAAACGAACTTTCGGAAACTCTTTCTTCCAGAGCTTCTCAAGCATCACTTTTCGCCACGGCGGGACCGTGAACAAGAGCTCAAAATCTTCCCCGTCACTCAAAGCCATGGCCAAAGCTTTGTCTCGATCCCCCTTGGCCATTCTTTTTGCATCAGACGAGACGGGAATACCCTCGAGTTCCAACACAGCGCCGACTCCGGAAGCCTTGAGGATATGGCTGAGGTCTTGAACGAAACCGTCCGAGACATCGATCATCGCCGTCGGTGTGATATGATGCGCCAAAAAAAGCCCCTCACAAACCCGAGGCGAGAAGTCGTGATGGTGCCTCAAAATCGAACCGCCCAGAGCACCGGTCACGGCGATCCAATCTCCTGCCATAGCGCCGGAGCGCGTTACACAATGACGCGGCAAAACCTCCCCAAGGATCGTCACGCTGGCGAACATCTCTTTTGCCGAAGAGAAATCCCCGCCGGCACAGGCAACATCGTACCGTCTTGCAAGCTTCAACAATCCCCCGTAGAAATGTTTCAGCCACGCGGTTGAGATATAGGCGGGTTTACCGACGGTAATCACGAACGCAACAGGCTTCGCCCCCATCGCTGCCATATCACTCAAATTAATCGCGAGCGCCTTCCGCCCGATCTGCCCGGGGCTCATCAAGGTGCCAGGCGCCCTTGGGTGTTTGGCACCTTGATGGATTGTGAAATCCACCCCCTCAACGATCGCGTCCGTGGAGACGACAAGTCTTTTCCCCGCCGAAACATCAATTACAGCGGCATCATCCCCGATCCCCACCGGGACATGCTTGACCCGGGGCACCTGGCGCTTCAGATATTCAATAAAAGAAAATTCGTTCATTATTTTCCCTTAAGCAATACCGCAACCTTCCGGATCGAACGGTTGAACGGCGCCTTTAAAACACCAGCCTCCGTGACAATGCCCCGGATCAGGGCATGCGGCGTCACATCGAATGAGGGGTTGAACGTTTTCATATTCGTCGGGGCGAGCTGCTTACCCTGGACATGCGAGATCTCATGCGACGGCCGCTCCTCGATCGGAATATCCTTACCGGTCTTCGCCTTCAGATCGAACGTCGTGCTCGGCGCCGCGATATAGAGCGGGATCCCGTGATGATGCGCGAGCACCGCTACCCCGTAGGTACCGATCTTATTGGCCGTATCGCCGTTCATCGCGATCCGGTCCGCGCCCACCACAACACCGTCGATCTTCCCCGCCCGCATCAGGCTCGCCGCCATATTGTCGCAGATCAACGTACACGGGATCTTGCTTTTCATAAGCTCCCACGCCGTGAGCCGCGCCCCCTGCAAAAGCGGCCGCGTTTCATCCACATAGACCGAAAACGGGATCCTCTTTTCTTTCAGCGCGTAAAAGACCGCAAGCGCCGTCCCGTACCCGGAAGTCGCCAAACCGCCCGCATTGCAATGCGTAAGGATCCTAGAACCTCTTTTAAAAAGCCCTGCGCCAAACCGCCCGATCCTCCGGCAAATAAGGACATCATCCAAATGGATCCGGACCGCCTCTTCTAGGATCATCTTTTTTAAATGCTCCACATGCTTGGCCTGGTGAAGCGACACCTTATTCAGAATCCGCTCAAGGGCATACGCAAGATTGCGCGCCGTTGGCCTCGAGGAATCCAGATAGCGGGCTTCCGCGAAAAGCTTTTTCTGAAATCCCGCCGGCGTCCCGCGAAATTTCCGGACGCCGAGATAAAGCCCGTAACCGGCCGTCACACCGATCGCGGGAGCCCCCCGCACAACCATTGTGCGAATCGCCCGCCAAACGGCCACGGAAGTCCGGCACGGAACCCACACCTCACGCGTGGGCAGCTTCCGCTGATCCAGAAGATACAGCGTTTCATTCTTGAAATAAAGCGGTGCAAAAGGGACTTTCGGTGTTTTCATGATACCCTCATCAATTGATTAAAGATCCGGAATCGTTCTTAGAACGCGTTTTCCCCGAGAATGTGTTTTACCAGAAAAAAATACGCAATAAAAAATGTATTATGCGTAACGTGCAGGGCAATGCAGGCGACAAGCGAACGCCGTTTCTCATAAACAACCGCCAGCGCCATCCCGAGCACAAAGATCGGCCAGAACACGAACCCTGAATAATGGATCCCCGCAAAGAACGCCGCGCTGAGGGCCATCGCCCAAACCTTCCCCCATTTGTTCCGCAGGATAGGATAGCAGAACCCGCGGAAAAAGACCTCTTCGAGGACCGGACCGGCAACGGCGCCTAAAAAGATCGATACCACGAACAGAAACGGCGCGCGCTTTTCCTCTTCGAGAAAAACGCTGACGAGCGGGTGCTGCGGCGGCTCATAGTGGAAGATCCCGGCAACGACCAGCAATACTGCCACCACAAGTGCAAAAAGCGGCAGAACCCCCATATAGCCTGCAATCCCGAGTCCGATCTCCCGAAGCACTCCTTTGGCCGGCAAATGAAATCCGAGGTCCCGCCAATGGCTTCCGGCCTGCTTCAGAAAGCGGACCATAAAATACAGACAGATCAGGTTAAGGATCAGCGTGTGAAAAATCATGAAAAAATTGTCCGTCGGCCACTTCGGAGAAAGGGCCTGGACGATGCCCATCCCGAGGCTCAGCAGGATCCCCCAAACAACAAAAAGGATCACGACCTTGAACAACATGGAGAACGGCCACGCCTGCGGGACCGGCGGAGGATCCGTCCCAACCGTCAATTGGGCGCGCAACGCGGGCTTCGTCAGGAAGATCACGTCGAAAACGCCCCCCGCGAGCAGTCCCAGGATGATCAAAAGCGTCATAATCTCAAAAAGCGCTGCTAACACCGGCTCGCGCGATGCGAACTCCTTGAATGCGCTTTCCCGGTCCATCCTGCCGTTCCATTTTTTTTCGGCCTCCCGCAACGAGGTCGCCTTTCGGGCGGGAGCATGCGTCTCGCCCTCTCGGGCCGGCCTGGGCCCCAAATAAAGAAAAGCATAGAACGCGAGAACCAGCAGAAAAAGCCAAAAATAGCGCGGCTCTCTTTTGAAAAAAGCGTGGATCTCTTTGATCATAACCCGAAAAGTCTCCCCGCGTTCGTCGTTGTAAGCTCCGCCATTGCCCCGGCACTCATCCCGTGAAGCCCGGCCGCGCATTCCGCGGTCTCGGACATATAAATGGGTTCGTTCCGCTGGCCCCGCCGGGATTGCGGTGCGAGATAAGGCGCGTCGGTTTCGAGGACCAGCCGGTCCTTGGGACAGACCCGGCAAGCGTCCCGCAACGCGTCATTCTTTTTATAGGTCAGCGCTCCCCCAAAGGCAATGTAAAAACCGAGATCCAGATACTGTTTCATGACTTCAGCCGTCGAAGAAAAACAGTGGAGGACTCCCCGGAAAGGAGAACGGACCTCTTCCAAGAGAACGCGCCGCAAATCGTCATAGGCGTCACGGCAATGGATAATAACAGGCTTGTTGTGTTTGACGTACCAGCCCAGAAAAACGCGGAGGAGTTTTTCCTGAACATCTCGCGGCGAGTGATCATGAAAATAATCGAGCCCCACTTCCCCGACCGCGACAACCTTCGGATGCGCCAGCAATCTTTCGACTTCCGCAAGGTCCGCATCGCTCGCCGTTTGGGTCTCATTCGGGTGATAACCGACCGCAGCGTAAACCTCGGGATATTTTTCAGCGACCGCAATCGCCTTACGGGAATCTTCAAGATCGGTGCCGATATTCACGAGAAAGCGAAAACCCGCATGGATCGCACGACGGACAACCTCATCACGATCGGCGTCGTACTGGGGAAAATGAAGGTGGAGGTGGGTGTCAGTAAGCCCCATCAGACTCATGACGTCTTCTCGTCAAGACGCGGAAAAAGCGGCTCTCCTTTTTCGATCACGGTCCCGGAAATCGCGAGTGGCTTGCCAAACTCCGCGTCGTTGCAGACCTTGCCAGGCGCCGCAACCTTCAGACGACCGAGGATCTTCTTCGCCGTATCCGGCATAAAAGCCTGCAGGAGGATCCCGACATGGGCCACACTGTCGGCCAGGTTAAAAAGTACGTCCGCGAGATCCTGTTTTTTTGCAGAATCCTTGGCAAGCGCCCACGGCTTATTCTCCTCGACGAACTGGTTGGCCCGCACGATCACGGCCCAGATCTTCGCCAACGCCTCACGGGGATCATACCCCAGCACCGCGGCAGAAACGTCTTTCCAGAGCCCCGCAGGATCATAAAAACGTTTTCGCGCATCGCCCTCCGGGACTTTGCCTTCAAAATATTTTTCGATCATCGATGCCGTCCGGTGCCAAAGGTTCCCGAGGTCATTCGCAAGATCGCTTGAGTAACGCTCGATCAGAAGATCTTCGGAATACGTGCCGTCAAGGCCGAGCGTCACTTCCCGCAGCAAAAAATAGCGGAGGACATCGCTGCCGTATTTCGCGACGATCTCGATCGGATCCACGATGTTACCGAGCGATTTCGACATCTTCGCGCCGCCGATCCGCCACCAACCGTGCGCGAAAACGAGCTTGGGCATCTCGATCCCGCTGGCCTTGAGCATGATCGGCCAAAACACCGCATGCTGCCGCAAAATGTCCTTCCCGAGGAGTTGAAGGTCGGCCGGCCAAAGGGATTTGAACTTTTTCTCATCCTCAAGGTACGATGCGGCGCTGATATAGTTTAAGAGCGCGTCGAACCAAACATAGACAACATGGTCCGGCGATCCGGGATACTCAATTCCCCAGGTCAGACGCGCCTTGGGACGCGTGATACAAAGATCCTCCAGCGGCTCTTTCAAAAATCCGAGCACTTCATTCCTGCGGATCTCGGGACGGATAAATTCGGGATTCTTTTGAATATATTCGATCAGCCACGTCTGGTACGTCGACATTTTAAAGAAATAGTTCTCTTCCTCAAGGCGTTCGACCGCGCGGCCACAATCGGGACACTTCCCTTCCTTGAGCTGAAGTTCGGTCCAGAACGATTCGCAAGGCGTGCAGTACCAGCCCTTGTACGAAGCCTTGTAGATATCGCCCTTCTTCTCCAGATCGCTCAAGACCGCCTGGACGACCTTTTTATGGTAACCGTCCGTCGTGCGGACAAAATGGTCGTACTTGATCCCGAGGATCTGCCACAATTCCTTGAATTTCGGGACAATCTCATCCACAAAATCCTTCGGCGATTTTCCCTGTTCTGCGGCGGCCTTCTGGACCTTGATACCATGCTCGTCCGTGCCGGTCAAATAAAAGACCTCGTCTCCGAGCATCCGGCGGAACCGCGAGAACGTGTCACAAAGAATGCTCGTGTAGGCATGGCCGATATGGGGTTTCCCGTTCACGTAATAGATCGGTGTGGTCAGATAATAGGTCTTCGTCATCAGATCGTCGCTTTCGCATTCGGAAAAAGCCGCGCAAGGCGCATAGCAAGCCTCGTCGCGGTCAGTTTCTGGTTCGTATTCATATCCAGGGCGGCCTTGGAATCATACAGAAGGTCCATCGCCTCCAGCCACCGGCGGACCTCGTCGGCATCGGGATGTTCCCCCGAAACCATTTGCGACACTTTCTCGCGGCAAACAAGCATCAAGTGATCAAGCTTGCGCTTGGCCTCATCGCGCGGGATCGTGCCGTAGCTTTCAAAGATCTCCCGGAACGGCGGCGCATCCATCGAGTTCACGCCCGTCGGGACCTGCTGGAACACCATCGGCGTCAAACGGATCTCGAAACACCGCGACTGGATCGTTTCTAGAAGATTGCTTTTATTCTCGGTCAGAAGGCAGAACACGGTATGTTTCGGCGATTCCTCGAGCGTTTTAAGGAACGCATTGGCCGCTTCTTCGGTCAACCGCTCCGCCTTCAGCACAATGCATACTTTCCAGGCACCCTCATACGGCCTTGTAAATGCCCAGTGAAGGATCTCGCGAACCGTTCCGGGATCGTTACTGTCCTTTCCGATCTTGATCGAGCGCTCGGTTTTATCTTCCCCCAGCCACCGCACGTCCGGGTAAAGATGCTTCCAGATCCGCTGCGAGACGGGAGTTTCCTGCGATCCAAAAAGTTTCGTATCGCCGTTCTCGAGAGCGCAGGCAAAAGCGACGGCGAATTCTTCTTTGATGTCGGTAGAATTGCGATCATTCGCCATTTCCGCCATCTCGGAAGCATCCTCCCGCCCGCTGAAGATATAGGCAGAGGCAACACGGCCCGTTTTCATGTGCGCTTCAAGAATGCGTGCGGCCAATTTCTGAGTGTTATTGGCCAAAAACACGTTCGAGCCTTTCCTGAACCTTCAGACGGATCCATTCCACCGGCTTGCTAGCATCCAGCACGGTCATGCGTTTCGGTTCCTTCCGGGCGATTGCCAGAAACCCCTGGCGCACCCGCCGGTGAAAACTCATGACCTCCCGCTCGATCCGGTCGTGCCGGCCGCCGCGCTGAAGACCTTTCTCGCTATCGATATCCAATACGAATGTCAGATCCGGTTTCAGGTTCCCGCGGACCAATCGGCCCGCTTGCTCGATCGCGGCCAGCGAAAGCTTACGCCCGAACCCCTGGTACGCGCGCGTCGAATCCTCAAACCTGTCACAGATCACGACTTTGCCTTGTTGAAGCGCCGGCAGAATCTTTTCGCGAACGATCTGTGCGCGCGCCGCAAGATACAGCAGCAACTCGGTCACATGCGCCATTTCGGTATTCTCTTTATCGAGAAGAATGTTACGGATAGCCTCGCTGATCCGCGTCCCGCCCGGTTCGCGAAGCATCACAACGGAACAGCCCCTCTGTTTCAGGAACGCCACCGCGTTGCGGATCTGCGTGCTCTTTCCCGCCCCTTCCGATCCTTCGAATGTTATGAAATAACCCCGATGCTTTTTATCGTCCCGAGCGCAGCGAAGGATTCTCTTAGAGTTTTTCGGCGTCATTTCTTCACATCCCAAATACGGCGAATCTTTTTGACGGTGGAAGGCTCACCGGGGCGGCCGTCTTTGACGAGCCAACCAAGCTTTTCAATCTCTTTGCGGAGCGCGTCCGACCTTGAAAAATCCTTCACCTTACGGGCCTCGAAGTACTGCCCGAGGGCCGATTTCACCTCGCCGGGGATCAGATCCGCCGAAGCGATGTCGAGACCGAGAAGCCGGTCCGTTTTCCTGAAAAACTCCACGCATTTCCCAAATCCCTTTTCCGGAATCTTTGGAAGGTTCGCGTTGATATGCGTCACGGCCTCCTGAAAACTCGCGAGCGCACCTGCAACATTAAGATCCTCGGCAAGGAACTTCTCCATTTCAGCAAGAACGGAGTCACAGACTTTCAATTCAAACCCGGCTTCTCCTTTTTGCCCGTCCAGTTGCAGACGGCTCAGACACTGGAAATAGCAGTTGTCCAGTTTCTCGATCACCTCGCGGGCTTCCTTGAGTCCGTCCAGCGTAAAATTAAGCGAATGACGGTAATGGACCGAAATAAGCGCGTAGCGGATCGCCATGGGATCATAACCCTTGGCCAGGAGATCCCGGAGCGTAAAGAAGTTACCTTTCGATTTCGACATCTTCTCGCCGTTCACAAGAAGGTGCTTCGCGTGAAGCCAGTATTTAACAAATGGCTTTCCCGTCGCCGCCTCGGATTGAGCAATCTCGTTCTCGTGATGCGGAAACACGAGGTCTTCGCCCCCCGCATGGATATCGATCGTTTCCCCGAGATGGCGTGTACACATCGCGGAGCATTCGATGTGCCACCCGGGCCGGCCCTTTCCCCAGGGAGAATCCCACGACGGCTCGCCTTCCTTCGCGGCTTTCCAAAGCACGAAATCCGCGCCTTCTTCCTTATCATACTCGTCCACATCCACCCGCGCCCCGACGATGTTGCTTTCAAGCTTCTTCTTGGAAAGTTTTCCGTACTCGGGGAACCCTGCGACGCGGAAATAGACCGAACCTTCCGCCGCGTACGCGATGCCTTTGGCGACAAGCTTCGCGATCATTTCGATCATGTCCGGGATCGAGTCGGTGGCGTTTGGCTGGATCTTCGGCGGAAGCATATAAAGCGCCTTCATGTCGTCGAGGAAAGCCTGCGTATAAAAAACGGTGTATTCCTGAAGTGTTTTTTTCTCGCGGTTCGCGCCGGCGATCGTCTTATCATCGACATCCGTGATATTCATCACATGATTGACGCTGAAACCTTTGAACTCCAGAAAACGGCGAAGAAGGTCTTCGAAAGCAAACGTCCGAAAATTGCCGATATGCGCGTAGTTGTAGACCGTCGGACCGCAGGTGTAGAAAGTCACTTCCCCCGCCTTAAGCGGCCGAAATTCCTCGGCTTTTCCGGAAAGCGTGTTGTGGAACCGGATCATAAAGCGACCTTTTTCATACTGACCACAGCTTCACACGTAACCGCCAGGCCTTCCCCCTCAGGGCCCAGGCCTTCACGGGTGCGAGCCTTGATAGAAATATCTTTGACGGGAAGCCCAAGACACCTGGCGACGCTTGCCCGGATCTTTTGCTTACGGGTATAGAGCTTCGGCGCTTCCAGGATAATATTCGTATCGGCGTGATACGGCACCCACCCCTGACGTTTTGCTTCGCCCAGGACGGCCGCGACGATCTTCGTGCTGCGCATGTTCTTGAACTTTGGGTCCCGGTCCGAAAACCATTCACCGATATCTCCGCCACCGATCGCGCCCAGCATCGCATCCGCGACGGCATGAAGCAACGCGTCCCCGTCCGAATGTCCGAGCGCGCCTTTAGGAGACGGGACCACGACCCCCCCCAGATAGAATTTCCGCCCTTTGACAAGGCGGTGGGTGTCAAACCCGATCCCGACGCGGACTTCCGGAGCAATATTTTTTTCTGTCATCGCTTTGGCCAACAGCAGATCCGGTAATGTTGTAAGTTTCGGGTTCCAATCCCCGTGCGGCACCACGCGGACTTTCGCGCCGATCGCTTCCAGAAGTCCCGCTTCATCCGTCGCTCCGAGTGACCGCGGATTATCGCGATAAGCCTTGAACAGAACGTCCCGGCGAACGAGCTGCGGCGTCTCGGCTTCGTAAAGAACGCTTCGGTCCACGGTCTCCTGAATCCTTCCGTCTCCGGTCAGGACCCGTTTGATCGTCGGGACCACTTTCCGCGCCAGAATGACCCCGTCCCACCCCTCGGCAGACTGAAGAACTTTTTTAATCGACTCCACCGACACAAGCGGCCGCGCGCCATCATGGACCATCACCCAGTCCGAACGGGGGGAAACTTTTTTGAGCGCGTTCAAGACCGATCCCGCGCGGGTTTCACCGCCGAGGATCCAGCGAACCTTCTTCCCTTTGAGTGAACGAGACCACCGCTTGACCTCCGAATGCATTTCGGAGCTGACGGCAACGATCGTTTCCTTCACCTCGGGAAATTGCTGGAACACACGCAGCGTCCGCAAAAGCACCGGCTCGCCGCCCAGGGAATAAAAAAGCTTGGAACGGAAAGACGACGCTTTTTTTTCTGCTCCGGAAAGGCTTTCGAGAAAGCGGCTACCGAGCCCCGCTGCGGGGATAATGAGAGAAACCCGCATTCACTTTACCCCGTTAGAGATCGTTAACATATCTTTTTACCTTTTGCCCTTGGCAAGAACGGAAGGTCGCATGAAAACAACCTCATACCCTCCACAGAAGCGTCTGCAAAGCGCTTCTTATCTCTAACGGGGATTACCTCCCTCGTGACCAGTCTGGCCCTGAGGATTCGGCTGATTCGGGTTCTGATATCCTTGCCCCTGATGGCCATTATGCCGTTCATGACGATCGAAACCGTTCCGCGGACGGCGGGAATCATGCCCGTGCCGGTCCCCGCCCCGGTTGTCGCGCCAACGTTCGCCACGATCGCCACCCCTCTCCGGACGATGATCATTATCATCCGAAAGCTTCGCGAAGATCATGCGGCCGGCTTGCGTTTGGAGAACGCTCGTGATCGTAACCTTCACGGTCTGACCCAGGCGACGTTTCCCATTATCCACAACGACCATCGTCCCGTCATCAAGATACGCCACGCCCTGCTCGTGTTCTTTGCCTTCTTTGAGGATCTTGATCTCCATCTCCTCACCCGGCATGACAACAGGCTTCAGCGCATTCGCAAGGTCGTTGATATTGAGAACCTTCACACCCTGCAGTTCCGCAACCTTGTTAAGATTGTAATCATTCGTAAAGACCTTTGCTTCCATCACCTGCCCCATTTTCACGAGCTTCGCATCAACCGTATTGAACTCCGGAAAATCCATCTCGTGGATCTTGACCTGGATGTTCGGATTCTCGCGAATGGCGTTCAGCACATCCAAACCCCGGCGGCCGCGGTTTCGTTTGAGTGGGTCCGAGGAATCGGCGATCAGCTGGAGCTCCTTGAGGACAAAACGCGGAAGGATCAATTTACCGGAAAGAAAATGAGTGTTCGCAATATCCGAGATGCGGCCATCGATAATCACGCTCGTATCGAGAAGGATCAGCTCCTCGCCCGGCCCCTTGGAATCAAGACGCACGAACGGGATCATCAGGCTAAACTCATCCTGCCCCCGCAGGATCGTAATGATCCCGAGATAGGAAAAAATAATCGCGGTCGCGATCCCGAAGTTACGATTGGCCTCCGTCGGAAAATTGGCGTAAGTTACGACCATCATGAAAAGACGGTGCGTCAAAAGGCCAAGCGCGAGACCCGCGATAACGGACAGGATGTTCCGGACGGTATACTGTTTGAAAAAAATATCAATCGAAACAATGAGGACCCCGATCAATGCACCGATACCGGCCGAGATCCATGACGCGTAAGGCAATTGAAGACCCGAAAGCCCCTGAGAAAGATACCCGAACAGGGCGCATCCAAGAATAAACACAAGACGGATGACAAGAATCATGATCGCTGCTCCTTTGGTCACTATGGAATAAATAGTTATTGTTCATCGGTTTATGCTAAAAAAAGGAAGTACCACTTGCGGCCTCCCTGGCCGGAGTCTTTCTTAAGAAGCTTCCACGGATGCGCGCGGACGTCTTTTACAAAGGCCTGCATATCCTTGTAAAGGTCATCCTTCATCAGCAACTCTCCGAGCGTCCCCTCTCCTTTATTCACTTTCCCGAGGATCGCATCAAGGGACGCGCTGGAAGACTGGATATTCTTAAGACTCCGGGTAACATCACCTTCCGAACCCTTGAGAGACGAATTAAGGGCCACGCTCAGTTCCGAAAGATTGTGGATCATATCCTTCAGATCTTTAGCGGTCCCGTCACTCGCCACGCTTTCGCGAACGCTCTTCAGAATCGCAGAAAGCTGGTCCGAGATCCCTCGGGCGCGGTCGATGAGCGCTTCCATCGGCATCGGGCTGACCCCTTCCACCAACGCACCCTTACGAAGGATGGGGAAACTGCCCTTGACCGGTGTAATCTCGATATGGGGCTCGCTCAGAATATGGGTTCCCCGTATCGTAAACTGGTAGTTCTCTCTGATATCTATTCCTTTTTCAATGAAGAGCTTGACCTTCACGCGGGTCTTTTCCTTCGCCGCGTCATAGAGAAGCTGGACACTATCCACTTCTCCGACCTTCACGCCGGCCATACGCACCGGCGCCCCTTTATTAAGGATACTAACGTATTCGTACATCACGTCGACCGAATACCCGGGACGAAAAAGATAGACCCCGCTGACAAAGAACAGGACGAGCGTCAGAAAAATAAATCCGATAATGACAAAAACCCCTACCTCGACTTCATTGCCCTTTTTCCTCATACATGCTCCATTTCGGTTTTTCCCTGATCCGTGATCGGCCCGTGCGCCGAACCGGTAATGAATTGCTGAATAACCGGATCCTTGGAATTTTTTATCTCGTCGGGAGTTCCGGTCCCGATGATCTTGCCCTCATAAAGCATGGCGATCCGGTCGCCCACTTTATAAGCACTGGTCATGTCATGCGTCACAACGATCGATGTAACTTTCAGCTGCTCCTGCATCCGCAGGATCAGGTCATTGATCACATCGGCGTTGATGGGATCCAATCCGGTCGTCGGCTCGTCATAAAGAATGGTCTTGGGCTCGTTGCAGATCGCCCTGGCCAACCCGACCCGCTTCTTCATACCCCCCGAAAGGCTCGCCGGCATCAATTCCTCGATCCCCGCGAGCCCCACCAAACCCAATTTCTCCCGAACTTTCTGACCAATCGCTTCTTCAGCCATTTGGGTATGCTCATGGAGTGAAAAACCGACGTTCCCGCCGACTGTCAGCGAATCAAAAAGAGCGGCCCCCTGAAACAGCATGCCAAGCTGCAGCCTGCACTGGTCCTGCTCCTCCGGCGTCATGGTATACATCGAGCGGCCGTCGATCCTGATATCCCCTTCGTCCGGCTCAAGGATCGCCATGATGTGTTTCAAAAGAACGCTTTTCCCGCATCCGGAGCGCCCGATGATCACAAGCGTCTCACCGTCACGGATCGTAAGATCCACGCCGCGCAAAACATGGTTCCCGCCAAACCATTTCTGGACACCCTTGATCTCGATCAACGTCTTTCCCCTTTTTAAATAAAATAGAAAATGGCGGTGAAAAGCGCGTCGGAAGCGATGACCATGATCAGCGACACCACCACCGCAAGCGTCGTCGCGCGACCCACCCCTTCGGCACCGCCGCGGGCGTGAAACCCGAAATAGCACCCGACCACAGAGATGATCCCACCAAAAACGAATGCCTTAATCAGCCCCGTAACGACGTCCTTCACGACCAGAGCATCGAACCCTCGTTTGATATACACGGGGGAACTCATCCCCAATTTAAATACAGAAATAAGGTAGCCTCCAAACATCCCGATGATATCCGCGTAGATCGTCAGGATAAAAAGCATGGAAAACCCCGCTATAAAACGCGGGATCACGAGATACTGGATCGGATTGGTAGCGAGCGCCTTCAAAGCATCAATCTGCTCGGTCACCTTCATGGTCCCGAGTTCCGCGGCAATCGAAGCCCCGACACGGCCAGCGACGACCATGGCCGTCAGAACCGGCCCGAGCTCGCGGCAAAGGGAAACCGAAATAAGGTCAGAAGTGAACTGTTCCGCCGAGAAAAGCCTTAATTGGTAGGTCGATTGCAGCGCCAGCACCATGCCCGTAAAAAGCGAGGTCAAAAAAACCAGCGGCAGAGACGTCACTCCGATCTTATTCATCTGATCGAGGGTCGCTTTCCAGCGGATCCTCCTCGACACCATCAGCGAGCACGTGTCGACAAAAAGGATAGCGATCCCGCCGGCGCCCTTAAAAATATCCAGACAAAGCCGGCCGAATTCCTCCAACCAGGAACGGACAGAAACTGCCTTTTTTAAATCCCCCCATCGCGACATAAGAATTCTTTCGTTAAAATTTTAATCTTGGACCGACCGTGACCGTCTTTTCGTCTTCGCGTCCGTCTTGGGAAGCATCCGGCGCCACCACCGCGGCCTTTTCATCAGCCTTGGCCTCAAGCGCCGAAAATTCTCCCCAACCGCCAATCGCGGACCGGTTCACTTCCAGGGTCCGGTCCTTTTCGTGCAAGGCCGCTTCAAGCCCTTTCCAGATCACCAGGTGGTCGGGGGTCTCTATTTTTACGCCTGCAAAGATATTGTCAAGCTTCAAATCCAACGCTCCGTTCAGATAGAAGATCGTGCGCCCTTTCCAGACCTTGGAATCCTTCAACGGCAGGTACGGCGGGAACCCACGGATCTGAATGATCCCCCGATCATAACTGAGCCGCCCCCATTTGCCGTCTCGAATATTGAAGGTCCCGATCACCTCCGGCTTCTCGAGTTCCCCCTCGACCACAAGCTTCCCGTCGACAAAACCTCCGAGCGCCTTAGGAAGTGGCCGTGAAGCAAATTCCTGAACGAGCCCAAGATCAAAATTCGAAACGCGAACCAGGAATTTTCCCTGCGGCTTCTTGCCGGGAAACGTCATCTGTCCCGTCATCTGGAACTGTTTGCCCCACGAACTCCGGATCCCGGTAATACCGAACGCGCTGACATCGAACGCCCCGTTCAGATCTTCAAACGGCTGCTTCTGTAAAATAAAATAATCGGTTTCAAAATTCCCTTTGAACATGAAATTCCGGTCACGCCACCGCCGGGACGTCGAATGGAGGAACATCTTACCCTGCGTAACGATATCCATGCTAAAAATTTTAAGATGATCAAAATGGAAATAGACCGCGAAATCCATCCCCAGGAGATTGGAATGCACTGCAAATCGTTTCCGCCCTTGTTCGAACGCTAGTTGGTAGTTCCCGCTCGTAAGATCGAGTTCGGCCTTTCCCGCCCAGTCCCGGTCCACCCAAAGCGAATCCGCAATAAAACGTTTCCCGTCCTGCCGGACTTTCCCGTTGAACGGGAACACCCGGTCGCCCATTGGCTGGAACGATCCCTCGAGTTTTTCCAGGGCAAGATTCAAAAGAAAATCAAGTTTGAACCCCAAATTTTCTTTCCCAGCCCGCAGATGACACGCCATTTCCGGAAGACCTGCCTGGTGTTGGAAAGCCCCCGAAAGCTCGGTCTGCCAGCCATAAAGCACCGTTTTCAATTCCTCAAAAAAAAGGTCCTGCCCAACCCACCGGACCCTGCCCTCGATCTCCCTCAAGGGGATCGGGAGATCCTTCGAAAAATTCACCGCTCCCAGTTCCAGCCAGAGATCGTGGGTATGTTCGAACGGGCGGACCTGCCCATAGATACGGACCTTTCCTTCCAAAAAACCCGCGGCCTTCGCACGCACATCGATCTGAACGGTACGATCCGGGGATGGGAAGATCTTTCCGTCAAGACCGCTCAGAAGGATCTCTTTTCCGATTTTGGGAAGAAGATACCGGATCTCGCCGCCGCTGAAATCCAGGGCCGGCATTGAAAGACCCGGCGGAGTTTGAGGACCTCCTTCGAAATACCGGTACGGGAACTGATCCGGCTCGATCAAAATGGTCGGGTTCTTCAGCACCACGCCCGCAGGAACATCGAACCGCCGCGTCCAGAGCTGACTCAGGTCGTAGCGGAAAATCAAACTCTCCAGCCGGATCATCTGGGACGCGCTTTTCGCGGAGGGTGTTTCAATAATGATCTTCTCAAGCGCGATCTGATTGAACCCGTGAGGACGAATCTGGCCGATATTGACCTTGGCCTTCAGGTATTGGCCGATACGCTGCTCCGCGAATTTACGGAATTCCTCCGATTTTGCGATACGCCCGAGCAAAAGATTGGCGAGAAACACCACAGCCACAAGCAAGAGTGCCGCGGCCAGAAAAAACTTTTTCAGGATCGATCGCATACCCCGGGCTTTCAAGTTCAGGTCGCTTTTTCGAATGCGACCCGCTCGCCCCGGAGTTCCGCCCGTATTTTGTCGCCGTCCTGGAACTTGCCACCCAGGATCTCCTCGGCCAGGACGTTTTCGATGTAACGCTGGATCGTCCTCTTGAGCGGACGGGCCCCAAACACCGGGTCATACCCCTGGTCGATAAGAAACTTAAGGACTTCTTCCGACAAGATCAGTTCCATCTTCTTTTCCTTCAGGCGGTCTTTGACCTCCCCAAGCTCGATGCCAATGATCTGCTCAAGGTCCTGGCGCGTCAGAGGATGGAAAACAATAATGTCATCCACACGGTTCAGGAACTCCGGACGAAAAACTTTCTTCGTCTCATCCAGAAGCTTCTGCTTTAGGGAATCGTAATTCATTTCGTCTTTTTGCGGCGTAAACCCTAGATCCCCCTGTTTGCGGACAAGATCCGCGCCGACGTTCGACGTCATGATCACGATGGTGTTCCGGAAATCCACTTTCCGGCCGAAGGAATCCGTGAGTCGCCCCTCTTCCATCAGCTGAAGAAGGATATTAAAAACGTCCGGATGGGCTTTTTCGATCTCATCCAGAAGGACCACGGAATAGGGACGACGCCGGACCTTCTCCGTCAATTGCCCGCCCTCTTCGTAGCCAACATATCCGGGAGGCGCACCGACCAGCCTCGACACATTGAACTTTTCGCCGTATTCCGAACAATCCACGACCACCACAGCATCCTCGTCCCCGAACATAAAATCCGCAAGCGCGCGGGCCAAAAGCGTTTTCCCGACACCCGTGGGACCGAGAAAAATGAACGTCCCGATCGGCCGCCGTGGATTCCGGAGTCCCGAACGCGAGCGACGGACGGCATGGGCGATTGCACGAATGGCTTCGTCCTGCCCGATCACGCGGCGGTGCATTTCATCTTCCATTTTGAGGAGCCTCGCGGTCTCTTTTTCCTCAAGACGCGCAAGCGGCACCCCGGTCCATTTCGAGACAACGAACGCGATATCTTCTTCCGTAACCTGAACTTCGACTTCGGTCTTCGACTCCTTCCAGCTCTTTTTCATCCGCTGAAGCTCTTCCTTGGCCTTTCTCTCATCATCACGCATCTTGGCGGCCTTCTCAAAATCCTGCGCCTTGATGGAAGCTTCCTTCTCGCGACGGAGCGACTCGATCTCGACCTCGACCTTTTTCAGGTCCTTCGGCATCGTCGTCACCGACAAACGCGCGCGAGAGGCTGCTTCGTCGATAATATCGATCGCTTTATCCGGAAGAAACCGGCCGGTAATGTAGCGGTCAGAAAGTTTCGCCGCGGCTTCGAGCGCCTCATCGGTGATCTTCACACGATGGTGCGCTTCATATTTATCGCGCAAACCTTTGAGGATCTGGATCGTATCATCCACAGACGGCGGCTCGACGTTCACGGTCTGGAAACGCCTTGCAAGGGCCGCATCTTTTTCGATGTATTTCCGGTATTCATCCAGCGTGGTCGCGCCGATGCACTGGATTTCGCCGCGAGAAAGGGACGGCTTCAAAATATTAGACGCGTCGATCGCGCCTTCCGCGCCGCCGGCGCCGACCAACGTGTGCAATTCATCAATGAAGATCATCACATTTTCCGTACGACGGATCTCATCCATCACGGCCTTGATGCGCTCTTCGAACTGCCCGCGGTATTTCGTACCGGCGACCATCAGCGCAAGATCCAACACCACGATGCGCTTGTCCGCGAGGATCTCCGGAATATCGCCGGCAATGATCTTCTGGGCAAGCCCTTCGACAATCGCGGTCTTCCCGACCCCCGCTTCTCCGAGCAGCACGGGATTATTCTTTGTGCGGCGCGCCAGGATCTGGATCACGCGTTCGATCTCATCGCTCCGTCCCACCACCGGGTCCAACTTCCCGTCGCGCGCAAGCTGCGAAAGATCGCGGCCAAACGCGTCGAGCGCCGGTGTTTTTGTCTTGGCTTTGCTTCCCCCCGGCCCCTGCGGCCCGCCCATACTCGGCGGAGGCGTGCCGGGTTCACCTCCCGGAGTGGTTGAACCTAGAAGCTTAATGACTTCGGCTCGGACCTTGTTGAGATCGAGCCCGACGTTCATGAGCACATGGCTCGCAACGCCTTCGCCTTCTTTGATAAGGCCGAGGAGCAAATGCTCCGTCCCGATATAATTATGACCAAGGCGGCGGGCTTCATCCATCGCAAGCTCGATCACCTTCTTCGCCTTGGGAGTAAACGGAATATCTCCGGACACCACAGTGCTGGGGCCGAACTGCACGAGCTTTTCGACTTCCAGCCGGATCGTATCGAGCGAAAGACCGAGATTTTGCAGCACGGCCGCCGCGACGCTCTCGCCTTCCTTGATCAGCCCGAGCAGGATATGTTCGGTACCGATGTAATCGTGGTTGAAACGCTTCGCCTCTTCTTTGGCAAGAATGATGACTTTACGGGCTCTTTCTGTGAAACGGTCGAACATGGAAACCTCCGGATCAGTGCTGATGCATTTTAATAACTCTAATAATAACGGAACAATACGGCTTTTCTTAAAGGGAGACCTTCGCGAAATGTTCGCGAATGCGCGTCGCACGGCAGCTGTCGCGCTCAGCCGTGCTCAATTCTTTTCCCATCATCTTTTGAAGGTGCGCGGGCTGGATCAGAAGAAAAAGCTGGTTCAGATCCGTATGCGTCGCCTGCCCCTCCAGGATCCCAATATCGACCCCGACCTGCACAAGCGAAAGCAGTTGGATCGCTTCCGCGGAAGACATCATCCTCGCCGCCTTTAGCGCCGCCAGGGCACGCCAAATCTGGTCTTCCATTTTGGCCCTGCGTTTCTTTTTTAAATATTCCCGCGCTTCGCGCTCATGCGTGATCACCTGACGGATAACCCCGTCCAGATCGTCGATAATCTCTTCCTCCCGCTGCCCAAGCGTGATCTGATTCGAAAACTGGAAAAAGTTACCGCTCGCCTGCGTCCCCTCGCCGTAAAGTCCCCGCACCGCGAGGTTGAGCTTCGAAAGAGCCTGGAGGACCTTGTGCACCTGTTTGGTCAGCACGAGGCTCGGAAGATGCAGCATACATGAGGCACGGATCCCGGTACCGACATTGGTCGGGCACGCGGTAAGATACCCGAGATTCGCATCAAAGGCATACCCAAGCTGCTTTTCGAGCTCGCTGTCGATCTCGTCGGCGATCCGCCATGCTTCAATGAGACTCAAACCGGACTGGAAGACCTGAAGACGCAAATGGTCTTCTTCGATCACCATCAAACTCACCATCTCATCCGGCGTAATTGCCACCGCCGTCTTTCCCTCCTCAAGGATCAGCTCACGGCTCACCAGATGCCGCTCCAAAAGGAATTGACGGTCGAGCTCGGAAAGTTCCCCGGACGAAATATAAAAAGCTTGTTTGAGAAATTTTGATGCGCGAACAGCCTCTCCGACTTCGCGGATGATTGCTTCGCGCTGTTCCGGCACAAGCTTTGTCAGGAACGGGAACTTCCCCAAATTTCTCGCCATGCGCAGGCGCGAACTGATCACCACATCGTTCTCCGGGCCGGTCGCAAGAAGCCAGCCGACGGGTTGATTGAGAAAACCGTCCAGCTCACTCATCTTTCGGTTTCTTTCCTTTTCTCAGCTTCTCTTCCATTTGTTTGATCTGGTCGCGGAGCCGCGCAGCGTCCTCAAATTTCTCGGACTGCACGCTCTGCCGGAGTTTTTCCTGCAGCAACCGGAGATCGTGAACGCTCCGAACCTCACGAGTGATACGGGAAGGTTTCTTGCCGATATGGCAACTTGCGCGCTGAACCTGTTTGATCACCACCGCAAGCGGTTTCAGGAAAGCCGCATAGCAACTCGCGCAACCCAATCGGCCGCTCTTGCCAAACTCCTCGTACGTCATCCCGCAGCCCTTGCAAACAAGCGGCGTTTTCTTCCCCGAAGACTCGAGCACCTTATCGAGACCTGGAACGCCCGCAAGAAGATCGCCAAAATTAAAGTAGGTTTTGAACTCAGTGCCTTTCTCCTCCGCGCAAGCCTCGCAAATATGGACTTCCGCCATTTGGCCGTTCACGATCTCGGTCAAATGGATGGTCGCCTCTTTGGTGCCACAAACGTTGCAAATCATGCTTCGGTCAGCTCCCCGACTATAAAAAAATCGCCTTTGTTTAAAATCCGATATTGAAAATTTTAGATTTTAGAGAGAATAGCGGACGCCGTCTTTGCGGGTCAAACGGTGAAAATTCTTCAGGAGAAGGTTTGTGATCTTCCCGGGTTTCCCGTCACCGATCCCGCGTCCGTCGATCTTCGCCACCGGAATGACCTCCGCAGCCGTCCCCGTAAGGAACACCTCGTCGGCATTGAAAAGATCGTGACGCGTGATGATCCGTTCTTCGAACGGCAGTTTGATCTTCCCCGCGATCTCAAGGATGGCCTCGCGCGTGATCCCCTTAAGGGCCCCAAGATACGTGGGCGGCGTCAACAGCACATGCCCTTTCAACCCGGTACCCTTGCCGGTTTTTTTGATCATAAAAACGTTATCGCCAGTGCATTCGGTCACATATCCCTGATGATTGAGCATCAGGGCTTCAATACAGCCGCCGTTCTTCGCTTCGATCTTCGCCATGATATTGTTGAGATAGTTCAAGCTCTTGATCGACGGGTTAATCGCCTCCGGAAGATTCCGGACCGTGGGAACCGTAATGATCTCAAGGCCTTTCTGATAAAGTTCCTTGGGATAAAGCGCAATCTTATCGGTAATGATAAAAACCGACGCTTTTTTGCAAAGCCAAGGCGAAAGACCGAGATCCCCCACCCCGCGCGTCACCACCACCCGAATGTAGGAATCCAGAAGACGGTTCTTGCGGAGCGTGTCAACGATCGCTTTCTTCATCTCCTCACGCGTCATCGGGATCTTTAGCATGATCGTGTTAGCCGACTCCCAAAGACGCTGAAGATGCCCCTCCAGCTTAAAAACAAGCCCCCGGTACGCGCGAATCCCTTCAAACACACCGTCTCCGTACAAAAGACCGTGGTCAAACACCGAGATCTTGGCCTCATGCTTCGGATACCACTTCCCGTCCAAATACACCTGATAATCCATAGAGTTCTCCTGGTTCATGCTGGGGAACGCGCCCCAGATTTATTTCGGATTGATAATATCTTCGGGCTTTAGCGAAACCGGCGGCCTCGATACAAGCACACCGTCCTGCAAATGATACGACCGTTCGTACTTCGCGGCCATTTCCTCATCGTGGGTTACGATCAAAAACGCCTGGCCTTCCTCTCGGTTCAATTCGTTGATCAACCCCATCACCGACGCAGCTGTTTCGGCATCCAGGTTCCCGGTCGGCTCATCACACAATACGACCGACGGATGGTTCACAAGCGCCCGGGCAATCGCCACCCGCTGTTGCTCCCCGCCCGAAAGTTCGGAAGGATAATGCGTGCGGCGGTTCCAGAGACGCACGCGCTTCAAGACATCTTTCGTCCAGTTCTTGTTCGGCTTCCCCGCGATCAGCGTCGGCAAAAGCACGTTCTCGTAAACCGTCAGCTCCGGAAGAAGATGATAGAACTGGAACACAAACCCGACATGGCGGTTGCGAACCCGCGCCAGTTCCCGCTCGGACATCTCGGTCATATCCTTACCGTCAAAAAGGATCTTCCCAAAATCCGGACGATCGAGTCCTCCCAAAAGGTGCAAAAGCGTGGATTTACCGCAACCGGATTTTCCGGTAATAAAAACCATTTCGCCTTTGCGGAGGATCACCTGAACCGACCGGAGAATTTCCAGTGTCCCGGCAGGGGTTTCATATTTTTTTCTGACATCAAACGCGCTGAGGAGCGGAACTTCTACAAGATTATTCATAGCGAAGCGCCTCCACAGGCCGCAAACTTGCGGCACGGTGAGCCGGATAGAACCCGGCAATGACCGCCGCGATCAACGCAAAACCCACGATCATCACAACATCCGGGATGTGAACCTCGGACGGAATACGGTCAAAAAGATAGATGTCGCTCGGGAACACTTCAAGCCCCGTGGTCTCCTTCAAAAAATCCGCCACCGGGTTCAGATTGTACGCAAGTAAAAGCCCGCACACGGCGCCCAGCATGATACCGAGAGAGCCGATGCTGAACCCTTCGAGAACAAAGATCTTCCGGATGTTCATCCGCGTCGCGCCGAGCGCCCGCAAAATCCCGATATCTTTCGTCTTCTCCATAACCACCATCGTCAGCGTCGAGATAATGTTGAACGCCGCGACCAGAATGATAAGCCCCAAAAGGATCGTCATCACGCTTTTCTCGACTTTAAGAGCCTGGAAGAAATTCTGATTCATGTCATACCAGGAGCGAAAATAATAATCACTTGTAAAATCTCCGGAGAGGGTCCACTTCCATTTTTCGGCCTGATCCACGTTCTGAAAACGCATGCTGATCCCGGTCACCTTAGTGCCGAGTTGGTAGACCTTCTGGGCCTGCGAGATGTCCACAAGCGCCAGAGACGTGTCAAAATCGTTCATGCCTACACGAAAAACCCCGCGCACCAGGAAGGTCCAGCTCCGCACGTGCGGAAGAGGAAGCAGCGGATTGGTTTTTTCCGGAATGGGTGTGATCAGGCTGACCACGTCGCCCACCTGAACGCCCAGCGAATGGGCGAGATTCTCACCGATAAAAACACTGCCGTGGCGCGTCTCGATCTTCCGCTTGAAGAACCACAAAAACCGTTTCTTCTCTACCTGCACGGAATCCTGGAAGTTAAGGGTTCCCGACACCATATGTTTGTCAAAAATGCTAAGGTCCTCGCCGTTCGGGTCGAGACCTTTCACCACCACACCGGACGCGTTTTTTGTGCTACGAAGAATCGCCTGCCCCTCGACAAACCGGGAGATAGACACGAGCCCGGGGATATTGTGAGCACGGATCTTTGCGAGATCCGCCCCGGAATCCTCGATCCCGTCCACCTTATCAATCCTGAGGTGCGGCTGAACGCCCACGATCTTTGCTTTCAGTTCACGATCGAACCCGCTCATCACGGCCAGCACCACAATCAGCGCCATCACGCCGACCGCCACGCCGCCGATCGATATGAAAGAAATGAGAGAAATAAAACCGGTCTTGCGCCGACGCGTCAGATGCCGCTTGGCAATGAAAAATTCGAAGCCCATATCAAGCCTCCGTTCCTCTTTGTTCTTCCGGTTGTCCTTCCACATCTTCAGATTTTTTCTGAGGTTTCAGCTGAGGGAACAGGATCACATCGCGAATCGACGCCTGGTTCGTGAGAAGCATCACAAGCCGGTCGATCCCGATCCCGAGACCGCCGGCGGGCGGCATCCCGTATTCCAACGCCATCAAAAAATCCTCATCGATCTCTTTGCTTTCGCCGATCAGTTCTTTTTGATCGTTCAACCGCTCGCGCTGGACCGCCGGATCGTTCAGTTCGGAAAAAGCATTCGCGATCTCCATCTTCGCCACAAAAAGTTCGAAGCGGTACACAAGCGCCGGGTCCTCGACCTTCGCCTTCGCGAGCGGCGTCATGACGGTCGGGTAATCGATCACAAACACCGGATCCCAGAAATCCTTCTCGACTTTCTCCCCAAAAATTTCGTTCAGGATATCGATATCTTCCATGTCTTTATCGACCTCGATATGGAATTTCTTGGCAGCCTCTCGGATATTCGCCGTCCTAAAATCGATCCCGGTCGCTTCCTGAAGCGCCCCGTAAAAAGAAACACGCTTCCACGGCGTCTTAAAACTGAGCGTTCTATCACCGTACGGGACCTCGTCCTTGCCGTAGAGCATCATGACAAGTGAATGCACCATCGTCTCGGTGATCGCCATCATGTCATTGTAGTCCGCATAGGCCTGATAAAGCTCGAGCATCGTGAATTCCGGATTATGACGAACCGAAATGCCTTCGTTACGGAAATTGCGGTTGATTTCATAAACCTTCTCAAAACCGCCGACCAGAAGCCGCTTGAGATAAAGTTCCGGCGCCACGCGGAGATAGAGATCGGTGTGAAGCGTGTGGTGATGCGTCACGAAAGGCTTGGCACGGGCGCCGCCGGCCAGGGGCTGCATCATCGGCGTCTCAACTTCCATAAACCCTTGCTTGTCAAGGAACGCGCGGATCTCGCGGATAATCCGGCTCCGTGCTTTGAACGTCGCGCGAACTTCATCGTTTGAAATCAGATCCACATAACGGTGGCGGTAGCGGGTCTCAACGTCCTTAAGCCCATGCCACTTTTCCGGAAGCGTTCGAACAATCTTGGAAAGACGCTCGAACTTCTCGACTTTGATCGTAGGCTCGCCCGTCCGGGATTTGAAAAGTTCCCCTTCAACACCGAGGATATCCCCGAGAGAAAATTCTTTCTGAAAAAGCCTGTAATTCTCTTCGCCAAGGGTGTCCCTTTTAGCGTACATTTGCATACGCCCTCCCTCGTCCTTCAGATCCCCAAAGGTACTCTTCCCCATATCACGGCGGGTCATCAGACGGCCTGCCACTCTGACCTTCCGTCCCTCCTGAAAATTCGCGCGAAGATCCGCGATTGAATCGATGGGGAGAAACCTGTGTCCGTAATCAGATGAGCTCATTTACAATTGTCCTTATGCCTTGATTTGAAATGATTTAAGACGATCAGCGGTGCGATTATATGCCAGTTTCAAGATGGGGTCAATCAGCGTCAGGAGGGAAAGCACGTACGGAGCGAAAATTCAAGCCCGGATCTTCCATAGCCGTACCAGAATGATCTCCTGAGGGCGGGTCATGCGGTCGATCAGAAGTTGGGCGTCGCGTTCGAAGAATTTTTCGGACTCCCCGCCTCCGAAGTCCTTCATCTTGAGCTTCAGCGACGAAAGCAGGAAATTCGTCTTGTAGGACGCGATCACAAGCTTCCGCACACGTTCTTCGAAATACCGGATTTGAATGTTCTTTTCGTCCGAAGAATCCGTTTTCTCAAAAACAAAGATAAGGTATTCATCCTGGGCCGACTTGATCTGTTGAAAATACTCCCCAGGTTTTGCGTCCTGAAAATAAACCGATTGGGGCATGCTCAAAAAACGCGCACCCCCCTCGGCCTCGCGAAAGATCCGGTAGACCGTCACGCGCGTTCCCGGCAACCGGGTCTTCCATTGCGCCGCAAGCGAATCTCCTTCGCGAACTCCGAGCGCATAGACCCGGAAAAACTCATACCCTCGCGCCTTATTGTTCCGTTTCACTAAAAGCCGGAGAGGCCTCGTACCAAGCCCGGAAAGATCCTGAACCGTCACATTTCCCGGCTTTCCATTCAAGGATATCTGGGGAGGAGGATAAGCGTTCTCTCCGGCCGCAAGAACATGCGCGCCGGTGAAGAGCCCGAGAAGCATCACAAACACCGTTCGTTTATTCACACACCCTCCGCTGAAAGGCACTCTTTTCTCCCGATCATTGTCAGGAAGATTCCTTTTGGATTTATTCCTGCCAAACCCCCGCCGGAAACGTTTCTCAAACCGGATCTGCAAATTCCCTGTTGGCCGTTTGAAAATCTTCGGATAAATCCCGTCCGATTTCCGGAGCGGGGTGACATTGTGAGACGTGAAACACATGCGCCGCAAAAAAAATCGCGAAAGAAACGATCTCCATGAAAATCATAACCACGAGCAATATTTTCAACCCGGATGACTTTCTTGATCGGGCGTTTCTTGCTCTACTTCAACTTCGGTATGAAAAACGGGGTTTCTTTTTTGTACTGGCGATAGGCATCGCCGAAACGCGCTTCAAGCTCTTTTTCTTCGATCAGTTTGATCTCCGCAACCAGGAGCGCCAACAGAACAAGCGCCCCAAGACAGGCCCCGGCTTGGTTGAAACGAACCGCCCATCCCGCCAGATACAGAAAGAATCCGAGCATCATGGGATGCCGGCAATACCGGTACGGGCCGGATTGAAGAAATTTCTTCGTCGGAACGGCAGGCACCGGTGTTCCCTGGCCTTTCCATAACTGCCATACAACGGCCCAGACCAGCCACGGGACGCCAAGCACAAACAAAGCCATGCTGATAACATTTATCGCAGCATCTGAAAAAACCGCGCCCGGGAATAGCCCTCCGATGAACCCCACCAAAAAAGGCCACCCCGCGAGAAACAGCGCAGCCCCAAGGATCGTCGCGACCGTGCGATATTTTGCCGAATATTCCTTACCCGCTCGCTCCACCAAGTAACGAACCAGTTTATCGAACATGCTAGCCCTCCACGCCGACAACTCCTGCGGTTAGAATACAAATTACGGCAATGCGTTCAGATACTCCCGTAGCTTGCGGCGGATCAAATTAAACTTACCCGTTTCGATCCAGTCCTTACGGAACACGCTGGAACCAACGGCAATGGCACTCGCCCCGCTCCTGAAATAATCTTGCATGTTCTTTGGCGTCACACCGTTGCATGCCAGAAGCTCGATCTGCGAAAATGGACCTTTGATATCCTTGAAATAATCCGGCCCGAAACAGCTTGCGGGAAAAACTTTGACCATAGTGGCACCGGCCTTCCAGGCCTCATAAATATCCTGCGGCGCCAACGCTCCCGGAAAAACAGGGATCCGGTTCTTTTTGCAGTATTGGATGACGGGTTTGACCACAACAGGACTAACGATGAATGTCGCCCCGGCCTCCAGGGCAACTTTGAGGTCTTTCAGGTCCAGCACCGTGCCGGCACCGATCATGAGCTTCTTTCCGTAACCTCGAACGGCTTTTTGAATCAGCTCCGGCGCATTCGTCGAGTTCATGGCGAACTCAACGGTCTCGAGACCACTCGCAACAATGGCCTCGAGCAAAGGCTTCAGGGCACTGCTGGAAATGCCGCGCAGGATGCCGAGAACGGGTTTTATGCGGAACCTTGCAAGGTCCATTTATTCGGCCGTTTCGCTCCCAGCCAGACTGTCCCAGAACTCGCGATAATTCTCCTTTTTGTCACTGTTGCGCAGCTCCAAGGCCGAACGCGGATGCTCATCCAAAATGCCCGTGATCGCGTACGGGATCACATACCCCCATTCGATCTTTTCGCGCAAAGGAATGAACTCCTTCGAAATCAGGTCGAGGATCGGGCGAATGTCGTACTTGGGGTTCTTCAGAAATCCGAGCAAAAGCTCCGTCGGACAATTTCCCGCCGCGCGACCGAGGCCATAGACGGTGGAATCGAGATAATTCACGTTATGGATAATCGCCTCGATCGTATTGCCGAAAGCAAGCTGCTGATTATTATGTGCGTGGATGCCAATCTCCTTGGTTTTGATAATGCTTTTCGCCTTCTTGACAAGGTACTCGGTGGTCTCCTGATAAAGCGAGCCATTCGAGTCGACGAGATACACAACGTTACAGCGGCACTCCTTTTCAAGTTGGGCGAAACATTCGAGCAACTCCACTTCGAGGATCTTGGAGATCGCCATCAGGTTCACCGTGGTCTCGTAACCCTTGTCGGCAAAATGATTGGCCATATAGATCGCTTTGTCGACGTCCTTGACGTAACACGCCGTGCGGATCATGTCGACGGGACTTTCTTTTTTGGGTTTGATATCGTTCAGGTCGACGCGATCAACGTCTACCATCACAGACAGCTTGGTCTTCGTCTTGACGTCTCCGACAACCCTTCGGATGTCCTCATCATCGCAAAACTTCCAGACGCCGTACTTATCGCCTGGGAAAAGCCTGCGGGAATTCTTATAGCCGATCTCCATATAATCGATCCCAGCGTCAGAGATCGCTTTAAAAACGGCGCGAACGAAGTTTTCGTCGAAATCGTGGTTGTTCATCAGCCCGCCATCGCGGATAGTGCAATCCAGTACTTTGATCTGCTCTCGAAACATGATTTCTCCTTTAGGATAAAGCCCTAATATATTCAGGGGGAAAAGCGCCAAGATTCTAGGGCAATCGGCCCGAAATTCAAAACTAAAAATATCCCCCCAAGACAACCGCACGGGCCACGCCCGCGATGGACTTGGGTACGAGCTTTTGTTATGATGCCCTCCCTATGGAACTTCTTCTGACAGCGTTTCTTGTATGGATCCTTGGCGTTTGGATCTACCGGAGCATCCGCTCCCTTTCCGAACTGGCCCAAGCCCCCATCCTCAGAATCTCCTCCACAAATGTTCGCCGCGGCAAAGTTTCGATCCTGATCCCGGCGAAAAATGAGGAGAAAAATATTGCAGATTGCGTACAACCCCTGCTTGCGCAATTGCACGCAGGCGACGAACTGCTCGTGATCAATAACTGCTCGGCGGACCGGACCGAAACGATCCTTAAAGAACTCGGCGCGGTCGAAATTTCCGCCGCAGGGACCCCGCCGCAACTCAAAACGGCGCCATCCTTCCGCTATCTTAATACGCCCCAAACCCCGAACGGATGGACCGGAAAGAATTTTGCGCTACATCTCGGTATCGACCATGCCTCATGCGATTGGATTCTATTCACCGATGCCGACACGCGCCACGCGCCGGGAAGCATCGATGCCTCCGTGGCGTTCGCAGAGAAAAACAAAGTCGATCTCTTGACCCTCCTTCCCCGAGCGCTGGCCCACGGTTTCTGGGAAAACCTGATTCAGCCCTGCGCGATGGGTTACATGGGTCTCTGGTTTCCCGTCGCAAAGATCAACGACCCCGCTTCCAAAGTTCATTTCGGGAATGGCCAGTACCTTCTCATCCGTAAAGAGCACTACCAAAAACTCGGCGGGCATGCCGCAGTCCGGGAAGCGTTCCTCGAGGATTTTGCACTGATGAAAAAAACGAAGGAGATGAACGCCCGCGGCATCTGCGCGTTCGGTATGGAGATCTACGGGACCCGGATGTACGATTCGTTCGGTGCCCTCTGGCGAGGCTGGCGGAGGATCTATCTTCACGCCTTTGAGCAAGCTCCCTGGCGAATCCTGAAATGTGTCCTGAGCGTCTTCTTCTTTTCGGTTCTGCCGCTCTTGCTTCTAGGAGCCGCACCGCACGGGATCGAAATCCTGCTCGGTCTTATCATTATGGCTATCATCCTGACAACCGCGATTAAAGCCGCCACGATCGTAAAAATAAGAAAACGTTACGCCCTGCTCCACCCTCTCGCCGCACTCGTCTTCCTTGGAATCCTCGCCGACGCCCTCCACATGGCCCTTCTAAAACGGCCCACTCTTTGGCGATAAATTTTGGCGCGAAGCCCTACGATTGAGCTCGAGGAAAAACAGCTTTTTTCTTCCTGATACGGACTGACTAAAGGACGAGATAGCCGGCTTTCACGGCATAGTGAACGATCGTCTTGAGGAAATCGTAGTCGGTTTTTGGCATCGGAATACCCGTCCCTTTGAGAATCTCGCAGGTATTCGTTGTATCAAAGGTCAGATGACCGTTCAAGTATCCCAGATACGGCTCCATGATCGCAAATACCATCTGCTCCTGCGCGTTCATCTTGGATTTCTGGAAATCCTTCGGATGCATCACCTCGACCGGCGGCATATTGGGGTATTCCTCTCTCGCGAGCCTCAAAAGCGTTCCGATCGAAGGCGGATTCGGCGCGACAAGGTGGTAAGCCTTGTTGATACTCCGAGGATCTTTCACGATCGCCGCGGTGGCCCGAATGACAAAATCGATCGGCACAATATTGAACGTATTCTCAAGATGGGTCGGCAGTTTTGAAAGCGCCCCGTGGGCAAAAAGTTTAAAGAACGGATAAATCACGTTAAAATCCGAAACCACGCCCGTCTCCGAATGCCCCACCACAATGCTCGGCCGGATGATCGTCGTCGGAAGACCCTTCGCCATCGCCTCACGGACCTTGGTCTCCGCCTTGTATTTGCTGGACTCGTAATAATTCGCGAATCCCGGTTTGGCGGGAAGCTCATCCTCTTTGGAACAATGGTTCCAAATGCTCCCTGCTACGAATGCCGTACTGAAATAGATAAACCTCTCGAGTTTTCCCTTTTTTCGCAAATCCCAAGCCAGCTCAAGCGCGTGCTCGGTTCCGCCCACATTGATCTGTTGACATTCCTTTTCCGTACCGTTCAGAGCCGTAAGCGCGGCGATATGGTAGAAAACCTTGCACTCCTGCTCCAGGAACTGGAGGTCGTCTTTTTTGATACCGAACTTATGGTTCGTAACGTCCCCCTCGATCACGCGAAGACGCGCGTTCAGATGGGAATCCAAGCCGATCCCAGTCAAAAGTTTTCTCACGCGTTCGTCGTGGGTCTTCCGGTTCTTCCCGCGAGCAAGAATCGCGATATCCGCCTTGGTGGTCTCCAAAAGCTCCTTGATGAGGTCCTGCCCGAGAACACCGGTCGCCCCGGTCATGAAAATAAGTTCTTTAGCCATGATGCTTCCTTAATGCCAGACAGATGTTCTGGCCGCCAAACCCGAAAGAGTTCGAAAGCGCCACGTTCACATCCGAACGCCGCGCGGTATTGGGAACATAGTCCAGATCACATTCCGGATCCGGTTCCTCATAATTGATCGTAGGCGGCAGCACCGAATCGCGCATCGCCAGAAGACAGAGGATCGCCTCCACCCCGCCCGCGGCCGCGATCATGTGCCCGAGCATGGATTTTGTGGAACTCGCCGGGATCTTCGCCGCGTACTCGCCCATCGCTTTTTTGATCGCACGCGTTTCGAGCGCATCATTCACCGCCGTCGACGTTCCGTGCGCATTAATATAATCGATATTTTCCGGTCCGACACCCGTTTTTTCCATCGCGATCTCGATGGCCCGCGCGGCACCTCGAACTTCCGGATCCATATCGGTCAAACGGTAAGCATCGGCGGTAGAACCGTATCCCGCGATTTCGCCGTAAATATGCGCTTTGCGCCTGCGCGCGTGTTCAAGCTCTTCCAGGATCAAAACCCCGGAACCTTCGGCGATTACAAACCCGTCACGTTTTTTATCGAAGGGACGCGAAGCTTTTTCGGGTTCGTCGTTGCGCCGGGACAGTGCCGTCAAAAGGCTGAACCCCGCAACACCCATCGGGTAAATCATCGAATGGGAACCGCCGGCCATGATTACATCAGCATCCCCGCGGCGGATCCATTCAAACGCCTCCCCGATTGCCTGGGACGATGCCGCGCAAGCGGTTAAACAATTCGACACCGGCCCGCGGATATCAAAAAGCCTCGTCAGATGCGTCACCGTCATGAACGGCTGGCTCTCAAGTTCCTTCAACGCGGTCATGTTCCGGCTCGCGTGATCGAGATAACGGCCCTTGTCCACAAGTTCCCCGGCACCGGAGTTGAACGAGGCGACGATCGTTTTTACGAAGGGATCGAAATCAATACCGCTGTCGCCAGCGCCGAAATAAATACCAAAGCGGCGAGAATCCACGGAGAACGGCCGGAGACCCGCATCCTTATAGGCCTCGGCTGCAGCCTGCAACGCAAAAAACGTACTCCGGGTCGCGCACGCAAGCGGAGGATTACGCTCCAACCATTTCTCGAACGGGAATCCTTTCACCTCACCCGCGATCCGGGTCGCAAACGTCGAAGCATCAAAAAGCGTGATGGGACCAACCCCGGACTTCCCCTGCGTGACGCGCAACCAAGTGTCCCGTACATTGTTGCCGAGCGGCGTTACGGCACCCATTCCTGTGACGACAATCTTTCGTTTAGACATGTTTGAACACCAGGGATGCGTTCTGTCCGCCAAAACCGAACGTGTTGAGAACGACAGAATTGACCTGACAGGACTCCGCTTTTCCGCGCACGAAAGGCAACGAGCACAAAGGATCCTGTTTTTCAAGATTTGCAACGGGCGGAACGATCTGCTGTTTCGCGATCAGAGCCGCGATCACCGCCTCCACGCCTCCCGAACCATAAAGAAGGTTTCCCGTCACCGGTTTTACGGCGGTCACGCGCAACTTTCCGAAATCTTTGGGGTAGAGAGAATGAATGGCCAACGCCTCCTGAACATCCTCCTGCGGGATACCGCTCCCGTTCGCGACAAGAACGTCTACATCCTCCGGATCGAGCGCCGCGTCTTCGAGCGCACGCCGAAGCGCGACACGCTTGCCCGTAAAATCGTCGGAATCCCGCGGATCGTAATTATGATCTGAGGCAGAACCGTACCCGCTGATCTCGGCATAAATGTTCACGCCGCGCTTCTTGGCATGCTCGTAAGATTCAAGAACGAGGATACCCGCGCCTTCGCCGATCACGATCCCATCGTGGTTTTCGTCGAACGGGCAGTAAACCTTTTCCGGAGCCGCGGTTCGTTTTGAAAGAAACCCGAGCAAATGAAGGCGCGAGATCCCCATCGCATTAACCTTCGAGTCGGTGCCGCCGGCGAGCATGATGTCCGCGTCCCCGCGTTCGATCACGCGGTAGGACTCCCCGATCGCCTGCGTGCTGGCCGCCGTCGAGGTCGTGATGGTGTTGCTGGGACCCCGGAGCTGGTTCAGAATAGAAACATGGCAAGCCGGCATGTTCGGCAGGTATTTGAGGAACCAAAGCGGAAAAAGCGCGCGGATACCGTCCTGACCGAACTTTGTCATGGAAAAATGCCCGTTCGCGTCGACGCCGTTTTGGAACCCGACCCCCATTTCGTCGAGGTCGTTGTTGATAATGCCGGTGCCGAGCGTGACCCCGATGCGCGTCGGGTCACATTCCGCGGCAGAAAGTTTTGCGTCCCGGAGCGCGAGACGGCTCGCCGCAACCGCAAACGAAATCTCCCGTGACATCAGTTTGAGGGACTTTCGGTTCTCGACGTAATCTTTCGGTTCAAATTCCGTGACACGTCCCACACCGTTCAGCGGAAACCCTCCAAGGTTCAACGCTTCGGCACTGCGAACGGCGGAGCGCGCGTGTACCGCGGCATCCCAGTAAGACTCCCAACCGTTGCCGCAGGGCGTGATCACGCCAAACCCCGTCACAACAACGCGCCGTCGCGTGCTCATTGTGAGAGACCGCTTTGGAATGAGTTTTCGTTCGCCCCCTGCGGTCCACTCTGCGTGACAGGCTGGCTGATCTTCGCGCGAACATTGAAATGTTTCATAAAAGCATCATGGAACGTGATCGATTTTGTTTGATCCGGCGAAAGGCCCGCCACCGCCATCAGAAGAAGTTTCGCCTTAGCAACCACTTCCCCCGCGGAAGTAATCGTCGCCTCAAGCCATCCGCCGTCGGTCCCGAGAGCTTCGGACCACGCCTCGATCCGGATCGGCGTTCCCGGAACGGGAACACCCGCGATTGTCGCGCTCTCGATCTTGGCAAAAATCAGATCTTTCCGGTAATCGCTTTCAGCACCGACGAGAAGCCCGCCGGTCTGCGCCATCATTTCGATAAAAAGAACTTCGCTGGAATACGGGGCTTGGGGAACTTTGGAGGTTGTGACGGCCCTCCGGCCTTTCAGAATGGAATCGACTTTGTCGAGAAGAAGCCAGCGCATGTTATGTCCAGATCATCGCCTGGGCGCCCACAAGATCGCCGGAACGAAAAAAATGCCCCTCGCCCCGATACACGGTCTTCTGGTTCCGGGTGGATCGCCACTCCATTTCAAAATGATCGCCTGACCGGCGCTTGATCCGCATACCCTGGAACCCTTCGAGCCCCATCCATGCCTCGCCGCAAGCTTTAAAAAATGCTTCCTTGGCAGTAAAAAGTTCGGCGAAATCCCGGAGGGACAACCGCCGGAACGCGCGGCGTTCGGAGACATTCAGAAAACGCTCGCGGACATACTCTTTGTGGCGAGAAAGAAATTGTTTGACCCGGGAGCAAGAAACGAGGTCGACGCCGATGCCCCGCAGCGAGGCCGGCTTATTTTTTACGAGCAGCATTTATCCGAACAAGAACTCTTTTTATCCAAACGGTCGTTGAGATAGCGGAGGATCATCTTCACCGTAAAGTAGTCCGCCAACTTCGTGATCTGGGGATCCTTGGTGAACTCGTCGAGTTCGAGGTACGGAAGTTTGGCACGGAGCTCCGCGAGACCTTCCGGCGTGACCATGCCCTCTTTCACGAACCGTTCATCATTCAGAAGATGACTCGGAAAAAGGTCCCCGGCGGGGATCTTGAGATCGAAGGTCTTTTCCAGGCGGAAAATCACATCGATGAAATCGATCGACTCGGCACCAAGGTCGCGCTTCAGGGAAGCTTCCGGGGTGATATCGCTTTCCTCCACACCGAGGGCGGAAGCAAGGGTCTGCTGAACTTTCGAAAAAATTTCTTTTTCCATGATGACTTTAATCTCCTTTTTCCTACTATCGCTATGACGCTGCTATTGATGTCTGAGGATTCTTTACTTTCGCCACGGTCAGCTTGGCGGACACGGCCACTTCGCCATGATAATACAATTTCGCGTCCCAGGTCGTTTCGTCCTCCCCCGTCCCGAGAAGCGTCAAACGGCTCTCCCATTCGTCGCCGGGTCGGAGGTACTTGGTGAACCTTGTCGCGCGGATCTGTTTCAAAAAATAATGACTTCCGGTATTGTTTTTGACCGACTCAAGATACCGTTCCGCGGTCTGCTTGAGCATTTCAAGTGCAAGAACTCCGGGCAGAACCGGAAAATCCGGAAAATGATCCTTAAAGAACTCCGAATCCTCGGGGATACGGCCGCACGCCGCGATCCCTTCCCCTTCTCTTACCCAAAGTACCCGTTCGATCGAAAGCACCGATATCACCTTTTCTCTATGCGACTCCTTTAGCGGACTTTAAGAACATACAATCCGTTCAGAATCCGGAAACCGGCAAGCCAAGTATAAAAAGGACTGAATGTCACGGCCTCAAGTTCCTGCCGCTCGAAAAACCCCAACCACTCTTCATGTTTACGGAACTGATGGGGATGGTCGAGCCATTCCAGATTCAACATCCGGTCGCGAAAGATCGTCCAGAACCGGCCAAGCTTATGATGATATAAATCCTCCACGACGATCACTTTGTCCCGCGTCACTCTTCGAACCTCCCGAAAAAGAGCCTCGGGGTCCGGCACATGGTGCAACATCGTCACCAGCAACGTCACGTCAAAACTTTTATCCGGGAACGGGATCCGGCCACCGTCATAGATCACCACGGGCGCCTGCTGATATCCCGGCTTTACCACGTCGACAACGAGATGCTCATGCCCCCGCTTCTTCATCGGCGCCGCGTAAAACCCCCAGCCACCACCAAGATCCAGAATCCGGCTCTTCGGAGGAATCTGTTTTTCAAAAAGCTGCGCAATTCCTTCGGCTCTCTTCTCGAGAGAGCCGCAAAAACAATGCCTCACAAGCCCGTCCAGCACACGGCGGAGAAAGGCCTGCAGATCTTTTTTGATAGAAGTCACGATAAGAATAGAGACGGCATTAATATTTTGAGCGTGGAATTATAGCACAGCCCTTCTTCATGCCCCAAGAAATCTTTTTAGCATCGCATGCAAAATATCACCTGCCGTTTTTTTTCTTGCCCCGCACACCGCGACCACGTTTCTCTAGTCCTTGGAAAGTGAATTGAATATTGATTTTTCGAGAGAATGCGGCTATCGTATCGCCCATGACATCACCTCTTAAAGGCAAAGTTGCTCTTATCACAGGTGCGTCCCGCGGAATCGGCAAGGCTACCGCCCTCCGTCTTGCGGACGACGGCGTCGCCATCGCGGTCAATTATCTCCAAAACGAGGACGCCGCAAAGAAAACGGTGGAGGAGCTCCAAGCCAAGGGCGTCAAAGCTGCGGCCTTCCAATGCAACGTCGGAGATCTCGACGCACACAACGAACTGATCGAGGGCGTGGTGAAAACGCTCGGCACGATCGACATCCTGGTCCACAACGCGGCGCTCGGCGCTTTCAAACCCGTCCACCGCCTCAAGATGAACCAGTGGGACCTCTCGATGAACATCAACGCCAAGGCCTTCCTCGCGCTGACCCAGAAGGTCCTCCCCATCATGGAACCCAAAAAGGAAGGCTCGATCATCGCGATCTCGAGCCTTGGTTCGCACCGGTTCATCCCCAATTACGGTGCGATCGGGATTTCAAAAGCCGCGATGGAATCGGTGATCCGTTACCTCGGGGTCGAGCTGATGCAAAAAGGCATCCGCGTAAACGGCGTTTCCGGCGGGTTGGTTGACACGGACGCGCTCAAGGCGTTCCCTTTTTTCGATGCGTTCAAAAATGAAGTGCTGAAGCGAACTCCGGCAGGGCGCATCGGAAAGCCGGAAGATCTTGCCCGCGTTGTCGCATTCCTCTGCTCGCCCGAATCTTCGTGGATCGTCGGTCAGGTCCTCATCGCCGACGGCGGCCTTTCGCTCATCTGATCGTTTAAAAATCCCCTGTCAAAATCCGTAAGCCGTTGCCGCCATCTGTTCCGCACTCATCTTGTAGACGTCACTGAACGCCCGGCTAAAAGATTCTCCCGTTTTCATCCTTGCCAGGAGATCCCGGACCGTCCCGAATCCGTATTGATCCACGATATATTTAACGACCGCGTACCCGTGCTCATACAACCCCGGAGGATAACTCCCATCTTTGTTCAGTGTCGTTCGCAGTTTAAAAAAATCCTTCGGGGGCAACCGGGCCAACGCCGGTTGCTTCTGGTAAACGTCCTTCGCGACATCCGGAGTCCGGTTGCGGATGCCAAGATCTTCATACTCCGCCAACCCTTCATTCATCCATCGCGGCAGATCCACACTCCCAAGCGACGCGACGGCCAGGTGAGAAAGCTCGTGAATAAAAGTACTCTTGAAAGGATTGGGATCCACAGGCGGTCCCTTGACGCCGCGAAAAAGGATGCGGATCCTTTTATCCTGATAAAATCCGCTGCTGATACGGTCCGGCTCATCCACCTTCCGGTAGTTCTCCGGTGAAAGCAGGATCACCTCATAAGCCCCGGACGGCTGGAAATCAAAATCATCCTTGACGGATCTCAATGATTCTTCGATCTGAAGAACAACCGTTTCTTTTTCGGCGGGAGTAAGCGGACCGTCATACAGGACCTTGAAGTTCTGGACGGTAAAGCTCTCAAACTGTTCTTTGGTCTTTTTTTCGTACGATAGGCGTTGATACGTTCCCTTGTCAAAACGGATGGCCTGCGCTGAGACAGGATTCAAAACGATCGATACGGTCAAAAACAGCAGGGCGACTCCCGTTCTCATAAAAAAAATTCTCCCTTTCCGTTTTTTTTCGACCGTCACCCGACTTCCAGGAAATGTTATTTCCAAAGCCAACCGCAGGAAGCGCATTTTTTCTGCCCGGGAAGCATTTCCGCTTCACATTCCGGACAGGCAAACGGCTTTTTCCAGTCCCATCCACAGGAAAGACATCCGTCCTGGTCCGGCAATATTTTTACCCCGCACTCAAAACAAAGGACGGTGCCGGGGGCGAGGATCATTTCATCAAGCTCTGAAATGATCTTATCGATTTCCGGAACAGAAAAAAGCCTCGCCTCCGGGCCAGAATCCCTGTGCTTTTTGAGAACGTCCTTAAGGAATTTGATCAACCCGTCCCAAAAGAAACGTTCCGGGTCGCCGTACTTTTCGGCATGCAAGTCGACCGCGAGATAGCGTGCCAAAAAGCCCAGGGAAGGATCCATCAAAACGGTTTCGTCCCGCTTCCGGAGAGCGGTTAAAAGAAGCTCGATGTGCTTCTTGATATATTTCGGAAGGTTTCGCCGCATATGGCTTGCATAAAACCACCAAGCGATCGCCGCAATACAAATGCCCCCACCCATAAGCATTACTAATGCCACGGGATCCCCATTGGCAAAACGCGCAAAAACCGTATCGAAAGATTCGGACATCGCGCCTCCTTCTAGAACGTAACCTTACCCGGGACAGTAGCTCCGGGAACATACTCGGCCGTATCAAATCCTACTTTTTTTGCTGTTGTTTCGCCGTCCGGACCCGTGTGCCAATATCCCGCGCCGGCACCAACGCGGACGCAACCCGCGAAACCCAACACGCCAAGCGCAACGATCAATATGACGCCGAAGCATCGACTCCGATCAGACCTGTTATTCATTTGCCAACTTCCGGCGGAGAAAAACCGCGAGAATCAAAAAAAGAGCTGCGGCAACGTACGGAAAAAGGAATCCGCCCCGTCTGTAAAAAGTAGTTTCTGTTGCGAGCGGCAGGTCCAAAGTCTCATGCCCCAGTTCAAAGATCTCGCCGCCCTTCTCACCGCGAACGGTCGCAAGCAATTCCCCGCGGCGGGAAATAAACCCGGAAACCCCGGTATTCCCGGCCCGCACAACCGCCACACCGTTTTCGACGGCCCGGAAGACCGAGGCCTGAAAATGCTGGAACGGAGAACCCGTTTTCCCGAACCATGCATCGTTCGTGATCACGGTCAGGAATTTCGCTCCGCGATCCGCGTATTCGCGAGAAAGATCGGTAAAAACATCCTCAAAACAGATCAGCACGCCGAACGGCCAATCCTCGCGCGCCCACCGGAAAAGCACCGGCACGGTCCCTGCGCTGAAATCGCTGATCCCGAGAGACTCCGCGATCGGTGTCAGCCAGAAAAAAATCGGCTTCAGCGGGATAAATTCCCCGAACGGTACAAGGCGGAGCTTGTCGTAACGGCCAAGACCCACGCCGTTCTTATCGAGGAGATACGCGCTATTGTAAACCTCCTTCTCCGTCACCCAGTAGAGCGCCCCGATCAAAAGAGGCGTCTGAACTTCCTTGGCAAGCTGCGTGATCCTCGCCGCGGCAACATCCCCGTTGAAATACCCCGGGAACGCGGCTTCTGGCCAAATGATAAGGTCGGGCTGTTTTACCGCCGCCAACTGCGTCAACTTAATGTAGATTTCGAGGATCTTCTCCTTCGCCATCAGCTCCCATTTGACCGACTGGGGAATGTTCCCCTGAAGTACCGAAACGCGGAGATATTCCTCCGGCTTTTCCTCCCGGCCAAGCCGCCGGTCCCCGTAGACCATGAGCCCGATCAAAATCCCAACGCTTACGGCAAAGAGCGCCGCCGGAACCCCCCGCTTGCGCAATTTTTTCGGAGCAAAAAGTTCGAACACGCACACGTTCACGATTGCGATCAGAAAGCCGAGACCGTACGCCCCCCAAATACTTGCGGACTGGATCATCACCGGGTACGGGGCCTGGGAATACCCCAAAAGATTCCATTCCATCCCAAAAATCGGGACTTCCGAACGGAGGATCTCAATGACGGTCCACGCAAGCGCAACCCAAAGAACCCGGAACCAGAGCGGCGCCTGGGCTTTGCGGACCGCATACGCGAGGCAAGTAAAACCCGTGAGATAAACCGTCTGCATCAACGTCCATAGGATCCACCCGGCGGGCGCCACATGCGTCAACCAATGCATCGAAAGACCGAAGAAGACGAGACCAAAAACAACACCGGCTCGTGCGGCTTGAGCCAGTGTCTCCGCTTTGCGGATGGCAAAAAACAGCGGGACAAGCGCGACCCAAGCAAGAAAACCCCAGGCGGGATGAGGATAGCTTAAGGTGAGAAGAATACCGGAAGAGGCGGCCAGGAAGGCCCGCGAGCGGAGTCCCAAAGAGAAGGCTCTTTTATTCATAAGGCTAGCCTTTCGTCCGCCGCCTCAGGACCGACATAAAAAAAATCCCGAGCATTATCAAACCAAGCCCGTACGGCAACAACCAACCACCGCGGCGATAAAATGTCCGGCGATCCGTGAGAGGAAGATCGTAAGTGATCTGCCCCTTCACGGAAACGCTCTGTCCTTTTTCATCCTGGACCATCCCGAGAACCACCCCGCGATCCGAAACGATCCCCGAAATGCCGGTGTTCGCGGAACGCACAACGGGAATACCGTTCTCGACGGCACGAAAAATAGAAGTGTACAAATGCTGCAAAGGCGCCCCGCCAACCTCGAACCAGGCATCATTCGTAAGGATCACAAGAAAACGGCATCCGCAATCGGCCAACTGGCGCACGAGATTCGGAAAAACATCTTCCACACAAATGATCACTCCGAAAGGCCATCCCGCTCCCGTCCACTGAAAGATCCCGAAATCCTCTCCGGGAAGGGTCGCCTCGATGCCCATCGCGCGTGCAACCGGTGTCATCCAAAAGAGGACCGGACGGGCCGGGATATATTCTCCAAACGGCACGAGCTTCAGCTTGTCGTAGCGTTCACGGGTCACGCCTTTTTGATCGATAAAATAAGCGCTGTTCCGTACGTTCTGGTCTCCTTCCCATTTTAACGCGCCCACGACCATCGGAACCCCGATCGAACTCGCGAGATCTTTCACCCTCTGCGTATCAATATCCCGGCCCAGGACCCCCGGGAAAGAGGTTTCGGGCCACACAATCAGATCGGAACGATCCGCGGCCGCCTGTTGCGCAAGCTCTTCATAGACCTGGAGAATGTTTTCCTTCTCCACGGGGTCCCATTTTTCGGATTGATCGATATTCCCCTGCAGGACGGACACACGAAGCGAATCTACGGACGGCGCAGCGTGTGCGATCGACCATGATCCGTAACAAAAAAGAGAACCGATCACCGCAGTCATGGTCAAAAAAAGCGCCGCCATCACCGTCGGCGCAGAAAGTTTCCGCTTCATGAAGGAAGCCTGGCAAGAACCGGGATCCGCGACCAGCACGAGAGTCTTCGCGACGCAAACGTTCACAGCCATCACAAAAAAACTCAGCCCATAAGCTCCGACAATGTCCGCGATCTGAATGATCGCGCGATACGGCGCCTGGGAAAACGCCAAGAGGTTCCATCCGAGCCCAAGCACGGGGATCTCCGTCCTGACAAATTCCATAAAAACCCACGCCGCGGACGTCCACACGATCTTAGCCGGAATACTTTTCAGAGAACGGCTGCCCCAATAGGTCAACGCGGCAAAAATCGCGAAAAAACAGGCCTCCAGCACAAAAAAGAAGATCCAGCCTCCCACGCTCACCACGGACATCCAGTCCATCGTCACATTGAAGAAAACCGCGCCGGTGATCCATCCGTACCACACCGCGCGCCAGAGGCTGCGGGCGGAACGGATCGCCAAAAGAAGGGGCACAAGCGCGATCCATCCGAAGAGGGGCCAACCGGGATAAGGAAATGCGACCAAAAGCATCAGACCACTCAAGAAAGCCAGACGCTTGCACATCGGTTTTTGAGGCAGGATCTTACTCATTTTTCCCGCAACATTTTTTGTATTTTTTTCCGCTGCCGCAGGAGCAGGGATCGTTACGGCCAACCTTGGGCTCCGCGCGATGCACGGGCTCCGGTTTTTGATCCGGAGAGCCTCCGCGGGGCGAAAAATGGGTGTCGAAACCTTCCCCCGCTGCGGGCCCCGGCCGGGATTTCGGCGCGGTCTCTTTGATCGCCTGGGTTTCGGGATGAAGGTACTGGGCCTTCGGCGTTTCGAGAACGCCTGCGGTTTTTGTTTCGTGAACGACCTGCACGCGGAAGAGAAGCTCGATCGCCTCTTCCTTGATACGATCCGTCATTTCATCGAACATATTGAACGCTTCCCGCTTGTACTCAACGAGCGGATCCCTCTGTCCATACGCCCTCAGGCCGATCCCCTCCCGGAGATTGTCGAGGCCGTAAAGATGCTCTTTCCATTTCGTATCGATCACCTGCAGGAGGATGAATTTTTCGAGATACTGCGTCTGTGCGGCGCCGAAAACCTTCTCTCGTCTTTGAAACTCCTCCTGAACGGTCTGATTGATCGCCTCAAGAAGCGTATCGATCTCATACTGGTTGTCCTCCACGCATTTGCGAAAATCCACGCCAAACCGTTCCCCAAGCGCCGCGATCAAACCCTCCGGGTTCTTGTCCTCTTCCCGCATATCGGGATGGACATATGTCGCGACCATGCCTTCGACCACATTTTCGATCATCTCAAACACATGCTTTTTCAGCTCCTCGGGACTGCCTTTCAGAATGAGATCCCGCTCCCCGTAGATCAACTCACGCTGGCGGTTCATCACGTCATCGTATTCAAGCAGATGTTTGCGGATCTCGAAATTGTGGGCCTCGATCCGTTTCTGGGCCGTTTCCATCGCACGGCTCACGAACGGGTGCTGGATCTCTTCCCCTTCCTGAAGACCGAGGCGCTGCATCATGCCGGAAATGCGGTCCGCTCCGAAAAGCCGCATGAGCTCGTCCTCGAGCGAAATATAGAATTTCGAGGAACCGGGATCACCCTGACGGCCGCAACGGCCGCGGAGCTGGTTGTCGATGCGACGCGCTTCATGACGCTCGGTCCCGATCACGGCAAGCCCGCCTTTGTCCGCGACCCCGGGGCCGAGCACAATGTCCGTCCCACGGCCCGCCATGTTCGTGGCAATCGTCACCACCGCAGGCTGACCGGCCTGGGCAACGATCTCGGCTTCCTTTTCGTGATATTTGGCGTTAAGCACGGTATGCGGAAGATTGATCTGATGAAGCATTTTGCTCAGACGCTCGGACCTCTCGATCGAGATCGTACCCACAAGCACCGGACGCCCTTTTTTATGTTCTTCCACGACCTCGCGCACCACCGCTTCAAATTTTTCTTTTTCGGTCCGGTAGATACAATCCGCGGAGTCGACTCGGACGCACGGACGGTTCGGCGGCATGACGACCACGTCCAGTTTGTAGATCTTGTCGAACTCGACCGCTTCGGTCGCCGCGGTACCGGTCATCCCGCCCAGTTTCTTGTACATGCGGAAATAATTCTGGAACGTGACCGTCGCGAGCGTCTGGTTCTCCCGCTTGATCTCAACGCCTTCTTTGGCTTCCAGTGCCTGGTGAAGACCGTCCGAAAAGCGGCGGCCCGGCATGAGACGGCCCGTAAACTCATCGACGATCAATATCTCACCATCTTTGACCACGTACTCGACATCGCGCGCAAAAAATTCCTTCGCCCGAAGCGCCGTGATGATGTGATGGCGTTCGGACACCGTATCGGAGTCGTGCATATTGCTGACGCCCATCGCGCGCGCGGACTTGGTCTCGCCCGATTCCGTCAGGCGGATCGTCTTCGCCTTTTCGTCGGAGATATAATCGCATTCCTTTTTAATCTCTTCGAGTTTCGCTTTCCATTCCGGATCGACCTCTTCCTTAGCAATCCGATATCCTTTCAAAGACAGCGCGGCGCGCTGGGCCCTGAAATATTTGTCCGTGGAATCTTCCGCGGGACCGGAAATGATAAGCGGTGTACGGGCCTCATCGATCAGGATCGAATCGACTTCGTCCACGATCGCGTAATGGAGCGGACGCTGGACGCGCATCTCGAGACCAGTAACCATGTTGTCACGAAGATAATCGAACCCGAATTCGTTGTTCGTTCCGTACGTGATGTCGGCGTTGTAGGCCTTCTGACGTTCTTCCTGCGGGATATCGTGCTGGATCACGCCGACGGTAAGGCCGAGAAATTCATAAATCGGCCCCATCCAATTGCGGTCACGGCGAGCCAGATAATCGTTCACGGTCACAAGGTGGACGCCCTTTCCTTCGAGCGCGTTCAGATAGACCGGAAGTGTCGCAACCAGCGTTTTCCCCTCGCCGGTGGACATCTCTGCGATCTTCCCCTTGTGGAGCACAAGTCCGCCGAGGATCTGCACGTCAAAATGCCGCATCTTGGTCGTTCGACGTGACGCCTCCCGAACCACCGCGAACGCCTCGGGGAGAATGTCGTCGAGCGTCTGCCCCTCGGCAAGCCGCTTCCTGAATTCGTCCGTTTTGGCGCGGAGTTCGGCATCCGTAAGTTTCTGGATCGCCGGCTCGAGCGCGTTGACCTCCGCCACAACCGGCCAGAGGGTTTTAAGGGTGCGGGTATTTTGCGTTCCGAATATTTTCTGCAGAATAAAGTTAATCATATGTTTCACGCAACGCGTAAGCCCAACGCGCAACGAAAGAGCCTTATCGTTGAACGTTGCGCCTCGCGCGTTGTGCGCCTTTATTGGGTTTGATTTCTCGTTGCTTCAAGGATCGGAAGACCGTTCTCAGTAGGCACGTAGATCACCTGGTCTTTCGTATCTTTTAAACTGCGGATCCATAGATACTTCAAATACGAGTCATTGCTTTTCAACGAATCGCCGATGATCTGATTCGACTTAGCCACGCCCTCCGCCTTCGCCACTTCAATCTCGGCGTCTTTCTTCGCCTTCTGGAGCTCAAATTCCTTCTGCAAGGCTTCCTGCTCCGCCTTGAGTTTCAGCTCGATCGACTGCGAAAACGATGCGGGCAGCTTGACGTCCCTCAAGAGAACGTCCTGCACCACGATCCCTTTTTCGTCCAGTTTGTTCTTAAGAAACTCGAGCATGTTCTTTCCGATCTCCTTACGCCCCGCTTCGCTGTAAAGCGCTTTCACCGCATAACCGCTCGCGACGTTGCGGATCGACTCACGAACGTAGGGCTCCAGCACGACCGATACATAGTAGGGACCGATGGTCCTCCGGACAAAACTCGCCTTCTCCGGCGGGACCAGATACATGATCGAAATGTCGAGCTGGGAGATCAAACCTTCCGACGACGGCACCTGCGCCGTTTCCTTCAGCTCCTGCAACTTGACGTTCCAAATCTCGATTTGCGTAACGGCCGGGATGAAAAAATGCCATCCCCCGGCAAGAACCTGGTCCTGGATCTTTCCAAAACTGATCTTCACGCCAACCTGCCCGTCTTCGATTTGCGTCAAGCAGCCGGAGAACATCATGGAAACGGCTATTAACATTACAACCCGTGTAATTCTTTTCATGCCCCCTCCGTCATTGCATTTTAAGGGCCGCGAATTCCGCAACGCGAGGCCCGCGGATCATGGCCCTAGACTTTAGAAACATTCTGCTTTAAATAAACTTGAATAAATTCATCCAGATCCCCGTCCATCACCGCCTGCCCGTTCGAAGTTTCAACGTCCGTGCGGTGGTCCTTCACCATCGTATAAGGATGGAACACATAAGAGCGGATCTGAGAACCCCATTCGATCTTTTTCTTGGGCCCGTATTTTTTCGCAAGCTCGGACTCCTGCTCCTGGCGGTAACGCTCATAAAGTCGCGCCCGGAGAACTTTCATCGCAACGGCTTTGTTCTGACCCTGCGAGCGTTCGTTCTGGCATTGTACCACGATGCCGGTCGGGATGTGGGTCAGGCGGATCGCGCTTGACGTTTTATTCACGTGCTGGCCGCCGGCGCCGCCCGCGCGGTACGCATCGATACGAAGATCCGCTTCATTGATAACAACTTCCGGAACATCGTCGACTTCGGCGATCACGTCCACGGATGCGAACGAGGTGTGCCGGCGCTTGTTGGCGTCAAACGGAGAAATACGCACGAGCCGGTGAACGCCCGCCTCCGCCTTCAAATAACCGTAGGCCTGCGGTCCTTCAACAAAAAAAGTCGCACTTTTGATCCCTGCTTCCTCCCCCTGCATCATGTCGATCATCTCGACTTTGTAATCGTGCTGTTCGCAATAGCGGGTATACATACGAAAAAGCATCTGCGCCCAGTCGCAGGCTTCGGTCCCGCCAGCACCGGCATTGATGCTAACGATCGCGTTATTAGGGTCAAAGGGGTCGGTGAAAAGGCGCTGAAATTCGAGATTCTCGACTTCTTGCGCGACTTTTTTGACCTCCTCGGCAAGCTCTTTGAGGGACTCGGCCTGATTCTCGTCGACCATGTCGAGGAGTTCCGCGAGATCCTGGCAGGAGCGATTCGCGTGGTGCCAGGGATCGACAACTTTTTTGAGGACTTTGAGCCGCTCGACGGTCTTCTGGGCTTCCGACTGGCGGTCCCAGAAATCAGGCGCCGTCATTTTTTGATTGATGGATTCTACTTCCTGTTCTCGCCCCGAAAGGTCAAAGATACCCCCTTATCTCTAGGAGTTTTTCCTTGAGATCCGTGAGGCGGTCCTTGAGCGAGGCGATTTCTTCTTTCATAGTTCTAACACCTTATGCGGAAAGGAAATAAACACGAGAACAGAGAGCGTAGTGTACTGAATGAGGAGGGGTTTTACAAGAACGAAACGACCGCGCCGCTCAACGAGGAGCGAAAAGAGTCATCGCTATACGTTACGCCTTGCGCGTTGAGATCAAAACAGCGGATTCCGTTTGTGCTTGTGGGTCGAAACCTTCCACGCCATGATGAAAAATCCGATCACGACAATGATGCTTTTCGGGTCAAACGCATGAAACCCGAAAATGATCATATAAAGAACGAGACACAACGCCACGGTCACCGCACTGCTCAAAACCAGCTTATGCCTTTGGGGCTCCGTCATGGGGCACCTCCGCCGTCCGCATTGATAAAAAGGTGCAAACCAAAACCGCCTGACTTCGGCATCTTTCTTTACGACAATTATTATAGACCTCTTGATACCCCCGGACAATAAAATCGTCGTTTTTCTCAGGCGCGCCTGCGGCCGCCCTGTCCTCGGCCGGTCTTTCGACCGATCGATTCGATCCTCCGGGTAAGGCATCCGTGACATTCCGCGGCGGTTTCCCGAATACAGGCCTTGGCGGGATAAATCTCGTATTGGGCGCGATACTGGACCGGGGTCAGATTCGGCATCACAATGTTGGCGCCCCGGGACAATCCGAGTTCTCTTCCCCGCGCAAGATTAAGGGTTGCCAGCGCAGTCGTACTCGGGATATTCGCTTCGGGACACACGATCCGGGTCAAGGCAATCACTTTGTACGTCATAAACTCACTGTTGGGCACTTGTCCTTCACCGGGTTCTTCGGAACCGAGCGGCGTTCCCGGATGCGGAATAAACGGCCCGACCCCGATCATATCAAGATCCAACTCGTGAAAAAGTTCCAGATCGTTCACGAGATCTTCATAAGTTTCTCCCGGAATACCGATCATGACGCCGCTCCCCGCTTCGTACCCCAAAGATTTCAGCTTCCTGAGGATCGCCAAACGGTCTGACAGTTTTCCGGGAAGGCTCGGATGGATTTTCTCATAAAGTTTCGGGTTGGAAGTTTCGAACCGCAAAAGATACCGGTCCGCGCCGGCTTCGCGCCACGCGACAAGATCATCATCGTCCCTTTCGCCGAGGCTCAGCGTCACAGCCAGCGGCGTTTCCTTTTTAATGGTCCGGATAATTTCCGCCATCCACTCCCGCTTGGTTCCCATATCCTCGCCGGACTGGAGAACTACCGTCCCGTACCCGAAAGTCACCGCCTGCCGGGCGCACGCAAGGATCTCCTCCTTCGTCATCCGGTAGCGTTCAAGTTTCTGGTTGGCCGCGCGGAGACCGCAATAGCCGCAGAGCCTCGCACAATAATTGGAGAATTCGATCAGGCCGCGGAGATGGACTTCGTCGCCGACATGCTCGCGGCGAACGCCATCGGCCCGCTGCCAGAGATCTTCAAGAACGGACGGGTCCTCTTCGCGAAGCCAGTGGAGGATTTCTTTTCGATTCATGGCGAGCGTGCGGGAAGGCGGTTTTAAAAAAATTCTTTTTGGAGTGCCGAAGAACGTTTCCCCAGGGTCTTTTCGGCGGATTTGAAGGAAATGCGTTCCTTGCGAAGGTTTTTGTCGATCCATCGGAAAAGCTCGGCCTTCTTGAACCGGACGCATTTGCCGAGCTTCACGTACGGGATCAACCCGAGATGCACCCACTGATAAATGGTGGACGGCTTAACTTCGATCAGTTCACTGACCTGCTTAGCGGTCATAAGACGTTCCATAAGAACCTCTACTCCTGCCTGGGCTGACGGGGTTTAAGGAGTTCGATCACGAGGAACGTTAGCTTCCCGATGAGCCAAACGACCAGGACCAGAAGCAGCAACCCGACGAGCAGCCGGAAAAATATTCCGAGCAAAAGAAAGATCGGGAACAACAAAAATCCGATTCCCGAAAGGGCCAGGACCATCACAATCATCAGTGAACCGACAAGGAGTTCTTTCATCGCAACCTCCGTGGAAAATTCATCAAACTCCGCACGCCGTATTATAGAGAGCTTTCTTCCTTCCCTAAAACACTTTTTTCGATATAATGCCCTCCTGTTTCGATACCTCTCGCTGCGGGCGACAGGATGCGCGCTGCTGACGGCTGTAACCGCAATGGAAGTTTGTTTGCTTTAAATGTTTCATGGTGGGCGTAGCTCAATCTGGTTAGAGCACAAGATTGTGGATCTTGGGGTTGCGGGTTCAATTCCCGTCGCCCACCCCAAAGAAATCCCTTTTCGAGTTCATTCCGAAAAGGGATTTTTTTATTAGTTCAGGAAATTGATACCCCCAGCAAGCTCAAACGGGACAAAAACAAAGCCCGCTTTCGTCTCCCCCGGCGCAATCCAGCCGTACCGGATCGCCTGGCGGGTAAAAGCCTCCCTCATCCTGTCATTGGCGGGCTGAACAAAAAAATGATCGATCGGCATCGCCAAAAAACCCAGAGGCAAAAGAACCCTCATGAACGGCCGGTCGAAAAGGCGGATCCCCGGCTTGATCTTCACCATGTAAGCCGCTTCGCCGGCAGGATAATAGTCGGGGTCCACGCCCCGTTCCAAAAAGAAACAAGCCTTCTTCGGATCGCGATTCTCGATCTTGAGCCACAACGGAAGAATCTTTTTCTTGGCAAGGTTCGCACCGAAAGTTTTTTTGCTTTCACTCGCCCCAAGCCCCACCACAGAGACAGAAACGGCGCCCTGCTCCTGGGTTTGTACTCTCTGAAAATAAGACGCCTCCGGAGAAAAATCAGGGCGATACCGCGCACAACCGGAAGCCAAAATGACCGTTAAAATGATCCGGAGAAAACGCTTGAGGAGTTCATTTTCCGGCCTCTGTTGCCGGGGGAAATTTGGCGAGCATCTTCCCGACCGCTTCGTTAATCCTGTTTTTCCGCTTCGCGGGATCGGCATGGGGATCGAGAACTGCGCTGACCGTTCCCCTCCAGACAAGCTTCCGCGTCGACGGCTCTTCCATATTAAGGATGAGCGTCCCTTCCTCGTAGGTGAGAGTTTCCACCTGCTGAAGGTGATTGTAAGAGCTCCAGGTCCGATCGACCGTGGCCATGCCACCCTGCATCTTGATCGGCGAATACGGATTCCCGACATCAAGCTTTTCCGTCTTCTCCTCAACCGCTACCTGATAGCTCACGCGAAGATCCGGCATGCCAGCGTCAACCTTGCGAAGCCCCTTGGACTGAAGCGTCGCCTCGACCGCATCGCGAATACAAAGATCCGCAAGCTCAGGAACCGGCTTGCTGCCCGGCGGCAAAGGCCCCCAGACGTAGGTCTTTAACGTCGAAAAGTCTTTCGAGGTATCATAATCCGCCTGGACTGACATCACCGACGCGCACCCGGAACATGCGGCCGCAAAAAGAACAGCCCACAAGAGCCAGCCGGAACAACGCAAAAAGTCAGAACGTCGAAACCGTGAAGTCACCATGGCCCCCACTCCCCTTTCTTCCGAGGCGCGACGCATGCCTGCAATGATCCCGGAAGAACGGCCCGCCTTGTTCTATCCGTTCTGCGGGATCGTTCCGGCAATCAGCTCTTTCAGATCGCTCTCGAAATCAGCCAGGATCCGGCACAGTCCCAGATTCCAGCCTTCGCTCAAAGCTGCCGGTGAAATATTTTTCATCGGAACTTCCTGAGAATAGATCTTCTGCAACACCACGTCCGGTCCGCTCTCGTCCGTTTCACTTACCGTTATTTTCAGTCGCAAAACCGCTTTGGGAGCGTTCGCATCACGGTAGTCCCCATAAATATCCACCAGGGTTCCGTCGATCCCGTAGAAGGGACAGGACGCTTCCCCAGGCTTCAATACGAACCGGACCAGCGGAGATCCTTTCAGCCATGTCGCCGCCTGGTCGTGGATCATCTCGGCCGGAGCGGTCATCAGCTGATTGTAGAAATCGGATTCGTAGGCCGTCTCCCCGGTCCGGTAAAGCAGGTACCGGTCCACCGCCTGCGGCACCGAGGAAAATGAATTGAGCCGCAAAGAAACCGGCAATCCGGCATAGCTCCCATGCCCCTGCGAACTGACGTCCAGTGAATAGGTCCTGATATCCGGGTACTTCCGTTCAAGTTGAACGCAACCGGCGGCAACAAAACAAAGTCCGGCGCCGATCAGGATCGAGCAAAGAAATTTTAATAGATTGGGCTGTTTCATCGGTCAAACCTCGATTTAGGGGGCGCCTCGCCAAAGATCATTTGGGAGGGGTATTTTTTCCCCGTTGAAGTGATATCTTCCACATTTTTTGCGATCGTCTGCAGACGCGGCAGGGTCTGATCCAGCTTTGCCACGACCGACGGCAGCTCCGCCGAAGCCCGGTTAAGATTGGCGATCATCGGATAGATATCGCTATCCATCTTGTTAAGCAATTTGTCCACCGCGTCATTAAAACGGCTGGCCACGCTCGGCGCGGACGGAATATAAAGGTTCTCGGGCTTCCAGGGGAACTTCATCGGAGGAGGAACTTCCGCCGGATCCGAAAATCCGAGCTCGAGATAAACAAGCCCGGTAATCCCGATTCCGACCATTTTCGCGCGAAAAGTATGCTTCGCGACCATGAAATCCAACAACGCCTGAGCTTCTTCCCGGCTTTTATCCTTTAATCGTGGAAAATATTTGGTTTCAACCTCAAAGACCACTCCGACCATGCGGTAATTCGCCGCCATCGTCTCGGGCGATTGATCTTTCCCGTACTTGTCCTTAAGAAAGACGATCTCCCGGACTTTTCCGATCTTCACCCCGTTGAGTTTGACTTGGGCTCCCACGTCAAGCCCCTGGACCGATTGTTCGAAATAAGTCTCGACAAGGACCGGCGGCTTTTCCAGAAAACTTCCCGCGCCGAACAACAACAGTCCGGCACACAGGAACGCCAGCGACGCGAGCGTGAACAGCCCGATCTTAAAATACCGCGTTTTCTCACTCATGATTATTCTCCGTGATGGTCAGTGGATCCAACGATCTTAAAGTTCGTCTTTCGAAACCTGGCGATTAAAGAATTTACGGACGTTCTCATTGCTGGAATGATCCTTCAAGTCCTTGGGATCGCCTTCCGCGATGATCTTCTTCGTTTTTTTGTCCAGCATGATCACCCGTCCGGCGATCGAATAAATGCTGTCCAGTTCGTGGGTCACGATCACAAACGTAATCCCAAGATTCTTTGACAGTTTCAGGATCAACTGATCCAGCTCCGCCGACGTGACCGGATCGAGTCCGGCCGAGGGCTCATCGAGAAAAAGGATCCTCGGATCAAGCGCCATGGCTCGTGCGATCGCAGCGCGTTTCTGCATGCCCCCCGAGATCTCCGACGGCATATGCTGTTCAAAACCCTGCAAGCCCACCAACATCAGCTTCAGGGCCGCAACGGACCGGCGCGCCGGCTCCGGGAGCTGCGTAAATTCCTCCAACGGCAGCATCACATTTTCCAGAAAGTTCATCGATCCAAAAAGCGCCCCGCTCTGGTACATGACGCCGATCCGGTTAAGGATCTCAAGCCGTGCCTTGCCTTCTGCCGCGGCAATATCGCTTTGTTCGATAAGGATCTCTCCGGCTCTGGGTTTATAAAGCCCGATCATCTGCTTGAGCAACGTACTTTTCCCGCAACCGGAACCGCCCAGGATCACGAAGACTTCCCCTCTTTTCACATCAAAGGAAATATCATCAAATATGATGTCGTCTCCGTAACCCGCCGTCAGGTTCCGGACTTCGATGATATTTTCCGTTTGTGTCTGGATCATGCGCTAGATTCCCAAGACAAAGTAGATGGCTGAAATAAGTCCGTCCAGAATAATGATCAGGACCATCCCCGTAACCACAGCAGAGGTCGTGGACTCGCCCACCGCCGAAGCGCCCGTTTTGGTCTGCAAGCCCCGCAAACATCCGATCCCCCCGACCGCCAACGAAAAAGGGATCGCCTTGAAAATGCCGCCCAAGATATCGCTCAGGTCCACCGTCGAAGTGATTTGATTCAGATAGGTCGTCATGGAGTACCCGAAAGACTGAAAGACGAGAGCTCCGCCAAGCATTCCAAAAAAATCGGAGATGACCGTCAGAAGCGGTGCGAGAAAAATGATCCCGATCATGCGGCTGACCACAAGGAACCGCACGGGTTCCAGCCCCATCGTCGTCAGGGCATTGACTTCTTCATTGATCTTCATGGTCCCGATCTCGGCAGCGATGGCAGAACCGGTCCGGCCCGCCAGGATGATCGCCGTAATAAGAGGGCCAAGCTCTCGCAGAACCGCAAAAGCAACGACATTGGCCACAAAAACGTCTGAGCCCATCTGCTTCAACGGAAGTGCCGACTGGAACGCCATGATCACTCCGATCAGAAATCCGGCCATCATGATCAGCGGCATGGCATTGACGCCGCCTTTTTCGATAAACACCCAGACGTCCTTCCACCGGATCGATCTCGGGTGAAGCGCGGCCCTCAAGAGCTGACTCATCGCTTCCCCGACAAATGCGACCTGACCGTAGAGATCCTCGCAAAATTCCGCGACATGCCGCCCCAACGCTTCAACGGGGGAAATTCTTGGAAGAACTTGCGGCGACACTTTCTGTCCGGAACGGCGGCTGACGAGATCAAAAAGATTTTGCTGATCGGCCCGGAGCCCAACGAGATGAAAGACCGCCCGCGAGGACTCCTGAAGCGTCTTGAGTTCCTGAAAAAAACCTATCCCGGTGATGTCACAGTATTCAAGCGCGCTGACATCCAACACCAATTCACGGGGTTTTGCGGTTTCGAGGAGTGGGGTGGCTTCCTGCCAGATAGGGCCTGCGGTCCTCGAACTAAGATGGCCGGTCAGACGTAGCTCAAGCTTCCCGGATTCGTTTTTCGCTATCTCAAGCTTCAAGACCCGCTCGGGCATATTTGCTTTTCCGGAAATCGTTATGAAAGGCGTTTCTCATCAAGATCGCGTTCGGTACCGCGCCAGGATTTCTTCTCCGGCATTCTAACCCATAATTAAAAAATCGTAATCTAAAATTGATGGGATTTGTCCGCCGCAGAAACATTCGGAAACGCTCTAACTCATTATTTTGCTTGAACCTGCGCTGACAAATTCCTAGAATCGTTCCCATGTCATGCCTGCGGATCCATTCCATTCAAAAACAGCTGGTTCTCGGTGTTTTTCTTTGCATTTTTGTCGCTACAAGCTCCGGCTGCGCCCATCGCCCAGCGGCTACCGTCCCGGCGAAGGGCCCGAATCCAGACGCGAAGGTCCTTTTCATTTTCGTCGACAGCCTCCGTCCCGATACGGTGGACGACATGGTCCGCGAAGGGAAACTCCCGAACATCAAAAAATTCTTTTACGATCAGGGCCTCCGTCTTCCAAACTTCTACAGCTCCTTCCCCTCTCTCACGGTCAATGCCTACGGAGAACTGCTGACGGGACAATGGCCGGACCGGACCGGTCTCAAAGCCCAATCCCTCTTTGAACGTTACCGGACACGCAGAAAAGGTTTCTGGAAACGGCTTTTCCGGATCAACGAGACATTCCCCAAACGTGCCAACATGCTCACCGACGTGGAAGCCGCGCCCAACCTTCTGAAACGGAACGGCATCAAAACGCTCTACGATCTGCTCGGCGAAAAATTCCATCCCTCGATCGTTCCCGTCAGTCCGACCACCGCTCCGATGGCCTGGCCGCACGTGGCCGCCAATGACGTCGAGCACCCCTATCACGCGACCGTCGAAGCCACACAAAAGTTCGATGACATCAACGGGAAATACGCCATGCAATACATGGTGAGCGACACACGCGGAAAGCTTTTCATGCTCTGGTTCATGGAAATGGACGAGGAACAACACCACGAAGAAAAGGGACAGCGCTCTGACAAGACCCGCGAGAAACTGATCAAGATCGATGAGTGGCTCGGAAAGATCCATGAGGGGCTGGTGCGCGAGAACGGCGGCCGCGAGATCTATCTCATCCTTTTCTCCGACCACGGCGCCTACACCGGCCCGGGGGAAGTTCATAACCAACCCTATCACATCGCCCGCGATTTTTTCTATGATACCCTGAAAATGAACACCCGCGGACCAGACTACGCGGTCAATCATCCGGGCACCGACCTTGACCGGTATACCTACATCGACAACATGGGCCGCGGGCAGGCACGCATTTTCCTCCCCGTCGGGGATGCCCAGTCCGGAAACTGGAACCGACCAAATACCCTTTACGAGCTCGAACACTACGGCCTCGGCCCCAACCGTAAGCCCGTGAACCTGATCCGGGAACTTCTCCGGATCGATTTGTCGGCCCGCAACAAGTTCCCCGGACAGACCGACCCGCATCCGGTCCGGTTCATTTTTGTCAAACTCGCGAAAGACCTCGTTTACATCCTCGGACAAAACGGCGCCGCAGCCCTGCTCAGGATAGAAGAAAACCAGAGCAAGCTCCGGTATCGCTACACGCCGGTGCGGGACGTCTCCCAGGATGCGGCCGGGAAACTTTCCTGGCAGGAACCTGCGGGAGCGGATCCGTTCGGCTACCTCACCGACCCGAAATTCCATGCACCGGACGCGTCAAAATTCCTCGCGAATTTCCATGATGACCGGGAATGGCTCGAGGCCACTTACGAAACAGATTTTCCGGAGGCCGTCTCCGCCCTCGCCCACTCGTTCTCCTGGCGGCCGGACCTCGAACGCCTCGCTCCCTCCGAAGATCCCGATATCTGTTTGTCGGCGACCCCAGGCTGGAATTTTAGGATCGAAGACACAAACGGCGTGGACCATGGAGCCATCAACCGCGATGCCATGCGAGCGACGCTGATGCTGTCGGGTCCCAATATCCGCTCGGGAACAGATACGAAACCTCATCGCCTTATTGACGTCACACCGACCCTTTTTCAGTTGCTCGGGTATGATTACTCGAAAACCACCCATCTTGATTCCGAACCGATCGAAGGCATCTATGAAAAGTCTTAGAGCCCTTCCGGCGATCCTTCTGGCGCTCTGCATCACCCAGCCGAACGCCCTCGCCATGAAAGCCGAAAAAGGATCCTCGGAAGACCTTTACTGGACCGAGCCGATGACGGTTCACGACTACAAAAAAAATTCGGACCTGCATAATATCTCCGTTTCGATCATGGCCATGACCGAACTGGAATTCGTCCGCCTTGCCGACGGCCTCTACGGCGTCACACTCCGGACCAAGAAACGCCCGCTCTCGCAGAGCCTGGATTCCCTGGATTACGCCTATCGCAAACTTCCGCGGATCGAACCGATCCGGCGTTTCGGGCAACTCTTTGATGCGCTTCAGCTCCGTCAGCTTTCCCTCTCCGATGCCCGGACCGTCGGCGTTTTTATGAGCGGCCAGGGCATGGGCGGCGTCACGCCGATCATGCAGGTCCGCATCTACAAACTTCTCGTATGGCTGGAGGACGTGATCTATGACATCGATGAAACTGCCATGTTCCCCATCAACTACGGCGTTTCCAGGATCCGTAAGGAACCCACGAAGATCAAGACGTTCAGTTATGCCGCGGACGGGATCGGCGCCGCGCGCTGGGAATTTTTCGCGGCCCTCAATGTCCTGAACCGGGAGATGGTCCGCATCGGTTCCAAGATCATCACCACGCTCGAAGCGCCGAAAAATTCCTCGATCCGACGCAAACTCAAAAAACAGAACCGTCACAAGCTGATCTATTCCCGGATGCCGATCGAGGTGTTCCGGAAGAACCAGTCTTTTCTTATCAGCAAGGACAAGAACGCTTTCGCGGGAACGCTCGGCGACTGGCACCAGTTGATGCTCGACCGGTCGCAGATCCTGCCGCCCGAAGTCCGTCAAGACAACATCCCGGTCAAGGGGACATGGCTCACCGACCTCCCTGCCACGGAAGTCGATCGCGGCAGTATCCCTGTTCCGGGTGCCGCCCTGTCACGAAATCCATCCAACGAAGTTCTGGTCGCAGCGGATTATGGAACGTGGGAAAAGGTCCCGGCGGAACTCAAGCATTACGTCATCGCGCCGGAAGAACTGGCTGCATTGATCCGGCAGTACGAACCGCCGGCTGAAATAGCGGAAAGGCCGCGCACGGAGCCTGTCATTCCTCCGCCGGTCCCGTAATTTTTTTTAAGCTTGTCGTAACCGAGTGAATTGATACACTAAACGTAATCACCAGTCATACCCTAAATAAGGAACGAAACATGAGCGACCCAGCATCCTCTCCCAAAGACACGCTAGCTTCAAGAATGGATATTCTCGACGCGCGGATCCAACAGGCAAAAAAGCAGGATCTCTACCCGTACATGCACTCTTCCGACGCCGTTGAAGGCGTCCACGTCACGGTTCAGGGCCGGCCGATGCTCCAGTTCGCCTCCTATTCCTATCTTGACCTCCTCGGCCATCCGAAGATCAATGCCGCCGCCAAAAGGGCCATCGATGAGTTCGGGACAGGCACGCACGGTGTCCGGTTCCTTGCGGGAACCACGCGCATCCACGTCGAACTTGAAAAGAAGATCGCCGCCTTCAAAAAAACAGAAACGGCCGTCGCCATCGCCTCGGGCTACGGCGCCAATTTCGGAACGATCTCCGCGCTTCTCGGCCGGCACGACACCGTCATCTGCGACAAGATCAACCATGCGAGCATCGTCGACGGCTGCATCCTCTCCCGAGCCCAGTTCGTCCGCTTTGAGCATAACGACATGGGAGCCCTCGAAAAGGCTCTTTTCGAAGCGCCCAAAACCGGCACGAAGCTTGTCGTCGTCGACGCCGTCTTCAGCATGGACGGCGACATCATCAACCTTCCTGAAGTCATCCGCCTCTGCCGGAAATTCAGAGCCATGCTCATGATCGACGAGGCACATTCCGTCGGCGTCCTCGGAAAAAAAGGGCACGGCATTGAAGAACATTTTGGGATCGATCCCAAAGAGGAGCTCATCGATATCAAGATGGGAACGCTGAGTAAAACCATCCCGAGCGTCGGCGGGTATATCGCCGGCCGGACCAAACTGATCAATTACCTGCGGCACACCATCCGTCCCTTTATTTTCTCGGCGGCGATCCCCCCGGCCTCGGCCGCCGCGGCCAAAACCGCTTTCGAAGTGATCGAGGACGAACCCTGGCGCGTGGAAAAGCTCCACAAGAACACGGACTATTTCCTTAAAACGCTCCATGCCCGTGGATTCGACACGCTGAAAAGCCAGACCGCCATCGTCCCGATCATTATCGGTGACGAAGCCAAAGCCCTCGAAATGACGCGGCTGGCAAGAAGCGAAGGCATTTTCATTGTCCCGATCCTTCCGCCGGCCGTCCAGCCGAATACGGCAAGGATCCGCGCCACCGTCACGGCCGGCCATTCCCTTCAGGAAATCGACCGCGCGATCAACACGTTCGCGAAAATCGCAGCCTCTATCGGCATCCTGCGTTCCCACACCCCATGACCACCCGTCATATCGTCAGTTTCTCTATAGAAATCACTTGCAAAATAGTCTCGCATCGGTAAACTTCTTGCGAATTTAAATCCCCAAAGGAGAAGGAGTCATAAAAGAATGGTTACCCCGGTTGAAAAATGGGTCGAGGAACAGGCAAAACTTACTAAACCCGACAGGATCTATTGGTGCAACGGCTCCGATGAAGAAGCTCACAAACTCATCGAAATCGGCATCAAGGAAGAAAAACTCAACGGGAAACCCGTTTTTAAAAAACTGAACGACAAGCATTGGCCGAATGCCTATTATCACCGTTCTCACCCCAATGACGTCGCGCGGACCGAGCAGCTGACGTTCGTCTGCCATCCCAACAAGGAAATGGCCGGACCGAACAACAACTGGATGGAACCCAAGGAAGCCAAGGCCAAAATGGCCGCGCTCTTTGACGGCTGCATGAAAGGCCGCACGATGTATGTCATGCCTTACATGATGGGACATCCGAAATCCCCTTACGCCAAGGCCTGTGTCCAGATCACTGACAACTCCTATGTTGCCGTCAGCATGCGCATCATGACCCGCATGGGAAAAGAAGCCCTCGACAGGATCGGCAGTTCCAAAAATTTCGTACGCGGTCTGCACTCGATCGGCGACCTTAACCCGGACCGCCGCTTCATCATGCACTACCCCCAGGACAGCCTTGTCGAAAGTTTCGGTTCGGGCTACGGCGGAAACGCGCTCCTCGGAAAAAAGTGTTTTGCCCTGCGCATCGCCTCCTGTCTCGGAAAAAAAGAAGGCTGGCTCGCGGAACACATGTTGATCATGGGGATCGAGGATCCCACGGGGAAAGTTACTTATATCGCCGCGGCGTTTCCTTCGGCGTGCGGGAAAACAAATCTCGCACTCATGCAATCCGCGCTCCCCGGCTACAAAGTCTGGACCGTCGGTGACGATATCGCGTGGCTCAACGTCGGCCCGGACGGCCGCCTCTACGCGATCAATCCGGAAGCCGGATTTTTCGGCGTCGCTCCCGGAACATCAAAGAAGACCAATCCCAAGATGGTCGAGACGCTCCAGAACAATAAATTCTTCCCGACCCTTTTCACCAACACCGCCATTAACCGGGACATGAACGAACCCTGGTGGGAAGGCCTCGACGGCGCGGTCCCCACAAACGTCGAAGACTGGCAAGGGAATCATCCTTGGGACCCTTCCAAGGGGAAAGCCGCGCACCCGAATTCCCGGTTCACGACCTCGATGTACAACTGCCCGAGTCTTTCCAAAGAAGTGGACAACCCGCAAGGCGTTCCGATCTCCGCGATCCTGTTCGGAGGAAAACGCGCCAACCTGATCCCGCTCGTCGCAGAAGCCCGTGACTGGCAGCAGGGCGTTTTCATCGGGACTCGCATGGGTTCCGAAATCACGGCGGCCGCTTCTTCTCTCACGGTCGGCGCGGTCCGCCGCGACCCGATGGCCATGCTCCCCTTCTGCGGGTACAACATGGGCGATTATTTTGGACACTGGCTTGAGGTCGGCAAGAAGCTCAAGACCCCCCCGAAGATCTATTCGATCAACTGGTTCCGCAAAGATGATGACGGAAAATTCATCTGGCCGGGCTTCGGTGACAATATCCGCGTGATGAAGTGGATCATGCAGAGGATCGATGGCAAGGCCGGCGCAAGGGAAACCGCGGTCGGGATCCTCCCCGAAGCAAAAGACTTTGATCTTTCGGGGCTCACGATCCCGAAAGAGAAGATCGAAAAACTCTTCTCGGTAGAACCTTCGGAGTGGGCGGGCGAACTCCAGGAAATCGAAAAGTACCTCGGACGGTTTGGTTCCCACATGCCTGCCGAAATCTGGGCGGAATACAAAAAGCTCGCCGAAAAACTAGGGCAACCCGTTTCAAAGTAATCCGGTACCGGAAAACAAAAAGGGACAGGCCGTCGTTGACGCCTGTCCCTTTTATTTTTGAAATCTTACTTCTTAAACGCTGAAGTATTTCGCCTGTGGGTGATGCAGCACGATGGCCGAGGTAGACTGCTCGGGAGCCATCTGAAAAGTTTCGCTCAGGCGCACGCCAATCTTCTCTCCGGGAATGAGCTGAAAAAGCTTCTTCTGGTCTTCAAGGTTCGGGCAAGCCTGATACCCGAAACTATAACGCGATCCCTGATACCCCTGACGGAAAAGATCCTCTTTTGACTTTTTGTCCTTCAGGTGGATCCCCATTTCGCGACGGATCATCGCATGGACATATTCGGCCAGCCCTTCCGTCGCCTCGACCCCGAGCCCGTGAAGGTAAAGATATTCGGCGTACCTGTTCGCCTTATAAAGTTTCTGTTCCGCCTCGGCCACCTGTTTCCCAAGCGTCACCATCTGGACCCCGATCACGTCCGGCTCGCTGCTTCCGCGGGGACGGATAAAATCGGCAATGCACTGATAGGGTTCCCGTTTCTGGCGCGGAAAACTGAACCGGAGGATCTCCTGCTCGCCCGAGCCGTCCATAATAACCAGGTCGTTCTGTTCGGAGTAGCACTTGTAGAACCCGTAAATAACCTTCGGTTCGAAGATCTTCTCGCGAATCGCCAACGCCTTAAAACGTTCAAAGATCGGGTCCACATTCTCCATGAGGTAAAGATCGAATTCCCGCGGCGTCCGGTCCCCCTGTTTAAACTGCCACTGGCTGCGGTAGAGCGCGATCTTGTTGATCCAGCTGAAGATGTCCTGAGGGCGGATATTCTTCAGGATGCGGTACCCCAGGAACGGCACTTCCGGAACCGGGTTGTCGCGGTGAATATGATAGGAAGGCTTGAACGGCGGGATCACCGGAACCGGCTCCGGATTCCTGAAACTTTCATCGCAGATCTTGGATTCCGGCTCAGGAACCGGCGCTGGCGCGGAATTGACCGGTGCGGGAGGCCCCTGGATCTCTTCCATGATCTTGAGCGCAGAAAAAGCATCGCGGCCGTAATGGACCTTGCCGTGATAGGTTTTGGCCAGATCCTCCCGGACATAACGCTCGGTCAGGGCCGCGCCTCCGCAGATGACGGGCGTTTTGACCCCCCGTCGGTTCATCTCCTCGAGATCTTCTTTCATGATCAACGTCGACTTCACAAGCAGGCCCGAAAGCCCGATCGCATCCGCCCGGTGCTCGATCGCCGCTTTCACGATGGCGTCGACCGGTTGTTTGATGCCGATATTGAAAACCTTGTAACCGTTGTTCGTAAGGATGATATCCACGAGGTTCTTTCCGATATCGTGAACGTCGCCTTTAACGGTTGCGAGCACGATACGGCCCCGTTCCTGGCCTTCTTTTTTCTCCATGAAACGTTCGAGATGCGCCACGGCTTTCTTCATAACTTCTGCCGACTGGAGCACGAACGGTAACTGCATCTTGCCCGCGCCGAACAGTTCCCCCACCGTCTTCATGCCCCCAAGCAGGATCTTGTTGATGATCTCAAGCGGCGGATACTGTTTCCGGGCTTCATCCAGATCCGTTTCGATCCCCTCCGCGTTCCCGTCCAGGATCCGGTGTTTCAGGATGTCCTCGACCGTCCCGGCGGGTCGGCGAACTTCCTGCGAAGCGGGTTCGGAACCCTTTTTGCCTTCAAAATGAGCGATAAACGCCTGGAGCGGATCCTTGCCGTTTTCCCGCTGATTAAAGAGAAGTTTTTCAGCGGCTTCCTGGTCCTCCCGCTGGATCTTGAAAAGCGGCAGGATCTTTTTTGCATGCACGATCGCGGCATCGAGCCCCGCTTCCACCGCTTCATGGAGGAAAACGCTGTTCAGCACCTGCCGTGAAAGCGGCGAAAGCCCGAACGAGATATTGCTGACGCCGAGAATGGCCTGGGCCCCGGGAAGTTCTTTTTTAAGCCAACGGATGCCTTCCAACGTTTCGATCCCGGCATTGCGGAACTCTTCGCTCCCGCTTCCGAGCGTGAAGGTCAGCATGTCGAAAAAGAGATCTTCGGGGCGGATCCCGTACTGTTTTGTGGCGATATCATAGATGCGCGACGCAACACGGACTTTCTCGTCTTTCGTTTTCGCCATGCCTTTTTCGTCGATCACAAGCGCCACGAGCCCCGCGCCGTATTTTTTCGCAAGCTTGCAGATCTTCCGGAGCCGGTCGCCGCCGTCCTCAAGATTGATCGAATTGATGATCGCCTTGCCGGCGATCCGCTTGAGTGCTTCCTCGATCACATGCGGCTCTGTCGAATCGATCATCACGGGAACCGTCACGTGCTGATTAAAACGCGACACGGATTCGATCATATCCTTGGTTTCGTCACGCCCCACGAACGCCACGCAAAGGTCCACAAGATGCGCGCCCTCTTTTACGGCCTCGCGGGCGACGTTCACGATCGCTTCATAATCGTTCCGTTCGAGGAGCTGCTTGAATTTCTTGCTGCCGTTCGCATTCGTTTGCTCGCCCACAAGGAGCGGCGCCGGCCGCTGACGGTAATTCACCGCGCCATAGAGGCTGGCGCAGGCCGGCTCATGACGCGACGCGCGTTTTTTGGGAACCAGTTTGCCGACCCGTTCGACCACGGCCTGGAGATGTTCCGGGGCCGTCCCGCAGCACCCGCCCACGATCGAAACTCCGAATTCTTTCACGAACCGTTCGATCTGGTCGGCGAACTCCTTGGGCGTGAGCTTGTAGTGAGCGACGCCGCCGATATTTTCCGGAAGCCCCGCGTTCGGGAGCACGGAAACCGGTTTGACGGAACTCTCGCACAACGCGCGAATATGCCCGGCCATTTCCGCGGGACCGGTCGCACAGTTCATGCCGATCACATCAACCGGGAACATCTCGAGCGCTGCGATCACGGCGCTCATGTCCGTCCCGAGCAGCATGGTCCCCGTCGATTCAAAAGTGACCTGCGCCATCAGCGGCAACCGCTTCCCGGATTCATGAAAATGTTCTTCCGCGGCGATCAGGGCGATCTTGGTCTGCAGAAGGTCCTGGCAGGTCTCGATCAGGATAACGTCCACGCCCCCGGCAGTGAGCCCCTTCAACTGTTCTTTATAAGCGGCCTTCAGCTCGTCGAACCCGATGTGCCCAAGCGACGGAAGTTTGCTGCCCGGCCCGATGGACCCGACGACGAATCTCGGGTGGTCCGGCGTGGAATACTGATCGGCAACCTCGCGGGCGAGGCGCGCGGCCTTCTCGTTGAGTTCGACCGCCCGATCCTCGAGACCATACTCGGCCAAAACGATCCGGTTCGAGCCGAACGTATCGGTCTCGATGGCATCGCACCCGGCTTTGAGAAAACTTTCGTGAACGCTCCGGACCGCATCCGGCTTCGTAATGACAAGGTATTCATTACAGCCGTCCTTGCCGCCGTAGTCCTGCGCGGTAAGACAAAGCTTCTGAAGATTGGTCCCGAGCGCACCGTCGAAGACAAGGACCTTCTGCTTTAAAATTTCCAGGAATGAAAGATGATTCATGGCGGGTATTCTAACCGAGCAACGCACATCGCGCAACGAACAACGCAAACGCCTCGGGGTCACACCTCATTTTTTGCGAAGGTACGACCCCGATTTTAGGGGGTTTACGCGGAAGTGGCGGTCTGTCGCTCAGCCGCGGCAATGCGCTCAAGAAAAGCCGCGACGATGGCAATGCCCTGCCCAACCCGAAATGCGGCCGAGGCAGACAGGCCAGGCAGGGCTTACCGTATTTTTTAAGCCGCCCGCGCGATCGATTCGCGAGCTTTCATTTCAAGGAATTTCTGGACCGCAACGCCCGAGATCACAAACCCGCGTCCCGAGGCGTTCATTTCGATCAACTGTTCGATCCCCTGCTGTTCCGAACGGAACAACGCCTTCAAAAGTTCCGCTTTAAGAAGCTCCGGCTGCCGCAAAAGCTGCGGCTGCCTGGAAATAATATCCGCCAACCGGACCGCCGCGACCACTTCTAGAAGCGCCATATAATCCCGCACCAGCGCATTCCCCGCCGATTCCCCCGTGATCCTGTAGAAGACCTCGCGGACCATGCTGCCTTTCCCGGAGAAATTCGTCACGAACGGCACGACGGCCTGATCGTTGAGCGGACTGTACGAACCGTTCGCGGGGATCTGTCTCACGCGAACCCCTTTCGCCAAAAGTTCCGCGGGATTCAATCCGGACAGCCGTCCGCTGATCGCCAATTCATTAACGATCGCCCCCCGCGTGTCGATTACTTTCATGAACTGGTTAAGCAGAACCTGCCCACGCTGAACCTCCGCACCCGCCGTCAGATCCAGCCCGATCGCAAGCCCGCGATCCTTCACATTCTCGAGATTTGCCAAAAGGACTTTTCGTTCCATGGAAATGACCTTCGCCACGGACGGATCGACTGTTTCCGCCATGATGCCGCTTTTCCCCGTCATCTCCGCGAACGCCGTCGGCACAAAAACATTATTAAAAGCATCCCACAATCTTTTCTCAACCCGCTCGACACCGTCTGAAAGGATCTCCGCCCTGAAAGCACGAACCGTTTCTACCGCTACTGGTTTCTGTTTTAACACCGTCTCCAGAACTGCGGCATAAACCTGTCTTTTTTCAGCACGCTCACGGTCATTTTCCACCGTCGGTCCAACGACCGGCGAACGGACCGGCTCGGGAGTAGCAGCCTGGACAGCGCCGGCGGGGATCTCCCGGACGATCACGGCATCATTTCCCTTCCCATGAGAGATCCTCTTTTCAACGACATAGTTTGATTCTGCCCCGGCCAGATCATTTTCAATCCCCTCCAGGCCCTTTTCCCACTTGCCGGTCAACAAAGTCCCCGCGAAGTAAGCCGCATGCCCCACGATCAAATCATGAGACGAACGAACGAAGGCAAGCTCCACCCGGAAGGTCGATTGCGTCTTTTTCCGCAACTGGACGATCTCCTCTAGCCGTGCCTTTGCCTGCTGCCTCAGCGACTCGATCTGAGGCACACTGGCCACGTGCGGCATCCGAATTTCGGCGCGAGAAGGTTTGGCACCCTTTTTTTCCTCAGCAAACGAGGTCTGACCCCTTTTGCTGTTTTCGGCAAGGATCGGCCATGGATTCCGGGCCGGTTCCGCGGGCACTTTTTCCCAGGAATCAAGCTTCGGAAGGACCTGCCGGATCGCTTCCACCGGCATATCCGCGGGGATCTCGATCGTGTAATGCACGACCGAAGCCCGCTGTTGCACTTCCACGGCCTCCGGCCATTCTTTCGTGAGAGCCGCGCACTCTCCCGCATTCAAAACCCGGGACCGGAGGTTTCCGGAAACCGTCCGGGCGTCCCACCTCAACAAGATCCTCTCCGGCGTAATGTCCAGACGGCAACGGACGGAACGATCCGCCGATTCGATCGCGAGCCGTTCGGCAAGCATCTTCCATCCGAAGACAGGATCGCTTTCGGGAATCACGTCACCCGCGACACCGGAGCGCTCCAACGCCGTACGCGCCGCCGCGAGCGATTCCGGATAAGGCTTCGCCGGCTGCAAAAGTGCTTTAGGTTCCGTTAATCCCGTCTTGGGATCGACTTTAAGATGCAGGCTGGACGCCACCATCCGGTTCATCATGTCGGCGCGGACCCGGGTCCAGTCCATCTGCTCCAACTGGGCCAAGGGCGTCCTGCGGAGTTGATGAATCTCATAGCTCCAGGGCGAGAACTCTCTTCCCACATCCCTGACGCTGGGATTCAGCCGCGCGAATTCCGATTCGAGTTCTCTCTCCATCCGGCTGATCTGTCCCTGAGCCGTCAAATACGGCCTGACACTTGATCCAAGATCTTTCAGGGTCTCCTGACTCTCCCCCAGCAAAACCTTGTTGACCCGTCCCTGGATCTCCTCGGACGAAAGCCAGTGGGAAACGTCTTCTCCCGTCTCTTCGAAGACTTGCTGCGCTATATCGTGTAGTTTGAAATCGAGCGGTTCATTCGCGATCGCCCGGATCTTGTACAACTCCGGAGGGCTAGGTTCTATTTGATCCGGTTTCGCCGGATCCATGTTCGCCCAATCCGAGAAATTCAACGCCGCGTCCCGACGCAAGAAAGCAATGTCAGGAGGTTCCATACCCATTTCCTTCGCGCTTTCAACCGCACACTGGGCTATTTTGTCCCAAGCCGGAAAGACCACGTTGTCGACATAATGCTTTTTAAATTGAACCGGAGTCCATCCGGCCGCTGCGGCGCGTTCGAATTCAGCGATAGGATCCATCCTCAAACCGCTCATATCCGCTTCCGCGATCGTCCGAAAGACCGTCTCCCAGAGAGAAACCTGCTCCGGGTGGGTCATGGCGAGACGGTAGGGAAAGATCATATTCTCGGGCGTAAGCATCGCGTCCACTGCCATCGGGCCGGTCAACCCGGATCCTTTTTGCACAGCAGCGGCGGCAGCCCGGTATTCCGTATTGATTTGCTGTGTTACAGCATCCTTGAAACTGGAAATAAGACGGACAAGTTCCATTTTCGGGTTACGGGCCGCGACCTCGTCAAATTGGCGGATCAGCTGTGCGAGGCCCGAGGGCTGCGTCCGTGAAAAAACATTCACGATCGGCGTTTTTCTTGGATCGGAACCCATCGCCTGCATCAAAAGAGAGCCCAGATTCATGACCGGTCCCAACCCGCTTCCAAGATTTTCAAGGCCCGACGCAAGACTCGCCTCGGTCGCCCCGGCGGGCAACACGTTCGCGGCAGTCGCCGCGGCGAGCATCTGCTGCAGAAAATTACGCCTCGGGATCCCAACCCCCTCCCGCATCTCGGAGCGCCGATCTTTCTCTGCCTTGGCATTTTCTTCCTCTTGCTCGAGAATATTTAAAAAAGGTACCCATCTGGACAATCCTTGTTCGATCCGGTACTTTGAAACATCGAAGCCAAGGACGACGAGTTGCTTCAATAATGCAGCCCTCTTTTCGAGGATCTGCGCCTGCATATCGGGATGCGGCCTGCTCATAGACGTCTCATGGAAAAGCCCCACCAAAAATCCCAGGTAAGCGGCCAGCTCTTCTAAAACCGGTTTCGGGATCACCCGGCTCGAAAGATAAAGCATCATGATTCCGCCATAGCTCAGGGTATCGGCATTGCTCAGAATTTCGATCACGGTCCAGGAATAACGCTCGCCGACATGACCGTCCGCAGCGACCACCGCGTATTCGAGCTTCAGATCCTTCAAGAAATTCAACCCCGCCGTCACGAATCCATCAGCGAACGCCTTGGCGGTACTGATGTGGAGTTTGCTCCTGACCTTCGCTTTGACGGAAACTTCTCTAGCACCGTCTTCCTCCCGCATCTCCGACCGGCCGGGGCCGGCAAGAATGGGCCACGGGCTGCGGGCTGTTTCTTCCGGTGTTTTTTTCAATTCCGTCGGTGCCGACGAAATCGACCGAACTTCCGTCTTTTCAACCGCTCTAAAAACCGGCCGTGCAGGCTTGGCAGAGACCGGCACAAAGCCCTTCGTTTCGCGCGACGCTTTACCGGCATAAAGATCATAGCGCCGGAAAAGGCTCTTAAGCACTGTCCGTTGGTCGATGGTCAGGTCCGGCGGCGCTTTGAAACTGGACCGGAGTCTTTTGACCACGACCGAGATCTCGAGTTGAGGGTCCGCCTCGATCTTCGCCAGAAGTTCCGGATTTGAGTCGACCTCTTCGAGGATCGTCCGGATCCGCTCAAAATACGGCCGGCCCATTTCCACGAGCTTCTGCCGTTTTTGCAGTTCATGCTCGCTCTTGCCAGCCGACGGGACATTTTTCTTGAGGTTCCGGTCATACGCCCGGATCACCTCGACAAGCGACTGAAGAAAACCAATATTAATATAAGGTTTATGACGTTTCCGGTAATATTCCAGGCTCTTGTGAGCAATCTCATAGATAACAGACGCCGCCCCGTGCGGCCCGTGCTGCGCGTATCGGGACTCCATATCCTCAAGGACGCGAACGAATTCCTCGAACCGCTCCGCCATCATCCAAATATTCTCTCCTCTCCTGTCCGTCGCGCTGAACGGCGGGTGCCATACGCCGCCTTCCCGTCTTTCCGGACGAACTGGACTGGACTTACCGACTACGGACTGTTCCGATATTGATGTTTCGATCTCAGACAGGATAGCTTCCATTTTTTCTTGAAATTCCAGCGTCGCCTTCTGATAGTTCCGGAACGGCTCCTGCGTTGCGCTGTCCAGTTTATCTTTCACGAACTGCGCCATGAGCTTCAGTGTAGGTGACGTTTGAAAGCCATCCCCCGAAAGCACCGCGTCAGCCCAAGCTCGAAGCGTTTGCTTCTCCTTCCCGCTCCCGAACTCCTGGTCCGGGGCAAAGATCATTTCGATCTTTTCTTTAAGTTTGGCCATATCAAAGCGAATATCGCGCAAGCACATTTCTACCGTTTCACGGTCACCGGTTCGCAGGGAACGAAACAACGTTGCCTGGGCACCGCGAATATACGTCCCGTGACTTTTAAAAAAGTGAACCACACCGTCATCTGCCATGGACTTTCCGACAAGCTTTTCAAGCTCCTGTAGGAGCGCATCATGGGCTGCAGCGAAAATATCACATTGTTCCAAGACCCGAGTGGCCATCATCCTCAAATTCATCTCCCGCATTTCAGATCGGACGTGGTCGTCAGAACCACGCCGAAGCTGTGCCGACGCGCCGCGCTTCTCAGCAGTCCCTGTGGGATTGGGAGTCGATGCGGAGCGGACGGGACCTTCCTCTGTCCCGCCGCGACTGTACCCAGCTTGACCAAAGCTGGGTGCAGAGCTTCCGGAAGACAAGGAATGAGCTTCGGCCGCCGGCGACCGGATTGAAGCAACCTCACGAATGCTTTCAAGTTCTCGTTTTAATTTCACAAAGTGGTCGCGTAACGCGAGGATCCAATCACGGTGGTTCTTGAGGATCGAAGCCAACTCGGCCTGTCCCCTTGGGTCCTTAAGGTAGTCGCATAATTCTCCCGATAGCTTTGAAAACGCCGCCTTTCCGTCAACCTCTTTCTCAAGCGTCTTCAGAAGTTTTTGCCGCTCAGGATCTTCCCGGAGGAAGGCGTCCAGGAATCGAACGCCCATCCCCATCTCAACGATACCTTTTTCCAAACTCAAGTCGTCGGGCGCAGGATGTTTTAGCTGCAAGTAAATAGACGAAAGGACATTGCTTACCCCTCCCATCAGCTCACGCCGTAGAGAAGTCTTTTGAAATCTCGCATCGGCAAGGATACCAACCGGATTATCCAAGGCTGCCAGAATGTCCTCCGGCGATCCCCCTTCGGATCTCACGGACACCGGCTGTTCCGGTACCTCCCGCAATTCGGAGCGTCCTGTCTTCAATTCGTGCGCGGGCGCACGTTTCTCCTCGCGCGCCGATGGCTGCGTTTGAGCGGGATCGCCTCCAATATGCTGGAAATTGAGAGGGATATCGCCATAGGATGTTTTCAGACGCTTGGCCCAGTCCGTCTCGCGTGCCCCGAGTACCAGCGTCGCTCCGGTCTGCTTGGCAAAAAGCACAAGCGCCGTTTTCAGGATCTCCAGGAGGGTGCGATTGGAACCATAAAGATCGTCGACAACAACAACGCTGTTTTTTCCAGCTGCGACAGCGTCGATTGTTCCACTCAAGAAATCGAGCACCGCTTGGAAGAAACTAACCCCGGCTCGATCGCTAAGGCCCTCAAAAAGCATGGTGTTGACCTCCGCGGAATCAAACCGGCTCCCCATCTTGATACGCCTTACCGGCACAAAGAAACCGCGCCGGGCCCAAGGGATCGTTTTCTTAAAAAGCTTCAGGACCGCGCGAAGGTCGTCCATATTCTCCGCGGTCACGATATTCGCCTCCCCGCCGCGCAGTTTTAATTGAATGACCCTCGGCGACGATTCTCCGGCCTTCGGCGGAAGCTCTGCTTCGATCTCAACGGAGTTTTCGTCATCGCTTTTTTCGGGCATCGCATAACCCAGCTCCGTGACCGCCAGAGCCACGCCATTCAAGATATCCAGATCGCGCAACGCCTTTTGGCAATTGGATTTGATCTCATCTGCAAAATAAGGCTCCTCTTCGTCCGGAATTTCTATTTCCGGGAAGAACCGGTTAACACCAAGTTTCTGCGAAATATCGCGAAGATCCTTCAATCGCTTCAGGATCTCCCTACCATCCGCCAACGATTCGATGGGGGTGGGCCTACGGCTCTGTTTTGAAAGGTCATCTTTTTTAAGTAATATAAAATGGTCATCTTTTTTGAGCAATGCCATGAACTCCCCGAGCTTGCGACGAAGCTCTTTCATGGCGGGAAGCCCCATTTTTCCCCGGAACGCTTGTACTTGTTCGATCAACTCCTTAACCTTGATGTTCCTATAACGCTGGGCCGATAAGTACGCAATCCCGCCGAAAAAGGGGTCCTCGAAAGGCGAACCGAATCTCTCAGGACTGTAACTGTGAAAAGCAAAGTAACTTTCAGGAATGATCCCGTGGCCATGTAAAAGCGAATAGAATTTCGCGTCCGATTCACCACCGGGATCGAACCGGTTCCCTTGGGGCCTGATCTCCGGCAACGGCCCGGCTTTTCCGTTTTGCACAAAATCACGAGCCGCATCGAAAATAGCCTGAAACTGTCCGTTATCTTTCAACACCTCGCGCGCTTCCAGGATGGAATGATCGCGGACATCCGCATCCCCCGCCTGATAAGGCCCCTTCGTGTAAAAGAATTTCAATTCACCCTGTTTATCAACCGAGGTCAGCATTTTTTCCGCTCGGACAGGATTGTCAAATTCCTGCCGAAGCGATCCTTGCGCACTGGGCGCAAGGGCCGCCCGGACCTTCGCAGAAACCGAAGGATCGGCGAGCAATTGATCGACCGCTTCATGATGATGCGTCGCCGTGATCACGGAAGCACCCATTTCGATCGCTTTTTTGGAGCCTTGAAGAAACGCTTCTTCCGTCGCAAAAACTTCGTCGTGGATGAATAACGTATTGCGGCTCGCGTTATTGAGCCCGGCATCTTCGCCGGGACCGCGCGCGACAATATCCTCAAACCAGCTCGTCTCCAGAGGCGAAGGCACATACATCCCGAGACGCGCCATCACGGCGTACAGGGCGGCCCCCTTCAACAGAGTGGATTTCCCGGAGGCGTTGGGGCCCAACAAAGCCAGGAACGGCTTTTCGTTGGAAAGACGAAGATCATTGGGAACAAGTTCCGCCTTCACTTTAGCCGCATCTTCTCCCCGCTCCTCACCATCTTTAAGGCCAAGATAGGGATAAGTCAGCTGCGGCGCGTGGAAAGATCCCGGCTCGTCGATAAAAACCGGCCGTTGCCAGTTCTTCCGAACGGCCAGATCCGCCATGATCCAATAGAAATAAAGCTCGTCCGTGAAATTCTTGAGAAGAACTTCCATATCCGAATCGTTCTCAAGCGGTTCTGCCGCGAGCAGTTGCCCGAAACGGGTCCTGATGCGTTGATAGGCCGGCCCATCGAGTCCTTGCAGTAGGTTCCGGTTGTCGCGAATAACTTTCAGGACATCTTTCACATGAGATTTATATCTGTTGTCAGGGAACTCTTCCCTATGCCTACCATATCTCCGCTTCGCGTTTAGGAACGGACGCGCGAAATAAAGATCTGTCAAAAAAGCCTGAAAGCGTTCGGAAAATTGCCGGTCAGAGCGGACTTTCCCTGCCATTTCTTCAATGGCGTCCAACCGTTCGAGCACCCGTTCGTGGCCCGGAAGCCGCTCGCTCGTGAGCATCTCGACATAACGGTAGAACGGATAACGGTATACTACTTCCCAATGTTCGATATCGGGATCGAGCGCTTTGACCCACTTTGAGAATTTGATCCCAAGGAACTTCAAGAGACCGGAGGCCACCTTCTTCGCCAAAACAGGCTCGCCCGGTTTCGGGCTTTCCCGCATCTCAGAGCGAACGGTAGAAAGTTCTGCTGGGGTCTGAAGTTGAGAGATCAGGTCGCGGCTTTCGTAGACTCTATCCTGGCGCCAGACAAGTTCATCCTTGCGCCGATACAATTCCGTTTCCTGCTTGCGGAGTTCTTCAAGCACTCGCTCCTCGCGTTCCGCGGGATCCGCGCCACCGGCCCATTCCCAGAACCCGCGGTCTTTCAACGTGTAGACGCTGACGCCGGGCTCTTCAAGAAGCCTGATCCGCTCCCAAAGCGCCGAAAGTTCTTTCGCGAGAGAATCCAGCCCCTGTTTCACCAGTGACTCTTCGCGGTCGAGTTCTGAATTGAGCTGTTTGGCGTTGAAGGTTTCTCCTCTCTTTGCCCGCTCCTGCAGAGAATGCGGCCAATTCTGCGAGATTTGGAAAAAGCCCATAACCTTATCAATAACATCGGGATTTACCTTCGAGAATTCCGCGAACCGTTCTATAGACAGTTCCGGACCGAGCAATCTCTGAACATGCCCGCGCTTTTGAATAAAAGCTCGAGCATCCCTGAAAATATGCGGTACCATTTCATCAAACAGCCGCCAGTCAAAACGTTGGATCCCAAAATAATCGTCGATCTGTCCCTGAAGTTCATTCACAAAGTCAAAACTGGCCTCCATGACACCCGGACCCATTCCGGAGAATCTGGAAACAATGTCACCAAGCGAGGCGGGACCGGAGAGCATTCCTTGAAGCATGAATCCGCCAAACATCTGCATAAACCCGCGACGGCCCATCATGAGCCTGAGAGAATCCGCGGCAAAATCCTTGAGCCGGAGGATAGAGTCAACCGTCTCGCCCGTTTTCCTGCGAGATGTCCCGTAATTATCTTGCAGGGTTTCAAACACGAACGCCGCATTGGCTCCCTTGTAATCCCGGCAACGGTCGAAGAAGATATTCACGAGCTCTTCCCAGGTCAGCACTCCCGTCTTCTCCTTCTTTTTCCGTCCCTCCTCCATCGCCGTACGCGCTGCTTGATCGATCATCTTCTCGATCTCAAAAGAGACCGCCCCGTTTCCAACCGCGGAGGTTGGAAATGGTTCCCGCATCTCGGATCGGACGTGGTCATCAGGACCACGCCGAAGCTGTGCCGACGCAATAGGCGTCGGTGCGGAGCGCTTAAGATCCAGGATGTTCAAACGGTTGATCGTCATTCCAAAACGAAGATCCGTACTCTTTCTAACGGAGACCTCAACTCCGCCTCGCGCGGCCAACCGGGTGATCTCACCAATGGCTGTTTCATCTTTCACCGCAAGATTGGAGAGGATCATGGTCGCCCGGTCCTTCATCGTATCGGTGATCTTTTTGATAAATGCCGCTTTCTGACTCTCCGGCACCGCGTCAAAAACATTGAGCAGCACATAGAAGCTATACGCGTTTTCGGGCAATTCTTCCTTTTCGAGAGAACGGAGCGTATCCGTAAAATGAATCCGATCGCCCACAAGGTCCTGACCAAAACGTCTTTGAATTCTTTCGACCGTCATCCGGTTCATCAACTTGAGAACCTGGACATGGGAGGGATTCGGCTGGTTGATATCGACATGACTTTGATTCAAAGCGAACGGCGTCACGAATGCGTCTTCTACGCTGATCCCGACCGCCAGCACGCGGTCTTCCGGCCCGGGACGAAGCGAATCGATGAACTCCGCAGCGCGAACCGCCTCTTCCGGCATCGATAGCTCGCGATAAACTTGCCCCGCCGTCATTTCACTCATCCCCCGCCGTTCCGCGCGATCATCCTCACCCACTTCGGAGACCGGGTCTCCGAAGCGGTCTCGGGCGCGGAGGACCGACTCGATCCCCTCATCGAGTTCGCGGACCTCCATGGCGAGAAGGTTTCTCTTGTGCTTCACGGCATCCTTCCTCCGATAGAAGTCCCTGCCCCATTTTCCGCGGAAAAAAACGCTTGCGTCGGAAATCGCGGAGCCCCGGTCCTTAAAAACACGCCGCAGAAAATCCATGTAGGGATCCTCCCCGGGACGATCCGCCCATCGGCTGAGAATCCGGAGGCTCGTTTTGTAAACGGGCAGCGGATTTTTTAGCGCGATCTCCAGCGCGGTCACAAGCATCCGTCCAAGCAGTTCCCCCGCCGCCTGTTTCCGCGGGCGATCGGTCTCCGCAGCGGCCACTTTGTCGGCATCCCGCACGAGGATCGAAACGATCCAGCTAAAAAGACCGGCGTCCCCGACCGAAAGGAAGAACCGGGCCACAAACCAGAAATTGCGCCGGATCTCCGGATCATCGAGATGCCCCATGATCACCTGGACCGGCGCGTAGATCCGCCGGGCATCTTTCGCGAACCGTCCGGCCTCGCCATACTTCTTCTTCCGCCTGCCCTCGGCATCTTTCTGGCGCTTCAAAAACTCCCGTATCACGGCAACGGCCTCATCCTTCCCGGTTTGGGCCACCCGCATAAACCCCTTGATCTCGTCGAAATATTTTTTATATTCCGGAGAACTGGCTTTTTTGTCGAGATCTACTTCGGCCTCATCTTCCTTCGAGAGCCCCTTTTCGCCGCGCCCTGTGCTGCGGCGCTCCGCGCGGTTAGCCACGGCTTCGCGCACCGAAGGCGGCATGATCGCCAGAAGCCCGAAAACAACATCCTTCCCGTCGAATGAAAGAATCAACTGCCCGGGATCCCTCAGCCATCCGAAAGCCGCTCTGTCATCGTCAAGAGAAAGGTAAACAAATTCGAAAAAAAGGATCTTCAGGTCGTCCGAGGCGGCGGGACGGGTAGCCAGAGCGACGTCAAACGCCCGTCCCCGCGCCGCGGCATGGGACATCTCGCGATCCAGAAAGCGAAAGCGGCAATATTTCACGTGATAAACCTTCAGAAGCTCCAGAAGCCCTTCCGCAAGAGCGAACCTCTTTTCGATCTCGGCCAACGCCCGGTCGATCTTTTCCCGGTTCCGGCGGACCGCCACAACAGGCCCCCGTTCCTTATCATGGGACAAGCGCACCAATTCTCTCGCAAGATCGTGGATCGGGACAATCTCGGGCTCGGAGATAAGCCAGGAAAATGAGGAAAGCCACCATGCGTTGGTCGAAAACTGCTGGTACTTTTTCTCCTCTGAAAGTTCCTGCCGCAGAAGATCGATCTTCTCGCGGATCTCCTTGTTTCTCTTGGCGGCAAGTTCCAGCATGTCCCTCGCCCGGACCGACCTCACGCGTTCGACGATCCAGCGAACGTCCGGATGTTCTTTCATCCGGGCAAATTCCGTTTCATAAACATGAAGTTGCTTCCGGAACAGATTCCACCAGGTTTCCGACTGCCACGGTTTTTGGGTCGGCCCGCGCCACACGAACCACGGCTTTTTCGGGTCCTTCTCATGAGCGTACTCCGCGACGCCCGCCTGAAGCGGCACGTAAAGAACATTGCGAAGTTCGCTTCCGGATCTTTTTTCCATCGCCGGACGCCCCGCACCCGGTCCCTGCTGGCGAAGCTCGTGACGGCCCCTCACATTCCTCCAGGGATCATGAACCGGCGTCTTGGCTGCCAAAGCCCGCGCTCTCAGGAACTGATCCATACCGGACCAGGACTCGGGACGAATTTCCCCGAGCAATCCTCGCAGTTTTCCTAAAAACGGTTTCGGATAAACTTCGACGATATCGGGAATAGACGGATTTTCTGTCGCAAAAAGACGCCCGGGAGAGTCGCCGCTAAAAAAAACGCATCGATACCCCCCGATATCTCCGTAAGGCTTGACCTCAACCTTGACCCTCGTTTGGCCGCTGGCGGGATCTTTGAAAAAAACGTGCCACACAGCGTCATCCCTGGTTTCAGGCATCCTTGCATCGTTCACCTCAAGCTTCATGCCCTTGGCGGACGCCACTTTTTCAAACTCCATACGGGGTTCCTTGGGCAAAGGTTTATTGCCAAGCTGGTGTTCCCACTCTTTTCTCCTATTCACCCGGTCCTCCCAGGCCCGATCAAGCGCGAACAAGACCACGAAAAACGAGGAAAGAAACGATACCTGCCGCACAAATTCCAGCGTGACGTGCGGAAGCCTGAAATGCCCTTCCATGTAGACCCAAAAGGGATACCCGAACATGTACAACGCCGCAATGCCGCCGAGGATCAGGCAGGACTTGATCCAGATACTGCCGGTGCGCGAAGACGCACTAACGGAACCCTCCGGACCTCCCTGCCGAAGTTCCATGCGAGCAAGCGTTCCGAACATCGCGTTAACCTTCTTTTCCGCATCCCTGGCGTTCTCATAATCCGGCGACGGGACCAATAGCTGGGCCTGCAGGGCCTTTTTGATGATGGTCTCGACGTAGGAAGGCTCCCCTTTTTTGGAGCTAAACACCATTCGGAAATAATCTTTCGAAACCTGCCGCGGAAGCCCCCGTCTCCGGCCATCCGATCCGAACACGTCTTTGATATCGGAAACCGGAAAAGCCCTCCCGCTCAAAAGGATCGCCAGTTCATTGAGAAAATCGTCCCACCGGCGAAGGCGAAGGAGGGCAAGGACAAAAACAAGTTGTTGCCCGGAGATCATCTGGGTGTCCGGAGTGTAAAGCTGGATCCCTGTCAGAGCCCGCGCCATCCACCCAAGGACTTCTCCCGTTTGCGCATGAAGCCCCATCGCTTCCAGACGGAGCAGGAGCGCCCGGCATTTATTGAACGCATTCCAATAGGCGAGCGATCTTTCCTCGACACCAACCACCGCCGCCGCCATCCGCAGATCGCGTTCCGTCATCTCCAGTTCATCGATCACGCGTTTTCTCAGGGACTTGTAACGGAGGATGATCTGCTTTTTCATTATTTGGGCAAGATGGGCCCGGTAAACTTCCGCTTTCATCAACCCGGCGCTGTTTTTCTCGAATTCCTTGAAGAAATCAAGATTGATCTGCTGCCGCGCGGCTTCAGTCGCCTTAAAAATATAGTCCGGGTCCTTCCCGCGGTATCTTTCGAGCATCCGCCGGTGCTGGATCACCCATCGCTGTCCCGTGCGCAGCGAAACCGCGAGCTTTTTGATATCCTCCGGATTCTTTTCGTCCAAGGAATCCAGATAAGCGCTCGTATAATTGAACGCGTTGATCTGACGTTCGCTCTGAAGGACCCGGGCGACATTCCGTCCGGCATCCGCGATAAAAAACGGCAGTGTCGCCTCACAAACCAGCACCACGGCATACTTGTCGAAATGCTCCATATCCGCCCGCAGTTCTTCATCGTGCAACTTGTCGGCCTGAGCTACCAGCAGATCGCGCGCCGCCCGGATCTTCCGGATCCAGGAAGGATCCATGGGAAGATTCGGATTTGTTTTATCCGCCATCGCATCATGCATGGCCTTGTATTTCGCGACCGCCGACGGACTCCCGAATGCAATCCCCTTATTGGCAAGGCGGCCCGTAGCCTCTGCGCGCGTATGGTAAGAAACATCCTTCCGCGCGATCTCAAGCGGAGGCTGGAGCGCCATGATCAAGGCATAGAACCTGGAAAAACAGACCTCCAGATCGGTGCTGAGAAAGAAGAGCATCAACCCGTAAAAGTCGGCGGAGGCCTTGGCCGTTCCCGGCCCCCGTTTGATCCCCACAAGAAGCTTGCCCAGCTGCGGGTCCCAATGGCCCAACCTCCGGCGCAACGATTCGACGCCCTCTTTTTTAAGGATGTCCCTACAGAAATCAATGAAGGGCCCGGTCCCGCTAAAATCACCGGCGATGCGTTCGAAAAAAAGCTCGAAAAGCGGTTTGTAAAACACCTCCCCGTATAAAGAAGGATGGTCCATGATCACGGAAAGGAACGATTCTTCGCCCGAGGAACCGCCTTCTCTCAGGGAATTCTTGAAACGAAAAATAAAATTCCAAAGGTCCTCCGCCGCATGAACCGCCTTGGCCGTTTCATCGGGAAAGTGAACCGCGCCGTGAACATTTTCATAAGCCTGCAAGGTCTGCCGGAGATAAACGTCGATTTTTTCGATCAATCTTTTAATATCAAGGATTGCGGCCCGTTCCGTCCCGCCCCGGGAAAGATCTTCAAGAAAAGGCGCGAATTCTTTTTTCACTTCCCCCCAGTCTTTCAAAAACCCCTTGAGATCCTCGATCCGGCTGTTCCGCAGAAAGAGCGTGAAAAAGATCGTGACATCCTGCAACGACTCCCGGATCTTTAACGGATCACTGTTCCCCCGGGGCTTCAGATCACCCAAAAGCCTCGAAATCTCCTGGATCTGATCTTCAAGCCAGTCTAATTTCATCTGCTCCGGGGATTGATACTCTCGCCTTTCCTTCAGCCGACCGGAAGTCCGGACCTCCGCGCGGCTCTCTCTTCGGGACTCGCTTTCCGCCGCCTTTGCGTAGGCCACGGAAACTTCTTGGGCGGTAGGAAGCGGCCCCTGTTTCTTTTCATGATCCGTCTTTATCGAAACCAGGGCAGCCTCAAGCGCCTGAAACCTTTGCCACGCCTGACCGATCTTTTCGATGAAAGCGTTACGGTTGGCTTCCGCTTCAGGGGCTTCAAACAAGACCTCGTAAATAAAATATTCCGCCTGCTGAACACGGTCGAGCGCCGTCTCCTTCGTCGCGCCCGCTCCGGGATGAGGCACATTCACGGGCGTATGGATCCCGTGCTTCGCAAGCGCCTCCGCGATTTCTCCGTGCGACTCCAGGATCTCCCGGATCGCTTCCCAGGCGATCAGCGAGATCCGGAGGTCCACGCCGTTCCTGGTCTGGGCATACTCCGACATCGATTCGCTCAGGATCGTGGCCGGACCCCGGACATTGTGCGATACCCATGCCTCCCAACTGACCGGTTCAACCGTTTGGTACGAAGTCCCGTCGAGTCTCTTTTTTGCGACCTTGCCCCACACCGTTTCCCGGCTCAGCGGGGTCAACTCCGCGAGCGGGACAAAGACCGCCCCAAAGTCACCCAGGAACTTCTCAAAATCAAGATAAGCCTCGATCGCAGCCGCGATCTTGGGCCAGGCGTTATAAATATCGAGAACGGCTTGCTTGAATTTTTCATAGTCGTTCCCCGGAAACGCACGGTCGGAATTAAACGCGAGATTCATAAGGTACGGGGTCAGGTCCCCGTAAGGCACGATGTCGGTTTCGCGGTACTTCTGCAAAACGGAGGCGCGTGACCTGAAATCCAGATTCAAAACGTCCCGGAGCCTGGGCTCAACCTCGGTCTGTTTCTTGCGGATCGCGTCAAAATCTTCCCGTATATCCGCAAGCGTCTGTGATTTTGTTTTGGGCGACAAATATTCCAGCTCCTGCAACGCATAAAAGATCCTGTTTGTCCGGCTCGAATAGGTCCCCTTCCCGTGTTCCCAAAAAAGATCTCCCACATCCGGGAAAAACACCTTGCCGTCTTTTTCGGAAAGAACATCCCCACGGATACCGCTCAGGGCGCGGATCCGTTTCATTAATTCCACAAGATAATCCCACGCGCCTGAGGCTCGTTTAAAAAGGTCCGGCTCGTTCCAGTCCGGTTCGAGAATGAGCTCCGCGGATCGAAGTTCAGCCCTGTCGAGATCCGGTTTTAGATTGCCCAACTCGAAAGCTTTGCTTTCTCCGGTGGCCGGAAAGTTGACCGGGGTCTCTGGTCTCTGGTCTGCGGTCTTAGTTTTCAACCGGTTCATGTGATGATGAAGAGCGACGTCGAAACTCTGGCGGACGAGGCGAACGTTCTTTATCGCCCCAACGCCAGGATCCGTCGCCACAGCTGAGGCAAGCTCGTCTTCCAGAACTTTGCGAGTCCCTCTCACCGCATCCGCAAAATCATCCGCATAGGCTGCTCCGTCGATCTTCGCAAGTAATGCTGGAAGGGTTGCCGACGATTGAATCTTCGCAAACAGCTCGCTCACCCTCGGATAGAGAAGCGCTCCTTTTTTATCCTTTTCCCTCGCAAGGGCCGAGATGTGTCTCTCCATCCAAACGGCGAACGGCCGGACGGCGGGTGAAATGGCGGCGTGCTCTTTCTTTACGGGAACGAACGCGAACGCCTCGACCTCGACAAGCCAGTTCGGCCGGCACACGTCCCCGATAACATAAATGATGGGAATATCGGGGAATTTCTTATCCACCGCTTCCTGGATAGCCGCCGCATCTTCGGGCCGTTTGATATAGACGCGCAGCTGCGGGATATCCTTGAGGTCGCCCATGCGCTGCGTGAGCATCATCCGCACGCTGTCGATCATGTAGAGGGTTTGACGGACCGGATCGCCGATGTACATCTCGGCCTGGCCCTTGGTCGAGGCCGTGCCGGAGATCAGGACCATTTCGTAACCGGGAGTCACAACCGACATCGCACGCGACCAAAGCGGCGGCTTTTTGGTCTCAAGCGCCTTTTCCTGAACAACGATCGTATATTCATCGGGGTTCATCTGCCGTGCGCTTTCAAGGCGGAGCGCGTGGACGTTGCTTTTTTTTGCGACAAAGGCGAGCGCCTCCATCACGATAGAACCGCTCTTGTCACGTAGCGTCCCGATCCCGGTCGACGCGGGAGGTTTGCCCAGATTTCCACCTTTGATCAGCCCTTCCCCGAACGGGATCGATTTCCCGTTCATCGAGGTCATAAAGTAATCGTAGCGCGGATTATTGATTCCCCACTGGTAGTTCCATTTTCCCTCGGCATCGTAATCAACGATATGGTCCTGGTAGAACCAGGTGCGGAGCACTTGCCGGTAATCGAGAACAAAATCGGGGCCGACTTTATCAAGTTGCTTCAGCTTGGCTTCGGCTTTCTTCAATTCAAGGTAGGTCTTTTCGAGGACATTCCAACCGCGGTCGTAAGTTTTGGTGATCGAAGGATCGGGTGTGATGCCGCCGACATAAACCTGGAACAGATCCGCATCCTCGAGGATCGCGCTGTGTTCGCTGATGCGGAGCACCTGGTTCGGCTCAGGGACATATCGACTTTCGTCATCCTGAGCGGAGCGAAGGATCTGAGATTCTTCACTCTCTCCACGTCGGGGCTCAGAATGACGGGACGAACCCATCGCCACGATCTCGACTGTGAACATGCTTCCGTCAGCAGGAGTTTGTTCGAGATACGTCGTGACCGGAGGCTCGACGCCCGTGCCGTAATATTCCCGCAGGGCTTTTTTGATCTTTTCGCGGTCCGCGTCCGTGATATCCCCGAACGAGATCACCTGTTTGAAGATGTCATCCTTCCTGATCTTCTGTTCCGCGATCAAACGGTCAAGATGCCCGATAACGCTTGCGATCTGTTCCTCCGCCGTCTTCCCTTCCGACGGCATCACGGAGAAAAACACCTGCCGTTTCCCGTTCCCGAGTTCCACCGCCTTGGCGCGCGGCTCCATTTTGAGAAGTTCTTCATTGATCGCCTCACGGGACAGCAGAACCTCAGAGGCCACCCCGGTCGCGATCGCTGCGCCGGAAGACCGGACAGGTTCGCTGTTTCGAATTTCCGCCCGAGCCGGGATATCCTGCCGGGCAAGATCGTCGAGAGTCGGGACCACCGGAAGATCCTTTTTTTCGAAGCCCTGTGAAAAAGCACTCTGAAGGTCCTGTTGTGTCTTCGGGTCAAGCGAAAGGTCCTTCGGGAATCCGTGACGGACAAGGAAACGCGCGAGCCTCACCGCGTCAGCGTAAACCTTCCGGTAGTCCTGCGCCACGAGATGCTTCCCGGATAAAATGGGCGTCAGAGAAAGCTTCTGTCCCGACTCGCCCGGAGAGACGATCCCCGCCAGGACGCCAAACCCATACTTGGGCGTTTTAATATCGGTATGGAGTCTGATCTTGTCGATCAGCGCGTGCTCCGGCCGGTACATCTGCGGGGAAGTTCCGATCGTAAGCGTGTCCCCCGCCACCCGCGCATTAAAAATAAATGTTCCGTTCCCGGCGGTCATCCCCCCGAGCGTCTTTTGGATCGCCTCGTCCCCCACAAGAGCTTTGTCCTGGTCATAGACCCGGACCTTCCGGAATCCGCCCCGAAGATCTGCGCTCCGCCACAGGCCGGGGATCTGCAGGAAAAGAGAGATCACGGCATCCACTTTGCTCGCGGGAGTCACCGTACTTTCCTCGGGAGATCCGATCCAGACATCCACGACCTCGACAACTTTTCTTCCAAATTTTCGCAGCCGGCTAAGAAGGTCCGTATCAAACGCAAAATCGACCGTGAAATCCGGGTCCAGGTTCCAGTCCTCGTCGACGGGTTGGATCTCGTCGAGGGCTTCGCGCGTGAACGCCTTGAATCCCTGCTGAGTGTCACGAATACGCCAGAAACCGAGAAGGACCTTCGTCAGCATGTTATAGATAAAACTGCCTCGCCGTTCCTCATCAAGGCGCCCGTAAACGATCGCTCCCTTGCGCCACCGCGAACCGATGGCGGCATCCGCTTCCCCGGAAGCAAGCTTCTCCAGCAAAAGCCCGGATTCCGCGAGCGACACGGCACGATCCATGTCCGTGAATATGAAATACTGTTTTAACGCCTTCAGGATTTCCATGAGCTTGCGGAACGCAAGGACAATCCCGCTCCCTTTTTTTCCGCCGATACCGTCGTTCTGGTCCTTATTCACGAACCAGACCTGCACCTGCCCGGACTTCAGCTTCTGGGGAAACATGTCCTTGAGGATCTCGAGCGCGACCTGGCCGGAGCTCTTTTCGCTCTTGATCTTTGGCTGCGGGACGTCCCCTTCAAGTTTTTTACTCTGGAGGAATCCGAGAACTTTTTTAAGCAACGGCCGGACCCAAAAAGTCAGGAAGGCTTTGTACCACTTCAAGAGAAAAGAGCCTTCTTTTCTCTCCGGCAAAAGGTTGAACCTCAGTTCGTCCGCCGGATTGCTCAGATCCATGGAGCGCTCGCCGTCATCGGCCAGCAAAAGAACGTACCGGACATTCGAATTGACGGAAAAAAGTTCGTCAAGCTCCCGGATCTTCCAGACAAGCGCGTCCTCGCCGTTCGGATTCTTTTCCGCCGAGAACGGCCGCAGGCGGTTCTGTTCCCCGTACATCGAAACGGCAATGCCGACCTCGATGGGGTCGCCGGTGCGCGGCAAGCGGTAAACCGCCAGGAAAGACCGGATCAGCCGTTCGGCTTCCGGCAAAAGATCATGGAGCTCGGCGTCCTGCGCGAGCATGCCGTCCAGCATCGCGGCGCTCTCATCAGCACGGGGACCTTTGAGAAGCGTCGAAAGCGCGGCCGAGATCACCGCCATGCGGTCTCTGGCCTTCTTCGTATCAAGCGGCCCGAGCCGGTCGGCGTGCCAATTCATCCTGAGGAAAAGCCCTGAGGCCAGCCGGTCGACCTCCCCAAGATAGCCGTCGCGCAGCGGGTTGTCCTTGATCCCGTTCTCGAGCATCTGCGAATCGGGCATGGCTTTTTCCATCAAATCAAGCGCGCCCTTCAAAATCGCGCGGGGCCGTTCGCCCTTGGCAAGGATTTCCACTTCTTCGTCATACCGGATCCCGAGCGACGCAAGCTGATTTGCGGAAGACATCATTTTCATCCCGCTGTCCCCTTTCCGGATAAAAAGATGGACCCCGGTTTTCGCCGTTATTTCCGACGCCAGATCGGCAAGGATCTTGCTCGGCCGGATATGGATATCATTTCCGTTCAAGACATGAAACGTCCGGCGCATCTCCGGCCAATTTTCTTCCAGGATCCCCCCGCCGAAAATGACCTGCGGAAACCGGGGCGGGACCTCCGGCGTCCGGAGCTCGGAACGAGGGGTGACACGGAAAAACGTCTGGGGGGGGAATGTGAACCGGACCGTCGTCTTGTGCCCTCCGGTTCCCGGCGGCAAAAATTCCATTTTTCCGCCATGACCTTCGACCACGGCACGAACAAGGGCGATCCCTCCCCCATGAGATTTAAAACCAGCTCTCGGAAAAATGCCTTCTTTGACAGAATTCGGAACGATCGTAAATCGGCCCGCCGCGTCGATAACCTTGGAAATCCCCACGCCATCGTCATAAACTTCCCATAGGCCATCCCCATTTTCTGCTTTGCCCGCGCGAAATCCGATCAGACCCTGCTGACCGGCCTGAGCCTGGGCATTCAGCCCGTTGGCCGCCATCTCCCGAACGATCCTGAGAGGCGTCCATTCACGGGTAAGCGCATCAGCTAAAATGATCTTCGCCATGGAATCTTCTTCCTCGTCCGGCAAAAGATCGGAAAGAGCTTTCCTCAGGCCGTCGTCAGACCATCTTTTTGTCCAAAAAACATTAAACTCCGTCTGGGTCTTCGCCACGAATTCATCGAGAAGTTTCGATAAACTTTCTTCCGTATCCTGCAAGGTCGGCGCCGGCCGTGGCGATACCGTCTGATAGATCACTTCTTTCATTTCAACGGGGGGCTCTGCCTTTTTCCAGGGGACTTGCGGCCCGAGCTCTTCCAGTTTTGCTTCGACCTTTTCAAGAGATTGGAACGTAAACTTTTCTTGGGCACGGCCCTTCCCCTGCGTTGAAAGAACGAACTTTGTGCCCCAGAAGCCCCCGCGGGAAATGTCGATTTTGATCACAAACTCTTTTGCCGACCCCATCGACAACCGGAAAGGATCCTCGGGATTCCCTTTCTTCCTCTTCGTTTTGGCATCCTCGGGATCCTCCTGTTCACCGTCCCTCACCTTAGATTTTTCAATCGCGATTTCCTCGGGATCCTGCGAAGCTTTCCCCGTGAATTTAGCGATATGGGCATAATCAGGATGCACCGAAAGAAAAGAGAAAAGACCGGCCGCTTCGCTCTGGAACCCGGTGTTCAGCGTTATTTTGTAGACGTCCGTCAGCTGCCGGTCCGCCGCAGCGCCAAGCACGGAGCGAACGGATTCTTCATTCCCAAACCATTTCCAGAACCGCTTTGAGAGATCGGCTAGCGCTTCGGTCCACGAAACCTCGGGCTGGGCCATTCCGGCCGAGAGGATCTTTTCAGTGCGGGCGCGATAATCTCTCATCATCTCCCGGCCCCGTGGCGTGTGCGCATAGACCTGTTCGGCCATCTCCATGGTAAGGATTTCGCCGATGATGTCGGCGATCCCCTCAAGCGACTCCTTCTCATGGGACCCTCTAACAAGGACTTTCACAATAGCCCCGGGGTCCGTGTTCAGATTAACCATTTCGGTGGTTTGTGCGATACCGATCTTTTTATGGGTCACCGGATCGACCAGCTGAACCTCGATGCCCGAAGGAGCGAATACTGTTTCCCCAAGTTCTTTCAGCAGACCCGCCGCCGGCGGCATATGCCACCCCTCGGGCCCGACGGTAAAATCCCGCGCGATCTCGCGCTTTTCCGCGCGATCAGCCCCCGCCCCGGTTTCAAGACCCGGTTTTGACACGAGGGAATCTCGCTTTTCTTTCCGCGTATCCCAAAGATCTTTCGGCCAGAGTTTCAGAACGCCCTCTTCCGGAGCCTCAAGGTAAAACCCGTCAGGCATCGTGGGCCAGACTTTTTCAGCCCCCACCATCCGGCGTAACAACCTGCTTACATCCTTCCTCGCAAAGTTGATCTTTCCGGACGTTCCCACTTGCAGGTTCACGGCCAGCGCCACCATGAGCCCCATCAATTGGGAAGTTTTAGTTTCACGGAAGCCGTATAAACCCGCCTTTTCTCCGTTCTGGATCAGGAGCCGGTCGCGGGCGGTCCTCCATTTTTCTGAAAAAACGTCCAGACGCATGACGCTAATATACGGATGTCTTTCCGCTGCCGGCAACATCACAAGGGGCTTCCCCTCAAATTTCTTACGAAGCCCCGGCGGTAGCACAAGCACCGAATCCTTTGTGAGACGCACGAAACCCTCCGTAGCCGGTGCGGCTTCCGGGAGCCGCTGAGACACCGCATCCGGGATCTCCTTGGAAACGGTTGTCTTCGCCGCCAACGATGCCGCTTCTAATTTTGCCGCAGCCTTCGGATCGATTTCACGGAGCCGGGCAATAAATTCCTCCCGGGTGCCGGGCTCCCCGAGCACCATCCATCCTAAAGCGATCTTTTCCTCATCCGACAGCGGTCTCGACGCACGGACCTCCGAGCGGCCGAGCGCCCGGGGGTTTTTCACAGCGGCCAAAGCATTCCCCATCACCGTCTTTTCTTCGAACGGGACGCCCTGGATGAGGTCCCGGAAATCCCGGAAGAACTTCTGCCCGAGATGCATCATCGAGAACCGCGCGACCTTTCCGCGATAATCGCCGCCCAGGGCCCACGGCTCATAACGGATCGCGTTCTCGTCCAAAGCCCGTTCCGCCAGGCCGATATGCTTATCCGTCAGAAGCGTCAACGCCCGTCCGACGATCTCACCGGCCCCATCGTATTGGTAAGTCTTACGGAACTCGAGCCATTCGGTCTGGAGATCGTCCAGGTAACGGGCGTTCTCCGGGTCCGCCTCGAGACCTTTGAGAAGCGCGGGTCCATTCACATCGCTGACAGGATCACGGCGGTAACCTTTCCCATCGGGATCGCTCCATAATCCGATCCCCGTCCTTATGAACTCCTCTTTTCCGGTGCGCATGAGGATCTTCAAGGCTTCGGTATCCGTGATCGAAGCGATCCTGCCTTTTCCATCCTTCTTGAACGCCTTGGATTCAAGCCAAAGGAGATACCCCTGATCAACGGGATTGGCCGCATAAAGGTTCAGCATCATCATCTCGCGGACGCCCGCGAAATAATCCCGGGGCAATGCCTTGAGGATTCCGAAGACCTTTTCGAACCTTTCACGGCCCTTCAAATAAGGAATGGCATCCACCGCGGCGCGAAGTTCTTCCGCAAGTCTGAAATAGAATTGCCCGCTTTTCAGGCTGTCTTGGCCATCTTCCAGGAGACGCGCGACAAGATCCATCGCTCTTTCATCGCCGAGTTCCGCGAGCGCGAGCAGTGCCGGTGGCATGATGGCCGCTTTGTTGCCGGCATGCCCGTTCAATTCGCTCCCGTCCCAATAAAGGACCGAACGCTGGTAATCCGCGTCAAAATCAACGGCTTTCCAGAGGACTTTCGTCGTCTTCGCATCCGAGATCCCGGAGATCCCAAGCGCCTCGATGGCTCTCGCCTTGATCCACCAATAGGTCGTCGCCTCCGGACCCGCTAGTTGCAGAAGCCGCTCATAGATGCGTTTGTCTTTTTTTGCCAGTTGACCGAGGCTTTTCGTGACCGTTTCGCCCAACTCGGCGAATGGCCGGTAAGCATCATCAAAACGCTGTTCTTTATCCTGCGCGGCCCGCCATCCGGCGTTGGGGGAAAATCCGAGCAGCTCAAAGAGCCACGGCGCGTACTCCGCAAGCCCTTGCTCCCCCGCCATTTCGGCCGACATCTTGATGAGCGGAATGGCCCATTGCACCGCCTGATCGCTGTAATAACTGCGAGAAAGCCCCTTCGGGATGATCTCAAACCAGTCGGAATCGAAGACCCCGAACTTGTCCATGCCGTATTCCCTGGAAAGCGGCATGAAGGTCTCGATAATGAACTTCGCGACCTCCGGACGCGCCGGCATCAAAGCGCGGAGAGCGTAAAGGATCGGATCGCCATGGGCCTCGATGCTCGACATCTCCCGGCACATGAGAAGGAGCCGCATGAGCCGGAGGACCTCTTTGTAGATCTTCTGCCGGGGGACGGCGGGATTCAGACGCTCGGAGATCTTATCGAGATATTGTCCGAGACGGTTCATCCGGTTCAGGACCATCCGCTCAAGGCCCGCCTGTTTCGCGATCTCTTTTTTGGGAAGATGCAGCGTAATGACCGTTCCGGGGACCAGCGTCTTGAAAACCCTGACGACTTGCGCGGAAAGAGGCATAAGTCCCGAGGCGCCCTCCAACAGCGCCCTTCCCCCCGGGGTCTCGCCTTCCGCTTTACGCGCGTCAAAGGCCTTGCGGCTTTCCCAGGAAATAATATATTTCTCGTGATTGGAACTCCGGATAGCTTCTTCCACTTCGGCGGCCTCCCAAACCCCTGGCACGAACATGTCGATCAGGAACTCATCCTTCTTTTCACGCACGGAAAACTCCGCCTTATTGGGAAAGGAATGGCTGACCGGGGAATAACGCTTGAAATAGATCGAGGCCAAGGCCGATACAAGCCCCTCGGTCAGATGGTAGTGGCCCACCGCTCCAAGCACCATGGTCAGGTCCGCGGATTCGGGGAACGGTCGGTGGACCTTCCCCCAAGTCGGTTCGATCTTGAGGATCCAGTCGAAGGGAGAGGCTTTCAGCGGGTGCGGATCCATGAAGTTATATTCAACATTCTGATGGAACTCATCGAACTGCTCGCGGAACTTTCTCCAGCAGTAGCCGAACGGGTCCCGCATGAACTCGTCGTATTCCGCGTACTCGGGATTATCGGGATCAAAAAAATCGTCAAACTCGGGGTTCCCCGTCGGATTGAAATCCGATGTACGCTTCCCCTTGTCGATACCCTCACGGTCAAAACGCTCGCGGCGTTCCGGATCTCCCAGGATCTCGTAGGCGCGGGCGGCCTCCTTGAATTTTTCCGCGGCTTCGGCATCCCCGGGATGCTTGTCCGGATGATACTGCATGGCTTTAGCACGATAGGCCCTCTTGATATCCGTTGCCGTCGCGTCCCTCGCGACCCCGAGGACCACGTAGGGGTCCCCCTCCCCGGTCCTCATCTCCGAACGGGCGGTCATGGGTTGGGCGTCGGCTTTCACGATGATGGCGCGGAAATCGTTGGAGTAAACTTTCACCGGTTCTTTACTGGCAAAAAGCATTTCGTCCTGAAGAGGCTGCCCCAGCGCCTGCCGCGCCCGATCTTCCGAAGAAATAACTTTCTCGAATGCAAGTTTGGGAGGATGCCTGAGACTATAGCGATACAACGAAAGTTCCGGCATTCCGAAAACCACCGTCCCCCCTTCACGAAAATTAATCCCGTGATGATAGATCCGGGAAGCGAATCCTAAACTGATAAGGACAGGTTTGTGCCAGAGGTCTACAAGATCACCTCCGGTAGCTATGATCGCATGGTTCGGATCGACCCCATACCGGCGAAGGAACGCGTCCACGTCCAGCGCTCTGAACTTAAGCCTCTCGATGGCCTCGCCCTTAATGCTCTCCAGGTCGGAGGTATTGACCGGACCCACGATCCTTCCCGTAAAACCCTCCGGCTTGGTACGCCCGATCGAGATCGGGATCCGGCAAAGAACATCTTCTTCCCGGAACTCCGGAAGAGGCTGATAGGTTTTTGAAAAATTCCCCGTGATCGGCCGGGATTGAACGACGGACAACTCCTCGTCTTTAAAGGCGAATTCCACATCCACGGGAAATCCGAGCGCCTCCTCGATCCCTACGACCACGGTCCTAAGTTTTTCGATCTCTTCCTTATTCAAAGGAGATAGATGTTTCGTCCTGTTCGCATCGACGATCGCAGACGTATGCTCGTCCCAAGTCTTGTTGATGAGTTCACGGATTGTCTGATCGGCGAACGAACCTTCTATTCGCAGATCCAATCCGCGCCATTGCATGCCCGCCCGGGGATTATGATTCCGGTCGTAACCTTGATAGACCGCTTCGACCTTGCCCGTCTGGCGATCAAGATCGATAATGACATTCCTGCTTCCTGAAACCGCGTACCGTCCCTCGCCCACAACTGCCTCAATCGCCACATGCCCTTCCAGGTTCGAGAACGCGATCCCGGATTTTTCCGCCCAGATGTAATCCTGAAGAAAAACCGAATAAGCGACATTCTGGTACCGGTCTGTCACGGTATCGTGGGGCGACTGGAGGCTCGCATGCAAAGCCCAGAACTCCCGTGAGGGATCCGTCTCCCGGCTGATCCCGAAACCCGCCCAGCTCTGTTCAAAAGAGTCTTCCCCCTGGCGAGAAGAACGCCAGATCCTGAGCCTTCCCAACATCCGGGTCTTTTCGGCCCATGCCTGCCTAAGCTCTAAGGGAAGACTCTTGTAAAAGAGAAAATTCTCTACAGCATTTATAAAAGCAAGTTCCGCCTGATCAAAGGCAATACCGGATAGCAAGAGATCCTTTTCGTTCTTGCTATTTTTATACCTGAGAATATCCGGCGTTTCCCGGAGCCCGACAAAGAAATCTGTCCACTCCGCTTCCGTCCCGAAATTCAGGAAGGGTCTAAGATCGGTTTGTAAGACCCCCCGGATGGCTGAGCGAATTTTAGATTCATCCCCGGCAAGCTCACCGAAGACATCAGCAAAAAGAATGGAGGTCAAGTTTGGAACACCATAGAATCCATCCTTCCTCGCTTTTTCAATAAGCCCCTGATTGATCTCTCTTTGTAGTTTTGAAAAGATGGCTCCAGGATTCATGCTTTTGTAACGTTCGTCGATCTCCCGTAGCAATTTTTCTTCAAAGAGCACGAACTTCGGGATCTTGAAACCGAGTTTTTCCGGAAGTCCCAGTTCCTGAAGAATCAAAAGCCATGCGGCCTTACCGCCCCACAGTTTATTCAGTTCCGCGAACCGCGCCTTCACCGCTTCCGGACTCGCCCCTTCTCTCAGTTCCGAACGCGCGGATTCGGTCGATAGCGGAATGGCGGCCAACATCGCGATCGTCCGAGTCCCGGGTTTTCCGGGAATATCTCTGCCGAGCCATCTGAGGTTTTCAAGCGTGGCGGCATCCAAAAGGACAGCCTCCGGAAAACCGTTTTCGATCAATACCCGCGCCACCGTGATCAGCTGGTCCCGGAACTGTGTTTTCTCGGCTTCATTCAAATCGGCACGTAACTTATAAACTATCGTCATGTTCTGGTCGGGCGCCGATGAGACGAACCCGAAAAGCGTTTTCCAGGAAGAACGTGGATCCCTGATATCAGAATGGGCTCCCACCCCATTCATGATCGTCCCAAGATGTAAAACCCCTTCTTCGATCGCAACGTTAAAAAGAAGGCCTCCTCGCGCCACCTCGGCAACCTTGGCGCGAAATTCCGTCGCCGTTGCCGGTTTTCCATTGACCACAAAACCATTGACCGAAGACAACCGAAGGCCTTTTTGATCACATGCCGCGCGAATGCGTTCCTGGATACCGGGCATCGCCTGTTCGATCTTGGCCCGGATCCCGGCATAAGGCTCGGCCGGCGGCGCGGGATAATCTTTCTCCGTATCAAAATCAAGGCCCGTGCTTCCGAGGATCAGCTGGATTTTTTTCGGATCGATCCGGAAAGTCTTCTGGATAAATTCACCGTGATGCCGTTGGGCGACCAAAATGAGGTCCGCCCAATCGACAAGTTCCTGGTCGATCTGTCGGCCTTCGCGGTTACGAAGAACGGGATGCCGTTCCCAGACCGGCGCTCCCAGCCCGAGCCTCGGCCGGACAAGCTGTGCGAGCGTCATCTCATCCGCCCGGATCCCGGCGGAACGAACGCTGACTTTATCTTTAAGCTCCGCGGGCAACGCCTGCGCGATCAGATGCGCCGCCAGCGGCGACCGCTCCCGGTTCGCGTTGCAGACCGTGAGAACATTCAACTTTCCTTTCACGGTTGCGGCTAACGCTTTTTCGATCTCTCCTAATCGAACCTTATTCGTTAACTTCGCCGGAGTGATCCGCTCTCGCCCGTCTTTTGAATCCCTCCGCAACTCGGAACGGAGGGAGATGCCTTCTGCCCTGGCGATCGTTCTAATCCGGGCATGCATAGCCTCCACATCCTTGGACGGCGGAGCCCCATGCTTCTTGCGGGCCCGAGACCTCGGGGCAACAAACCATTCGCCATAATCGGAAAGATCATAAGTCTGTTCGCGGAGGATCTCCTCCCCAAGGGAGAGAAGCTTCCACCAGGCGCCATCAAACGTTCTCTGAAAAAAATCGACGGCCAAAATATCTTCCGGACTCGTCCCGGCCAGGATTTTCTGAAGTGTCTCAATCCCGAAAGCGGAAGCTGGGGCTGTAAAAAAATCGCTCTGCCTGAAATGTTCCCCGATCGAACGCGAGATCAAGGCGTAAACATTTCGCGAGTAATTATCCCCGGGATCATTAAAGGGGGTCCGCGCCACCTTCCCGTTATAATCCGCGATCAGGGCCGCGATCGCGGGAGGATCTTCCGCGGCGGCAAGAAAAGCCCTGGCGGCATCCGTTTTCCCCTTTCCCTTCCTGGCCTCCTTGAGAGCCCCCTGAAAGGTCTTTTCGATCTTCCGGAACCAGTCATAACGGGCAAAAAACCAGCGCACCGCAAAAATCCGGTGCTCTCTTTGAAGTTCCGCCGTCTTGGTTGCGTAACGCTCAAAAAGCGCTGCCGGATTGTCAGCTCCCCCGACATTCAACTCTTCGATCCGCAAGGCCATATCGATCAGACGGGCGAAGGCATCCGGAGACACGTTGAAATCTCCGTCACTCCGGCCCGCGAACGGACTCAGGGCAAATTCTTTTAAACCGTCCGTGATCATCACGGTCTTCCGATCCTGCTGCTCGCTGTCGGCGCGGACGAAAATCCGTGTCTGATCGAGCTGAAGACCATAAAAACCGGCGACTTGCTTCCAAGCCTCATCTATTTTCCGGAACCAATGCGCAAGGGACTGCGTTGCTTTCAGAGCATCGGATTGGACCATAAACTCATCGAAATCAGTACGGGAGAAAGACGCTCTCGCCTCCCTGCGCACATCGACCCGTTCAAGACTTCGCGGAAGGAAAACTTCTTTGGGGTTTAGGGGATAGGGTTTAGGGGATAGATCTGTTTTTGCCAAGGTTGCTTTTCTATACCCTATACCCTCCACCCTATCCGCCAAAAAGTTTTCAGGCACGCGCGCGCCCTCCCACATCGGAACAGCATACGGCGTCTGGTTGGCCGGTTGGCCGAGGAGCTTCGCGATATGGGCTTCGCTCAATTGACCGTTCTTGCTGAGAAACTGGAGTTTCCCGATGAACCGCTCAAGTATGGCGCTCCACTTTTCTTTGAGACCCTGGAATTCGGGCGACTGTTCCGCCGCGCACTGATCGATGTAACGGGTATATTTTGCATGGTCCGCAACGCGGCCCGAGGCGGCAAGATCACGAATCACTTCGTCGCGCCACTCTTTCAGGACCGAGCCACGGGCCACGGGCCACGGGCCACGACTTGTTTGCACGTCCGTTGCCAGCTTATCGCTCGTGGCGCGAGCGAAGGCGTCATAAAGATCGATCCGGCCGTCGCGCGGGCGGAAATATTTCGCCCAGGAAACCTTGCCTCGCATGTGATCGAGATAGCGGCCGTCCTGCGGGACTTCTTTCATCGCGGGAGACACGACCGCGTACGGAATGCCTTGTGCTTTTAACTTTGACGCGAGGCCTGAGGTGTGGAAGCCGCCGGCAACGAAAATAACGGGGGAAGGATGGAGGATGAAGGATGGAGCTTTCACAAAACTTTCGAGCTTGTTTAAAAAAACGGCTTCGCGATTCAGCGCAATTTTGTAGAAATCGAAAAAATCCGCCACGCGCGGTGAGCCTAAAAGAGCATTCATCTTTTGACTCATTTCACGGATCTCTTGATTTTTCACTCCATCCGCCATCCGCCATCCGCCATCCGGCTGAAAAGACTGCCATTCCTCCCTGCTCAATTCAAACTTTATCAGCTTCTCCATGAGCCGTAAGCGCTCGTCCAATTCCGAAACAGCTTTCGCCTCCGCCGTCGTGAAAAGATTGGCCCGCACGGTTGCGAGAAACGCGTCGAATTCTTTCATGAAGGCCGGGCCTCTGAGATTTACGAGCTTTTCGTGGCGGGCAATTACCTGGGCCAATTGGGGAGAAATTTTGAAAGAACCGTCATCCTGAGGCAAAGCCGAAGGATCTCTTTTTTGAGATTCTTCGCCCTTCGGGCTCAGAATGACGGCCTCATTTTTTAAAAACAGCGTTAGCTCGTACGCCAGCGCGCCTTTACTCATCCGGCCGGTGCGGGAGGCCTGCTTGAGGGCATTGAGCTTTGCCTTTGCGGGTCCGTCCTTCACGGCTTTTTCCGTCTGAATCGCCAATGCTTTGATCTCCCGATCGAGTTCCGGGCTCAACCCCTTCTTTTCCTGCTCGATCGTCATGAACAACGCGTTGAGCGTTGCGCCTTGCGCGTTGCGCCCGGAATACCCCGAAAGATATTCCAGAAAAGCCGTCAACTTGGCGGGATCTGCCTGCCATTCCGAAAACCGCCGGTCGAATTCTAACGCCTCCGCAGAATAATATTTTTCCTTCAGCTTTTGCAGTTCCTCTTTGAATTTTGAACTTTGAACATTGAACTCGGCCTGTCGCCCAAGACCGAAAAGGAACGCATGAACGCCCTCCTCGTAAAGCCTCCAGTCCTCGATCCCGACGAATTCGGCTTTCCCCTGCATGAGCACGCTCGCCGCGGCCACCCCGGAAAGTTCGCCGGTCGCGAGATAATCGTCAAAGACCGCCTTGCGTTTTTCCGCGTCGGGGAACATCCGGAAAAGCGTCGGGTCAAGCTTCCCTTCCGCGCCTTCCAAAGCGACGGTCCCGACGCCGTATTTTTCCTGGAAATATTCGATCAGCTTCGCGAGGGAGCGTTGGGCGTCCGGGATCGAATGGGCATCTTGAATTAAAATTACAAACTTCCCGGATGAAGGAGGAAGGATGACGGATGACGAAAAACCGCTCTTAAATTTACCATCATTTGACATCCTCTTTCCGACATCCATTTCCTGGATGGTTCCCAGTTCGGGAGGGACGACAAGCTCCTGCACATTTCCGCGTGAAGCGGAGGCCGAGGCAAGAAGGCTGGTGTCGTTCCCTCCCTGAACATGGGAGACATTGATCGATTGGGCGAGTCCTTGTGCGGGAAAAGAAAGCAGGTCCGAGCAGAGAAAAGCCATCACCGTGAGCACACTAATGGCCCTTATTTTAAACGAAAAGCTGGAAGGAAAACTCCTCTTGTGTAGAGATGTTTTTGGGTTCATTTGCCTCGGCCTGGCGTTTATTTTTTAATACTTATGAAAAGGTAACATATATGCGCCAATTCGCAAGGCCTGTAGAGGGAAAAATACGGTTTTTTCGATGAAAATTCGCGATTTTTTTGCGGAAAAAATCTGCTAGAAAACGCTATAAGATGCTTTCGGAAGGCGGCGCTATTTCTTTTGCTCTTTGAAGTAATTTATAACATTCTCTGCCGCCTTTACATCCATCCCTGCCAGACTTGAAATGTCATCGACCGAAGCATTTTTCAGGGCCTCAATGGACTCAAAATGCCGCAAGAGCATTCGCTTGCGTTGCGCCCCGATCCCGGGGATCCCGTCCAGGACCGAACGCTCCAACCCGCGGATTTTCAGAGTGCGGTGGTACGTGATCGCAAAACGGTGCGCTTCATCCCTCACTTTCTGAAGAAGATACATGGCCGGGGAATCAACCGGCAGAAGGATTTCATGTCCGAATTTCGGAGAATAGACCTTTTCAAAGCGCTTCGCGATGGAGATCAACTCGATATTTTCCATCGCTTCTTTCCGGAGGACCTTGAGAGCGGTATTCAAATGCCCCTTTCCGCCGTCGATCATGATCAGGTCCGGAACAAACGTTTCGCGGCCATCCTTAATGCCGCGAAGCATCCGGGTCAGAGCTTCTGCAAGCATGGCGTAATCATTGATCGCGGAAACACCCCGGATCTTGTAGCGCCGGTAACCGAGCTTATCCGAAAGTTCCCGGTAAAAAAACACCCGGGACGCCACCGCTTCATCCCCCTGAATATTCGAAACATCGAAACAGGCGATCCTCGCCGGCAACCGGTCCATCCTGAGGATCTGTTTAAGCTCCAGCGTCGCCGAAAGTCCGACGCCAAGTTCGGGACGCCTCGGCAGGAACCGCTTTCTGCGAAGTTGCCCGAGCGCCTCGATCTGTTCCTTGAAGAACTGCGCATCCTCAAAGCGAAGCTCCCGGCTCGCCTGCCGCATCCGGTCGGTGAGATATTCCATAAAGCTTTTTTTGCCTCCGCCGAGAAACCTCCGGACCTCCCCGATCAGGCGGTCGTAGACCCCCTTCACGTCCGGTTTGATACACGGCGCAAGACACTGGCCGATGTGATAATAAAGACAGGCCGTTTTAGGCAACGCCTGACATTTGCGGACCGGAAAAAGGCTATTGATCAGGTTCACGGCCTGCCGCAGCAACCGGGAATCCGTATACGGACCATAGTAATACGCGGCGGGGCCGGACCGCTGACGCGTGATCGAAAGCCTGGGGAATTTCTCGCGGGTGATCTTGAGGAGCGGAAAACTTTTGTCGTCCTTGAGCTCCTGGTTGTATTTGGGCCGGTATTTCCGGATCAGGTGGGCTTCAAGGAGCAGCGCGTCGACTTCAGTCGGGGTATCGATGTGATCGATCCCGCAAACTTGTTCCATCAGGACGGCGACCTTCGGAAGCCGCCCCCGGTTGACGAGGTAGGAACCGACCCTTTTCCTGAGGGCCTTCGCCTTCCCGATATAAAGGATCGTGCCGGCCGCGTCCTTCATCAGGTAGACGCCGGAGGTTAGCGGCAACTTCTCAACTATCCGCCGCAAGACTTCCTTTTGAGAACCGGATGACGGAGGGCGGATGACGGAAGATGTTGGAGTTTTTCGCTTTACGCCATCCTCCATCCTTCATCCTCCATCCGGTTTTTATGCGCCATCCACAAGCTTTTCGGTGTTCACCAGATCGGCCGCGGGCTTGCGGCGCTTGTGGAACCAATCGAACGCTTCCTTGACCTCGGGAACCCGGCAAACGAAACACAAACCAAGATACGCAACCGTCGCAACCAAAATGCTTCCGAACACCTGGATCAGCTGAACCTTCGTGCCGGCCCCGGGAAACCAGTGTTTAAAGAGCTCCCAACTGGCGTAGCAAACGACGCCCATCGCCACCGAAGCGAGAAGGATCCGCAGAAAAGAGAACGCCACTTCACGGAACGGAAACTCCCCGACTTTTTTCGGATAATAATAAACGAGCTGTGCGAACTGAAAGATCCCCGAGATCGAGGTCGCGATCGCAAGCCCCGCCTCCTTGAACGGCACCATCAAGATCAGGTTCAGGATGATGTTGGAGAAAAGCGAGATAATGGAGGTCCGCATCGGGGTCTTCGAATCATGCGCCGCGTAAAAACCGCTGTTCATGATCTTTTGCCCCGCGAACGCGAAAAGGCCGATCGTGTAACCCAACAGAACGGCCGCACTCCGTGCCGTGGAAGCCGCGTCAAATTCCCCCCGTTCGAACAACGCGCGGATGATCGGCTCGCGAAGCACGATCAGACCGACCGAGGACGGAAGGATGATAAAAAAGATGCTCCGGAGCGCAAACGACAGCGTTTTTCGGGACGCCTCCTTCTCCCCTCTCGCGATCTGCTGGCTCATCATCGGAAGGAGCGCCGTCCCCATGGCGAGCGCGAAGATCCCGAGCGGGAATTGCATCAGCCGGTTTCCATACCAAAGACTTGAGTTCGCGCCAGGCCCAATCATCATGCCGAGCGTCATGTCGACCGTGATATTGATCTGCACGACCGCAAAGCTCAGCGTGACCGGCAACAACAGGCGCCAAACCTTTTTGAGCGATTCGCACCCGATGTCCCAGATCCACCGGAAACGGAAACCGATCCTTAGCAGCGGCGGAACCTCGACGGCCACGTGCAGGAACCCGGCAAAAAGGATTAAATACGAAAGCCAGCGGATCTTTTCAACATAACCGCCGGCCGCCCACGCAGGCACCCAGAGCACGCCGGCGATCCAGACCAGGTCAAGGATCGGACCCCCGAGCGACGGCGCAAAAAAGTGACGGTGGCTGTTCAGGACACCCATCCCGATCGCGTAAAGGGAAATGAACCAGAGGTACGGAAAAAGGATCCTGGAAAGATCAAGCGTCAAAAGGTAGGTCTGCGAATGCCCCCCGATCCCGAGAAGAATCCCCAAAAGTCCTTCCACCGCAAGAACGAACGCAAAAAGCGCGCAGGCCAGGAACGTCAGGGTAACATTGGTAAAACGAAACGCCTCTTCTTTGCTCACCTTCGCCGAGAGTTCGTTATAGACCGGAATGAAGGCGCTGGTGAGTCCGCCCTCCCCGACGATCCTCCGGAAAAGGTTCGGGAGCATGAATGCGTAGAGGAAAGCGTCCCATTGCCAGCTCGTCCCGAAGGTTTTGGCGCTCACGATGTCCCGGAAAAGGCCGAGGATCCGGCCGACCAGGGTCATAATCCCCACGACCGCCGCCGCCTTCACCAGGTGCCGCTTCCCCGAGGCGTGAGCGTGGGGAACCTCGTTGACACGAGAAGCACCCCGTGTTACATTACCGCCACTTTTGTCACCCATAGGAGTCATTGACATGCCGAATATTCCTTCTGCTGCAAAACGTATACGAAGCGACGCGAAGAAACGCGCCAAGAACCAGGCTGTGATCTCCGAGCTCAAGTCGATGGGCAAGAAATTGACCCAGTTGGCCGCCGAGCCGGAAAAAGCCAAGGCCTTTGCCGCCACTCTCGTCTCCCGCTACGACCGGGCTGTTTCTTCCGGCGTGATCCCCCGCGGCCGTGCCGACCGCAAGAAATCCCGGATCGCGACGTTCCTCGCAAAAATCAAAAAGTAATTCTTTTTCGCACAACGTTCAACGCGCAACGCACAACAGGATCTCCGGATTCGTGGCGTTGCGCGTTGTACTTTGCGCACCCACCCCTTCCTCAAGCGCTATAACGCAAAAGCCACGCCTCGACGGCCGCCATTCCTTCCACTTGTCCGGTCTTCGCCTTTTTGTCGATCTGATAAAGCGCCTCGATCGCCGATTCTAGCACCTTCACCGGGAACTTCCTAAGCGCCGCCATCCTCGACGGAGGCATTTTGCAGCGGGAACAAACGTCTCTCTCCGAAGCGCCTCTTTCCAAGAGGAACGCGGCCTGCCACAACTGCCGCAGCTGCCAGTGCAGGATCCCCACCAGCGAGATCAAGTCAGCCTCGTAAAAATCCATCAGATCCCGGAAAACCTTGAGGATCCTGGCCCGGTCGCGCGCCAGGAACGCGTTCGTCAGCTTGAACACGTCCATCTCGGTCCAATTCTCTTCGAACCGGGCCACCATCGCTTCATCGATCACGGACTTTTCATCGGCAAACTGGGCCAGACGATCCAGCATGCTGTCCAGAAAAACAACGGCGTCTCCGCACATCTCGAGCAGCCGCGCCTTGGCGCCCGGCGTGATCGTTTTTTTTGCTCCGGCAAGTTTTTGCTGGATAAACGCCGCGCCGGCGGTCCGCGTTTCTTCCTTCGCGAGCGCGAGTACCTGCCCGTAAGATTTTACGAGCTTTGCCAACCCGGTTACGGCCTTTGCTTCCTCCGTCTCGAAAACAAGGACCGTTTGAGGCGAAGGCTTTTGAAGGTAGGCCTCCAAAACCGCAAGGTCCTGCTCTTTCAGAAGATCCGCGCCCTGGACATACAGGATCTGGCCCTCGGAAAGGAACGGCAGCGTTCTCGCGGTCGCGAGAACGGTTTCAAGGGGCGTTTCCTCAAGACGGAAGCTCTGGCGGGCAAACGACCCGCCGGCCTTTTTCTCGGTTTCGGCAGCGATCGCCTTGCTTTTTTGAGCGCGGAGAAAAGAGTCGCCGATCAGAAGATGGAGATTACTTTTCACGGCAACCGGAACGCTGGAACGATCACCAGTCTTCGACAATGCGGTTCACGATATTGTCGGCCAGCTTCGCCGCGGCGTCGAGCGACGCCTTCTGTTCCCCGAGCGAAGTGACATCGGTCACGTAGTATTCGTTATCCCCGGTGAAATTCGGCTCTTCCCAGATCACATCACCGGTCTTGTTGTCGACAAGCTTCAGGTGCACCACGATGAAAAGGCGGTATTCCTGTACGGACTCGAGCTGGGTAAAACGCAAACCTTCCTGCTCGTACGCCAAAAGATCGGTCTTGAGGACCGCATCGGCCTTTTCCTTTTCCACGACTTTGAGGTTCCCGTCCTGGTGAAGTCTCTGGATCACGGCGTTCGTGATATCCATTTCGATCCCCTGCTGGTAGGCGTAAACCTCTTCCACGGGAATCTTGTTCTTGACGGTCTCGACAAAGATCGTCTTGATGTTCCTGGGAAGAACGGTCTTGCGGGTATAACCGCACCCACCCGTTCCGATCACCACCACCAACGCTAGGATCCCCGCAACGCCAATTTTTTTCATCTGTGCCGCTCCGATCATCTTTAAACCTTGCTGAAACGTTCTTTTTCTTTGGAAAGAAAGTTGTCGCGCGTCTCGAGGTCCTTGAGACGTTGTCTCATCCGTTCCTTTTCCGTCACGAGGTCCTGATACATGGCCTTCGACTTGATCGTCGGAAGGACCCGGTCGGTTTCGTGGATGCGTTTTTCGAGGATCATCTTTTCCTGGATTTCGATCGCAAGCTCCTCATCGATGACCTTCACAAGTCCGGACTTCACTTCTGCAAGTTCGCGGTATTTCTTGGTGCCTTCTACGTCCGTAGGCGACACTTCCTTCGGGATATCCCCAAGGGCGATGCCCTGCTCCTGGACATAGATGCTATAGGAGATCTCAAGCTCTTCCTGGATCCGGACGACCTCTTCGCGAAGCGCCTTTTCATCGGGAACCACCTCAGCCTTGTTCTTTTTCTTGGGGCTCGCACTCAGGAGATCTTTCGAGGACGTTTCCGCGGTTGTCTCCTGCGGTGTGGCCTCGGACGGAGTCGCCGCCGGCGGGGTCGGCTTTGGGGTCTTTTCCTGGATCATAACCTCAACGGCCGTCTGCTGTTTCTTCAGCCCATCAAGCTCGCGCGTCTGCTGGTCCAAACGGTTAAGAAGGACTTCCTTGCGATCTTTCTTCGGGATCACCCGGCGCGCGCTCTGGACGGCTTCCTCAATAAAAGCGTACGGAACCTTTACAAAAGAACTCCGGAACTTCATCCCGCCTGCCAGGGACGCCTTCGCGTTAAGGATTTCGAGTTCTTTTTCGAATTTTGCGATCTCCTGCTCCTGGGCCTGAATCATCAGGCTTTCCAGTTCGATCTCTTCTTTCAGCTGTTTGGCTTTCGCGACCGATCCGGCTTCCGCCGCGGTTTTTCCGGCAGACTTGGTCAGCTCAACATCCTCGTTGGGAAGCCCGAAAAGGAACGATTTGGCAAGATAAAGGGTCCCCGTAACGGGTTTCGCCACGGTCGTGAGGACTGGATTTTTCCCTTCCGTAGGATGGAGGGTCGCGTCAAGCTCCGCGAGAAGTTTCTGGACATGTTTGCGACGGTCCTCAATATCCTGATAGCGCCGGCGCATATCTTTCTCGGTCTTTTTGATTTCCTTGCGAAGTTTCCGGCCGTCGACCTGTTTTTCCTGATCCAGGGAACGCATCATTTCCTGCTGCTCCCTCCGCGCCAACTCCTTGTCAAAAGCGGTCGAAAGAGTGTCGACAATGTTCTGCTGGGTCGCGATCTTCTCGTTGAGATGCATCTTGAGCTGGAGAAGTTCTTCGAGTTTTTTGTTCTGCAAGTCCCCGGCTCCCGGCCCCGACAGAGCCTCCGGCGCGGCGACGGGCGAGCGGCTATCCAGGAGGGCTTCTAGCTCCTGCTCCGCCAATTTTCCAAAATGTTTCTCGTAAAGTGCCATAGCGGTATCCAGTTTTCCCTGAAGTCCCTCGATCTCCTTCAACCTGGCAATGAGCTTCGGATCCGTGGGTTTGGCAAGTCCTTCCGCCACTTTCCCGCGAAGACGTTTACGTGCCACCCCGGTCTCGGAAACCTGGGGCGTAAGCTCCCCTGCCAGCTCACTATAACGTTTGTAGAGCTTTTCCTTTTTCTGGAAAATCTCCTTCTTTTTGCGCGAAAGTTTGTAGAGACCTTTTTCGTCCATCTTCCGGATCTTTTCGAGCGGCGTTTCGGGGAGGATCGAGAACGGAATCAGGCCTTCATAAAATTTCTGATCGGGAACGCCGAGTTCGGAACGCCAGGTGGCCAAACGGTCCTTTTCTTCGGCCAACGCGTCACGCTCCGCTTCGAGCGAAGCCTGCCAACGCGCAATCGCCTTCTGAAAATCCGGCGAGGTGTTGTTTTTGTAGCGTTTCTTTTTTCGTTCGAGGTCCTTGAACCGTTCATTAAGCTCATTCTCACGACGGCGGAGGTCCTGTTTGCGCCGGTCAAGGCTCTCGGCCTTGTTCTTGTCGATTGACTTCATCCGCTTTTTGAGCGCATCGATCTCTTTCTTGAGCTGCGCGCGTTCGGCCTTTTTTTCCTTCCCCAGCGCATGGTATTTCTCCTCAAGCGCGTTGATCTCTTTCTGAAGCTCCTCCGACTTGGCATTCAGGTATTTGACGGGCTCCTCAAGGGCCCGGAGCTTTTCGGCCGCCTTCTGCCCCCACCCTGTCTGCGGGTAGCGTCGTGCGGTATCGCGGTAGTAGATCAGCGAACTCTCGAGATAATTCTCTTTTTCATAATAAAGACCGATGCGGTAATTCTTCTCGGCATTGATCTCGTCGACCTGCTGACGGATCTTTGCGGCCTTTTCGGCATCGGCCGACTGCGGATAACGCTGCAAGTATCCCTGCGCCTGGCGGGACGCCTCATCAAGCGCCGTTTGATCGCGGTCTTTGCCGGCGGTCTTCGCGTAAGCGGTTTGGGCGATCTGCAAACGGGCTTCCTGAACCAACGGACTCTGCGGGTACTGGTCGATCAAACCCTGAAAAGCCTCCACCGCTTCGTCATACTTATTGGACTTCTGATAGGCCAAACCCAAGCTGAACTGAGCCTTATCGCCGAACGCGCCGTAGGGTGCGGATTCCACGACCTGTTTGAACACTTCGATCGCGAGAGGCAGCGAAGGGCGGATCTCCAACCCCAGGACCTTCCCTTTTTTCTTGCCGGAAAGGAACGTCTCGCCGATCAGAAATTCACGCTCGACCACCTCTTCGAAACGTTCGCTCTGCGGATAGGATTTGACAAGCGACTGGTAAGTCTTGTGCGCTTTCACGAGGTCGCCCTGCTCTTCAAAAATAGTGCCCAGGCGGTATTCGGATTCGGCGGCGACACGGGACTTGGGGTATTTTTTGAGGATGATTTCGAACTGCTCGACGGCTTTATCGAGCTTCTTTTCTTTGTAAAAATCGAGGGCGCCGTCGAAAATTTCGTCGGCATCAGCCTGGGTGTTCTCTTCCGTATTGATGAACTTGCCCTGTTCGGGCGACCAGACCCAATCCGCCGAAACAAAGGAATGCGGCAGAAGTAATATCGAAATGAAGGCAAAAACCTTCCAAATTCTCATAAGTCGTTTACAATCTTCGGGTTACGGAAATTTGCGAGGTGCGTAATATATCACGCGCCAAGAAAAACTGTCAATAGAAATACCCTTAAGAGAACGATAAAAATCCCAATTTGCCACGAAGGAACGATTCAAGCTCCAGAACCGTTCCGTTTTCTCTGAAACTAAGCGCTCCCGTAGTTTTCAGATCAAGAAACGTCACGTCCTCGCGGTTTAAAAAACCGGCAAGGTCCGGCTGCGGCTCCGGAAAAACCGCAAGAAGCGGACGCGTTCGCCTGATCCATTCGCGGAATTCGCCAGGCACCGATCTCCCTTCCGGAGGGAGAAAGACCGCGTGAACGTCCCCATCCCGCGGAACCGCAATCAATTGTTTAAAAAGTTCGGAATCCAGTTTTGAGATCAACATCACGCGCCACGGACCCGACAGGATCTTCACCGCCATCCCCGAACGGCTCTGGGCGACCACCTCAATTGACGCTTTCCCCATCACCGCTCGGTCTCCCGGACGAACGCTCCTCGCCTTTCCGGGAAAAGAACGAAGGATTCCCCAGAAGATCCCGGGGACCGGTGAAAACGCCCCGGAATAAAGCAGAAAACGCACCGGAAAATCTCTCATCACGGATTGCAACCCTCCCGTACGACTTTGATAAAGATCGGTCAGAAGGATCCCCTCGAGACTCCGGATGCCGCGGCTGCGGAGATACGGCGCGACGAGCCACTCTCCCTGGTTCGACGGAAAATTTCTCCCCGTATTGATCAGCCAGTGGGCCCCGTTCGAAAAACGGGCGTGCGCAATCTGGTTCTTTCCCCCGGAGAGGAGCGTCAGGTAAAACCCTTCCGGGCCTAAGGGCCTGAAGAAAGAAACGGTCAGAGCAAACCAAGCAATGAACACCGCCCCCGTCACCGCCTTTTTTCCTGCAAATTTGAATTTTCTCAAGATCAGAAGACACGCCATGCTTGCGAAATAAAAAACCATAAGAAGAAGCGTCGGCTTTTCCAGGAACCAGTATCCCCATCGCCAGATGGAGAGTGCCTTCACCCAAGCAAGCCCCATGGTGAGGAACCAGGAAGAGAACAGAACGAGCGCCGAATTCAGAAACGGTACCCAACAAAAAAGGAGTGTGAAAAGCCCCGTAAAAAGCGCCGCGTCAAAGACCGGGATGGCCACAAGGTTTGCGAGGACGCTAATCGGAGAAAAGACGTTAAAGTAATAGATCACCAGCGGAAAGGTTCCTGCGAGAACGGCCATGCTTGACCCGATCGAAAGCGATGCGATATCCAACCGCCTCGTGAGAGGAACGATCAGAATAAGTGAAAAAACGGACAGAAACGACAGCTGGAACCCGATGTTCCAAAGACTGCCGGGATCCCACAGGACGAGTAAAAAGAACGCGAAACAAAGGGCATTCAAAAGATTGGAAGGCCGGCCGGCAAGCGTTCCGAGAAGCGCCAGGATCGCACAATACCCCGCTCGCTGGACCGGCAAACCCGCCCCCGCAAGCCCCACATAGGCACCCACGATGAAGATCGTCATCATGACCGATGCGCGGCGCGGCAGCCTAAAGAGAAGAAAGACCAGAAAAAAACTGCCCGCGATCATGGTAATGTTGAGCCCGCTGATCGCAAGAAGATGGACCGTGCCGGTCTTCATGAACTGATCACGCACCTCCGGAGCGACATCGGTCCGGACCCCGATCACAAGCGCTTTCATGATCGCAGCATGCGCGGGGAGATAAAGCCGGTCGATCAAAACAGCGATCTTCTCCCGCGCGCCGGCGATCCCGCGAACAAAGACCGGAACCCGTTCCACTGCCAGCCGCCGGACACTTCTGGCCCCAAGCGTCTGGAACACGACACGGATATCCTTTTGCTCGAGAAATCCGGCATAATCGAACTCCCCGGGATTCAGCGCCTTGTGAGGGATCTCCAACTTCCCGTAAAGGGAGAGCTCGTCCCCCGTTTCCGGAACAAAGGAAGGCTGGAGCAAAAACGTTTGGACGTTCCCGGTAACCCTGAAGGTCCGCCGCCGGCCTTTTTCATTTTTTGACAAGGTCCGGGCAGTCAATATCAAAGACACGGTGACTTTTTTCCCTCGCGCTTTGAGCTCCGGGAGCGAACTCACGACCCCGGTAAGTTTCACGCGCTCCTCACCCGCAAAATTCCATACCGCATCCGGCCATTGCCGCCCATCCCGTTGCGCCCACAGAGATCCCGCCGAGGCCATCACGACCAAAAACAATGGCAGGGATATTTTCCGCCCGCGGAAGATCAGAAGGAGGATCATCCCCGCGCCGAAAATCCCGAGCAAGAACCCGCAGGACACCGTAACGTATTTCTCGAAAATGATCCCGGAGGTAAAACCCGCAGCGATCCAGAGAAACGGCAATCTCATAATATGGTTATTATACACCATTATTATGATTAAAAACGAACTGCTAAACACTAAAAATGACGCCTCTCACAGAAGGAATTATAAAAAAACATTTCAGGAAGGATGGAGATCAATGAAGCGTAAGAAGGACTTCTTTTCCCTGAACGTCGAGACGGACCAAGTCTTTCCCCACACTCTTAACAAAAGCCTTTCCGGAGAGAACATCCCCCTCGCCCACGATCCTGCCGTCAATGATCGCGACACTTCGGGGACCCAAATTCGTGATCCCCGTCAGGCGGAACGAAACCTTAACGAAGGTGTTCTGGAAAACCTGAGGCCTCGGCGCCGAAACTGCAACTGGAGCCGGAACAGACGCGGGGGCCGGAGCAGGAATCACCGCCACAGCTTCACGGAGAACAGGGCGCGGAGGCACCGGACTCTTTCGAACCGAATCCATGGAATAAAAAATAATCCCCGCGAGCAAAATACAGGCGCACCCGACGCCGGCGATCCAGTAAAATTTTTGGCGCCTCGAATAGGCTTGCTGGACGCGTGTGAGCTCCTGCTCAAGTTGTCCCCCCATCGGATCACGCTGCCACGGTTTCGGAGCAGACGGCGTAACACGGATAAGCGTTTCCTGGGCACGGTTCGTTTTATCAAGCGCCTGCTGGATCAGACTCACGCGGCCACTCCTTGAAGATCGGCTTCCGCGAACTCCACCATTTCCGCGCTGATATCAAGGGAATTCCGGATAAAGGCCGCGAGCATGGCGCGGTCCGCGAGAATATTGATAACGCGCGGGATCCCCGACGAGAGCTCATAAATGCGCTTCACCGCATCGAGACCAAAAAAGTCGCGCGCCGCACCCGCCACATGGAGTCGATGGCTGAGATACTGCCCGATCTCTTCGAGACTGAGCTCGGGGAGATGGCACCGCACCGCGACCCGCTGCTTCAACTGCTTCAGGTCCTTGCGATTCAAAAGGTCATGGAGCTCCGGCTGCCCCATCAGGATGATCTGCAAAAGCTTTTGCGTGGTGGTCTCAAGATTCGAAAGAAGACGGATCTGCTCAAGCGCCCTGGGCGGCAACAGCTGCGCCTCATCAATGATCACGACGGCGTTGAATCCTTTCGCGCTCTCATCGAGAAGGAACCGGTTTAATACGTCGAAATAGTCCTTGCGCCTGCGAGCCTTCGGCTGAAGGCCAAAATCCTCGACCACTACTTGCAGAAGCTCCATCTCCGAAAGCTTGGGATTAAAGACCAAAGAGCTGTGAACGTTCTCGCCCAGCTGTTGCAAGAACATCCGTGAGAGGGTCGTCTTGCCGGCACCGATCTCCCCGGTGATCTGAATGAAACCGCTCCGCCGCTGAAGCCCGTAGTGCATGGCAGACAGTGCGGCCTGGTGGTGGCGGCTCAAATAGACAAAGCGGGGGTCCGGAGTGACATTGAAGGGAGATTCCCGTAATCCAAAAAAAGGTTCGTACATCGCGTTCCCTCGTGAAAGTGCGGTGCTTTCTCTCTTAGATGAACGGCAGATGCGGAAGGAATCTTAAGGAGGGTTTTGGAAAAACGAAGACGCTAATCTTTGGAGAAAGTAAACTCCAGGATCCGGCCGTCTTTGCGGGCGATATGGATATCCAGCGGATGGCGCCGTTCTCTCGAATAAACGGTCTTCCCTCCCGCCATCAGGTCACGGGCGGTCATTTTCCCCGAAATCTTCTCCAGGGCCGGAAGACAGATCATGGCGCTCTTATCCTCGTTCCCGTTGTTGACGACGACGAGATAATACCGTTTCCCGCGGCGGAAAAGTGCCGTTTTCACGTCCTTGGTGAGAGAATAACTGACCAGACAGACCTTGAGATGCTTCAGAACCGCCAGGACAAGGTCCGGCGTCGGTTCCATCCCGAGATGCACGATCCGGCCCTTGCCGACCTTTTTGATGTAGCCGACCGTCTGCGTGCCGTAAGAACCGAGGTTCACCCGGATCTTCTCGCACCCCTGGCCCCTGAAAATGTAAACCGAACTTGTCACCGGCACCGGTTCATCGGTTTTGTTTAGAGAGATCTTGAACTGCCGCTTAAATTCGAAGAGCGTCCGCTCCGGTTCCTCGAACCCGATGACCTGGTAAGGCTCGAAGTTATCGTTCTTCCTCGGGAACGACCGGAACGCCACAAGCGTCCCTCCCTGTTCGACGTACCGGCGAAGATTCTGATGGGCCTCCTTGGTAAGCCACTGGTTCCCGGAGTAAAAGAGAACCTCCTTTTGCGGGACGGGATACCGGGGATCACAAACATCATAATCCACATCCGCCTGATACAGCGCGACCAGGATCGGGCTGTTGTGCGTCAGCGTCCGCGCGGCGTGCTGGATCGGGTTGAACGTGACCGCGATCTCGGTGAGTTTGGTCAGGGACGGCGGATTCAGCTGTTTGAACGCAGAAACGATCTGTTTAAAAACGTCGTAGAGCTCTCCGCGCACGCGGCCCCATTCATTGATCGGCGACATGTACCAGTTGTCGCGGTTCACGAGCATGTACCAGTTCCATCCTTTGACGCCCGCGAGAAACGCCGAAAGACAGATCATCCGGTAATGGTTCGGCGTGAGCACGCTGGTCTCGTAATGCCGGCCGTGCCAGATCCCGGACTGGAATTCCGCGATAAAAGGAAGCTTGGAAACGCTCGCGAGGTAACGGATCTTGTCGCAGAGCTTCCGGTGCTCGAACGCGTCTTCCGCGAGTTCATTGGAAGGATAAAGGTCCAGACCGATCAGGTCCGAGACCTTCTGAAATTCCACCCAATCATGCGCATAAAAGAACGGGTATGTATTAAGGTAGACCGGGATATCGATCCCGAGATCCCGATAAGCCTGGATGCTCCATTTCGCGCATTGCGCGGAGTAGCGGTACTTGAACTTGAAGTAATCGAGATGGCGCTTAAGCTCCCGGTCACCCTTGAGCGGAAGCCCCATCTCCCCGGGAAGCATCGTCGCGATAAAAGGCGAAGCTTCGCGGAACGACCCGTAGTGCGTGTCCCAAGCCTCGTTCAGCGCCTGAAGATCCCCCTTGTACAGGTCCTTGATGAAATCCTGAAAAAGGCCGGGCTTGGCCGAAAGACCGTACTGGTGACCGAACACATCCGGCCAGGGATCGATCTCATTGTCCGCCTGCAGCAGGATAATATGGCCGCTTTTCCGGGAAGCAAGGTACGGTTTAAAAACCTTCGTCACCTGCCTGAGATACTCCGCGGCATACGCCAGAAACTTCGGATGAAGGCGGTGGTATTTATAAGCATAATCGGGAACACCGTCGTGGGGCCACTCGCTGTAGATGTACGGCCCGGGCCGGATGATAAGCCAAAAACCTTCCTTGCGGGTCAGGTTAAGAAAGCCCTTGAGATTACGGGCCTCGTCCGTCTTTCCCGTAAAATCAAAATGGCCGCGCTTGTACTCATGAAAATCCCACGGCACGTACGTGGAGATAATGCTAATCCCCATCTCCCTGACTTTGCCGAGAACTTCTTTCCAGTAATGCGGATTGAGACGCCAGTAGTGGACTTCCCCGGAGATAAGAGGAATTTCTTTTTTGCCGACCAGGATCTTTTGACCTTTGATCTCGACTTTAGGCATCCGCCACCACAAGGTTGATCGTGCGCCCCGGAATGATAATGACCTTTTTGAGGACCTTTCCCTCGAGACATTCCCTGACGCGGGGCTGCTCCAGCGCCTGCTGTTTGATCGCTTCTTCGCTCTGTCCATGAGAAACGACCATTTTGGCACGAACTTTACCCGCAACAAGAACCGCCATCTCGACCTGGTCCTCCACAAGATACTTTTCATCGAACTGAGGCCAGGCCTCGTAGGCAAGGGTCTTCTCGTGTCCGAGACGGCTCCAGAGTTCCTCTGCCAGATGCGGAGCGAAGGGCGCGAGCAGCAGCAGGAATTTTTCGAGAACTTCCCGCGCATGATCGGAATGCGGAGAAACTTCATTCACGAAGATCATGAGAGCCGAGATCGCGGTATTGAATCGCATCGCCTCCATGTCCTCCGTCACCTTCTTCACCGCCTGATGCAAGGCCTTCAACTCAATGGCGGTCGCCGGACGATCGAGAACATTCGCATGAAGCTTGTCCTCCCTGTCGATGAAAAGCCTCCAGGCACGTCCGAGGAATCGGTACACGCCCTCCACGCCGGCGGTAGACCAGGGTTTCACCATCTCAAGCGGCCCCATGAACATTTCGTACAGGCGGAACGCATCCGCACCGTACTGCCGGACAACATCGTCGGGATTGACCACATTCCCGCGGGACTTGGACATTTTCTGGTTGTCTTCACCAAGGATCATCCCCTGGTTGACGAGCTTCTTAAAAGGTTCTTTCGTTGAAACGTGCCCGAGATCGAACAAGACCTTGTGCCAGAAACGGGAGTAAAGAAGATGCAGGACCGCGTGTTCCGCGCCCCCCACATAAAGATCGACCGGCATCCAGTATTTTTCCTTGTCCTTCGCGACAAATGCCCGACCGTTCTTCGGGTCCATGTACCGAAGATAGTACCAGCACGACCCCGCCCACTGCGGCATCGTGTTGGTCTCGCGCTTGCCAGCCGCGCCGCATTTCGGGCATTTGCAATTCACCCAATCCACAGCCTTGGCGAGCGGCGGCTCGGCGGATTCCAACGGTTTGTAATCCGTCATCTCGGGAAGCCTGAGCGGAAGTTCGCTTTCCGGAACCGGAACCGTTCCGCAGGTTTTGCAATGCACGATCGGGATCGGTTCGCCCCAGTAACGCTGCCGTGAAAAAAGCCAGTCACGGAGCTTGTACTGCACGCTCCCCTTGCCGAGGCCTTTTTGTTCCAGCCACGCCGTAATCCTCTTTTTCGCCTCGGGAGTGGCAAGTCCCGTGATCGAAACTTCGGACCCTGTCGAATTCACGGAAATGCCGTCCTCCACAAATCCCTTCCAATCGATCTTCGGATCCTCCGGCTGGACAACCTGGATCACGGGAAGATCGAACTTCTCGGCAAATTCGAAATCGCGGGTGTCATGCGCCGGCACGGCCATGATCGCGCCGGTGCCGTAACCCATCATCACGTAATCCGAGGTCCAGACCGGGATCTTCTGTCCGTTGACGGGATTGACCGCATGGGCCCCCGTAAAAACCCCGGTTTTTTCTTTTTCAAGTTGGGTGCGTTCGAGCTCGCTCTTCCTCGAAGCCCGGAGGCAATAATCCGTGACCTCCTTTTTCCGGTCCGGAGTCGTGAGCTTCACAACAAAAGGATGCTCCGGCGAAACGACCATGTAGGTCGCGCCAAAAAGTGTGTCGGGCCTCGTGGTAAAAACGCGGAGTTTTTCGCCCTGTGCGGGGCCGTCCGCGACCGCGAAATCAACTTCCGCGCCTTCGCTGCGGCCGATCCAGTTCCGCTGCATCTCCTTGATCGCTTCCGACCAGTCGACGAGCTCGAGGTCTTTTAAAAGTCGTTCCGCATAAGCCGTGATCTTCAGGACCCACTGCCGAAGCGGCCGGCGGTAAACGTTTTTATGCCCCTTGCGATCGCAGGTGCCGTCCGCGCCGACTTCTTCATTCGCAAGCACCGCTTTGCATCCGTCGCACCACCACACCGGAACTTCAGCTTCATACGCCAGCCCCTGTTTGTAGATCTGGAGAAAGATCCACTGCGTCCATTTGAAATAGTTCGGGTCGGTCGTGTCGACTTCGCGGTCCCAGTCGTAGCTGAAACCGAGCATCTGGATCTGCCTGCGGAACGTATCGATATTCTTTTTTGTGGTGACGGCCGGATGGGTCCCGGTGTCGATCGCGTACTGTTCCGCGGGAAGGCCGAACGCGTCCCACCCCATCGGGTGAAGCACGTTGAATCCGCGCATCCGCTTGAAACGGGCAAGGATATCGGTGGCGGTGTAACCTTCGGGGTGACCGACGTGGAGACCCGCGCCGGAAGGATACGGGAACATATCAAGGATGTAATATTTGGGTTTACCGCCGCAGGGTTCCCCCGGATCCGGGGAACGGAAGGTCTTATGCTCAAGCCAGTAGGCCTGCCACTTTTTCTCGAACTCATCGAAGGGATACGCTTTGAATCCGCTTGCCATATTTTTTAAATCCCCCGGATCGACTCCCGACCGTAGCCATAAACGCTTTTCTTGATCGTCATGGCGTTGTACCGAATTCTTGGAATTCAGTGCGAGAGGAGGGAGTCGGCGCCTTCCGCTCACTTTGTTTCGCTTCAGGTCGGCACTGACACCCCATTAAATTTGAATGGATTGTTAGTGCCGTCCCAACAATCCCTTAAAAATAATTGTCGGTTGGGGCGGCCACCCGCGCTACAAACATGACAGAAAGTCATGTTTGTAATCAAACGCTCCCTTCGACTCCCGACCGTAGCCATAGACGATTTCATTGATCGTCATGGCGTTGTACTGAATTCTTGGAATTCAGTGCGAGAGGAGGGAGTCGAACCCTCATGGTGTTTGAGCACCGCTGGATTTTGAGTCCAGTACGTCTGCCAGTTCCGTCACTCTCGCAATTATACCGGAAAGGATAAAAACTGGACCGGAAGGGGATCGAACCCATGACCTCCACAATGCCATTGTGGCGCTCTCCCAGCTGAGCTACCGGCCCACGCAAATTGAAAAAAACAAGCCCGACCTGCGTGAAGAGCGGGTATTCTACTGAAGAAGGCTGGAATTTACAAGAAAGGTTTCGAAACACCTTGCAATCACTTTCAAAAAACCTTCCTCTTTTTCGAAATCACAGAAACGTGTGGCCTGCCGGTCAGTTCACCGTTACCGCTCCCCTTTTAAGAGCACTCACCGGATCCGGCATTCCATGCGCCGGTCAAACAAGGCCCCTCAATCCAGATCTCGCCCTTGCTCACGAGGGCCGCATTGCCGTTCACGGGCTTCACGGGGAGTGTCAAAGCGTGATTCGTTTTCAGATCCTTTTACTGCCCGTCCGGCGCGGGATAATAGGTCGGAAGCTCCGCTTTGCCGGCATACGCTAACGGCGGCATCGTCAACAATGCCAGGCCGACCCAAACCGTCCTAAGATCAATCTTCAACATACCGGCCTCCCGTTGGTATTAACTCCCGCGCAAAGGCACGGATAAAATTAAAAGAAAGTTTCGGGATCGAGCGGAAAACCGTCCTGCTGACCGGGGACCGCGGCAAAAAGAACGTCCCACGCCCCGCAGGCGTACCGTGTCACGGTCCGGAAAAACCCGTCAAAAAACCCCGCCGTATCGCGGAACAAACGCGGATTGCCGTCATTTTTCTGGTCATATCGCTGGATGGTGGAAGGAAGTTCCCAGGGAGCTCCGGCAAGATTTTTGACCCCGCGGGTGAGGGTCCTCCCAAGTTGGGTGAGATAGCCCGGTTCCTCGGCCGCAAACGCCCCGGGAACAGATAAACCCATTGTTAAAACAAGGATCAAAACGCTCATGACACGTCGCATCCGGATCTCCTTTTGCCCCCAGGGCATCGCTTCAAAACTCAAACAAATTTAAAGTTTTATCCCGCCAACGCCGATGACTCTTATGCGTCAAAGGTGAGTCAACCCGTACTGGAGAGTGAACTATGAAATCGGCCTATATTTGTCCCGCATGCCAGTGGTCCGGCAGTGAGTCCAATTTCGTTACCAAAATCCTCTCCATCATGTACCGGCCCAAGCACGACAATATCCAGGCCTTCAAGCAGATCAAATGCCCCAAGTGCCACAATCTCGTAACGATCATCTTCGAGACGCTCGACGGCACGATCGTAAAATAATCTCCGGGGGCTTCCTCTATTTTTTCCTGAACCATCCGAAGTGTGCTAATTTGATCCCAAGCTGGGTGATATACCGGTATAACTCCCGGGACCCGAACAGCTGGTATTCCCTTTCACGCGGAAACGTGAGCGAACTGATCGCGCACAATTCATCATCCACCCATCCGGGATGACACATGATCTCGCTCGTTCCCTCCGGGAGCGTAAAAAGAAGGTGTCTCAGGACCTCATCGGTCCAGAAGGTGTGAGGATCAAGGTTGCCGTAAAAATGGTCGGTGGTCTTCAGATACTTGTGCGTGGCCCGGACTCCGGGTTCGTTCAGGATGCGGGACCAGCGGACCGGAAGACCGTGTTTTTTTACAAGCGCCGCAAGCGCGATAAAAAACGGCATATGATCGTGCATATGGTGATGGACGTCCACGTGCGTCGGGAGCCTCTTAAAAACCTTTACGAAGCGCTGGAGCTGGGCCTTAAATTCCTCGGAGATTTCCTCAACGGGCGGAAATTTTTTCGCAAGATACTCGGCCTGCTTTTTGAAACGGCCGTCTTTGCGGATCAGCGACTTCACGAGCGCCTTTTTCGCGACGGGCTCACCCAGCGTGATATTCAAATGCAGCCCGAGACCCAATTTTTTGCAGGCCAAGACCTCACGAACGACGTCCGGAGCCGTCGAAAGATTGATCATAAACGTCGTGCTGGCAACGATCCCGTTCTGGTGGGCCTTGAGGATCGCCTCGGTAACCTTCGGCGTCAGATTACAATCATCCGCGTTAACGATCAAAATCTTCTGTTTCATGCCCCTGCTTCCGTTCCCGTCCGGTTCACGGCACCACGATCACAACCGTCGCGATCGCGTACTCCCTTTCATGCGCGAGCGAAAGTTCAATCTGCGCTTTTCCGGGGATCTTCAATATTTTACAGGCCTGAGGCGTTAACGCGAGGTAAGGCTTCCCCGTCGCCTGCCGTTTGATCTCGATCCCTGAAAGTTTCAACCCTTTCTTTGGCTTTATCTTGAGAGCCTTCAGCACCGCTTCTTTGGCGGCAAACCGCGCCGCGTAATGCTCGAACCGCATGCGCTTCGAACGGCAGTAGGCCCGCTCGTCCGCGCTAAAAACACGCTCGATAAATGTCTTTCCCGAACGCCGGATCAACTGCTCCATCCGCGAAACCTTCACAAGATCGACGCCCTGAAAGATCTTCACTCGGGCGACCTCAGGAAGACACGGCGGTGCGGAGGAACCAGTAGACCAGCGCCGCAATAACGGCCACCGAAATGATATAAAAATTATTGAATCGCCAGAAATCCCAGAGTTTTTGACCGAAAGAAATGGAGGTCCCGACCTTTTTCTTTTTGAGGAGAACGTCGTACTTGAGGTTGAGGACCTCTTCTTTGCGGAAACGGATATAGACCCCGCCGATCTTGTAGGCGTGAAGGACCCCGTCGCGGATATACTTTTCAATCTCGCTTTGTTCAGCTTCGAGGTAATTCTTCACTTCATCGAAAGTCAGCATATTGTTCATGACAGATCAAAATCCTCTGGTAGGAACCGGAAAGACCGGAACAGACCGGGCTGCAAAATCGACGAAGGTTAGACGCGAGCCCGTTCCTGCTGGATCCACTGGTCAACCTCAGCCTTGATAAAAATCCAGTTGCCGTTCTCAAAGCGGGCCGGGATCTTCTTGGAGTGCGCCCAATCCTCAATGACCTTGGATTCGACTTCCAGATACTGAGCCACATCCTTCAACGTCAGGAACACATCCACGCCGTCCGCCGACGTGGCTCCCTGCATTCCGACATGCCCCTGCAGAACCGCGCCCTCGACCATGCTCATCCGGGGCGTCGTCACGTTCCCTTTCAAGGTCGCCGAACCGAGGATTGCAAGGCTCCGGGTCGCCACGATATCACCGGTCACCTTGCCCGCGATCACGATGTTGTCACCATGGATATTGGCCGCCACCTTCGCATTCTCACCGATCGTGAGATTGCCGCGGGTATCGAGCTTTCCCTCAAAACTGCCGTTAATGCGGAGATTCACGGGATCTTTAAACGAAATCGTCCCCTGCATGCTCGCGTCGACATCAAGGATCTTTTCCTGGATCTCATCTTTCTTTTTTTGGGCCATGGGTTTCGCTCTCCTTTGGGCGTATTTTGAGATCAAAAATCTGAATCATTATCATGGTTTTGCTGGGGGTTGTCAATGAAACTACCGTCAAAACGGACGACGAATCGCGGATGGCGCAAACAGGTTTTGTCGTCATCCGTCAACCTTCATCCGCCATCCAATCTCAGAGGATCTCCCCGCCCCCGAGGCAGACGCCGCGCTGGTAAAAAACCGCGAACTGTCCCGGCGTGACGGCACGCTGAGGTTTGTCGAAAACGATACGGGCCTTGTTCCCGGGACCGGGAAAGAGCTTTCCCGGCGCGGCAGTCTGGCGATAGCGAACTTTGGCCCGGACGCGAACAGGCTTTCCGGGACGCCTAGAAATAAAATTACACGGCGAAAGGATCACTTCCTTGCTCAGCAGTCTTTTCTCGTCGTTTGTCACGTTCAGGATATTACGGCGGACATCGAACCCGGCCACGAAGAACGGCCCGCCCGAAAGCCCCAGCCCCTTGCGTTGCCCGATCGTGTAAAAATGAAGCCCCCGGTGGCGGCCGAGGATCATACCTTTTTCGTCCCGGATATCGCCTTCCTTCTCCCCGAGCTCTGCGGCAAGGAACGCATCCATAGAGCTCCCTGCGACGAAACAGAAATCCTGGCTCTGCTTGCGTTTGAGGAAGATCTCGAAACCGAGTTCTTCGGCCATCTGGTAGATCTCTTTTTTGGTATGGCCGCTCAAAGGAAAAATGATCCGGCTCAGCTGTTCCTGCGAAAGAAAACTCAGGGAATACGTCTGGTCCTTCTCGGAATCTCCGGCGGGAAGGAGTTCCGCCCTGCCGCTCCGACGGTTCTTCCTGACGCTCGCATAATGGCCCGTCGCAACATGGCGAATCCCGTGGCGGCGCGCCCATTCGAAAAGTTTCTTGAATTTAAGATGCCGATTGCACATCACGCAGGGATTCGGCGTCCGGTGATCACGGAGTCGCGCGAGAAAATAATCGATGACCTCTTTTTTGAACTCGCGGGAGACATCGAAAATATGATAAGGAACGCCGAGCTTCCGGCAAACGTCTTTCGCGATTGCGAAAGATTCGGCGCTGCAACAAATATTTTCGCGCAGGCAGTTACGCGGATCTTCCCATACCGGATATTTGAGAGATACGCCGACGGGGTCCCACCCTTGCGCCTTTAGGAGCACGAGCGCCATAGAAGAATCCACCCCGCCCGACATTCCGACCACGATGGGTTTCCGTCCGGCTTTTTTCATGACAACACGTCAGGGCCTTCCGAAAAAGTGGTAAAAACCGGAAAGCCGGAGGCTGAAGGCAAAGTCCGAACCCGACGAGACCGAGATCTTGATACGGCGGAGAAGATAAGGATTCCCCTCATACTTCCGGTCGTGAATATGGCTCGCCGCGCAACCGTAGACATACCCGGCGCCGCGGACCATCTCGAGGATCTTGTCATTGAAAGATCCCGACGGGTACGAAATGCCGCGCACTTCTTTGCCGAGCCGGTCTTCCAGGATCTTTTTGGACGCGACGATCGATTCCCAAGCTTCTTTTTCGGGGATATCCCCCAGCGGCTTGTGATAAAGGGTATGGCTGCCGATCTCGAGGCTCGGCGTCCTGGCCATTTCCTTGAGCATGTCCCAAGTCATGAATCCTTCTTTTCCGACATCCCCCGGCGTCACAAAAAAAGTTCCCGCGAAGCCGTGCCCTTTCAAGACCGGAAAAACACGTTCGTAATTGTCCTGGTAACCGTCATCGAAGGTCATCGCGACCTTCCGACCGAAAAACCCCTCCTTCCATCCGCTCTTCACGCACGCCTCAAGCGGGACCGTCCGGAATCCCCGCTCTTTCAAAAAAAGCATCTGCTTCTGAAAAAGCTCCGGAGAGATCGCAAGCTTGTTGCCGGGAAACCGGGCGGGGTCCAGACTGTGATACGCAAGGACCGGAATGAATTTTTTCATGCCGCTCCTTTCAGGACCTTTTCGTAAACATCCTGGATCTGCCGGTACATATTCACCGAGGAATAATCCGCCGCGGCAAGACGCCCGACCCTGGATCTTTCCTCGCGCAAGGCCGGATCATTCTTATACTGAAGGATCCGCCCGGCAAGTTCAGGGACATTCCCTTCTTCAAAAAGAAGACCGCGCTTCCCGTAGCCCAAAAGCTCCGCGATACCTCCCGAATTGGAACCGATCGCCGGAAGCCCGGCCGTCATCGCCTCAAGGATCGAAAGCCCGAAGGCCTCAGGCCAAAGATACGGAGCGGCAAAAACATCCGCGGCCTTCAAAGGTTTTTCGGTCTCGGTCACGTTCCCGAGAAACCGGATCGCGTCTCCGAGGCCAAGCTCCGCCACCCGGTTCTTCAATTTACGCGCGTAGGCTTCGTCCCCCATTCCCGCCACCAAAAGGCGAACCTCCGGGAATTCCTTGTGAACGAGCAAAAAGGCCTCGATCAAGATATGGACCCCCTTGACGGGGATCAGTCGGGAAAGCGCAAGCACCACGAAGTGACGATCCTCATACCCGTATTCCTTCCGGACGGCCTGCCGGTCCACCTTCTGGATCCGGTGCCGAAGCGCGTCCACATCGATCCCGTTCAACGCCACGATCACCGGCGGCAAATGTTTTTCGCCAAAGATCTCGTAGAGACCATTCTTCATCGTCTGGGAGATCGCCATAACAGCTCGCCCCCAGCAAGGAAAAAGCCGGCGGCCGAGACGGTTCTTGTAAAACATGTGCGCCGTGGACACGTATGGCGTTTGGACAAAAAAAGTCGCGGCCGCGGTCAGTACCTGTGCGACCCGCGTGTGGGTGTGGAGGATGTCGAGACGGTTCTTTTTCAGAAAAGAAACGAGTTTGGGAAGCTGGCCCCAGAGCTTCGGAGAAAGCTCGCTCTTGCACCGCGGCACATCGGAGATCACCCCGGCGCAACAATCCCTGAAATCCTTGGCACAAACCCCGTCGCTCGCCCAAACGTAAACCTCATGGCCGGCCTTCGTCTGCTCGCGGACGAGCGTAAGAAGATACGTCGTGATGCCCCCGGTATGGAGGTGCGTCGTTATGTGAAGGATCTTCAACCGTTTCCCCCTGGCTTTATCCGTAATGAAAAGGGGCTTTCCCCCTGTCCGGGGGGCAAGCCCCTTGAAATTATTTTTCCGAACCTTAAAACTGAGAAGTGCAATTCGGGCAACGGACCGCCTTGATCGCGACGGTCGAACAGCAAAACGGGCATTCTTTGGTCGTCGGCGCCGCGGGAGTCCCCGGAGTCGCCGGTTTCTGGAGCCTATTGATCTGCTTGATCAGAATAAAGATGACAAACGCCACGATCAGAAAATTGATCACGTTGTTGAGAAACATCCCGTAATTCAACGTCGGCGCGCCTGCCTTCTGGGCTTCCGCGAGAGACACGAAAACCTTGTCGGACATATTGAGATACAGGTTCGAGAAATCCACTTTACCGAGCAAAAGCCCGATCGGCGGCATCAAAACGTCATTGACTAGGGAGGTTACGATCTTCCCGAACGCGGCACCAATGATCACACCGACCGCCATATCGATCACATTGCCGCGCATCACAAACTGTTTGAATTCATCGAGAATCTTCATCGTTTGGGTCCCTCCTTGAGTTGAAATTCTCCTTCGAACGTCTACGACGGAACTAATCCAGCCGGACTTTGGAAAGGTCCGCGCCCTTTTCCTGAAGCTTGTTGACATAGATCTGGTAACGCTCCAGAAGAGCCGTCGCGTCGACCTGGATCTTGCTGAGACGGTTCTTGATGGATTTTGATTTGTCGCTGAAGATCTCCTTGACCGGAAGACCTTTCATCTCATCCGTGATCTTCCCGAGCTCGACTTTCTGGGCGCGGACCTCCTTGGCGTAAGCGGCCGCCGTGCTCTCCAGGTCCGCGACCGACATCGTCTGGACCTCCTGCTGGATTTTGGCAATGGGTTTCTTGGGATCCACTTTTTTTGAGCACCCCGTCAACGCGGCAACCGTCATGATAAGAGCAAATACTGCGAAATTTCGAACTTTCATAGCTGACTCCCTTTGGTTGGATCAAAAACGCCTCAAACCCGAAACGGTCCGGGACGCCTGAAGAATCGCTCTCCGCTTCTCCGGACATTCCCCTCTAGGAAAACCCTCCGGAAAGTTCCAGAGCTGCGGCATCTTAACATGAGCCCCGCTGCCATTGCAAAAAGTTTAACCTAACGGATTGTTCCGTTTACAATCCACGCATCCCCTCGGGCCGGAGCCGGATCCCTCCGTCGAACGCGGCCTTCAGCGCGGTCAAAAGCGCCGGTTTGTCTTTGGGAAAGGTTCCCTGAAGCGGCAAATGGTTCGAGGCGTGGTCCGAGCGGAACACCGTGTGTCTGAGTTCAAGTCCTTGAACGATCTCGTAAGCCTCCCGTAACAGCTCCCTGGAATTCAATTCGACGAATTCCCCGCGGCGAATTTCATCCGCTAAGGGAGTTCCGGGAATGACCATCAGCGAAAGAAAGGAAAGATACCGGGGCTGCATCCGGTTCAGGGCTTCGATCGTGCCGCTGACATGCCCCGCAGAATCCCGCTTCCCGCCCAACCCCAGCAGCACAATGACCGAAGAACGGATACCCGACTGCTCCGCCCGCTGTACCGCCTCGATCATCTCCCCAACGCTCGACGTTTTTCCGCACCGGTCGAGCACGGCCTGGCTGCCGCTTTCCAGCCCCATATAGATCAGACTGAGTTTGCGCTGATAAAGCTCCGCCAATCCCGCGTCACTGATCCGTTTAAAATTCGCCCCGTTCGCGTAGCTTGAAACTCGCGCAAGCCGCGGAAACGACTGTTCCAGTTTTTCAAGAATCGGGATCAGTTTGGAAGGACCGAGCACCAACGCATCGCCGTCCATCAGAAAAACGCGCCGCGTCCCGGGATAGCGACGGGCATACCGTTCAATGTCAGAAAAAATTTCCGTGGGGTCTTTGATACGGAAAGGCTTGGTCTTGTAGGCGCCGCAGAAACTGCAGTGGTCCGCCGAACATCCGAGCGTCACCTGCAGGAGGAAACTTTCCGCTTCCGCGGGAGGTCTTATCACGGGTTCAAGGATCGGCATGAGGATTCCGTTCGGCCCTTTTATTTTTTGACGGCCCAGCGCAGGATCGCGCTTTTGGAACGCGGGTTATCGTAACATTCCTGGGGCGTTGGCCGGATCGCGTCGCGGCCTGTCTCCGAGTAAATTCCCGCTTCGACGCCTTCGGTAAAAGAAAACACCACTCGATCATCCTCGCCGGAATGAAACGTCAGGACCGCGACCCTGCCCCCGGCGTTAAGACAATACGGCAGATTTCTCAGGAACTGATCGAGCGCGGAAAACTCGTCATTGACGGCGATCCGGAGTGCCTGAAAAACCCTCCGGATGGACCGAGTCAGTGATTCTTCCGAATACTCGGAAGAAACAGGCGGCAGCGCCTCGCGGATGACCCCCGCGAGCCCGGTCGTGGTCGAGATCCTTTCCCGGGACTGATAGATCGCCTTCGCGATGGCGCGAGAATAAGGTTCATCCGAATAGAGCCGGAGCATCCCTTCAAGATCTTCTTCCGCAAGCGACCGGATCAGGACCGAAGCGGGCCGGCCCCGATGAGGGTTGAGCCTGAGATCAAGCGGCCCTTCCGCTTTAAAAGTAAACCCCCGCGAGGGATCATCCAGCTGCATGGAAGAGACTCCGAGATCGGCCAGGATAAAATCAAAACCCCCGCCCGCATCGGCGAGCAGTTTCGGAACCCCCGCAAAATTGGTCTTTCGGATCACGAGCTCGCTTTCCGAAAAACCCGCTTCACGGAGCCGCTTCTCGGTGCGCACGATCTCGATCGGATCCACGTCGATCGCGAAAAGGCGCCCGCCCGGACGGATTCTCGCGAGAAGTTCCCTCGCATGCCCCCCGTAACCCAACGTCGCGTCAAGACCGGTCTGCCCCGGCTTGGGGCTGAGAACTCGGAGGACTTCTTCCACGCAAACAGGACGATGGGAACCCGCCGGTGTTTTCCCGCTCTTCAGGACCTTTTCAACATCGGGGGCGTACTTGGCGGGATCAAGTTCTTTGTATTTTTCCTCAAACCGGCGAGGATGCGTACCTTTGTAGCGGGGCCGCCGTTTTCGTTGAGGTTCTTGCGGCGTTTTCTCGGGATTTATCAAAGCGATCCGGCCTTTCCCCTCAGCCCTCGGCCCAATGAACGGCCAGCCATACGGTTCTTTGTTTGGGGTGGGTCCAATCCACACGATGGGAGGTTTTTCGCGGAATGAACACATGCTCACCGGCCTTGAGATCGAATTGCTTCGGAACACCCTTGAATAAAAGACGCGCCCTGCCTTTCAGGACGATCACCCACTCCGCGGCTTTCGAGCAAAGCCATTGCCCCGGCGGGGTCGCCTGCCCGCGGGAAACAATCCTTTCGATCCTGAGGCCTCTCCCCTTTCGCAGAGTCTGAAAAACCTCACGTCCCCTTGCATCGGGAAGTCCGGAAAAAACATTATGGATCTTTACTTTTGGCACAGACACCGCCTCCGAGTCATCCTTTTCACTGAATAAATAACCGGCGCAGCCAGGAAAGAAAACCTTTGCCCTGGGCTGTGGAAGGCTCCGGAAAGGATTCCGGGGGAAGTTCGCTTTGCGGTTCCGGACCGCTCCCCGGCTCCGGCGGCGCCTGAAGGTCCTTGAGCAAAACCTCGGCCCGCGTCCGGTCTTCCGGACGGATATAGACTTTCACCGTGCCCATCAGAGGATTCAGGCCCCCCATGCTTCCCATCGCAAACAAATTCTGCACGCCTTCGTTCTTGATGAAACAATCGATCTCCGCTGCCTCAAGCGCTGCCCGCACCACCTCGGCCCGCAACGGATCTCCGTCCTCGAAAATCAAAAAGAATTCTTCCGTATCTTTTGCCATATTACCTCCTGAGCCCGTACGGGCGACATCCCTTTGGGGCGATCACTTCCGCGGCAAGCGTCAACGCTCCGAGGACCGGGTGCAAATGCTGGTCGATAAAACCCGGCATGATGATTTTGGAGCTCAACGTGTCATCGACCGAATAAGGTCGATCGCCGAGGGTCGACTTGACCTCCTCGAGTGTCCCGGCCGCGAGGATCTTTCCGCCGGCAACGGCCACCGCGGTTGCGAACGGATTTTCGCGCTCCATCGTGATGACTTTTGGGGCCGTATAGATCTTGACCGGAGAGGGCGCCTGCGATACCGCGGCGCCTAAACCCGCGGATTCGGCCGCCAGAACATGTTGGACAAGCGCGCACGACAAAACAAGGACGGCTAACGCACCCATCCCATGAGATCTGTTATCCACCCGCATCCTCCCATCGAAATTGAATTCCGCCTCTTCGCAAACGGCAGAACGTTCCCCGCCCTGTTTTTCTATTTTTGTTTCAACAAAACGGCTCCACCCGCAACGCAAATAATCAACGTGACGTAATTATAAATGTTCCAATAAGCCGCATCATCCAGAACCATTCCCACCACCGTCGCAACCGCCAAAGCCAGTAATAACGCTCCGAGCATCTGATAAATTTTCATATCCGCCCCCTTTTGGGTTTCTGTTTTTGTCTTACGCGCCTTCGACGATCCCGGCCGCCTTTTCAACACACTCAAGACAGGAGATCTTTTTCAGCGCCTTGATCTCCCGGCATTTAACGGAACCGGCGAAGTCCTGAAAGATCCCGTAAAGTTCAGCGACCTTGGAAGAACCCAACGCTTCAAGAAGACGTTTGGCCGCATAGATAGCCCCGCAATAACCTTCGGGTGCGCGGCCGCCGCCGAACCCCGCGTAGCTTTGAAGCTCTTCCACAGAGAGAGGGACCTTCTGCCGAAACGCATACGCCACCGATTCACAGCAGTTCATCTTCCAGGGCCCGGGGCGTTCGAGATAGTTCTGTCTGGCTTTTTGAACGCTCATAAACGTATCCTCCCTTTATATTTGCGACGGACACATGGCCTTCCGGGGTTCCGAACCGGAATAACGCTAGAGACTATTATGCAACGAATGATGATGGAGCACCAGCCATCGCTGGGCGCTTTGATAATCCGGCATAAGCGCTTTCACTTTCTGCCAGAACCGCTTCGAATGATTCAACTCTTCAAGATGGACGACTTCGTGGACAACGACATAATCCACCACCTCCCGGGGCGCCATCATCAACCTCCAACTGAAATTCAAAACCCCTTTCGCGCTGCAGGACCCCCAACGCCCGGCCGCGTTTGAGATCCCGACCCTGAGGTAACTTGCCCCGGTCAGCCCGGTATAATGGCGGACCCGGGCAGTCAAGAACTCCCCGGCCCGTTCCCGGTACCAATCCCGGAAAAGCCACTTGGCCAAAGACACGCATCCCTCCCGCAGAAAAAATCCGTTTTCTTTAAAAACGAGCGGCCCATAGGCCCCCGGAACGACGGAAAGACCGTACGCTTCGCCAAGATACTGGAATTTTTCACCGGAAAAAAAGCGCTTCGGGACCGCGGGAGCGCAATGGGTGCGCGCGAAATCTTGTTTGCGCAAGATCCAGGGAAGCTTTTGGCGGACCAACTCGTGAACGGTCCCAAGCGGCATCTTGTGGGGAACGCGAACGATCAGGTGGGCTTCGGAAGTGACTTGGAGCTCTACCGTCCGGCGCCTCGACCGGATGATCTTATGAATCGGATGTGGCTCCACGAGAGCTGAACCTTCCTGTCTTTTGTTTACCGTCATCTGTTCTTCCGGAAAAATCCTGCGGAATTCCTCCTGTTTCAACGCGACTTTTTCAAAAACCATGCCGTGACAAAGTTGACCTGGTCTCCCTGGATCTCGATCTGTCCGTTCTTGACGGTCCCGCCGGTCCCTAAAAGGGTTTTTAATTCCTTCGCGATGCCTCCGAGCCTTTCCGCGCCGTACGTGTGAAGACCGGAGATCACGGTGACGTATTTCCCCATCCTCCGCTCCAGACGGATCTTCGCTTTCGGGCTTGCCGGATTTTCTTTTTTAAGCGGCTGAGGCGCCCTGTCATCCGGACTGAGCGACCAGCCTTCCCCGCCTGTCATCTTTGCCATCGTGGTTCGTCCCTTCTTCACTTCATCGCGGAAGGCACCCGGACCGTCCTGCCGCTTATCATGAAAACATCTTTCCCCCGGTGATGAAGCGTTCGCGGATTTTTCGCTCGCGGGTCGATCCAGGCCCGGACCACTTGCACGATGAATAAATTGTACCGCTTCGCCATCGTCTGATCGATCACCTTGCATTCAAGGTTCGCATAGCACTCCCCGATCATCGGGGCCTTGACCCGCGAAGCCTTCTCGGGCGTCAACCGGAACGTCTTGAATTTATCGACCGTCCGGCCGGAAACATTGCCGCACGCGATCGCCTTTTTCGCCAACCTCGCGGCAGGAATATTGATCACGCATTCCCGTGTCGCTTTCAAAACATCGAACGTGTAATTCTGGTCGCTGATCACAAGACCCAAAAGCGGCGGATCAAAATCGATCATCGTATGCCACGCCATCGTCATAATGTTCGGCCGGCCTTTCAACGCCGTCGAAACCATCAGGAGCGGCCCCGGCCCGATCAAGGTATAAACTTTTTTCAACGGAAAATATTTTTTAGTCATCCTTCCCCCTTTGCATTGAACCCGGCAAGCGTTTCGGCCAGCTGTTTGGGGTGCGTGATCATGCTGTCATGCGGCCCGGAGATCATCCTTCGCGACCAACGACCGCCCTGCGCCCGCGCATAAGCCTCCTCATGGGATTTCCGGGAGGCTCCGGGGTCCTGGACCTTATTGAGAAGATACGTTTTTGGGATTAAATGAACTTTCGGCTCGCTGACAACCAGAGATTCTTCGTAACAGGCGGCCGGAGTCGGCGTCAAAAGCGGTTTGACCCACGCGACATCTTCCGGGTCCGTCACGCCAAAGACTTCCGGCGAAGGCGGCATCAGGACCTGAACGCTCTTTCCGGCAAACGTGATCGTGCTGACCCTCGCCCGCAGATCCGGCCTGACATCAAAAAAACACTGTCCGCTCTCAGGGACCATGGCGTCCAGATAGACCAGATGCGCGATGCGCTCCGGCACTCTCTCCGCGACCCCCGAGATCACGAAGCCCGCGTAACTATGGCCCACCAGCACCACGTCGCGCAGAGCTTCGCGCTTCAAAAGTTCCGCGACGTCGGTGATATGCGTGGAAAGATCGATGGAAGGGCTTAAAAGATAGCTGTTCTCTCCCAAACCCGAAAGCGTCGGAGTAAAAACCGGTATTCCTTTTTCGCGCAAGAAAGGGATTATCTTTTGCCAGCTCCAGGCCCCGTGATAGGCGCCGTGGACCAGAACGAATGTGCTCATGCGGTTATTCTAGCAGAATCATCCGCAAAACAAAAACCCGCCCTGCGGTAAGGCCGTCTTCCGATCCTCCGGCATCAAAGAATGCCGCGTTTTTTGAGCTCAAAGAAACATTTCACGCAACACAAGACGTCCGAGGCGGCATTGTGCTGGTCTTCAAAATCCACGCCGAATAATTTGATGTGAAGTTCCGAAAGCTTCGGCCATTTATTGCCGTAGGGCCCGGGGATCGCGCAATAGTTCGTCGTGGTTTTCATCGTGCACAGTTTTTCCATTTCCCGGAGCCCGGGAGGCATCCCTTTGCGCAAAAACTCGACTTCGATCACCTTTTCATCAAAATCCAGATTGTGGGCCACCCCCACGGCGGACGTCCGGACCGCCTCGAGGAATTCCCCCAGAACTTCTCCGAGGGGCCGCCCTTCCGCAAGCGCCCGCTCGGTGGTGATACCATGGATCTTCGAAGCACTTTCCGGGATGACAAACCCCTCGGGCCGGATGATGTAGTCCTTAAGGGTTTCACACGCCCCGGTCTCGTCGCACTGCACCCAAGCGATCTGGACAACGTGCGGCCAATTCCCCACGTTGGAGGTCGGCTCTCTCCAGCTCTTCGGGAGACCGGTCGTTTCGGTATCAAAGAACAGGTAGGCCTTTTTTCCCGTCGTTTCTTTTTCTTCCGGTTTCATGAACATCATCCTCCTAGGACAAATGGGTTGCAACGCTTGAAGCGTCCCGGTAGGTCGGGAGGATCCGGATCTTCCCGTAACCGGCTTCGCGAAGCGCGGCCGAACTTTTCAAAACAGCCTTGCGGACCGTATTGTGGTTCTTGCTGATATGAAGAAGATAAACAGCCTCGGGCTTGACGGCCGACTCTTTCGCCACATACGTCAGGACACCCGCGCACTGCTCGTTCGACGGCTGAAAAGGCCGGATATGTTTCTCTTTAACATATTTCGGGACCGGGCTGGGGCCGTCGATCATTTTCGAGCAATAATTCGACGCCATCAGAACGACGTGAGAATTCAGCAGGTTCTCCGCCAAAGGTTTCCCCGGCGCACCGCAATCCGTCGCAAGCGAGATCTTTTTCGCCGCTTCCCCGCTCCCGCTCACGATGCAGAATCCCACGCAACCCCCTTCCGCGTCATGCGTGACATCGAACGGCGTGACGCTGAACGATCCGACCTCAAAAGGACCCGCGCCGAAAGTCCGGAACCGGTGCCCTTCCTGGTGGACGAGCCCCCGCGCGATCACGTCCTTCGCGCCTCCGGTGCAGTAGACCGGGACCCCGTGCTTGAAAAATTTCGCGATAGTCGTTGTTTTACTGTGATCGTTGTGCGAATGCGTCACGAGGACCCCGGCAAGGTCCCGGATCGAAAAACCTTCGGGCTGCAGCAGACCTTCCAGCACCCGCGGGCCGATACCGCAATCGACCAGGATGGCGTGCTGCTTGTTCCAGATCAGCGTGGCGTTACCGCTGCTCGAACTCCGGAGGACCTTCACGGCGACGGTCATTTCGCCTTCCATTCCGGAAAGTGGTCCGCAATCCTATGAATGCGCGGATCAAAAATAATGTCGCGATGCTTCACCGGTCTCCGGAGAAGCACCCCCTCGAACGAACGGCAGCGGCTCAGCGCCACATACACCTGCCCGTGCGAAAATGCGCCGTGGGCAAGATCGATGATCAGCTTGTCGAAGGTCAACCCCTGGCTTTTATGGATCGTGATCGCCCAAGCCAGTTTGATGGGATACTGTTCAAAACTCCCGGCCACGTCCTCCACGATCTTGTCGTCATCCTCGTCGTACCGGTACGTGATCTTCTCCCAGACCGCCGCCTCGACCCGGTGGGTCCGCTGGCCGATCCTGACCTGGATCGATTCCTCATTAAGCTCCACCACTTCCCCGATACTGCCGTTCACCCACCGTTTCTCGGGATCGTTCCGGATCATCAGCACCTGCGCCCCTTTTTTGAGACGCAGCGCCGTTTCGGTCGGATAGGAATTCGCGTCGAACTCCCCCTGGCTCACGGCATCATAGACGAACTCTTTCCCGCTCAATCCTGCGAGCCGCGTGTCATTGATCGCCTTGGCCGCGGCATTCGTGGGCGTGAGCGTGATGCAATCCTGCACCGCGTCGCAAAGCACGGGATCGACACGGACATTGAGAAGATTCATTTCATCGGCGGTCACGGACCTGTTCCGGATCTTATTCAAAAGCCCCTTGAATTCCCCGTCCTTCTGCCGGTAGATCTTTTTCAGATTGATCTGGTGGAACTTCACTTTTTTGAAAACATTCGCGCTAAAAAAGTACGGCGTCTCGTAAAGACTGCTGTAGATCGGGGCGATGTCACGGTCAACGATCGGGGGCAGCTGAAAAAGATCCCCGAAAAGCACCACGCGAACGCCCCCGAAAGGTTTCCTGGGACGCCCCTTGTTGACCCGCAAGGCATGATCGATCCCGTCCATCAGGTCCGCCCGCATCATGGACGCTTCATCGACGATCAGAAGGTCCAGGCTCTCGAAGATCTGCCTCGCGGTGTAAACTTTCCGGACATGGTTTTTCTGGATCAGCTTGGGAGGAAATTTAAAGAAAGAGTGGATCGTCTGGCCGTGGCTGTTGATGGCCGCGATCCCCGTCGGCGCCAGCACGATGAAATTCGTCCGGGTATTTTGCCGGAAATATTTCAGGAGCGTCGTTTTGCCCGTGCCCGCCTCGCCCGTGATGTAGAGGTTCTTGTCCGTGTTCTCGATAGCATCGAAAGCCGCAAGAAACTCGTCGCTCAGCTCGAAGTCCGGAGGCAGGGTCAGATCGAAATTTTTCTTTAGAAAATGATCTTGCGAAGGCTCGCACAGCGCGGGAATGTTCAAAATGTTCCAGACTCCATTAGCGTTTCCCTTTGGCCGGGACCATCGCCTTTTTTGTCGCAATCCAGATGAGATGGTGCGCCCCTTTGCCCCCACTGCGCGCGCGAACCCGAACCGCCTCGACCTGAAATCCGGCCTTTTCCATCCGGCGGGTAAACTCGACGTCCTGGCCGGCTGACCAAAGCGCCAGCACCCCTTCCGGCCGCAGCGCCCTCAGGATCGCCTGAAGCCCCGACGTGCCATAAAACCAGAAATTGCCGTGCCGGGTCAGCCCCGCAGGCCCGTTATCAACATCCAGAAGGATCGCATCGTAACTCCCGCTGTTGGCCTTGATCAGTTTCGCCGCGTCCACTTCATGAACTTCCACCCGGCCGTCACTTAAGGGATCCCCCGCCAACGCGGCAAGCGGTCCGCGGTTCCACTTCACCACGGCAGGCACCAACTCCGCCACGACGACGCGGGCGGTGACGGGAAGTCCGTCGAGCGCAGCCCGGAGCGTGAACCCCATGCCGAGCCCTCCGATCAGCACGCACGGCTGTTCTTTTTTCTCGATCCTGGGAATGGAGAGCCGAGCGAGGGCTTCTTCCGATTCATGTGTGCGGCTGCTCATCAGCGTCAGGTTACCGACGCTGATCAGGAAATCCTTGTCGTGCCGGTAGAGCCGGAGCTCTTTGCCGCCGTCGGGCGTTTCAGCCTTGTCGATCAGGATCTGCGGGATCATCCATGCCTTTCAAGAAAAAGAACCGCCGAAAACCAGGCGGCTCAAAGTTGATTGTATTTGGTGTGTTTGCCTTTTGCTTTTTCGACGGGATATTTTCTGGCGTTCTTCGCAAGCTTGACGTCGATCGCCTTGGAAAGATCGATGCCAAGGTTGTCGGCCAGTTCAAAAAGGTACATCGCCACATCCGCGAGCTCATCCGCAATCTCGGCCTTGCAATACTTCGCGTGGGCCTCCACTTCCGCGGGCTTCTTCCACTGAAAATGCTCGAGCACTTCCGCCGCCTCCAGAACGAGCGACAGCGCCACATCTTTATGATTATGGAACTGCAACCAGTCGCGGTCATCCCTGAATTTCTTGATCTTTTCGGTCAACGTCCTGATATCGCTCATTGTTCCCCCTCGATCTCCCGGCACAATCCCGGAGAGTTGAATTGTAAACTATCCCCCGCCACGACGCCATCGCCGCGAAGCAATAGGCTCTCGCTCATTAAAAACAAAAACACCCAACGGTTTTGTCGTTGGGTGTTTGGGCGCCCCTGGCTGCGAGACATTAGAACTGCATTGATTAACCGTTAGGCTCTTTCCGCACAATAAGCCTCATGAAACAGTAAGAGAGAAAAATCATTGAAACAACAAGTTATGAAACGGGAAAATAAAAATACCGCCGTAAGGAAAATGTAAAAAACATGACCTCCCCAAAAACAGTGGACAAATTGTTAAGATGAATCCTTATTCAGCAACCTGATTATTTCGCTCAGATGACCTTACCCCTTCAGCTGTACCACTTCAAAGTTGAGAACCGTGGTGCTTTGGG
>DAOPYQ010000006.1:0-162493 GCA_035352955.1 Candidatus Omnitrophota bacterium
ACGCTTGGGGTGCGTGCGGTCGGAGGTTCAAATCCTCTCGCCCCGACCATTTTGTATTGAAAATAAAGGAGTTGCGGAGAATTTTTCCGTAACTCCTTTATTGTTTTTCCGGGGCAAGAGGGATGATTTTACTAAATTTATGCTAGTTTGAAATTTTTCTCGCACCCTTCCAGTATCTAGCATGCCCATGAATTAATATCCACCGAGCCATGTATGTACTTTTGATCTGTAAAGCAACGACGCTTTCAATACAGCTTGACCTTCTTATCGAGTGTTCAGCCGCAGGTTTTTAAGGAGTGGATGAACTGGAGGAAGGCCTGTACGGCGGGAGAAGGTTCCGCATTTTTTCGCGTTATGACGGCCATGGGATATTCCCAGGATTCATCCGGGACAACGATTTTTCTCAGTCTTTTAAGTTGAACTTCTTTCGTAATGGTCACTTCCGGGACCACGGAAAATCCCAGTCCAAACTCGACGGCTTGTTTGATGCTTTCGATATTGTCGAATGTGTTCAAGGTTTTGGAACGGACTCCGAGGGCTTTGATCATCCGGTCGATCGCATGGTGTGTCGGCAATCCTTTCTCCAAAGCAATGAATGGTTTTTGGAATAGTTCGGGCAACCGAGAGCGTTCGAATACCTTGAAGGACCAACTGATTGGAACGATGATCACGGCCCGGCTTTTTTTGAACACATGGATCTTTAGAAGGGGGTGCTGTTTGGGGCTGGCGATCAATGCCAGATCGGCCTCGTGGTCGAGGAGATGTTCATAGATCTTATTACCTCGCGTGTAATTGAGGCGGAAGGTAACTTTAGGGTGAGCCTTGCTGAACGGGCCGGAGTAGAGCGGAAGCTCGTGCAGCCCCATGGCGATGGTCGTTGCGATCCGGATCTCACCCGAGATCTCACCCGACTCGTTCCTGAGCGAACTTTCTAGCCTCTCAATGCGTGTCAGGACATCTTGGGCGGCGTGAAGGACCTTTTTGCCGGCTTCCGTCAGGCGGACCGAACGCCGTCCCCGAATGATCAGTCTGTTTCCGAATTTCTCTTCCATGATCCGGATGTGGTGACTGACCGCGGATTGGGTAATGTGATTGCGGACAGCCGCTCCCGTAAAACTTCCGGTTGCCGAAAGATCCCGAAAAATACGCAGAGAATACATCATGAGTAAAACCTCATAGTATTAATGAAAACTATTCATTTATCTTATACATCAAACTGGAGGATAATACCAGCGTCATGAATGTCCTTGAAAAACAAAGCTTCGGACGGTTTATCAACAAAAGGAGCGTATTATGAGAAAGCCTATCGCAACTTTCCTTCTCATTATGATCCTGGGTATGCCAGCCGTGGGTCTTGCGGCCAGTCCGTGGACGGAGGCGGATACCTATGGCGACAAGATCTCAGGAAAACTCCAGTTCGGCCTCAAAAACACTCTCTTGGGGTGGACCGATCTGTTCTTTGAACCGATCAGGGCTTCGAAGAAATGTGAAAGCTGTGACAGCGTCTGGACGGGGGTCGGCAAAGGGCTGACGGATGCCATTGTGAATGAGGTCGGCGGTGCGATCCATCTCGTGACCTTTCCTCTGGTGGTGGATGTTCCGCTCCCCGATGACGGCGTTCAGTTCGCGACTTGTTGCGGTTGCGGATCCAAAACAGGGAAAGCAGCCTAACGTTTCCGATTCAGGAAAAGCATCTAAAACGGAACGATCAGGTTCCAGAAGGAGTATGAGCTATGAGATTTTCCAGGTTTTGCATGGGAGTGATGGCGATAGTTTTTTCCGTGGGTTTGGCGCTGATGATGTCGGGTTGCGCGACTTGCTGCGGAGGCGATAAGTCTGCGCCGGTTCCCCGGGTCAAGGAGGCTGGAATGCTGCGTGGAACGATGGGTTGCGATGATTGTGAAAAATCCACGAGCCCGCTTCAGATCGAAAAAGTTATGCCAAGCCAGGTTGTGGTCGGGAAGCCTTATCAGTATACGATTCATGTCACCAATGATTCCTCATGCGGGTTGGATGATGTGGTTGTGACTGAACGGATTCCTGCAAATTATAACCTGGATTCGGCTACGCCTAAGACCTCCAGCTTGTCGGGGCAGGTGGCAACATGGGACCTTGGTTATTTGAAGCCGAAGGAAATCAAAATGATCACAGTGACGGGCACGGCGAAAGCAGGTGGGGCGCTCATTTCTTGTACGAAGGCGACTTATAATCCGTTGCTTTGCCTTGGTCCCGGCGTCGGAATTCCTGCGATCCTGCTTGAGGTGGTCGATACGGAAGATCCCGTTCAGGTCGGGGGCATGGAGAAATTCTATGTCACCGTCACTAACCAGGGCAATGCACCTGACGGAAATATCGTAGTGAAAGCGGAGTTTGAGGAGAATTTTGATTATGTTTCCTCGAATGGACCGACGGTGGGTAAGGCGGAGGGCAAGAAGGGGGTTGCGTTTGCCCCGCTAGCTTCTTTGGCTCCGGGCCAGAAGGCGACCTGGGAGATCACCGCCAAAGCTATAAGCGAAGGAGATCACCGTACTTCCGTGAAGCTGACCAGTGATGCAATCCAGCGTTCCGTGGATGAAACCGAAGCGACGCGCATTTATTAGAGTTTGTAGGGGGCTCAGATGTAAGCGTTGCGCTATCTCGGCGTTGGATTAAAAAAATAGCACGCTCTCTTTTCCTTGGTTGGAGGGCGTGCTATTTTTTTTCCTACATGAAATATTCGCGCACGGTTTTGGCGGTTTTTTGCCGGAGAGCGGAGCCGGATTTTGGTGAAAGGATCGCGGCGCTTTCTGTGCTATAATCTGGCATGATCCAAAAAGCGATGCAGTTCCTAAGGCGGGATATCTGGCGTATCCGGGCCCAGGAGGCCAAGGGGTTCCGCGGAAAATGCATCCGGACGCTCCGGATCTTTTTACTTTCCTTCAGTCAATTCTCGAGCGATAAGTGTTCGCTTCGGGCTTCTGCCCTGACGTTCTATTCCCTCCTTTCCATCGTTCCGGTGCTTGCCATGTCTTTTGGGATTGCCAAGGGATTCGCGCTGGACAAACTTTTGCGCGAGAAGCTGATCGAGAACATGCAGGGACAGCAGGAGATTCTGAACCGGATCATCACGTTCGCGGAAACCATGCTGGAGAATACGCGCGGGGGGGTGGTCGCGGGGGTCGGCGTTGCGGTTCTTCTTTGGTCCGTGATCCAGGTCCTCGGGAATATCGAATCTTCTTTTAATGATATCTGGGGTATCAAAAAACAACGCAGTTTGGGACGGAAATTCACGGATTATCTTTCTCTTATGTTGGTTGCGCCGGTGTTTTATATCGTTGCCAGCAGTTCAACGGTATTTCTCGCCAGTCAGATCACCGTTATTATGCAGAAGCTCTCTTTTCTCGGCGGAGTGGCGCCGCTTATCATGACGGGGCTCAAGATTTTTCCGTGTATTATTTTTGGCGGACTCCTGACCTATCTTTACATCGCGATGCCGAACGGCAAGATCCAGTTCAAGTCCGCGCTTCTCGGAGGTCTTGTCGCCGGGACGCTGTACCAGGTGGTCCAGTGGGTCTATATCCGTTTCCAGATCGGGGTTTCGAACGCGGGCGCGATCTACGGAAGTTTCGCGGCCCTGCCGCTTTTTTTGATCTGGCTCCAGATGAGCTGGCGTATCGTGCTTTATGGCGGGGAACTCGCTTTTTCGCATCAGCACGAACAAACTTTTGAGTTCGAGCAGGATTGCCTCGGCGCGAACTATGAGATCAAAAAACTTCTTTCACTTCGGATCGCGCAGATTTGTGTCGGCCGGTTCGCCGCAGGATTGCCGCCGCTTTCGGCCGAAGCCATCGCCTCGCAGATGGAAATGCCGGTACGTCTCGCCCAAGATCTGATTTTCCATCTGACCGAAGCGCATATTTTGACGACCGCCCAGGGAGAAAGTGAACGGGACCGCCGTTATCAGCCCGCCCGCGATGTGGGGGACATGACAGTTCAGTTTGTGATCGAGCAAATGGAAAAGGCGGGGACGAGCAATATCCCGACGGCGGAAACGCCCGAGCTTGAAAAATTGCGCGGAGCGCTTCTTGCTTTAGAACTTGCCGTCAAAAAACAGCCGGAAAACAGGCTTTTGAAAGATCTTTGCAGACTTTCCCCACCCTGAGAGAAAAACATGAGCCGTGGGAAAATAGTCTTTTTTATCATTCTCCTTTCCCTTATGAACAGTCCCGATCTTCACGTCCACTGAGAAAATTAAAGAGCCTGCCCGGTTTTTGACGGGGCGCACCTGAAAGGACGAAAGAATGGCCAATGTGGAACGTCATCGTACGCAACATGTCGGTTGGCTTCGCGCCGCGGTTTTGGGAGCCAACGACGGGATCGTTTCCACTGCGAGCTTGATCGTAGGGGTGGCCGCCGCGCAGGCCACGCGTGGGGACGTGCTGATCGCGGGGGTCGCCGGACTGGTGGCCGGAGCGATGTCGATGGCCGCTGGGGAGTACGTTTCGGTGAGTTCACAATCCGATACCGAGAAAGCGGATTGTGAGCGGGAACGGCTCGAGCTTGAGACGGATTACGAGAGCGAGCGGAAGGAACTGGCGGCGATCTATGTCGGCCGGGGACTTAGTCCGGAGCTTGCTAAACAGGTGGCCGATCAGTTGATGGAACATGATGCTCTGGGAGCTCACCTTCGTGATGAACTTGGCATCACGGAACATTTCACTGCGCGGCCTGTTCAGGCGGCGCTTTCTTCCGCGGGTGCGTTTTCGATCGGTGCGGTAATCCCTCTTTTGACGGTGCTTCTGGCGCCCACAAAAAACTTGGTCCCTTTTGTCGTGGGAATATCCCTTGTGCTTCTCGGGCTCATGGGCGCTCTGGCCGCACGAACGGGCGGTTCCCCGGTATTGAAGGGGATTGTGCGCGTGACTTTCTGGGGCGCTGTCGCCATGGCTCTTACTGCCGGGGTAGGTGCTTTGTTCGGAACGCGCGTTTAAAGTTCTTCGAAGGTTTCGGCTCTTGCTGTATTCCGCGGCGGTAACTCGAATGATCTAAATAACCAAGGAGGAATTTTATGGGGACGCAGGACAAAGGCAAAGAAAAAGGTTCGAAAAAGAAGGCCCCGCAGCATTCTCTGATGGAAAAGAGAAAGATCAAGGAAGAAAAAAGGAAGAACAAGCAGTATTAGGGAAATCCTTGAGAGTTGAGGATTGATTCGTCCGGTCCCGGGGATCTATGGAAAAATAGATAGCTTTTTTTCTCCTCTTTTTGTTCTTGATACCTTTCTGCTGGGCTGCGGAACCTTATGCCGCGATTGACATCCTGCTCAAGCCCGATGAAACCATGGTGGCACGGGCCAAGGCGGAGAATGCCCGTCTTCTCCAACATTATCCGGAAGGATTTATGCTGGATCAGGTCCATGAAGCGCATATTTCGGTGCTTCAATGCTACGTTCCCGCTAAGGATCTCGAGGAGATTTATGCCGCGGTGAGACGTGTGACCGCTGGGCAAGATCCTGTGGGGATGTCGCTGACGGCGACGGGGTATTTTCATGTTCCCTGGCAGGGGTTGGGATACGGGATGCGGGATTCCGGCGGAAGCGCTCGGAAAAGTTTTCAGCAAATTCGAACAGTTCGGCCGCGGGCCCGCGGGTGCTGAAAAAGGAACAGGCCTCGGACTTTCGATCTGTAAGGGGATCGTCGAACTTCATGGCGGCAGGATCTGGGTTGAAAGCGAGTTGGGCAAAGGGACGACGTTTTTCTTCACTCTTCCGAAGGCTCCCCAGAAACGGAAGAAAATCGGCGAAATCCTTACGGAGACGGGTGTGATCACTCGGGCGCAACTCGACGAGGCCCTCAAAAAACAGGACGGATGAACACTACGCTGTCCGTCGACCGGGCTCTTCTCCTGAGAGAGGGAGGGCGTTAAAAATCCTCAGACATAAAAAAAGCCCGGAAGCTTTCGCTACCGGGCTTTTTTACGATCTTTTTTTGAGTGTTAGATTTTCACAACGTTCGAGGCTTGATCGCCCTTGGGACCCTGCGTCACATCGAACTGGACGGCCTGGCCTTCATCCAAAGACTTGTATCCCTCGCCCTGGATCGCGGTGTGATGTACGAAGACATCAGCGCCACCATCACGGGAAATGAATCCAAAACCTTTTTCGTTGTTGAACCACTTTACTTTTCCATTAACCATGGTTGATAGTACTCCTTTCAATCAAATTATAGTATCGCATGACAAGACCAACCTTCGCTATTCGGTACTGAAATCAACCACGTCCAGTTGGAGCTAGCCCGCTTCTTTTCCCCCTCCCGGGGGTTCGAAAACAGGGTAAAAACAAAAAACCGCAAGGCTCACGTTTCGGACCTTGCGGCACAAAATATATTTTACCTCTTTGCTTACTACGGAAGGACTATGCCCTATAGATCCCGATACGTCAAATTATATTATGGTTGTATAGGGAAAATAAATTGGCTAGGACCTGTTTTTTGCTTTTTTATACAAAAGAAACGCTGGCAAGTGCGCCGACGGGATGTTCTTCAGAGGGAGGGTGCGATGCGAGTTTTCTAAACTGAACCTCTGCGAGCAAAAGATGTTGAGGGGTCCTATTCAGACTCACGCTCGTCCTGTTTTTGTTTGTTTTTCGAAGCATTCCGCTTGATGTCGACCGTAGTTTTATGCTACCTTGTGACTTAACCGTAAGCTAGGGAACAAGATAGGTGAATTTATATGACCCAGCCGAAAAAAAATAGCGGTTCTGCCTTTTCTTTGGTTCTCATCCTCATCTTCCTACTCATCACTCCGATTATTGCGGTCTCATTTTTGGGCTACTCCGGCGCTTACAAGAGTTTAACGGAACGTGAAATGTTGCGTCAGAAGGTTATTGCTGATGTTTCCGCGGTCATGGTTCAGCAACGACTTTCTGAAGTAGTGAATGCGGGGGTATCGTTGGCGATACGTTCTAGGGTAGTGGATGCGCTTGGACGGGGAGATTGGGAAGGGGCCTTGCTGACGCTTGAGGGGGTCCCAGAGGCGATCCCTTTCATCGACCGTATTTTTTTAGCGGATACAAAGGGTTGCATTCGCGCGGACCTTTCTCATCTTGACAATGCGGTGGGGACGTGCCGGGAGGAAACGGACTGGTACAAGGGCGTTAGCAAGGACTGGAGGCCTTATGTTTCCGATGTTTTTAAACGACGGAGCCTGCCTCGGCGCAATGTGGTGAACGCGGCAATTCCGGTTCGCACTCGGATGCCGAAGGCCGAGGGCCAGGGGAAGATCCTTGGGATCCTCGTGCTTCAAATGATGGGGGATCATTTTTCGAGGTTGGCGCAGGATATTCAGCTTGATGCGGACGAAACACTTACCATCTTTGATCATCGCGGGAATGCGGTAGCTCACCGCGGGATTTCTCCTCAAGATGACATTCTCAACATTTCCGGAACAAAATTCGCTTCGTTCCTGGCGGAGGCACCACGGGGTTACGGAGAGGTCGCTTGTCCGTTAGACAAGGGAAAAGAAATCATTGCCTACGCGAACGTGGCCGATTTTGGTTGGAAGGTCGTTCTTGAAGAGCCCGTTTCGGGTTTGTTCGACGAACGGGACAAGATCTTAAGCGGAATCCGCTCTTTTTATATTCTTTTTTCGGCGCTTGGACTTCTTTTTGCGCTGATCATTGTGCGGCTTTTTTTATTGCAACGGAAAAATGCCATCCTGCTTGGAAAATCCAATGAAACCCTCGAGAAGGAGCGTTTGGTCCTGTTCCGCCTTGCCTCGATCGTAGAATTTTCCGATGACGCGATCATCGGAAAAGATCTCGATGGGACTATCAGGAGCTGGAATATAGGCGCAGAAAAAATCTATGGCTATAAAGAGCAAGAGGTCTTGGGGAAGTCCATACAGCTTTTATTCCCTGAAGATGTGCAGCAGGAACTTTCCTCGATCATGGAACACATCCGGAAGGGGGAAAGGATCCAGCATTTTCAGACCCGCCGGAAGCGAAAGGATGGGGTGGTCATTGACGTTTCGTTGACCTTATCGCCGATCTTGGACGAAAAAGGGGGCGTGACAGGAGTCTCTTCGGTCGCTCGGGATATCACCGTGGAAAAGAGTGCGGAGAAACATATCAGGCAGGCGGCCGAAGAGTGGCAAAAGACGTTTGATTCCATTTCGGACATGGTGTTTTTGCTGGATGTGGAGTGCAACCTGTTGCTGGCGAACAAAGCCGTTTTTACTATTATGGGTGTTCGTCCAGAGCAGTTGGCCGGGAAAAAGTGTTATGAGTTGGTCCACCATAGCCAACAGTCTTGGGAAAAATGTCCGTTGCAGGAACTCCTTAAAGACGGGAAGTCCCACACCGGAGAGGCAACGGGGCCGAACGGCATGCCTCTTTTGGTCACGGTTTCTCCTATCCTAAACGAAAAACAAGAGATCGTTGGAGCGGTGCATATTGCCAAGGACATTACGGAGCGCAAGCGAGCGGAGGCGGAACTGAAGGATTCTGAAGAAAGGCTCCGGCTGCTTTTTGAGTATGCCCCGGATGGTTATTATCTGCTTGATCTGGCCGGGACGTGTATCGACGGAAACAGGATGACGGAGGAACTGAGCGGGTATAAACGCGAGGAACTTGTCGGGAAAAATTTTTTAAAATTATCTCTCTTGCCTTTGTCTGATATTCCCAGGGCTGCGGCCGCCCTTGCCAAAACTGCCCTGGGACAGTCTACGGGTCCGGACGAATATGTTTTGAATCGGAAAAACGGTTCTAAAACCACCGTGGAAATCAGGACCTATCCGCTGAAGGTCAAGGGAAAGACGTTCGTGTTGGGGAGTGCCCGTGATGTCTCGGCGCGTAAGCGGGCGGAGGAACTGTTGCAGGATAGTGAAAAAAAATACCGGTGTCTTTTTGAAGATTCAAAGGACGCCATGATGACGATTACCCCGCCTTGCTGGAGGTTTACTTCGGGGAATGCCGCAGCATTGAAATTGTTCGGGGTTTCAGACCCAAACGCGTTTTCTTTACTGGGTCTTCTGGATGTTTCCCCGGAATTTCAATTTGACGGTTGCCGGTCGGATGAGAAGGCTCGGGTAGTTATCGAGAAGGCCATGTCGGAAGGTACTGCATTTTTCGAGTGGAGCCACAAGCAACTTCAGGGACATGAGTTTCTGGCGACGGTCTTGCTTTCCCGGGTGGAGATCTCCGGGCAGGTTTATATCCAAGGGACGATCCGTGATGTCAGTCAGCTGAAACGGGCAGAGATCGCACTGCGTAAAGCCCACGAGGAATTGGAACTCCGGGTCAAGGAACGGACGGCGGAGTTGTCCAAAAGCCGGGAATACATCGAGCAGATCGTTTCGACGATCACCGATTATATTTATACCGTTAATGTGAAAGACGGGAAAATTGTGGGAACGGTCCACCAGCCGACCTGTCTTGGCGTCACCGGATATACGGCGAAGGAATTTTGGGAAAATCCGAATCTCTGGATCGAGATCGTTCACGAGGAAGACCGCCAGATGGTAATCGATTTCTCCGAGGCTATCCAGGCCGGGAAAAAGACGTCTGCGATCGAACATCGCATCCGGCGGAAGGATGGCGGGATCCGGTGGATCCGGAATACGCCGGTCCCTCATTACGACGATATGGGCCGTCTGGTTTCCTATGACGGGATCGTTAGCGATATCACCGAATGGAAGTACGCGGAGACGCTCTTGATCGAGTCGATGAAAAGGGCCGAGGAGGCGAACCGGGCCAAAAGCCAGTTTCTCGCCAATATGTCGCATGAAATCCGTACGCCGCTGAGCGCGATCATGGGATTTTCCGACCTTTTGGCACGAACGACGTTGGATTCTACGCAAAAGGATTATGTGGCGACGCTGCGCGAGAGCGGGGATCTTCTACTTTCGCTCGTGACGGACATTCTGGATTTTTCAAAAATGGAGGCGAAGGAAATCCTGCTTGAAAAGATCGATTTTGATATCGAGTATCTGGTCCGGAGCCTGATCAGGATCAACGGCGCGAAACTGATCGGAAAACAAGTGAAGCTTTTTTGTACGATCGAGAAAGGTTTGCCGCGCAGTTTTAAAGGGGATCCGACCCGGATCCGGCAGGTTCTGATGAACCTTTTGAGCAATGCCATCAAGTTTACCGAACAGGGCGAGATCGAGGTTGAGGTCCGGCTGGCAGAGCCGGGAGAGGGCCGTTCGGCCGACAAGACGCGGAAGGTGCGGCTCTCCGTGAGGGACACCGGGATCGGTATTTCTCCTGAAACGCAGAAAAATATTTTCATGCCTTTCGAGCAGGCGGATGCCTCGACAACGCGGAAATACGGGGGGACAGGGCTCGGGCTTAGCATTTCAAAAGGTCTTGTGGCTATGATGGGAGGAAGTATCAGCGTGAAATCGGAACCCGGGAAGGGAAGCATCTTCTCGTTTGTACTTCCGTTGGAAGAGATTCAGCCGGGTGCGGAAAAAAACAGTGCCCGCTCCGGAGCGTTCGCGGCGAAGGACAAGTCCGTTCTTGTTGCGGGAGAGGACACGGGGCTCAAGGGGCTTCGGATCCTTGTGGTTGAGGACAATGCCGTAACTTATAAACTTCTTTCGGTGGTTCTTCAGAGTTTTGGGTGCGAAACCGAGCTTGCCGTGAATGGCCGGCTTGGCGTCGATAAGGTCAGGACCGGTTCTTACGATCTTGTGCTGATGGATCTTCAAATGCCCGTCATGGGGGGATGTGAGGCCTCGCGGCTTATCCGGGCGGAAATCAGTAAAACGATCCCCATTTTGGCGCTTACGGCCGCAGCCCTTGAAGCTGACAAGGAAAAAAGCCTTGCTTCAGGTATGAACGATTACATCACAAAACCCATCGACATCGGTTCCTTGAAGGAAAAGATCCTGCAGTGGACTCGGGCGAGGGCATGATCTTTTGGGGAAGGGAGCATGATGAAACTGGATAAAGAAAGAGCGCTCAAGGAACTTGGAATTCCAGACGAGATGTATCGTGAACTTGTTGGGGGATTCGCCGAACAGGTCACGGACGCGATCAAGGATTTTGAAAAGTTCTTTGTGGCCGGAGATCTCGAGGGGATCATTCGTCTGGCACATTTTATCAAGGGGTCGGCGGGGAATCTGAGGGTCGAAGAGATGCACCTTCTTGCCAAAGAGATCGAATTTTCCGCACGAGAGGGGAAGTCTCTTGAGGTGATCCGAGGATCGCTCGACCGGTTGAAGAACGCGCTTGCAGAATTAAAGACCATGCTATAGGAGGCCATGCTCGTGGAAAATAAAACCATTCTTGTGATCGATGACGCGGCAGATGTCCGGAAGATCCTCAGGTTCCACCTGGAAAAGAAGTACACGGTTCTCGAGGCCGCCGACGGAAAAAAAGGTCTTGAGATGATCTATGAGAAACATCCGGATCTTGTGATCCTCGATATCAACATGCCCAAAATGGGCGGGATCGAGGTCTACACGAAGATCTCGTCCGGGAAGGGAAAGCCGCTGCTTCCTGTGATCATTTTGACGGTGCGCGAAGAGCTCGGAAAGCTGTTCAAGGACCTGGACGTTGACGGGTTCATCACCAAGCCGTTCGAGGTCGAGCAGGTCTTGAACGAGATCGAGACGGTGATGGAACATAGGTATCATTCCGCCGAAAAGGAGAGGGATCGCGAGACCAAGGGGCCGAGGAAGATCATGGTGATCGATAATGAGGTGGATTCGCTCGATCGTATCGCCATGGCGTTTCTCAACGCGGGGTACGTGGTAGATTCCGCACAGACCGCGATGATGGCCTTTGAAAAGATCATGAAATCCCCGCCTGATTTTATCGCCGTGAAATTAGGAATTCCCGATATCTCGGGAGACCTGATCTGTATGAAACTGAAACAAATGCCCCGAACTATGGACATTCCCTTGATGCTATATGCCTCGGCGGATCCTTTCTTTGATCCTGCTGCAGTAAAGAAGATCTGCGGTGTGATCGATATCGAGTTGGTCGAATCAAGCGAACCCGCGGTCCTTCTGGAAAAGGCGAAGCAGGCCTTCGAATCGCGGAAAAAAAGCGGATAAAACAGCGGGAAGGTGCGGTGGAGAGGATGGATAGCCCCCGTGTGGCTTTTCGTACGGCGGTCATGATGTTTATGGCCATGGTAGCAGCTGTTTTTCTGTATGGGGGAGTGGTGGTTGTGATTTTGGGCCGTCCCGCCCAAGGGACGGCGGTTTCAGTACCAGTCCTGGTCAAGTATGGTTTAATCATTTTTTCAATCCTGGAGATCTTGGCCGTCCGGTATGTGGCAAAATTCCTTTTTCCCAAACGCCCGGAGGGAGAGAAAAGTCTCTCCCTTCAAAAACTCATCATTCTGACGGTCGTTGAGGGGGCTGCGTGCGAGGCGCCGGCCCTTATAGGGATGATCCTTGCGTTCGGAGGCAGGAGCTTTTATGACTTTCTCCCTTTTGCGGCAATCGCTCTCGTTGGTTTTGCGTTCCATGTACCCCAAAAACGCCAGTGGGCGGAGTTCCTTGGAGTCGATTTTTAGCAGGAGCGTTCCCCGGGACTCCTGAAAATAAAATTTGACAAAATAATCGGAATAGGGCATATTTTTGCCGTCGTATTGAATGAGGTAGAACAAGTTTTGTACCGCGAGGTCAGCAAGTTCCGCCTTGCGGTTTTTTGTTTTTACCCCGTTTTTAATCCCCGGAAGGGGACAACAATGCGGGCTAGCTCCAACTGGACGTGGTTGATTTCAGTACCGAATAGTGAAGGTTGGTTTTGGCATGCGTTTAATTTTAGGAAAGGAGTACAATCAACCATGGTAAAAGGTAAAGTGAAGTGGTTCAACAACTCTAAGGGGTTTGGATTCATTTCCCGTGATGGTGGCGCTGATGTCTTCGTGCATCACACCGCGATCCAGGGTGAGGGATACAAGTCTTTGGAAGAAGGCCAGATGGTCGAGTTCGAAGTGACCAAAGGTCCCAAGGGCGAACAAGCCTCGAACGTTGTGAAGCTTTAATCCACAACTTCGGAAATTAAAAGGCCCGGCAGCGAAAGCTGTCGGGCCTTTTTTTTGTCTTTTTTTGCCGGAAGATCCCCTTGGGGGAAGATTATTTTGGGGGGCTCTCCGCAAGAAGTTTGCCCCAGGTGAAAGCGCTGAGGGGCGAATCTTCGGTGGACAGTTCGATCACGAGGAGTTTTCCGTCCGTGAAATAGGGATCTCCCGTGAGATTCTTTCTCGGCTTGGTCGAGTTTTCGAGGGCCACGTTTTGCGTGAAACCGAATTTCTTCACCTTATTGACTTCCATGAGATCCGCCAGAAGATAATCCCTTGCGTCGTCTAGATTGGGATCGATCTTGTGGGTGGTGAGGTACCAGGTTTTGAAAGTGAATTTTACCCCAATGTCCCGGCTGATCGCGCCCAGCCAGACAGGCTGGCCTCCGAAGCGGGCCGGGGTGTACCAGAGACGCAGATGCAGGCGTTGGTTGATGGTGTTGCGTGATTTCTGGAACGCAATGTCTTGGGGATGCCCGTTATGATAAAGGGGGCTGACCGGAGAGTAGCGGTCACTGTCCCCTGTGATGAACGCCTTGGCCATGGTGAATCCCGAGCCGAAGGTCAGTTCTTGCGTCTCATCCCATCCTGCGGAGGTGAAGATCGTGACAAGGTCTTCCAACTCTCCGATAATCACGAGATTGAAGGGGTCGCCGTTCGCCGTTTCGTTTTTATTGGTCGTGCAGCAGGGGATCTTGGCCAGCGCATTGGGGATGTCGTTCTCGTTATATTCCAGGATCGTTTCGTCTTGATAGCGGGTCTCAATATCTTTGGTGGTGTAATCCGGTTTGATGCCCGGAACGGTAACGACAAAATCAAAGATTTTGTGTCCGCTGTCTCCTATCAAATCGACCCTGACGTGCTTGGTCCCTTCATCCACCGAAGTAAAGACGAAACCGGACTCTTTTGCTCCCGGCATGATGATGTTGCCCGGGAAAGCGGCGTCTTCAAAAATGCCGTCCATTTTTCTGTTGGCGCCGCGAGCCGCGAAGAAATTAAACGGGATCAGGACAAGCGCCGGAAAGAAAATGATCGAAATAAGGCCGGCTTCGAGGAACTGTTTGCCTTGCCGGTAGTGAGCCATGTAGGAGGCTTCTTCGGCGGAATAGTAGTTCGGGTCCATGTTCCGGGGAATAAAAACGTAGGGGATGGAATCCTGATTTTCGATCTTTACCCAAACCGGCTGGACGCCTTTTTTGGCGAGGGGAACGCCGAATGCTTTTTTGGATTCCTTGTCACTCAGGACCGTGATTGAAACGGTAACTTTTTCTTGGGCCTGGGTTTGTACCCGTTCCATGAAGGAAGTTCTCTCGGACGGTTTGGGCCGGTAAGTGATGCAGCCGGAAAAACTAAGGCACAGGACGAGGACCGGGGATACGATGAGGTTGAGGGACCGGGACCGGAATTTCATGAACGATCAATCCCTGCGGCGGATGACAAAACGGGGGACTCTTGCTAAACGGTCATTTTTAAAAAAGCGGGCAAGAACTTCACGAAGGGCTATGTTTTCCTCCGCGGAAATATTGACGAAGCGGATACTGGCCCGGAAAAGGGGTCTTTTCGAGCTCTGCGAAGGGCATCTTACCACGGTAGCATCCATGCTAACGAGTGTTTCGTTGGGAGGGAGAAGGATCCATATCTTGAGCTTTGATCCGGTGTCCAGTTTCAGATTCGTTAAGAAAGAAAGGCCGCCTTCACTGAGATCGTGGACATTTTTGACCTGGAAGCGTCCGGAATCCGGGTTGGACGCGTATTTCATGAGGGCCGTGACGGAAGCCCGTGGATGTACCCGGCTATTTCGTGTGATCTTCATCAAGTCCTCCCAAGGATAAATGTCGGCCACGGACTGCCCGGCCTTAAATAAGACCTTTCTCTGACATTTCCAGTGGTTCTCTTTTCAGCTATAATACCACACGGTCTGAATTGTGAGGAATACGCTTTTCTACCCGGAAAGGAAATATCCCATGAAAAACGTCGCCGCTTTTTTTGTGATCCTTCTTCTCACCGGTTGTTCCACCGTTCCCATTACCGGGCGCAAGCAACTCTCCTTCATCCCCGAAGGGCAACTTTTGACCCTTAGTGACCAGAATTACAAACAGGTGATCAGTCAGTCCACACTTTCCACGGATGCTGCCAAAACCCAAGAGGTCGTTGAGGTGGGTAAAAAAATTGCCGCTGCAGCCGAGTCTTTTATGAAGGACAGCGGGATGGAAGCCGACCTCAAAAATTACAAATGGGAATTCAATCTTGTCAAGGATGACAAGACCGTCAACGCGTTTTGCATGCCGGGCGGAAAGATCGTGGTTTATACGGGGATCCTTCCGGTGACGCAAGACGATAACGGTCTCGCGACGGTCATGAGCCACGAAGTCGCCCACGCCATTGCCAATCACGGGGGCGAACGAATGAGCCAGGAAATGGTTGTTCAGCTTGGCGGGATGGGGCTTTCCCAGGCAATGAAGACGAAGCCCGCGGCTACGCAGAAGATCATGATGCAAGCTTACGGTGCCGGAACCCAATATGGGGTGCTGTTACCCTACAGCCGTTCTCATGAATCCGAGGCCGATCACATCGGGTTGATCCTCATGGCGCGGGCCGGATACGATCCCGAAAAGGCCGTGGTGTTCTGGGAAAGAATGAACGCGATCGGCGGTACCAAACCGCCGGAATTTTTGTCTACGCATCCCGCCACTTCTCGCCGGATCGCGGATATCCAAAAAGAGATTCCGGAAGCTGAGAAATACTATAAAAGCTGATTCGCTGCCCCATGCTCAAAGATGAGTTTTTGATTTGAGATCTCAAATCTGAAGTTTCAGATTTGAAAACAACAAGCTGTGGAAAGTGGTCTGATGCTTGCAGCCGTAAAGTCGGATAAAAGAGCGCGATGGCTTGCCTTGCTGTGCGGGTTGGCCCTTCTTGTTTCCTGCAAGGGGAAGGATCCCTCCGGGGCTCCGGCGCAAGAAAAGGCCAGGGACACGCTGATCCTCAAGAATGGAAGCATGGTCCAGGGCGTGATCTTGGAAGAGAATGAGAACCGTGTGACGATTCGGATCAAAGGAGGCGATATCGGATTCCCGAAAGCCGATGTCGCCACGGTGCGTCGTGGAGAAGCGCTTGTCACGACTGCAGACGGGATACAACCCGTCTATGCGCCTTCCGAGGCCGATGCGCCTTATCCGAGGATCTATCTCAAGGACGGTCGTGTCGCGTCCGGCAGCAACATCTCAAGAGAGGCAGGGACCTTTTATCTTAAACAGGCCGTAGAAGGAGGCGGGAGTATCTCTTTTGGGTTTGAGGCGGATAAGGTAGAGAAACTCGAGCTTTGGCCGCCTCCCCCGGACGATCAACTGGACAAGGAATTCAAGCAACTCCGCAGTTTTAATCTTAAATATTCTTCCAAGGAGCCTCCTTACTACGTTGTTTCCACCGTCGAGTCCTCGGATCTGGTTCTCTATTTCAGGACCCTTCAGCAATTCTGCTCTGATTTTTCAATGAAGTTTCTGGAATTGATCGATACGGAAAAACCGGCTCCCGCGCTCGGGGTCGTGATCTTCGGGTCTTACGACGATTTTTTGAAGTATGCGGGTCTTCCGAGGGGGACGAACCTCGCCGGTTTTTATATTCCGGACAAAAAATACCTCGTTCTTTTCAACGTCAAAGAGGTTGATATGGTCCGTTTCCGTCTCTCGCGGGCGGAACGTTTCGAGAAAAAGGTCGGGGATGTTAAAACCAAAGTGGAGCTTTATTCGAGCACGGATTCGGCGGGGAAATGGGCGGCGTACGATTTTTTGGAGAAGATTCAGTTTAAGGTCGAGGCAGACCGTATGCGGGTGGAGGGTTGGGCTCGCGACCGCACGATGGAAACCATCCGTCACGAGGCCGGCCACCAGCTTTTTGACCTGCTCGGGATCGATTCCGGCAGCGTCTACCGAGGTGCCTGGCTTTCGGAAGGTCTCGCGGAATATGTTTCAACGGATCCTTTGGGGGACGTTAATAAAGAGCGGTTGATGTTCCTTCGTGCGGAGCTCGAGTTGGGGCATAGCCTTATGCCGCTCCAGTATCTGATGAGCATCAAGAACGGATCCGGGATCCGGAAGCTTCAAGACCCGAATTACACGTTACTCGGGTATGCCCAGAGTTGGGCATTCGTTCATTTTTTGATGGAGAAATATTCCGAGCCATTTTTGGGATACATCCGGGAGGTCATGAATGCCGGCAAGGACTATGACGCGCAAAAGGACATCGCGCTTCTGGAAAAACATGTCGGGAAATCCGTCAAGGAACTCGACGCTGAACATGAAAAATACATTCGGGATATTATGATCTCGAAACTGGATAAGGACGAATACGATTTCTACAGGCTTTTGCAAAAAGGCTGATCGAACGGGTCTTCATTAAGATTCACGTGAATAACAAGGGAGGGGCAGAGCAATGAGCGGAGTTTTTGGGGTTGTTTCAAAACAGAGTTGCATCGAAGCACTTTTTTACGGAACGGATTATCACTCGCATCTCGGGACCGAATTCGGAGGGCTTGCGGTGATGGACGGAGAGCGTTTTTCGCGTCAGATCCACGGGATCGGGCAAAGCCAGTTTAAATCAAAGTTCTTCGAAGATCTTTCGGGCCTGAAAGGGAACAAGGGGATCGGAGTGATCAGCGATTCCAACGAGCAGCCGATCTATCTTAATTCGAAGTTCGGTCCCTTTTGCATCGTGACGATGGGGTTGATCGAGAACGCTCCGCAACTGGTGGAGGAACTTCTTTCGCGAGGCCACTCTTTCGCCGAAATGACCGCCAAAGGACCGGTCAACACGACCGAGTTGATCGCAAGGTTGATCACGCTGGGCGATAACCTGGTGGACGGGATCGAGCGCATGTTCGATATGATCGAGGGGTCTTGTTCGCTCCTGATCCTGAACAAGGAGGGAATCTATGCCGCGCGTGATCGGTCGGGCTACACTCCGCTCATCATTGGCCGGCACGCCGATACCTATGCCATTGCTTCGGAGACCTCGGCATTTCCGAATTCCGACCTAAAGGTCCTGAAATATCTTGCTCCCGGGGAGATCGTTCTGGTGACGGAGAACGGATTGGCGTTGAAACGGGAAGGGAACGGAGAAATGCAGATATGCACCTTTCTCTGGATCTATACCGGGTTCCCGGCATCGGATTATGAGGGGATCAATACGGAAGCTGCCCGCGAGCGTTGCGGCGCGGCGTTGGCGCGGCGGGACAAGGATATTGAAGTGGATGTCGTTGCGGGTGTCCCCGATTCCGGAACCAGTCATGCCATCGGCTATTCCATGGAAAGCCGCAAGCCTTTTCGCCGGCCGCTTGTTAAATACACGCCGGGGTATGGGCGGAGCTATACGCCGCCGACCCAGGAAAAACGCGATCTGATTGCGAAGATGAAGCTTATCGCGATTCGTGAGATCATCGACGGGAACCGGATCGTGGTCTGTGACGATTCGATCGTTCGGGGGACGCAGCTCAAGAATTTCACGATCAGCAAGCTTTGGGATGCCGGTGCGAAAGAGATTCATGTCCGGCCGGCTTGTCCTCCGCTTATGTTTCCGTGCAAGTTCTGCCTTTCCACCCGTTCGACCCATGAGCTGGCTGCCCGGAAGGCCATGCGAAATATTGAAGGGCGCGATGTCGAGGACGTTTCGGGATACGTGGACAGCCGGTCGCCCAAGCATCAGAAGATGGTGGATTGGATCGCCCACGATCTCGGGGTGACGACGCTCCGGTATCAGACGGTCGAGGATATGGTGAAGGCGATCGGTCTTCCTCGGGAAAAACTGTGTCTTTATTGCTGGACGGGGGAATGTCCCGCGGCCTGCAAAGGTAAAAAAGAAGCGGCGTGTCATGGTTGTAAATAAAACGTCAAAATTTTTAAACCGCGCAATGCCCGCAAGGCTCAATAAAAACGGTTCTTGTGTTGTGCGTTGACCGTTGCGCTTTTAAAACCAGAGGGTGACATGAAACGCGTGATTTTAGCAGGCTTAACGGTTGTGAGCTTAATGTTGGGCGTGTCGGGAATGAATTATGCCGCGGACGACGCAGCGTCCCTTGGGACTCAGGCGGGGCAAACGGCGAAGGTTTTGAAGGACCAGGCCGATCAGACTTACAAAACGGGGAGTGCGGAAGTGGCCGATGCTGCCGCGAAGATGAATGCCGAGATCGAAAAAGTCAGCGCGAACCTGAAACAGCAGTGGGAATCATTTTCCAAACAGGCGCAGCTGCAGGTCCAGGAAATGTCGAAGCAGATGAAGAAACAATGGGACGATTTTCAGAAGTCGTTCAATCAACCCCAAAAATAAAATCAAGAACCTCAACAAAAGGAGATTGCTATGAAAAAAACCATGGCGCTGTTTTTGGCTTTAGCCGTTTTTTCCGGATGTAGTAGCACGACCATTGCGAAGGATTTTAACGGTTTGAGCACACCGTCCGGTAAGGCGGTTCACGTTAGTACGTCCAATATGGCTCTCCATCTTCTGATGGGGCAAAAGGCCCTTGCGGGGGATGCCAGCCTCGAAAAAACCGTTGCGGATTTTACTGCGGCGGCGAAGCAAGAAGGGGCTACCAAGGTTCGGATCGTGCAGTCCAGTTCCACGAAGCTTTGGTACCTGTTTTTCCCGATCAGCCTTTTGATCACACCGGTCCTCAGCAATGTCGCGGGAGATGCGATCAGCTGAGGCCTTTGATTTCTCTGAATGCCGGGGGCCAACAGCCCCCGGTATTCAGCGGGATCGGAAGGATGTTGGGATGAATTTCCCGGAAGATCTTCGTAACCAGATCAAAACCTACATCGCTGAACGGTGCGGCCTTTATTTTCGGGACCATGACCTTCGCAATCTTGAAGCAGGGGTCGTCCAGAGGATGAAGATCCTTGGTTTTGACTCCGTCCATGCTTACTATATCCACTTAACGACCTCCGACGAGAAGGAACTCGAGTTTCGCGAGCTTCTCAATCTTCTCACCATCAATCACACTTATTTTTTCCGTAATGAGCCGCAGTTCCTCGCGCTTAAAGAAGCGGTTCTTCCTGCCCTGATCGAACAAAAAATGAAAAAAGTTTTTAATAGAAAAGAAATCTTTAAAAAAACGCTTCGGGTCTGGAGCGCTGGATGCTCGACGGGGGAAGAGCCGTATACGATCGCGATGATTCTGCGGGAGTCTATTCCGAACATCGAGGATTGGGACATCGAGATTCTCGCGACGGATGCTTCAAGCGATGCTTTGGGAAAGGCCCGGCGAGGGATCTATGGCGAGAATTCGATGCGTCTCGTGGAAGAGCCATATCGGACCAAGTATTTTACGCGGAATCTTTCCGGGAAACAGACGAAGGAGTGGCAGATCTCCGACGATATCAAACGCATGGTTAAATTCGGATTTTTGAACCTTGTGGCGGATCCCTATCCTCCGGAGATCGACATTCTTTTTTGCCGTAATGTGACCATTTATTTTGAGATCCAAACGACCCTGAGGATCATGGACAACTTTTTTGCGAGCCTGACGGAAGAGGGGGGCCTGTTTCTTGGTTATTCAGAAAGTTTGCAGTTTCTGACAAATAAATTCCGGATGAAAAGTTGGCAGGACGGGATCTATTATCGGAAAGCGACGGGTAAAGACGCGGAAATACCTGCCATTCTTTCATGGCAGCCTCGGGAACAGGAATCCGAGGAATATGAATTTGCCGAAGAATTGCCGATCCCTGCCTTAAAGGCGATCACCGAAACTTCGCAGCCCGTGGTTCTTTCCCCTGAAGAATTTGAAAATATCCGGGCCCAGATCCTCCGGCAGATCTATTTGAAGGAATATACCCAAGCCCTGGCCCTTATCGAGAAAGTTTCTATAGAGGGGGGGCAAATGGCCGATATACACTACCTGGCAGCGGATATTTATGCCAATATGAACCGAAACGACGAGGCAAAGGCGCGGTTGAAAAAAGTCTTTGCGATCGACGCTCTTTACGCCCCGGCTTATTACCTTTTGGGCTGTATCTATCAGGAAGAAAACAAGAACAGTGCGGCGAAAGAAAACCTTCAGAAAGCTCTTTATATCGACAAAGACCTCATTATGGCCCGTTTCTATATGGCGCATATGTTCCGGAGCGAAGGACGCGTGGGCGATGCCATTCGTGAGTATCGGAATACGCTTGCGGCTCTTTCCAAAGGGCTTTCCGGAATCCGGAGTGAAATGACGCTTCAGGGAAGCGGTTTTAATACGGCAACGCTCAAAAGCATCTGTTGCGATAATCTCGAACGGTTGAAAATGGAGCAGGCATGAAGATCGTGGTTTTTTCCGTAGCGGATAAAGTCTACGGCGCTGACATTTCGCAGGTCAGCGAAGTGATCCGTATGAGGAAAGTCACCCCGGTTCCCGGTGCGGCGAATTTTATCGAGGGCGTGATCAGTCTCCGGGGGAAAGTGATTCCGCTGATCAATCTTCGCAAGAAGCTCGGTCTGGAAGGGGCGGTTGTGGCATTCAATCGCATTATCGTGACCAAGTTTGGCGAGGGTCGCCTCGGAATCCTGGTGGATCAGGTCAAGGATGTTGTGCCCCTTGGTCCGGAAGAGATCACCCGACCGGATGAAGTTCTTCAAAGCGCACGTTATCTGACGGGCGTTGCGAAGTTTAATGGCAATCTTGTTTTGATCGTTGATCTTGCCGAGCTTCTCAAAGGAGAAGAGCGGGAGACTTTGCAACAGGTCCAGGAACGGGTTGAGATCAAAAAGAAAGAATCCTGATGATGCAAAACTCCGAAAAGATCTACATCGAAGATGACGAAGTTTTTGAAGAAAAGAGAACCAAAAAGACCGTTCGGGTTCTGGTCTTTTCTTTGGGGGACGAGAGCTATTGCGTGGATGTCCGTGAAGCCCGGGAAGTGACCCGGATGCCGGAGACTTCGCGCGTTCCGAATGTTCCTTCCTTCGTTCTCGGGGTCACGAATTTTCGGGGTGAGATCCTGAGCGTTCTGGATCTTCATTATTTTTTTGGTGTTCCCCAGAAAGGCAAGACGAAAGAGGCCCGTGTCATTGTGAGCGACGCCAGTGGGGGGAAGATCGGCTTGATGGTCGATGGCGTTAACGATACTCTCGAGATCGAGGAGGAGCGCATCCAGGAGCCCTTGGCAACGCTCCGGGGGAGACTGGCTGAATTTACCAAAGGGCAGATTCCTTTAGGAAAAGGCATATTGATTTTTTTAGATTTTGAAAAGATCCTTGAATGCGACGAAATCCGTAATCTTAGAAAAGGAGAGAAGCTATGAAGATGACTATTGGAAAGAAATTAACGGTCGGGTTCGGCGGAACGCTTGTTTTGATGTTTGCGGCGACGCTTTTTTGCGCTGTCGCTTATCTTAAGACGGTAAAGGATTATGCAACCTTTGCGGAAAAACGGGTGGAGCAAGTTAACCTCGTCGGGGATCTGACAGTGGAATTTAAAAAGCAAGCTCAGGCCTGGAAGAATCTTTTACTTCGGGGGACTGATCCCGTGAAATTTGCCCAGTACAAAGACGAATTTGAGAAAGCGGATCAGGGGATCTGCCGGCGAATAGAAGAATTGAAGGAAGGTTCCCTCCGGTTCGTTAGCGAATCGAACCGGCAGGGGCTTGTGGAATTCGAGAAGGGATACAAGAATCTTCAGGAAAAATACGCTGCGGCCCTGAAGATTTACACGTCAGGGATGGGCGGGAACCTAAGGGAGGCTGACGCGACCGTTATTGGTGTGGACAAAGCCCCCACGGAGCTTTTGGATGTGGTTGCTGACCGGGCGGTTCAGCTTACGGAACAGATGCTGAAAGAGCATGCTTCCCAGGCTTATGGGGTCGGAATCACTATCAGCATAGTCAATTTTCTGGTATTCCTTATCGGCGTGCTTTTCACCCTGATGGTGATCCGGTCGATTACGAATCCTCTGAAGTCTTTAATGGCGGTGACGGGGATGGTTGCGAACTCAGATCTGTCTCAGGAGGTGAATGTAAATTCGAATGACGAGATCGGAGAGTTGGCTGCGAGTTTTAAAGGTATGGTGGCCGGATTGAAGGGGACCTTGATCAAAGTCAAAGAGGCCACGAACCATATTACGTTAGCTTCCAATGAGATTCTCGCGGCATCCCAGGAGCAGGCTTCGGCAGCCCGGGAGCAGTCTTCGGCGGTCGCCGAAACAACCTCGGCGGCCAAGGAGCTTTCCACGACTTCAGAACAAGTCGGCGAAAGCATTAAAAAAGTAGCTCAGGTGGCAGCGCATGCGTTGGCCGGGACGGCAAAGATCAAGGAAAGCATTTCAAAAACAAACGATATGCTCGCGGCGCTCGGAGAAAAATCTCAAAAGATCGGAAAAATTACCGAGATGATCGATGATGTGGCGGACCAAACGAATCTCTTGGCTGTCAATGCTTCGATCGAGGCGGCCCGGGCGGGAGAACAGGGGCGCGGATTTACGGTCGTGGCGGATGAGATCCGAAAGCTTGCGGATTCGACCGCGAAGTCCACGAAAGATATTACGGCGCTCATTGAATTGATCCAGCACGAGATGTCGAACGCCATTATGTCGATGGAAAGCAGCGTCCAGAATGTTGATGAAGAGGCGCGGCTGGCGCAACAAACCACGGAGAAGACTAAAGAGATCGCAATGAGTACGCACCAGCAGATCTCCGGCTCGAAGCAGATCGCGGACGCCATGATGAGCATTGATGGGGCGATGAAGCAGATCGCCGCTGGGGCATCGCAGTCCCAGGCTTCCGTAAAACAGCTCAACGAACTTGCCGGGGAGCTGAAGCAGCTTGCGTCAAAATTCAAGCTATAAGATCCCGAACTTTGCGTGTCTGGGTGAGGAATGTGGGTCATCCGGGCATAATCCGAAAGACGGAAGAGACGTAAGCGGGGAAAGACTTCATGGGATTCGATAAATCGAAATTCATTGACCAGTTCAAATCTGAGACCCGCGAGCGTATTCAGGCGCTCAACCTCGGATTGTTGAAGCTCGAAAAAATGCCCAAGGATCGGGAACTTCTCAACGCGATGATGCGCGAAGCCCACAGCATCAAGGGAGCTTCCCGCATGATGGGTTACAAGAGGATCGCGGATATTACCCACAAAATGGAGGACGGTCTTCAGCGCGCCCTGAACGGGGAACTGGTCCTTTCCCGGGAAAGTTTCGCCGTCCTTTTTAAGTGCCTGGACGCTCTCGAGCCTCTCTTGCAGGACAAAGTTGTTTGGGAAGATAACGGGATCACCCGTGATTTTACGGAAGAACTGTGTTCTCTTGCGGAAAAAATATTCTTAGGAAAAAGCCCCGAATCTCAGGGCGCAGTCCCGGAACCGTCGAAAGATACTCCGAAGGTTCCCGCGGTTCCCGATGCGGCGTCCGCCCCGGTCTCTCCCAAAAGGGAGGAAGCTCCGACGCTTCTGGAGGAGAGCCTCCGTGTTGATATCGAGAAACTGAACCGGCTGATCAATCTTTCCGGGGAACTTCTTATCTCCAAGATCCGGCTCGAAGAAGTGACCAAAGGGATTTTGGCGCGTGCAGATATCCATGTCGAAACCAATCCCGTGTTTTCGGGCCTTGTCAAGGAGCTCGATGCCGTGACGGACCATATCGATACGTTGACGGAAGAACTTCAGGACGGAATGATGAAGGTCCGGATGCTTCCTGTCGGCCATCTTTTTAATACTTTTCCGCGCGCGATGCGGGATCTCGCCATGGAAAAAGGCAAGGAGATCGATTTTGAGATCCGAGGCGAAGAGACCCAGCTCGATAAGGCTATTTTGGACGAACTTAAAGTGCCCCTCATGCACCTACTGCGGAATTCCGTGGATCATGGCCTGGAGCTTCCTGAGGAGCGGAAGCAGAAGGGAAAGCCTGCTTGCGGCAAGATCACCCTTACGGCTGAGAGGGAAGGTTCTCAAGTGATGGTTTCCGTGACGGATGACGGACAAGGGATCGATATCGACAAGGTGAAGGAGCATGCGGTCGCAAAAGGGCTTGTGAGCCGCGACAATATCGGGAACCTGGCGCAGGAGCAGGTGTTTAATCTTCTTTTTACGCCGGGATTCAGTACGCAGGAAGAGGTTTCTGACATTTCCGGTCGAGGGGTCGGGCTCGATGTGGTTCGTGAGATGGTGGTCAAATTGAAAGGTATGGTGGAGGTTGACTCGGATCCTTCGCGCGGCACGACGTTCCGCATCAAGCTTCCGTTGACGTTGGCGATTACGGAAAGCCTGCTCGCCGTTGCCGGAAGCGACACGTTTGCGGTTCCGGTGGATTCTGTTCTTGAGACGATTCGCATTACTCCCAGCGATATCAAGAGTGTCGAAACCAAGGACGTGATTACTGTCCGTGGACATATTATGCCGGTTGTAAAACTGCATGACGTTTTCGGGTTGCCGGCCAAGGGTATTATGGAGAAGAAATTCTTTCCGGTCATCATTGTCCAGTCGGTCGAAAAGAGGATCGGTATCTTGGTGGATGCGCTTTTGGGGAGACAGGAGATCATCGGAAAGAGCCTGGGCGATCCGCTCAAGAGGGTGAAAGACATTGCCGGGGCGACGATCCTCGGGAACGGCAAGGTCGTCCTGATCCTTGATATTCCATCGATCATTCATTCCGCAGAGGGCGGCGTGGTTCGTAAAGTTGCCTCCAAGCCCAAGATTGCCACAGGGAAGAAGAAAAGGACGATTTTGCTCGCGGAAGATGTGCTCAGTACCGCCATGCTCGAGAAGAACATCCTGGAGTCCGTGGGATATTCCGTGGTGATCGCCCGTGACGGCAAGGAGGCGCTCGACAAGGCCGCGCAGGAGAGTTTTGATCTTGTGATCTCGGATGTTCTCATGCCGCGGATGGATGGATTTGAGCTCGTGACGCGCCTTCGAAAGGAACGGACCTATAAAGAAGTTCCCATCATTATCGTGACAACGCGCGAGAGCGATGATGACAAGCGTAAGGGCATGGAAGCCGGCGCGAATGCTTATCTTCTGAAAAGCGATTTCACTTCTGAGGGCCTTTTGGAGACCATCGAGCGGCTTTTGGGATAACGCAGAAAATTCATCTCCCCATCAAGAGGTTTGTGATGGGGGATTCGGACTTCCGGTTCTTTTAATTTTAATGTTTATAGTATTGGGTGAAAAAAATGGCTAATAAAATCCGTGTACTGGTTGTAGATGATTCGGCTCTTGTCCGTCAGTCCCTCAAGGCTATTTTGAACGAGGATCTTGATGTCGAAGTGGTGGGCGAGGCCAGGAACGGTAAAGAGGGTTTTGAGAAAGCCCTTACTCTCAAGCCGGATGTTATTACGATGGACTTAACCATGCCAGTGATGGACGGCCTTGAATCGACGGCAAAGATCATGGAAGATTGTCCGACGCCTATTATTATCGTGAGCAGCATGGACGTGAAGGTGATCGTGAAGGCCCTGGCGCTAGGGGCCATGGATTTTGTGGCGGTGACGCAGGAGATCGGCGAGATCAGCGAGGATTTGGTTGAGAAGGTCAAGATTGCTTCGCGTGTGAGGCCGATCCGGAGGATGAAGTTCAACCATGTCTCAAAAAAGATCCCGGTTGCAAAGGGGGCTGCCGCCAAAGTTGTTGCCGTTGGGGTTTCCACGGGGGGACCGCAGGCGCTTCAGATATTGCTTTCCAGTCTTCCGGCGGGTCTTCCGGCGAGTATTCTTGTGGTCCAGCACATTTCGCCGGGATTTATCCAGGGACTTGCAGACTGGCTGAACCTGACTTCCAGCCTTCATGTTGAAGTTGCAAAAACAGGCGATGTTTTGAGGAGCGGCGTGGTTCTTTTGGCTCCGGACAATTTTCATATGACGGTCGATGACCAGGAAAGGATCGTTTTGAAGGAGGATGTCTCCGAGAAAAAACTTCACGTTCCTTCGATCGATGTTTTATTCGAGTCCGTTGCGGATGCCTATCAAAAGAATGCTGTTGGCGTGATCCTGACCGGAATGGGGCGCGATGGGGTGAAGGGGATCTCGATCATTAAAGGGGCGAGCGGTCATACCATCGCGCAGGATGAAAAGACCTCGGCGATCTTTGGGATGAACAAGATTGCGATCGATGAGGGCGTGATCGATGCCGTGTTGCCCCTGGAAAAGATCGCTGATGAGATCGTACGGCTGGTTAACGGTTAAAAAAGGGGGATGGGATGAAAAAGCGGATTCTTATCGTGGATGACAGCGCGCTCGTGCGGGATATGTACAAAACTCAGATTGAAGAGGCCGGTTACGAGGTGATCACGGCGGAAGATGGCGTGGCGGCTATCAACAACGCCTTTTTGAATTCGCCGGACCTGATTCTCCTCGATGTCCAGATGCCCAAGATCAACGGTTATCAGGTTTGTCGGCTGCTGAAAGATCATCCGCTCACGAAGGACATTCCTATCGTGATCATGACGGCCCGTGAGGCGCGTGGTTTTGTGCAGGATCCGAGGAAGTGGAGTTTTCAGACGGGAGCGAACGGGTATTTCGGAAAGGACGAGGGGATTGACCTGATCGCCGGGATCAAGATGTTCCTGAAACCGACGTCCTCGGCGGGAAAAAGGCCGGATCATCTGGGAGCTCGGGCCATGAGTGAGACGGAGATCATGCTGGCCCTTTCGCAGCTTTTGGACCGCCAGCTTTATCTGGACGTGACGCGTCTTAAGGAACTCGATGAAAAAAAAGATGCTTTTGTCGGGAATGTTTCTCACGAGTTGAAGTCGCCGCTGGCGATTATCAAGGGGTTTCTTGAAAATATCCGCGACGGTATTTGCGGTCCCACGACCGAATCTCAGCGGGATGCCGTGACGATCATGCTGAGGACCGTGGAGCGTCTGAGTCGTCTGATCAAGGACATTCTTGATCTTTCCCAGATTGCGGCGGGGAAGATGAAGATGAGTATCGCGGAGGTGGATCTTTGCGGTGTGCTCAGGAGTGTGCATCAATCTTTCGCGCTGGAGGCCTCCAAAAAGAAGATTGATTTTAAGGTCGAAGTGCCAGCCCAACCGGTACTTCTTTCCGGGGACCAGGACCGTTTGACCCAAGTGGTCGTTAATCTCGTCAGCAATGCCCTCAAGTATACGCCCGAGGAACGGAAAGTGATCATGCGTTTATCGACCCGGGACCATGAAGTGCGCGTTGAAGTGGAGGACACGGGAGGCGGGATCAGCGATGAGAATAAAGAAAAAATCTTCGACAAATTCGAGCGCATCTTGACCGAGAAGAAGGAGGGAACCGGGCTTGGGCTTTCCATCGCCAAAGACATTGTGGACCTCCACGGCGGTCGGATCTGGCTCGAATCCAAGATCGGCAAAGGTTCGAAATTTATTTTCATTCTTCCGTCGAAGATCGCGATCTGAACTGGGGTTGCGGAAGCGTCTTAAAACGGCTTTTTCCGCGTTCGGTTCGTGTTAAAATAAAGCGTGAGTGCACTGAACTTATTATCCTCGGAACAACTGCAACGGATCGCACAAAAAACCAAACATATCCTCGGAGGCGATTTTATGGAAAAAGAGATCTCGACCCTTCAGAAATTCATCAATACCGCGGTAGAATTTCTCACGAATTACAGTTTTCAAGTGCTTGGCGCCATAATCGTCCTGGTGGTCGGGCACTTCATCGGCAAATGGATTCATGGAATCGTGCTCGGGGTTTGCGAGAAGAAGAAACTTGATATCACGTTATCGAAATTCCTTGCTAATTGCGCGAAGATGGGTGTTCTCGCGTTCGCGATCCTTATCGCGCTCGGGAAATTCGGGATTACGATCACACCTTTTATCGCGATGATCGGTGCCGGGGCTTTTGGCGCAAGCATGGCTTTACAGGGGCCTCTGTCTAATTATGGGGCCGGGCTTTCCATCATTTTGGGCCGTCCTTTTGTGGTGGGGGATACCGTGACCGTGACGGGGCAGAGCGGGATCGTTCAGGAAGTGACGCTGTCCAGCACGATTTTGACGGATGAAGACGGCGTCAGGATCACGATCCCGAACAAACATATCGTCGGCGAGATCATCCATAATTCATTTCAGAATCAGATCGTCGAGAATATGGTGGGGATCAGTTACGATGACGATCCGGAGAGAGCGATCGAAGTGATTCGCAAAACGATCGCCGGGTTCAAGGAAGTGACGCAGACTCCGAAACCCCAGGTAGGGCTCCAGGAGTTCGGGGATTCTTCTATCAATATCGGCTGCCGCTATTGGATCCCGACGACCAAGTATTTTCAGACGCTTTGCGCGATCAATCTTGCGATCCATAAGGCCCTGGCGGCTTCGAAGATTACCATGCCGTACCCACAACACGATGTGCACATGATTCCCGAAAAGGGTCTCGGGAAATAGCTGGCTAAAGGGTTGGCTTTCTCAAAATTTTGAGGTAGTATCATTTCCCTGCGATTCCCAGCGTTGGTGCCTGGGGTCGGGCGAAATGGGTTGCTCGGTCCGCTTCTTGGCGAAAACGTCAGGGGGCGTGTCGTGGCGAGTGTAGAGCAGAAAAAACACAATAGGAGGTTTTGCATGAAACGGCTAATGGCAGTTCTTCTTTGTATGTTGCTTTTTGTCGGGTTTAAATGGGGATCCAGTGACGAACAGTCTGCCGAGACTTCGAATCAGGATGCCGTGGTTTCCGAGGAGAATACCTCAGCCGCGCCGGTCGCCGGTCCTATTGATGCGAATGCCGTTGCCGCTGCGAGCCGGATGCTTGGAACGGGGACTCCTGAAGAAAAGCAGGCTCGGATGGAAGCTCTGAAGAATGTCGGCGAAGCTCTTCGGAGAAACCGTGAGAATGCCGCAGCACAATAAGATTTTCCGGATTGTAATTCTGTAAGCAGCAAAAATTTCTAACGGATCGGTCTATCCGACTGACGCGGGAATCCTGTTCTAGCGTTGGGATGGGCCGATCCGGTCAAGAAATATAGAATCCCAGGATAGAAGCTTTCTAAAACTATCCGGCCGGATCGTTGAGAGTCCCGCGGAGGTGTCAGGCGCCGGTTTATGGTTTTGGCTTAAGGAAGATCCTCAGAAGGAAAAAATGAAAAGAACGTTCGGTGTTGCAGCGTTCATCAGTTTGATTCTGACGGTCTTTTTCCCAGTGCTCAGAGGTTATGCTGAAACTTCCGGAGCTGGGGTTTCGCAGACCTCTCCGTGGACCTCCGAAAAACTCGCCTGTCTCGAAAAAGCCGTTTATTTTAACGAATGTTCGGGAAAGCCTGCGAACCTTGCGACTTGGCGAAGCGATGAAGATTTTCCCTCCCTGGGCATCGGCCATTTCATTTGGTATCCTCCCGAAAAAAAAGGTCCGTATCAAGAGTCCTTCCCGACATTGTTAGTTTTCCTCAAAGAGAATGGTGTCGTTGTCCCGGCCTGGCTTGAGCAGGGCCCGCCTTGGCGGGATCGCGAAGAGTTTCAGAAAGATCTCCAGAGCGAGCGCATGGTTTCCCTGAGGGCTTTCCTTGAACAAACGCGGGCGCTTCAGGTTCTATTTATCATCAAAAGGATGGACAAAGTTCTCCCCAAAATGCTTGAGGCGACTCTCAAGGAAAAGAAGCCGTTGATCGAACAGAAATACCGGCTTGTTGCGGAGGCTCCGGGGGGAAGGGTTGCCATGATCGATTATGTCAATTTCAAAGGTGAGGGGACTTCCCTGACCGAACGGTTGCAGGGGCAGGGGTGGGGATTGCTTCAGGTCCTCGAGGCGATGAAAATACCGGAGGACGCCGCGAAAGTGCTTCCGGCATTTGTTCATGCGGCCGAACAGGTTTTGGAAAAAAGGGTTGCGATCGTTTTGACGCAAAAGGACGAAAGCCGGGCGCTTAAGGGCTGGAAAACAAGGGTCCGGAGTTACCTGAAGATCACCTGCTAGGTTCTCGTCCGGGGAATGCGCGGGACTGTTTCGCACAACATATGAGAAAAATCTTCTTTTTTTCGTTCTTTGCTCTCGGTTTTTCTTCTCTGGTCGCCCAGGTCACGGTGATCCGGGAACTCGCTATGAGCTTCTACGGGAATGAATTTTTCACCGGTTGGGTCCTTTTTGGCTGGCTGTTCTGGACCGGAACCGGAAGTTTTGCGGAAAATATATCTTCAAGAACTGAGGGTGCGAGCATTGCCGCTTTGTGGGGCTGCCCCGCAGTTTTGGCACTTCTCTTTCCGTCGACTCTTTGCCTGGTCCGCTTCGGAAAGTTTTTGCTAGGTGCACCTGCGGGCGCGGCTCCGGACTTTCTTTCCACGCTCGGATATTCCTTTCTGATCCTTGCCCCGTTTTGCCTCGTTCTTGGCTACCAATTTGCCGCGGCGGCGAGGTGCTGGAATTTCCTGCAGCCCGGGAGTGATACGGTGGTTCTCGGAGGCCGTTCTTATCTTTTCGAGACGACCGGATTTATCGCGGGAGGGATCCTTTTCTCTTTCGCGCTGGTCTTTGCCGGAGCGTTCCGGGTGGCGGCGATTCTGGCGGCTCTAAACCTTGGAATTTCGTGCCTGTTTTTTTTCTATTTTCAGAACAAAACTCGGTTGCTTCGACGGGGCCTTGTCGCGGTCACGGTGTTCCTTCCGTTTTGGCTTTTTATGAACGCCGGGTCATTTGAACAGGCGAGCGCACAGTGGCGTTTTCCGAATGAAACGCTTGTGGATTCCGAAAATACGGTTCACGGAAATCTGGCGGTTACGCGGATAGGAAAGCAGTACAGTTTTTATCAGAACGGGTTGCTCGCAGGGACAGGAGACGACAGGCTTGCGGCTGAAACTTTGGTGCATTTCCCGATGCTCCTTCACCGGAAGCCTGTCCGGGTGCTTCTGATCGGAACGGGGTTCAACGGTGCATTCCGGGAGATCCTGAAACACGGGCCGGAAGCGGTCACGGGGGTCGAACTTGATCCCCGTCAGGTCGGGTTCGCGAAAAAATATCTCTCTTCGGATCTTGCCGGTGTTCTTGACGATAAACGCATTACGATCGTGACGGAGGACAGCCGGTTTTTTCTGAAGACCCACCGGGAGAACTTCGATGTCGTGATCCTGAATGTGCCGGATCCCTCGACGGTACTGGCGAACCGCCAATATACCGCGGAGTTTTTCCGGAAGATCGGAGAACACCTTGCCCCGGGAGGGATTGTTGCAACACGCCTGATGTTTGCTGCGAACGCGGTTACGCCTGAGCAGGAAAATCTTGCTGCGTCGCTCTACAAAACCCTCCATCGATCCTTTCCTGAGGTCCTGGTCTTGCCGGAGGACACGCTTTATTTGATTGCCTCGATGGCGCCACTGGTAAAGGATCCGGCGGTCTTGGCCCGGCGTATGGAAACCCGGGGGATCCGCAATGATTTTGTGACGGCGGAGTATCTCAAGTACCGTCTGACGAATGACCGCGTTTCCGGGGTGGCGCAACTTTTGCAGAATAACAAAACCGCATGGACGAACAGGGATCTCCAACCACGGGGGTATTATTACGATTTTCTTTGTTGGGTGAGTTCTTTTCATCCCGCGCTTGCCAGGGGCTTTTCCGCATCGCTGAGAGTTCCTTTTATCCTTATCCCCGGTATCCTGCTCTCCGCAATTCTCCTGGTGCGCGTTTTTTTTAGAAAGGCATCACTTTCCGGCGCAGCGATGGCTGCGGGAGGATTTTCCCTTATGGCTGCGGAGATCTTGCTGATCTATGCGTTTCAGGTTTTTTATGGAAATCTCTATTACCGGATCGCGTGGATCATCACCGCCTTCATGGCGGGAATGGGGGCGGGGACGTGGTTGGGCAACCGGAAGAGTTCTACGGATCCCAGGACGGTTTTGGGAGGCCTTCATGTTGCGGTGACATTTTATTTTCTTCTGTCGGGAGGGCTGTGGTGGGCATTGTCGCGGAACTTTTTTGCATCCTCCGGGATCGAGGAGGGTCTTTTCTTCAGCGGAGCCGTCCTGATCGGGGCTCTTTTGGGGTTTGAATTCCCGAATGTTTTGAGATTCCGGGAAGTCGAAGGGCAGGGAGCTCGGGCGGGGAAGGTTTATGCCGCGGATCTTTTCGGATCTTGTTTCGGGGCGCTTTTTTCGGCGGGATTTTTTATTCCGGCCTACGGTGTTTACCGCACGTTGATGTTGTTGATGATGCTCAATGCGTCGGTCGCGTTACTTCTTTTGGCCGGGAGAGCGCGTGTTGCCGGAGGAGCCAAAGGATGAATCGCAAACGGGCGTTTTTATTATTGGCCGCGTTCCTTTCTTTGGGAACAATGATAGGGATCATGGCTTATGCCGAAGCGCCGCGGTCTTTACTCCGTTTTTTTTGGAGCCTGCCGTTTCTGTGGGTCATCAAGGTTTTTTGTGCCGGGGCTTTTGCTTTGCTGATTTTAAAATGGCTCGGGCGAACGCTTCCGGCGGGAATCCTGAAATGGATCTACGGGATCGTTTTTTTGCCGATCTTGCTGTTACCGCTATTCCGTTGCTGGTTCAAAGTGCCGTATGTTTTTTGCCGCGTCTGTCCCGCGCCTTGCCCCTGGGGTTTGGTGCGGACATTTGCGTTTAATACATTCCTTCTGCTGAATTTACGGGGAAAGTTCTGGTGCCAGGGCCTCTGCCCTTTCGGAACGTTTCAGGAGTGCCAGGCGCAGGTTCCGGGCCGCAAACTCAGTCTTCCCGGATGGCTTTCGGTCTCTTCTTTCGTCATCTTGCTCGCGGTGGCGGGGATGTATTTGTTGACGCTTTTCGAATCCCGATGGGCGGGGTTTTTCGAATCGGGAGGATACCGGTGGGGCATGGGGGCCGTGCTCGTGGCTCTGGCGATCCTTCTGAGTTCATTCTTCATTCCGAAATTCTGGTGCCGCTATTTTTGCCCGGTCGGGACGATCGCGGAGCTCAGTGCTTCTCTTCGGGGAAAACCTGCGCGGTAAAAACCTGTAACTCGACCGAGGGGTCTTTCCAGCAGTTACGGGGTAATCCGGCTTTCTGACTGCAAAGTTCACTCAGGAATTCCTCCTTATTCCAGCCTGTTTCGGTGGCAACCTGAGGGAGGAACACTCCGTGGTTAAAAAGTCCTTTCGAGACCGTAACGCCGTGTTTCCCCAGGACGATTTCGTCCGTACCCGTGATCTTTCGCAGCGGACTGAGGATCGATATCTCGTAGGTTAGCTTGTCGAGTTCTTCGGGCGCGACCGGGCGGAAACGCGGATCCTGGGTTGCGGCGGAGATCGCCATTTGCTGGACGACGTTGTAAACCGGAAGGTCGGCTTCAAAGCGGCCGATGCAGCCGCGCAATTGGCCGTGCTCCCTCAGCGTAACGAAAGCCCCGAGTTTTTTTTCAAAATTCCCGGACACCGGAGCGTAGGGGGGGATCTTTTTTGTCCGCACGTAACTTTCAACCGTCGATTTCGCGAGTTTTAGGAGTTCGGCCTCTTCTTCCGGATTCACGCTTTTCTCGTCCACGGTATTCTTTTTTTCAAAACCTGCTTTGGCCGGAGGTGCCGTTTCTTTCTGTTCCGTAACAAAAGCCATTGCACCGTAACCGACGACGCGGTTTTTGTCGCCGAAAAGGACGTCTCCGGAGTTGGCATAATCCAATAACACCGGTTTATCTCCCAAGGCCTGGCCTATGAGCAAGGCGACGCGGACGCCGCTTGGGCTGCAGAGGAAGGTCTCGGCTTGAGGCACATGTTCTCCCGCAAGTGATTTCAAAGTCGCGTCAAAATTTTCCATTTTCCCTGTCAGAAGGGCATCCAGCGTTCTCTTATCGGCGGAGGAAGCCTCGGCATACGGCGGATAATGGGACATGTCCGTACTCGCGACGATTACAGTCTTGTCGTCCATAAGCTTGGGAAGTACGGAGGCCATTTTTCGGGCAAGGTCGGCGGAATCGCCGCTGAAAAGGACCGGAACGATCTTGAAATCCTTGTGCATCATGACGCGCTGGAGAAAGGGGAGCTGGACTTCAAGGACGTGGTCCTCGTTGTGGACCTGAGGGTTATCGACAAATACGGGGTCTGCAGCGAGGAGTTTTGAGGCGAAGGCTTCATCGATGGGGACGAGACCGAGGGGTGTTTCGAAAGCGCCTTTGGCGTAGACCGCAATCCCGTCGAAATAGTGCCGGTGGCTGTTTCCGATCAGAATAACGGTGCGGATATCACGGTCTTCGAGTTCTTTGTAGGCGTAGGCTGCGACAGGTCCCGAGAAAACATAGCCTGCGTGGGGGACGATAATCGCGCGGATCGGTGCTTTGATCTCCGGGGGATTTGCCTGACGCAGCATGGCGTCGACGTAACGTTCCAATTCTGCTTTGTCGCTGGGGTAGAATCCTCCCGCGACCGAGGGCTTACGAACATTGGAGGATTCCGGCGCCTTTTTTTGACTAGGGAAAGAGAATGTGAACGCAAAGAAAACCGTTGAAAGCGCAACGCACAATGCACCCCGTAAAGCGATGCGTTGACCGTTGGACATTGCCCGTTGCGCGGGTTTATTTCCAAACGCCTGGGACTTTCTCTCCATCGGGGCATGCTCCGTTATTTAACCGGTTCGAAACAATGAAATAACCCTGCCTCTCGATCGCTTTTTTTCCGGAAGCGGGGCAAAAGGTGGTTTCGCCGTTGGGGTCTGCGATATTGCCGGTGTATACGAATTTCAGGCCTTCTTCCATGGCGATCTTGCGCGCGCGAATCAGAGATTCGGGGGGTGTTGGGGGAAGGTTCTGCAGTCGATATTGAGGAAAGAAGCGGCTGAAATGGAGTGGTACGCTGTTCCCAAGGTTCTCCCGGATCCATTTTGCCATGGCGCGGATCTCGGCGTCGCTGTCGTTTTCGCCGGGGATGAGGAGGGTGACAATCTCAAGCCATACGCCACTTTGCTTGATAATCTTCAGAGATTCGAGAACATTGGACAGGTGTCCTCCCGTAAATTTACGATAAAAGCCTTCGCTGAACGCCTTCAGGTCGACTTTGTATGCGTCCACATACTTCAGGAGCTCTTTCAAGGGCGCTGTTTCGATGTAACCGTTCGAAACGACTGCGGTCCGGAGTCCTTTTGCTTTGGCGAGTTTTGCCGTTTCAAGGACGAACTCATAATTAATTACAGGTTCGTTGTACGTGAAGGCAATGGATTCGGCGCCGCTTCCCAACGCTTTGGCAACGACCTGTTTCGGAAAGATATTTTCGGTGGGGATGTCGTCCGGGAAACATTGCGAGATGTTCCAATTCTGGCAGAAGAGACAACGCATGTTGCAACCCGTGGAAGAGATCGAGAAGGCCTTGCTTCCCGGGAGGAAATGGAAGAAGGGTTTTTTCTCGATGGGATCCACATGGGCGGTGGCCATTTTGCCGTAAACCATGGAATAAAGTTTTCCATCGATGTTCTTGCGGGCTTTGCATCCGCCGAATCGTCCCGGGGAGATGGTGCATAGGTTGGGGCAGAGGGAACACCGAACCGACTTGTTGGAAAAGGGTTCGTAATAAAGCGCTTCGTGTAAAGAGGGAGTGTCTTCGGGTTGATCGGTCATGTTCGTTTCATGGCGGAAGATATAAAAAACCGCGGCCCCGACGACGAGAACCAGGAAAAGGAACGCGAAGATCTTTTTTATCAGCAGCGGCGTACTCATATGCGATTATTATGGAAAATCGAATAGAGACCGTAAAGGAAAAAGAGTGCGGCTACCAGGAATCCGCTTAACCGTGCTGCCGTTCGGAACTCCCGGGCCCGGGCCGCCAGCCCGACGAAAGCAAGGGGCAAGAAATAAACCGAGCTGGAGAGAAAGAAGATCGTAAAATAGGCCATCCCATAAAGCGGGTTCTTATGCTGGAAAATATAAGCTACGGACAAAAGAAACGGCGGGCAGAGATTGATCCCCATGAAAAAGCCCATTACCAGGGGGCTCTTGCCTCTGAAAAAGAGTGCTGTTCCGCACATTCCGTTCTTTTCCTTGAGGATCCCGAGAAGATAAAGGCAGAGCAGGACCGACAAAACGATAAATGAAATATCCGTCGCGAACCCCAACCAACGAGAATTGAGGCGTTCGCCGAGATATCCGGCAGCCATTCCGAAAATGAGGTATCCCGCCAGCCGTCCCCCGAGGAATTCCAGAACGATCCGGAGGTTTCTTCCGGAAGAACGGTTCTCTGCGGCAAGGAATGCACCCATGAACGGAAAACAGTAGGTGAGACAGAAGGCGCCTACTGAAAATCCGGCGAGCAGGGGCTGGAAGAGCATGTCGAGTACCATGGGGGTATGTTAGCAGAAAATCCAGGGGAAAAGCTCGGCAAGTCTTTTCAAGTGACAAAGCTTTCCGTTCAGTTTATCTTAGTGTTCGCCGAAGAAAAGGACCGTGAGGTGCCAGTGATTTTGGAAGTTTCAATGCCCCTAGGAGGCGTGATTCGTGAAAAACCGGCCTGTTAAAGAATTTATGGTAAAAGATCCCATCACTTTGAATATCGATGAATCGTTTTGCAGCGTCGCCGAAATCTTCAAAGAAAAGGATATCCGCCATCTGCCGATCGTCAATTCTAGCGGGGTGATTCTCGGGGTGATTTCCCAGCGCGATCTGAACCGTATCGCTTCTCCCGAGAAAGGGCCGGATGGCCAGTACGTCTACGATGCGGACAAGCTGAGCCAGTTTATTCTGAAACAGCATGTGATCCAGAAGGTCATCACGCTTTCTCCCGAGGACACGATCGAAAAGGCCACAGAGCTTATGGCGATGAAAAAGCTCGGCTGCATCCCTGTGGTGGACAAAGAGGAACACGTCGTCGGCATCCTGACGGTGGTTGATCTTCTCAAATTACTCCTCAAGATCTTGCGCGAACAAAACTGATCGCGGGTAGCTTCATTTTCGGTTTCCGGCAAAGGCGGGCCGTTCCTCGTCTGTTCCAATGGTTTCCAACTGTTTTTTCAAAAAGGAGTTTTTATGGACGCATCGTCAAAGCAAGAGCCTTCCGAAGTTCCGGAGTTGAATGAGCCGCACGTGATCAGCCTTCTTAAACAGATCCAGCAGCAGCTGGGGTTTCTTGAAAAAAAGATCGATGGCTTGGTGGCGCAATCCCAGGGCCAGGGGCGGCCGGAGCGCGAAAGATCTTTTTCGAAACCGGGCGGCAGGCCGTTCGGCCATTCTTTTCACCATGGTAAACCCGGAGGTTTTGGCAAGCCGGGGGGCTTTCATCGTGAAGGGAAGTCGGGCGGGTTCAGCCATGAGGGGAGATCCGGGGGTTTCAATCGTGACCGTTCTTACAGCGGTCCCCGTCGTGATGAGGGGCGGTCGCCTGGTCAATACCGCGGCTTTAGTCACGGCGCCCCTTCCGGCGGACCTTTCTCTGCGGGTGGTTTTGACAAGCCTCATGGCGGCGGATTCCGTAAACCTTTCCGCGGGAAAAAGAAGTTTTCCCAATAGTTCGCGGGCCGTTTTAAAGCTGTAAGGTCGTATGCGAAAAATAATCTTCGTTTGTGCGGTCATTTTCCTGGCGTGCCAGGCACTGAAGCTTGTCAACGCGATTCCGTGGCGCTCCGACTACGAAGCCGCTACTAGGGAAGCGGTGACGAAGGGAAAGCCGCTGATGGTTTATTTTCAGGTCAAGTGGTGCGGGCAGTGCCGCAAGTTGGAAGGCGGGGCGCTCGGTGATTGGACCGTCAAGGAACACGCCCGAGAATTTATTTGTGTCAAACTGGATGCCGAGGCACGGGCGGATCTCGCTTTCCGCTTTGGGGTGCAGGGTTATCCGACCATTCTTTTCCTTGATCCCTACGGGAAGGTTCTCAACCGGTTCGAAGGCTACGGGATGGGGGCGAAGGCGCTTTTGCGGCTCAAAATGAAGAACGCGCTGAATAGAAAAGCCGGCCGGGCTGAGCTTCCGGAAGTTCTTTTTATACAGGATCTTTTTTTCTAAAAGGCCGGCCCGTCGGTATTAATTCTTTTTACCCTCTTCGAAATAAGCCGAAAACCAATCCTCGATTTTTTCGAGTTTTCCGTATTCCAGAAGGGACTGGGTGAACTGCGCGTAGCAGTTCAAATTACCGACAGCGTTCAGGGTGGCGTCTTCGAGACCGGCGCTCACCAGCCGCTGGTGGAACCCCTGATTCACGATTTCGACCTCTTGGTAGAACTTCCCAAAATCCTCGAACGCCCAATCGGGCTTTCCGCCCCGTTTATGGATAAAGATCTGGGCCAGCGCGTAGATTGAAAGGGCACGGTAGGCTGTTTCTTGGCATGTTGCGAAAGGGAGGTGGAGGACGGCCAGGGGACGGAGCTTGTCCATGATGGGGCAGCCGCTTGTGGCCATGTAGAGGCCGACCAACGAACGCAGGACGTTGTGGAGTGCAATCTCCCTCTGATAAGTCCGCGCTTCAGTCCGAATCGTGACCTTGACCTCTTCGTAGGAAATGTTTTTCGAAAACGCTTCCGCCACGCCGACGATGTGCCTTGCGATGGGACAGTGGGGGTGTTGGGCCGGGCTGAGCGGGCAATTTTTGCATTGGTGGCAGGTGAGGGCGGTCCATTCAGGATAATTATCGCGCGGCGGAACCTGTGACAGATAGGTTACAGGATCAAGTTCGACGAGCAATTCCTGTGTTCTTCCGTTCGGGAATGCGATCTCGTATTGGATCCGGATGTTCTTTTCCGCCATGGGACGACCCCTTTGTCGATGGTTCGGAACATCCTACCATATCCTGCTTTTAAAATGAACTTCTCCGGCTGCGACCTCGGCTTGATTAAAACAGAAAAGCAGGGTATAAAGTACGCTCAAAGGCGAAAGGTCGGTGCTCTTGAAAGTTTTTTTTCTGAATATTCCTTACCACGAACGCTTCACCCGAGAAAGCCGTTCTCCAGGTGTGGCGCCTTCCGGAACCCTCTATTACCCCATTTACATGGCGCTGGCCGCGGGATTGGTGCGCAAACACGGGTATGAGATTGATTTTTTTGATGCCCCCGCCGAAGGATATGATGTGACCCGGACCGAAGAGCGCGTGGCCGCTTTTAAGCCGGATCTGATCGTTGCAACGACCGTGACGGCGTCCGTGCATCATGATGTCAAAGTCATGGACCAGCTTGCCAAGAAGACAGGTGCTATGACGATGCTGGTCGGCACGCATCCGACCGCGCGGCCGTTGGAAACCCTCAAGATGTCGCCGACGCTGGACTTCGTTGCCGTGGGGGAATATGACTTTACGGTGCTGGAGGTGGTCCAGCACTTTGGCGGAGCCAAGACGCGCGAACAGCTGGCTTGGGTCAAAGGCCTGGCTTACCGCCTCGCCGACCAATATTTCCTGAACGAACGCCGGCCGTGGCATGAGGACCTCGACGAGATCCCTTGGGCGAGTCTGATCTATCGCGATTTCCTGAAGATTGAAAATTACAGCTACGGGGCTCAGCTTATCCCTGAGGTCACTATCGTAAGCGGTCGCGGATGCCCGTATCAGTGTACGTTCTGTGTTTTTCCGCAGACGATTACGGGGCAGCGGTACCGGCCGCGTTCGGTGAAAGATGTAGTCGATGAAATGGAATTCATCCAGAAGACCTGGCCGCAGAATAGGGAGATCATGTTTGAGGACGATACCCTGACGGTGGACAAGGTCCGGATGCGCGAGCTTTCGGAAGAGATCCTGAGGCGTCAACTTAACGTGACGTGGTCCGGGAATGCCCGTGCGGATTTCGACGATGTTGATCTTCTCCGGCTCATGAAACGGGCTGGATGCCGGCTTTTTTGCGTGGGGTTCGAATCGGCGGATCAGGGGATCCTGGATGAAATGAAGAAGGGCGGCAGTACCGTGAAGATGCAGGAGCGGTTCGTAAAGGCCTGTAATGAGGCGGGGATCATGATCCATGGCTGCTTTCTGTTCGGCGGTGCCCATGAAACGCGAGCGACGATGCGAAAGACGCTTGATCTCGCGAAGCGCATGAGGCTTGATACGGCTCAGTTTTTTCCGATTATGGTCTATCCCGGTACTCGGGCGTATGAGGAGGCGAAAGCGCGGGGGGAGCTTCTTTCCGAGAACTACGGCGAATGGCTGCGTGAGAGCGGTTATTACCTGTCGCAGGTACAGCGCGGGGAATTAAGCGGTGAAGAAATCTCGGCGTTCACGGACCGGGCCTACCGCGAATTCTATTTTCGACCCTCGTTTATGCTGGGGAAAGCCAGGCAATTTCTGTTTTGTCAGCGCGAGCGCTCCCGCATCCTTTTTGGTTTTAAGTTTTTCCTCAAAAAAATATTTTCCAAAGGATGATCCCGTGAAGATCGCGGTCGTCTCGGCGGTTTACAACGAAGAAAAATATATCGGCAGGCTCATTGAAAGCCTTCTTGCCCAAGCGTGCATTCCGGACGAGATCATCTTCGTGGATGACGGATCGAAAGACGGTACCGCGAAAGTGATCGAGGGTTATGCGGCGCGATATTCCACGATCCGCTTGATCCGTAACACCAATCAGGGACCCGCCGCCTCGCGGAATATGGCATGGAGGAACGCCTCCTCCGAGATCGTGATTTTTACGGACGGGGACTGTGTGCCGGATCCGGACTGGACCGGAAATTTACTGAGGCATTTCACTTCGGAAGAGATCGCTGCGGTGGCGGGCACGTACCGTACGCTGAACACGGAGAATATCCTGGCACGTTTTGTAGGTTACGAGATCGCGTGGCGTTACCGGAACGTCCGCGGGGAGATCGACGTCCACGGGGCTTACAATCTGGCGGTGCGGCGACGGGTGCTTGAGGAAATGAACGGGTTTAATGAGATCTATAAGGCTCCGAGCGGTGAGGATTTCGATCTGACCTTCCGGATCTCGCGCAAATACAAGATCCTTTTTGCGGCCGATGCCGTTGTCGCGCATGCACATCCCGAATCATTCTGGTGGTATATGAGGAACCAGACGCGCCGGGGTTTCGACCGCATGAAACTTTACTATGATCATCCGGAAAAACGGGGAAGTGACACCTATACCGGAAAACTCCCGAAATATCAGGTTCTTGCCGCGGGACTTTTGGTTTTGTCGCTCTTTCTTTTGCTGTTCCCGGGTTTTATAAGTATGATTGCTCCCGTGTTAATTCTGCCGCCGTTCTTGTTTCTTTTTGGATCGTGCTTTTATTCCTTCCCGTACATTTTTAAACGCGATCCTATGGTTGCATGCTATGGGGCCAAAGTGCAGTTCTTCCGTTCTTTTGCGTGGGCCTTGGGCGCGGCGCAGGGTCTTCTCCGGTTCGGATTTAAACTCAAATGAAAAGACTTGAAGTCAAAAAAGAAAACTGGGACAAGTTCTGGAGTTCGGAAGCCTCCGGGCGTTATACCCGGATCAGCTGGAGCAAGCGCCGTATCCTAGCAGTGCTCGACCCGTTTCTGCGGGAGGGAATGGAAGTGCTGGACGCGGGCTGCGGTTCCGGATTTTTTTCGCAGTATTTTCTGAGCAAGAGCTGTCGCGTATGGTCGTTGGATCATTCAGAAGCATCGCTTGAGATCACGCGGAAGAATACCGGCGGCAAGTGTCAGGCGTATTTGAAGGAAGATCTTTTGAACGAGAAATGGACGGCGGCTTTTCGGAATAAGTTCGATCTGGTCTTTACGGACGGACTTTTTGAGCATTTCCTTCCTGAGGATCAAAGGGCTCTGCTTGATCGGTTCAAAAGTGTGAAAAAGGAGAACGGAATCCTCGCAACCTTTGTTCCGAATCGCGATTCCTGGTGGCAGATTGTGCGGCCGCTCGCGATGCCCGGAATCCGTGAAGTGCCATTTACGGCATCCGGGCTCCGGGCGCTTCATTCAGGAATGAAAATCCTCAAGACGGGGGGGCTTAGTGTCCTTCCGTTTCGGTTCTCTCCGGAAAAAATTCTTTCTCCGAAGTTCGGGATGATCCTCTATCTTCTTGCGGTTTAGAGCTTGCTGCGGAGTTTCGCGACAAGGCGTGAGCCTGTCGAGAGGCAGCTGCGGAGCGGTATCCCGACCCAGTTCTCGAACCTATTCTTCATGCTTTCCGTGTCTTCCAGTTTTACGAAGACGAGATATGCCGTCGGGACCACAAAGAGCGTTAAAAGGGTCGAGACCAGCACGCCTCCGATGACGCAGACGGCCATCGGGATGCGGGTTTCGGCTCCGGGACCGAGTGCGAGAGCCGGGGGGATGGCTGCAGCGATCGTGGATACCGACGTCATAATGATCGGACGCAAGCGGATCGGACAGGCGGCTTTCAGAGCTTCAAGCGGTGTGAGGCCTCGCTCGCGCATCTGATTCGTGAAATCCACCAGCAGGATCGAATTTTTCTTCACAATCCCCATCAAAAGGATCAATCCGATGAAGCTGAAAATATTCAGCGACTGGTTCGCTATGAGAAGAGCGAGAAAAGCCCCCGAAATGCTGAACGGGAGGGCCAGGAAGATCGTGATCGGGTGCACAATGTGATTGTATTGGGATGCGAGGACCATGTAAGCGACGATGAGTCCCAGAAGCATGGCGAAGCCGAGGCTCCCGAAAGATTCTTTCATGGTCTGGCTGGTCCCGCTGAAGACGACGTGATATTCGCTGTCTTTCAGAACTTTTTTACCGATCTCGGCAGCAGCTTTGATCGCGTTGGCCTGGGATTTTCCTTTCGGAACGTTTGCGTAAATACTGACGGACCGTTCGCGGGCGCGACGGGTGATGTTCAAAAGGCTCGGTTGTTCTTTCATGATGATGACTTCTGAAAGCCGGACCATTTCCCCCCGGTTATTCCAGACCCAAAGTTTACTGATGTCTTCGGGGGTCATGCGCTGGTCGGGAAGGGCTTTGACGCGGACGTCGTATCGGCGGCCGTCCTGCGTGTACTTGGCGATCTTTTCGCCTCCGATCATCGCGTTGATCGTTTCCGCGATGGAGTGAACGCTGACCCCGTGTTCATAGGCCTTATCACGGTCGGGATAGATCCGCACTTCCGTGACGCCGGTGCGGTAATCCGTATCCACGTCCTGGAACATCGGGTTCGATTTCATTTTTTCCTGGATTTCGGTCGCATAAGCGATGAGTTTGTCCCAATTGGGCCCGCGGACCGTGAACTGCACCGGGAACCCTCCGTAGGCGGCGAAACCCCGCATGGAAAGATCCTGGATCACCGCCCGGAGCTTCGGGATCTTGTTGATCTCGCGCCGGAAATAGTCCATTAATTCTTCCTGGTTGGGACGATGCCCGAGCTTTGGGTCAACCTTGCGTTCTAAAGGATCTTTCAAGGTCATGAAAAGCAACCCCGCGTTCATTTCTCCTTCGAATCCTCCCATACGAGTGCCGATTACGCAGAAATAGCGTTTCACATCGGGATGTTTCATGGCCAGAGCTTCCACTTCCTTGAACCGTTCGCTGGTGTATGCGATCGAGGATCCGATGGGGGTTTCCAGCTGGACGAGGAACATGCTCTGGTCTTGGGCTGGGGACATTTCTTTCCGGAGGAAGGGGAGCGTGAAGAGCGAAAGGATGAAGAAAATCGCCGCCCCAGCCAGCACGATCTTTTTGTGATCGAGCGCGATCGTGAGCCACTGATGATAAATTTCGGAGAGACGGATCATGCCGCGCTCGAATTTTTTTCCGAACCGGGTGCTTCTTTCTCCGACTTCCAGGAACTGGGAACAGCGCATCGGTGCGAGCGTTAACGCTTCCAACAACGACAGGAAAACCGCGACGGTAATCGTGATGCCGAACTGGAGAAAGTATTTTCCGACGATCCCTTGCATGTAAATGACCGGAATGAAAATGGCTGCGATCGACAAGGTGGCGGCGATGGCTGCGGACATGATTTCCTTGGAGCCCTTTAAGGCCGCCTCGACCTTGGCTTCGCCTTTTTCACGGTGACGGACGATATTTTCAAGCACCATGATGGCGTCATCGACGACGATTCCGATTGCAAGGGAAAGTCCCAGCAGCGTGAACGTATTCAGCGTGAACCCCGCGAATTTGATCACGATAAAGGCGCCCAAGATCGAGGTCGGGATCGCCAGGAGGATGTTCAGGTTCGAACTCCAGGAGCCGAGGAAGATCCAACAGACGAGCGAGGTCAGAAGCGCCGAAAGGATAAGCGTGAACACCAGTTCATGCACGGAATCCTCGATGAATTTGCTGGAATCAAAGTTGATGTCCATGTCGTAGCCGGGGGGGAGGGTCTTTTTTAGCTCGGTCAGACGTTTTTTGACGGCTTTGGCGACCTCGACCGTATTGGCGCCGCGCTGTTTCCGGATGCCGATGCCGACGGAGTCCTGTCCCATGACGCGCGCCATTTTACGGACGTCTGCGAGGCCGTCCTCGATTGTGGCGACTTCTTTGAGTAGGATCTGACGGTAATTAGGCTGGCCTTGCCGTGTGGAGATCACGATCTTTTCGAATTCTTTGACGGTCCTGGCTTCGCCCATGGCACGGACGGACGATTCACGCTCGGCCGTTTCGAGCCGTCCCGCCGGGATTTCGACGTGTTCGGTCTGGATCGCATTGACAACGTCTTCAACGGTGAGCTGGTATTGAAGAAGTTTTTTTGTGTCGAGCCATACGCGGAGGTTTCGCTCGAGGAACCCTCCGAGGAAAATTTCGCCGACGCCCGGGACCGTTTTGAACCGGTCTTTCAGGTTTCGGTCGACGTAGTCCATCAGTTCTTTGACGGGTTTGTTCGATGTGACACCGATCCAAAGGATCGGCTGGTCTTCGGGGTTGAATTTCTGGATGACCGCCGGATCCATATCGCGGGGGAGGCGGCGCTGGGCTTCCGCGATCTTACTCTGGACTTCCTGGAGTGCAACATCGATGTCGCGATCCAGATCGAATTCGAGAGTGACGTTCGCGGCGCCTTCGCGGGAAACCGAGGAGACTTCACGCAATCCTTCGACGCCCATGACGGAGTCTTCAAGAATATCGACTACGTCCGTTTCAATGACTTCCGGCGCCGCGCCTTCCCAGGTTACGGAAACGTTCAGGACGGGGAAGTCAACATCGGGCATCTGTCCTACGCCAAGACCGCCGAAACTGATCAGGCCGAAGAAAATGAGCCCGAGCATGAGCATCCATGCGAAAACGGGATTTTTTATGGAGATTTCGGAAAGATTCAAAGGACTTCCCCGACAGCGACCTTGAGACGGGCTTCGTCTTTTTTCATTTGGTAATAAGACTGGTTCTCGCTCTGTTGTGTATTGTTAAGAGACTCCAGAGCAGCGAGCACGTCCAGGTTGTTGACGAGGCTACGGCGGTATTCCTCAGTCTGTAAACTGTAATTTTTTTGCGCGGCCTCGACTGCGGCGTTTAGGGCCAGGTGCTGTTCTCTCGAAAAACGCCAGCTTTCGTAGCTTTGCTTGATCTCCATTTGAGCAAGCCGCTTTGCGCGTGAAAGATAAAGGTTTTGCTGTTTGAGCACGCTGATTGAATCCTTGAGCTGGCCAACCGTTGCCGTTCCCGAGAAGAGGGGAACGTCGATCGTGAAAAGAAGGTCCCAGTCGACATTCCCGAGTGATCCTTCCCTGCGGGTATATTGCGTGTGATCCAGGTAGATCGTCGGCCAAAAGCCGCTCTGGGCGATCAGGATGCCCTGTTTAGCGGTTTTAACGGCCTGCTCCGCCGCTTTGACATCAGACCGCATTCCGGCCAGAGAAAGATAGTCCATCAGGTTCCGCGATGAAGGATCTTGCGAAGCATTGTCCTGGAGCTTTCGTCCCTCGATCTCCATCCCGATCAGATATTCCAGGATGTAATGGGTCGTTGCCAGGGATCCTTTGACCCCCGCAAGATCAGCTTCCAAGGTTTTTAGTCTCGTTACCGCCTGCGCCACCTCGCTCGCACGGGACCGGCCGATCTTTTCACGTTCTTCCAGTTCCTTGATCCGCTTTTTGAGAAGCCCGTGGATCTCGCGGATGATGCCGAGTTCTTTTTGATAGCGGAGGACCCCGTAAAAAGCGTACGCGACATCCTGATAAAGAAGCTCCTTGGCCCGTCGGTAAGCGTCTTTTTGTTCCTGTTTGTAGCTTCCAGCGCCCTTGAGCGCTCCGAAAGCCTTGAAGCCCTGGAACAGCGGCTGGCTGATCGTAAACTTTTGTTGGGAGATGTCCGGATCGTTGATGGCGCCGCCACTTGTTGCCGAACCCCCGGAAACGGGTTGTTTTTGCTGTTCTTGCATTTCCCGTGTGATCACATAATCCACGTCCCCCAAGGCTTCACTTGCGGCCGTGAAAATCTTTGCGGTCGCGCGGGCGATCGCTTCCTTCTGAATGGCGACCGTCTCGCTTTCGTCGAGGGCGAGTTTGTAGCAGTCCTCAAAAGTGAGCGGCGGAGTCTCGTCAACTGGGTAAGGAGAAACGGGGTTGGTTTGCGCCGGGGCGCTGTTATCTGCCCGGAGCAGGGGGGGGGTCGAACTGATAAACATAAGACATATAAAGATAGAAAGGAGTTTCCGGAATATTTTGAGACTCATTTTTTCTCCCGTGCCAGGAAATCATCCATGGCTTTTGAAAGGGTGGCGTAAAAACGGCTGATGGTCGCGTGTTCTGCAGGCGCGAATTGGTCATAAGCCTTGAAGAGAAGGTTCAGCGAATAGGTCTGAAACCCTGCAACCATTTTTTTAGCTTTGGGTAAGATGTCGAGCAGGATAATGCGGCGGTCTTTGGGATGAGGGACACGCTTCAGGAGTTTCTTTTTTTCGAGACGGTCGACCAGGCTGGTTACGGCGGGTCTGGTGATCTGAAGTCTTTCGCTCATTTCCGTCATTGAAACGGGGCCGAGGAATTCCAGCTGATTCAGCAAAGCATATTGAGGAAGCGTCAAGTCGGCGTCGTGAAGGATCTTTGCGTAGAGCCGTGCGAATTTCGGCTGGATCTCTCTGAAAAAAACCGCTAACTCTTCTCGGGTTCCCACGATGTCTACTCCCGCTGGCTTGGTAATTGATTAATAGTTCAATATGTTAATTATTTACGTGTTGAAGTATAAAAGAAACCCGGATGAATCACAAGGGGATTCTCCTGGATTTGAGAAAAAGGAAAGATCAGCCGAACAGCCCGGTTGCCTTCAGCCCGTTGAGGATGAACTGGATGGCGATCGCGGCAAGGAGCAGTCCCATGAGGCGGGCCATGATTTTGAGGGCGATCACGCTGAGGATTTTGGAACGGACCGCGACAAACCAGAGGATCAAGAAGGTAAACAAAGAGACCAGAATGATATTTTCGGCCAGTACTGCGCGATAAAGGAGTGCTCCTGATTTGTTGGCCAGGAGGATTACCGCGGTGATAGCGCCGGGACCGGCTAGCATGGGCATCGCCAGCGGAGTGATGGCGACATCTTCTTTTGCGATCGCTTCGGCCTTTTCTTCCTGGGTTTCCTTCACGGCGGTCCGCCGGGCCTGGAGCATGTCCAGGGCGACCAGGAGCAGGACGACGCCGCCCGCAATTTCAAAAGCGGGGAGGGTGATCCCGAACGCTTGAAGAAGCCTTTGTCCAAAGAAAAAGCTCAGGATCAGGATCGCAAACGTGACCCAAGCCGCGAGTCGTGCCATCCGGACGCGCTCTTGCGCCGTATTAGACTGCGTCATCGCGAGAAACGCGGGGATCAGTCCCACGGGGTCGACGATGACGAAAAGGGATGCAAACGAAAGTACCGCATAATCGAACAGTTCCATCATAGCTCCAATATCGGCAGAAGAATGATGTGCCTTGACCGTTCGGCCTGGCAGTTTTAAATGAAGAAAAATTAATCTCGGATTCATTTCCCCGTAATGTTCGAAGAGTATACTTCCACTAACGACGGGGAATTATTGAATGCAGTAAAATCAAAAAAACAAAGGAGAATCACCACCATGAAGAAAATAATCGCCTTAGGGCTTTTGATGTTGATGGCCGCACCTGCGTTTGCAGCGATGCCGAAAGTAGCTTGTGACGTCAAAGGGCGTGTCAAGATGGTCAAGTCCGCCGAAGCTTGTAAGGAACTGGGTGGCAAGCTGGTGGAAAAGCCGGCCGCGAAGAAAATGTAACAGCGTTGTTCCCCTAGAAAGGGGGCAACAGGCGGGAGCTGCCGTGGATTTCATGGCAGCTCCCTTTTTTTTTGAGAGGGCCTGCCGGCGCGAAGATCGATTTTAAATGACGGAAAAGGGTGATAAAATTTGGCGTGGGGAGCGGTAATTTTTCAAATTTATTTTGCGGTTGTCCGGAGGTTCTGATGCGTATTCTGCTGGTTGAAGATGATTCCCGTGTAGCAGGCTTTGTTCGCCGAGGGTTGCGTGAAGAGCAGTACGCTGTTGATAGGGTTGCCGATGGCGAACAGGCGTTGCAGGAAGCTCAAACAAATGAATACGACCTGATCATCCTCGATTTGATGCTGCCACGGAAAGATGGCATGGAGGTTCTCAGGGAGCTCCGGGCGGGGAAGAATAACACGCCGGTGCTGATCCTGACAGCGAAAGACAAACCCAAGGATAAGGTCGACGGACTCAACGCCGGTGCGGATGATTATTTGACCAAACCGTTCGGGTTTGAAGAGTTGTTGGCGCGGGTCCGGGCCCTTCTTCGACGGAGAGGGGACATGATCCCGACGGTTCTTTCCGCAGGGGATCTGGAAGTCGACACCGTCAAGCACAAGGTCCGGCGAACGGGCAGGGATATCGATCTGACGAACCGCGAATATGCGTTGCTGGAGTTTTTTCTCCGGCATCCGAACCAGGTGGTGACGAGGACCATGCTTTCCGAGCATGTGTGGGAATCGAGTTTTGATTCATTTTCGAACGTGATCGATGTCCATATCGCCCGATTGCGTCAGAAGCTCGATGACGGATCGGAGCCGAAACTTCTGAGAACGCTTCGCGGTAAAGGTTATATCCTCGAGATCCCCGAACAAGAATGATCCGCTCGATCCGTTTTTCTCTTACGTTGTGGTATGCCAGCATCCTGACCGCGATCCTTTGTGTTTTTGGCGTGGTTCTTTTTGGGAATGTTAAAGTCAACCTTTTTCGCGACATTGATGCTGTTTTAGCTGCCCAGGCGGAGGGGGTCGCGGACGCTATTTTTTCTTTTTGGAAAGCCGAATCTGAAACTTTGCCGCTCAAAGAACGGACGCTGAAGCAGTTTCATGATGATGTTGCGGCCGACCGTTTGCCAGATCTTGTGCGGCGGTGGGCTGAGGTGACGGACGAATTGGATACGGTGCGGCCGGTCCGTATTCTTTCCTGCGCCGGCGAAACACTTGCGTATTCGCCCAGCCTGTCCCAATGGATTATTCCCGTCAATTCGGCGACTCTTGTCGCGGCGGGAAAGGGCAGAATGTTTTTTGAGACTTATCAAGTGGTCAACGCCCGTCGCGTGAGGATCGTGACGCGGCCTGTGATCGAAGAGGGAAAGACGCTTTATTTCGTGCAGGTGGTGACCTCGCTTCATCAGGCCGACGCTTCTCTGGACCGGTTGAGGACATGGCTTTTTTGGTTGATCCCGACCACGGTGTTTGTGACAAGCCTGATCGGATGGTTTCTGGCGAGCTTGGTACTGCGGCCGATCGGAAAAATGACCCGTCAGGCTCACGAGCTCAGTGAGTCTCGGTTGCACCGACGAATCGATGTTCCAGTGACCGGCGACGAATTGGAAGCCCTTGCGCTGACGTTCAATCAGATGTTGGACCGTTTCGAACGCGGGTTCAAAAGGCTTCGGCAATTCAGCGCCGCAGCCTCTCATGAACTTCGTACCCCGCTTACGGTCATGAAAGGGGAAATGGAGCTTGCTTTGCGCAAGCCCCGGACCGAGGAGGAATACGAGAGGGTGCTTCGGAACCAGTTGAGTGTCGTGAATGATATGGCCCATGTGGTGGAACAGCTTTTGGCGGTGGCGCATGCGGAGGACGGGGAATTGGCGGCCCAGTGGGAGACGCTTTCGTTGGGTGCTTTGGTTCGGTCTGTGGTAGGCACCTATGAAGTTATGGCACGACAGAAGAATATAGCCGTGCGGGTTGTCGTAAACGAAACCGTTCTTGTCAAAGGGGAAAAACGTCTTCTGGAACGCCTCATCGCAAACCTTCTGGAAAATGCCCTTAAGCATACTCCGCCGGAAGGGCAGGTTGTATTCGAAATCCGCCAGCAGGAAGGCCAGACGGTTCTTGTTATCAATGACACCGGGAAAGGGATTTCCAAGGAAGATATGCCGAAGATCTTTGAAAAATTCTTTAGTCATAAAATTTCTGCGGAGGGCATTGCTTCCACGGGGATCGGATTGGGCCTTTGCCGTTGGATCGTTGAAGTCCACAAGGGACGGATCGAGGTTCTTAACTCCCCGGGACAGGGCGCGGAGTTCAGAGTATTCTTTCCTTCTCCGGCATTGTGAGGTGCCGCGTGCTTTCAAATTAGGGTAATGATAGCAAGAACAGCTTGTGGCATAATAAACCATCATGATCATTCTTCGAAAAATCCTGTTTTATCTTTTTCTTGCGGTCTATCTTGTCCTGTGCCCGCTCATCATTCTTTATGCGCTCGGGTATATTTTTACCCCCAAGGCAGAAGAAGGGTTTGCCAAAACGGGTCTGATCCATCTCGAGACTGTTCCTTCCGGGGCGTCCCTTTTGATCGCGAACCGCCGTTACGGCGAAAAAACACCCGCGACGATCCGGAACCTTTTACCGGGTTCCTACGATGTGAAAATCGTGAAACCGGGGTGCCGCCCGTGGAATCGCAAAGTGGCGGTCGAGCCCGGGAAAGCCGTTGCTTTCAGTCAGATTCTTCTTGTTCCGAAAAAAGTGAAGACACGGGCCCTGCTTGCGCAACCTTTCCGAGAGCTTGTTCCGATCCCCGAAACGCGGTTCCTGATCCTTTTCGGGACGCGTCAGGCGGGGGACATCCGGGTCTTTGACTGGAAGAGTGGATCTTCGGTCCCCCTTGTGGCTGTCGGGTCACCGTTGGTTCATGAGGTGTGTGAGCGGTATTTTTTTAGTAAAGGCAGCCCCTTTTTTCTTTTGAAAATGAGCGGTGGAAAAGAGGGGAGATACCTCTGGTGCCGCGTTGACCGGGAGAAACCTGAGATTAGAGAGATCTCGGATCTTTTTGTACGCGGTGAGCCGGCGGAGGTTCGCTGGGAAGGTGGAAATCCGGAATATCTTTTTGCGCTTTATGGCAGGGATCTCGTCCGTCTCGGGCTTGAAAAGAAATCCGCCGCTTCGGATTTTTTTACAAAGATCCAGGGCTATGGACTTTACAAAGGGCGGGTCTTCGGACTTCGTTCATTTACCATGATTCGCAGGAATTTTGATGCCCGCGCGGCGGATCCCGGGACCGTTATCGAAAAAGGCACGTTCCTTGAAAATCTTTTTCGCGAAAGCGGTGTTTACAAGATCGATTTTCTTTCGAACGATACCCTTTGCTTCCTCGGTGAGAACGGGGAGCTTCTTTCGAACGAACTTCCGTATCATTTTGTTAAGGAAGGCGTTCGCGGGTACGAAGCCGATCCCGACGGGCGGAAAGTTCTCCTCTGGAAAACGACGAGTTTCGGGGTTTTGGATTTTTCACGGCCGGCCGGAAAAAAAGAACTTTTCAAGCGCGGGCCGGAGATCGATTGGGCCTTTGATGGGGGGAGCGATCTGCAGCAGGCTTTTTTCGTTTACGGGACCTCTCACGTTCTTTTCCGTGATCAGGACGGACTTTTTCTGGTCCCGATCGGAGAAGGGGGCCGTTCGCCGCGGGAATTTCTCGCGAAGGTTCTTGGAAATACCGCGGTCTTTTATTCCGACAAGACCGGTGAGTGTTATTATCTGGAGCCCTCGCGGGGCTACTTAACGGTCCTGGAGGTGCTTCCGCCTGAAGCGAAGTCTCTGGTCTATATGTTCGGCGAAAAGGAAATAGCCGGGAAGCCCCAATGAAATTCATCTATTCGCGGCAGGGTTTAAAGGGAAAAGAAGAGTTCGTTCAGCGGGTTTTTGAGATTCTTCCGGGGTTGACCAGCTGGACGTTGGTGCTCGGACTGATCGGGCTTTCATTTTGGCAACCGCTTGTGTCCGCGATCTTCGTAATCATTTTTCTCCTCGCCTGGATCATGCGTCTTTTCTATATGACCCTGTTCCTGGTCCTTTCCTATTTGCGTCTGTCCCTGGAAAAAGGCACGGATTGGCTGGCAAGGGCTCGGGGTCTTGACCGGCTTGATCTTTACCGGGAAGAGCTTGCCAAAGCCGACCGTGGAAAAAAATGGCTGTCCCGGCTTATTTTGAATTCGCATTTGCGTGATCTTGAAATGCTGAAAACCCGGGGGAAGGTCCCGCCGCTTTCGTCCGATATCCGTCACCTGGTGGTCGTTCCGGTGATCAAGGAATCCGAGGCTGTGATCGAGGCTAACATCGCGAGCATTGCGAAAAATACGCCTCTCACGCGGCAGATCGTTGTTGCGATCGCTCTGGAAAGCCGCGCAGCCGACGAGGTCAAGGAAGGGGTCCGCCGGGTCGTGGCTAAGTACCGGGGAGAGTTCCTGGACCTTTTGCTGGTGGAACATCCCGAAGGGTTGCCGGGGGAAGCACGTGTCAAGGGTGCGAACGCGACGTTTGCGGCTAAAGCGGCTGCGGAATATTTCAGAGGCAAGGGGGTTCCTTTCGAAAATGTGGTCGTTTCCTGTTTTGATACAGATACGGTGGTCCGGCCTGATTATTTTGCCTGTCTGACCTATTCTTTTATGGCCTGCCCCGACCGGCACCGCGCCAGCTTTCAACCCGTTCCGGTTTTTCACAATAACATCTGGGAAGTTCCCGGCTTCGCCCGCGTGGTGGAAACGGGTTCCTCCTTTTTTCAGTTGATCGAGACCACGGATCCGGAAAAACTCGTGACTTTTTCGAGCCATAGCATGAGTTTTCAGGCGCTGGTGGAAATGGGGTATTGGCCGGTGGATATGATCTCTGATGATTCCGGGATATTCTGGAAGGCCTATCTTTATTTTGAGGGGCAATACCGTGTTGTTCCGATGCCGATGACGCTCTCGATGGATGTCGTGGACGCGGGCACCTGGTGGAGGACGGTGGTCAGCCTTTACAAGCAGAAACGGCGTTGGGCGTGGGGCGTTGAGAATTTCCCGCTTGTGATGCGGGGGTTCCTGCAAAGTAAAAAGATCTCTCTCTATAACAAGATTCGGCACGGATTTAAATTGTTCGAGGGACATGTTACCTGGGCGGCGTTGCCTTTTCTTCTTACGCTTGTGGGCTGGTTGCCGGCTATTTTCCCGAGCGAGGAATTTTCCAATACGGTTCTCTATTACAGTGCAAACCGGTTCACCCAGGCGATCTTCGGCCTTTCATCGCTTGCCCTTGCCGGAACGATCGGTATGAGTATCTGGCTCTTGCCTAAAAAGCAGAAGAAATACCCGCTTCTCTGGACTCTGGTCCACGGCCTGGAGTGGTTTTTGGTCCCTGTGATCCTTGTTTTTTTGAGCGCGATGCCTGCGTTGGACGCCCAAACTAGGCTGATGTTCAATCGGCGCATGGAATTCTGGGTTTCGGATAAGCGCCGCCAAGGATAGCTCTAAACCATTTAATTTAAAAGGGTTAAGAAAATTTAGCAAGGTCTAAAAATATATTTTACCCTCATTGACAGTCTATGGGTTTCCGTGTACTCTTTCGACAGTAGCACAAAATACCAGTGAGGTGAAACCCGAAAGAGCCCCTAAGTTTTTGAAAAGGGTAGCACGGGAAGGCTCCAAACCTTCCGGTGACGTGGATAGAGAGTCCAAATAACGCCTTTTGTTTTGAGTGATGACCCGCCCCTGGCGGGATGTTGCTTGGAACTGAGAGGCGTTTTTTTTAATCTAGCCCCCCGATATTCAAGAATGTCAGGGTGTATTCGAGTGACGGAGCCGAGGTGCCTCACAGATGTTCCGGAGCGATCCGGGCTGCTCCGCGAAGATGAACAAAAAAAGGAGATTAGAAAATGAAGAGTACATTGTTGATCGGGATTTTGGTGGCGTTGGTCCTGGTGTGTCAGGGTGTTGCGTTCGCCGAATCCGCGGGAAAGATGGTTCCGGTGGGTGAAGAGGAAGTGGTCGCTGTGGCGGAAGATGCCAAGACCGGTGGTGTTGAGGCTGTTGCCGAAGAGACCGACGAACTTTACGCCCCTGCAGCAACGCCGGCAGCTATCAAGACCGAAGCGAAAGAAGAGATCAAGGATGTGAATCAGGCGGCGAAGGAAGCCGTGAAGGATATCAAGGCCGAAGAGAAGGAAGCCTTGAAAGAAGCGAAGATGTAAGACTTGCGCTCTGTCCGCTGAGGACAGGGGCATGATCGCCTAATCCCCGGATAGGGGAACGGGAGAAAAGAAATGGTGAACTGAGCTTCCGCAAGGGGGTGAGGCGGGCTAATCTGCGGCCCGAACCGGAAACGACTAATCCCGTCGGCGTTGCAGATTGTTTTTATTGATTTGACGCGGGGCCGTTCCGAAGGGGGCGGCCCCGTTTTTTTCGAAGAAAGTTCCCAAAGGGCTTTTTTTCTGATTTAATACGCACCTCTTTGAACCCGTTTGAAAAGGATGAATATTATGCACCCTGTGGCGTGGATTGTTTTTGCGGTGACGGTCATTGTTTTGCTGGCGTTGGATCTTGGCGTGTTCCACCGCCGGGAACACGAAGTGAAGATGAAGGAGGCGATCTTCTGGAGCATCGTTTGGACCGTGATCGCGTTCATCTTTAATTTCGGGGTTTATCTGTTCCAGGGGAAGGAAATGGCCATGCAGTTTTTGGCGGGTTATATCCTGGAGCGGACGCTGAGTTTCGATAACCTTTTCGTGTTCCTTCTTGTCTTTAATTATTTCCAGCTTCCGTCCCGCTATCACCACAAAGTCCTTTTCTGGGGGATCTTCGGGGCGCTTCTTTTCCGGGCGATCTTTATCGGATTCGGAATAAGCCTCCTCCACTATTTTTCCTGGATGATCTATGTGTTCGGGGCGATCCTCGTTTGGACCGGCGTGAACCTTGCTTTTGAGAAAGACAAAAAAGTCGAGCCAGAAAAGAACATTTTTGTGAAATGGGTCCGGAAGATGTTCCCCGTGACGCAGGATTATCATGAAGGGAAATTTTTTGTGCGGATCAACAAGGTTCTTTACGCGACGCCTCTTATCGTGATCCTTCTTGTGATCGAATCAACGGACGTGGTATTCGCGGTGGATTCGATCCCCGCGATTTTGGCAATCTCCCGCGATATTTTTGTTGTTTATACGTCGAATGTCTTCGCGATCCTGGGGCTCCGGGCTCTTTATTTTGCGATCGCAGAACTGATGAAGATGTTCCATCACCTGCATTACGGGCTTTCGCTTATTCTGGTGCTGATCGGCGTTAAGATGTTGATCGCGCATTTCTACCACGTTCCCACCGCGATTGCCCTCGGGGCCATTTTATTGATCCTGGCGCTTTCGGTTGTGGCGTCCATCATCTGGCCCGCTAAACCGGGGGAGGCCGGTTTGCAGCATTGATTCGCCGGCGCGAGGATTTTGACGGGGTTTGATCGGAGGGTGTTTACAAAAAAAGGCTCTGCCGCGGCATGGTGCGCGGCAGAGCCTTTTTGCTCACCGGCTGAACCGGGTGCGGATGGCTTTAATCTCTTCTTTGGGGATATTCAGGAATTCCAAAAATTCCTGGTGTCCTTCAGGCGCGTTTTTCTCAAAGGCCCTGTGCCAGTTCTCCATCTGCTTATCTGATAACCCGGTTTCCCGGAAGATCTGGATCCATTGTTCTTTGTTGATCTTACCCATCTTTAAAATCCTCCTGTTTTTGAGGAGCGCCAGGACCATTTTTTGCTGGCTCTTGAGCTCCTGGATCTCATCGTTGATCCGGGCGAGACGTTTCTCGAGTATCCTCGAGAAAGATCCGCCCTGTTTTTTCTCCAAAAGGGCCTGGATATCCTTAAGGGGAAGACCGGCTTTTCTGTAGAGACAGATGGATCCGAGACGTTTCTCTTTTCCCGCATCGTAAAGCCGGTAGCCGGTGAGGGTGCGTCTCGAAGCTTTAAGTAAGCCCATTGCCTCGTAATAGAGCAGAGCCGTTCTTGAGATCTGGTGCTGCTTCGCGAGTTGTGAAATGGTTTGCATGGCATCTCCTTTCCGTGGAAGCATAAACTATCAAGCTGTAGACAGGTCAACAGCCTACCGCAAAAAGACTTTGTGATCAAAGAGGAATGGCAGTGCGCAGAGAGGGGAGGAACGCTCCAGCTCCGAGCTGTGCGCTTCACGTCTAGGTCCGGTGGTGGTAGCTGAAAAGCATAAAAAAACGCCCCGCCGAAATAACGGCGGAGCGTTTTTTTTTGTAACTGTTTTTCTGCGTGATCAGGTCTTAGATTTCAGGACCGGGATCCGCATGCTGTAAAAGGATCTCCAGACGAAGAACAATCCCGCAACGAAAAGGACGAGCCCGCTGACACGGGTTGTCGCCGGATTCATCTTGATCGCGATCTCGACGGCGAGCATGCCGAAGAGGGTCGAGAACTTGATGATCGGGTTGAGGGAGACGGAGGTCGTATCTTTGAAAGGATCTCCCACGGTATCGCCGATGACTGTCGCCGCGTGGACCGGCGTATTCTTCTCGCCCAGGTCAACTTCGACGACTTTCTTCGCGTTATCCCATGAACCGCCCGCGTTGGCCATGAACATAGCCTGGAAAAGACCGAACGTGGCGATCGCGATGAGGTAGGCGATGAAGAAGTAAGGATCGAACATCGCGAAGGCGAGCGTGAGCAGCAAGAGACCGAGGAAGACATTCCACATCCCTTTTTGCGCGTACTCGGTGCAGATCTGAACGACCTTGATCGAATCGCTGCGATCGGCTTCCTTCTTATCGAGGTTCAGGTTCTTCTTGATGTACTCGACCGCGGAGTAAGCTCCGGTGGCCACGGCCTGGATGGAAGCGCCGGAGAACCAGAAGATCACCGCGCCGCCGCAGAGGATCCCCAAGAGGATCGGCGCGGCCGTGAGGGACAACCGTTCGTTCAGCATCAGTTCGCCGATATTCGCGGGAACGATGGTGCCGAGTTTCGCGGCAGCGACCGCGATCGTATGAAGGTGCTCTTGCAACAACAGGATGATCGAGAAGATCATCGTGGTCGCGCCGGCGACGGCCGTACCGATCAGCACCGGCTTTGCGGTGGCCTTAAAGGTGTTACCCGCCGAGTCGTTGGCTTCGAGATAATGCTTGCCGCCCTTAAAGTCCGGCTTGAAACCGAAATCCTTCTCGATCTCTTTTTCGATCCCGGCGATGGATTCCGTCTGGGCGAGTTCAAAGATCGATTGAGCGTTGTCCGTGACCGGGCCGTAGGAATCGACGGCGATATTGACCGGGCCCATGCAGAGGAAGCCGTAGGCGACGAGACCGAACGCGAAGACCGACGCGTGCGGCATGATGTTCTGCAACCCCGTTCCGGAGATCAAATAGGCCGCGAACATCAGGCCCGCGATGAGAATGCCCTTCCAGAAAGCGGAGAAGTAACCCGCCACAAGCCCTGAGAGGATCGTGAGCGACGCGCCGCCTTCGCGGGAAGCCGTGACGATCTCCTGGACGTGCTTGGAGTGGGAAGACGTGAAGACCTTGGTGAATTCCGGAATGAGGTAGGCCGCCAAAGTCCCGCACGTGATGATCGAAGCAAGCTTCCACCACAGCGTCGGATCGGGAAGGTCGCCCACGAGCAGGTACGACATTCCGAACGAAGTGGAGATGCAAAGGGTCGAAGCGATCTTGATGAGGCGCGTCAGCGGTTCTTCAAAATCGAACTCTTTCAGGTTCTTGTACTTGTGTTCAGAAATGAACTGATTGATGAAATAAGACGCTCCCGACATGAAATCCATCAGGAAGCGCATAGCAAAGATCCAGACGATCAGTTTGGCCTGAAGGGAAGGATCCTTGACCGCGAGGGTGATGAAGGAAATGAGCGCGACGCCCGTGACGCCGTAGGTCTCAAATCCGTCCGCCGTCGGGCCGACCGAATCGCCTGCGTTGTCGCCCGTGCAGTCGGCAATGACGCCGGGGTTGCGCGGATCATCTTCTTTGACCTTGAAAACGATCTTCATGAGGTCGGAACCGATGTCGGCGATCTTGGTGAAGATACCTCCCGCGATGCGCAGCGCGCTGGCGCCGAGCGATTCGCCGATCGCGAATCCGAGGAAACAGTAGCCGACGATGTTACGTGGGACGAAAAGAAGGATGATCACCATCATGACGAGTTCGACGGAGATCAGGAAAAGGCCAACCGACATTCCCGAGCGCATGGGGATATTGACCACATCCCACGGTTTGCAGCGAAGGGAAGCGAACGCCGTCCGGGCGTTCGCGTAGGTGTTCACGCGGATTCCGTAATAGGCCACCAGCGCGGAACCGCCCATACCGATGACGGAGAAAAGGAGGACCAATCCCAGGGTGGTGATCGGTTCGTGCTTGAGGCCAAGGAAATAATAGGACATGGCGCAAGCAATGATCGCGAACAGGATTGAGAGGAACTTGATCTGCTGTTTGAGATACGTTTTGCAGGTCTGGAAGATCGTTTCCGCGACATCAAGCATGGATTTATGCGCGGGAAGCTTCTTCACGTTATAGAACTGGTAGAGGGAAAGTCCCACCGTCCCCATGATCACCATCGCCCCGTAGAGGAGGATCTGGTAACCCGTGAGGCCTCCGAACATGGCGAAGTGGCCCTCATGGAGGTCCGGGATCTTCAGGTCTGCTTCACTGGCCCATGCGGCGGTTTGTCCCAGGAAAAATGCTCCCAGAAGAGAGAGTTGCGTAAAAAGTTTTTTCATATATCTCCTGCTGAATTAGTAGCTCGAGTTTTGCACGCTTCGCGGTGTTGCCACCATGGCTTATAAAAACACAACCCGTTGTCATTCCTCTATCGCTTCAAGCCTGGATCTCTTTTTCAGATCCCCGACAAAAACACTCGCGAATGACAAAGAAAAGCAGAACCCGAGCTAATAACTACCGGTTAATATTGTTCGTGATTTAAATAATGTTTCTGAGGGGTTTGCATGGTGAATGGACGTTTATGATAGCGAAACGGCGGAAAAATTCCATCTAAATTTTGGAACGAAAAGAAAAGCGGGGAGAGCGCGGAAGGCGGGCACCTGTTGATTGTCGGCCCAATTCTGCTATATTAAGACTTTCCATCCCGACTTTAATTTTCTTTACAGCAACGGTAGTTGAGATTGCCCCATCCCGCCTTTGTGGCGGCGGGATGAAAAGGAAGAGGAAAGGAATTGGAACTATCCTTGTCTAAGATTTGATTTCTTAGATGGTTGACAAGGATTGCCCCGATTTCAACTTCGTTAAAATCAATAGGTATTTGGGACTATGTCACTGATGATCAAACGGGTCGAAAGACCTCGCGAACTAAAATGGTATCATGCAGGCGCCATGCTCTATGGCGATTGGGGAACCTCCAAGGCTTATGTGCTTGGGATCGCTTTCGCCCTTGCCGGTCACGCCTCCTGGTTTTTTCTGGGGCTGATGTCCCTTCTGATGACCCTGATCGGGATCTGCTACATGATCGTCTGCCGTATTTATCCTGACGGCGGTGGCGTTTATTCTTCGGTAAAACACCGTTCCCAGACGCTGGCTGTGATCGGGGCTTTTCTCTTGATCGCGGATTATGTCGTGACGGCTTCTTTGAGTGTTCTGGACGCCTTCCATTATTTTAATGTGCCGTATCCCGAACTGGCGGCCGTCGTGGCGATCCTTGTGATCGGAGCCATGAACTGGGTCGGACCTTCAAAGGGGGGCACCGTGGCGGCGGTGATCGCTGTTTTTGCGTCGGTTTCCGCGATCATCCTTTTTGCTTTTACCGTGCCGAGCCTTTCCAATGTTCAGCTGACCATGCCCGTGGGAGGGTTCACGAAAAATTGGCCGGTTTTTGTCGGGATCGTGCTTGCGCTTTCCGGCGTCGAAGCGATCGCCAATATGACCGGTGTGATGGTGGAACCGGTGGGGAAGACCTCCCGCCGAGCGATCCTGCCGGTGCTCATCGAAGTGGCTCTCCTGACTTTTTTGCTGGGAGTCGCGATGAATGCGATCTCGGGGCTGAAAGGGCATACCGAAGACATGTTGCGCGCGCTCGGGGATCACTATATTGGCGCATGGTTCGGTGGCGTGATCTCGATCATTTTCGGTTTTCTTCTCTTGTCGGCGGGCAATACGGCGATCATGGGGCTTGTGTCGATCCAGTTCGCTTTAGCCAAGGATCGTGAGCTTCCGCCCGTATTTGCGAAATTGAACCGCTTTGGCATGCCGATGCTTGCGCTCATCGTCGCGACACTTTTACCGATCGTCGTTCTTTTGGTTGAAAAGGACATCGTCCACCTCGCGGCGCTTTATGCGATCGGCGTTGTCGGCGCGATTACGCTGAATCTTACGACGAGCGCTACGAATTTCGGGATCCGGCTGAAATTATGGGAACGTCTTTTGCTGGCCGCAGGCGCGGTCATCACGCTTTTCATTGAGGTGACGATCGCTATTCAAAAACAGAACGCGCTTTTCTTCGTCCTTACCATTTTGGGAGTGGGGCTCATTCTGCGCTATGCGGCCAAGATGATCGCGCCGGTAACGATGCCGGAGTTGGCGCCCACCGTGAATCTTCTTACGGTTGCGGAGGCCAAAGAACTTTCTTCACTTTATAAGAGTACGGCTCTTGTGGCGCTTCGCTCGGTGAATCCCGTTCTTCTGGAAGAGGCCGCGCTGCACGTCAAGGCGATGGGGGAGAATACGGTTTATCTGAGTTATGTCGAGGAAACGCCGCCCTCGCCTGAATTGCCGACTGAGATCGAGCCGTCGCTGGAGTCCGTGGAAGTGCTTTCAAAGGCCCAGGAAGAGATGGAAAAATACGGGATTACGGCGGTTCCCATTTGGCAGATCGGAGAGAATCCCGGGAGGCTCATTGCCCGGGCGGCGCATGATCTCAAAGTGAAGACCGTTGCGATCGGTTCCACGAAACGCAGCGCCCTGATCAATCTCCTCCGCGGCGACGTTCTCCGGACGCTTGCGCACAATTTGCACAAAGAGTGCCATTTATTGATTGTCGGATGACCGGTTTTTGGCTATCCTAGTCCAGCGTCGTTTTTGCATTAAAACCATGGGAAATATCATGAAGCTCCGCTTTCTATTTGCGTTCCTCGCAGTGGCGTTCCTTGCCATCCCGGTGGGTTCGGCCGAATGGTTCGACGGGGACGTTGACAAAGTCGACCTGAAATCGGGAACCCTCACGATCAGCGAGGTCGATCCCATTACCGAGGCGGCAGAGACCGAAGAGATCGTGATCTCGCCCGCGACTGTTTTTTCCGGTATCAAGTCCCTCAAGGATCTCCGGAAGGGCGACGACGTTACGATCGAAGCCAAGTACGATGAGCCGACCGATTCCTGGACAGCCCTTTCCGTTGAAATGGCCGAGGCCGGCGAGTGAGAGAGGATTTTTTCTCGAAGTCCCGCTACACCTTCGGCGTTCTGACCACCGTTGCCAAAGATATTTTTCATTCCCGCTATCACGGCGAACTCCTTTCAGGAATCTTTCAGCGCGCCGGATCTCTCGGACATCAACTCAAGATCTTTACGCCTCCCGACGAGCCTTGCGCGTCACTTACGACACTTCTTCGGGAGCATGATCTCGACGGGCTTTTTATCCTGACGTGGCGTTGGATCCGTCCCGATATTTCGAAGCTTGTCGAAACCCAGTTTCAGGACCGGGTCCTGGTATTTAACGATCCCGCGCCGGGACTTCGGGTGAATCTTCTTTACACCGACGTTGATGCGGGGATGGCCCAGGCGGTGCGGCATCTGGTCAGAAAAGGATGCCGCAAGATCGGCCTTCTTCACGGTCCGTCCGCGGTTCCGTTCCTTGTGGCGGGGAAAAAAGTCATGGTTCCCTTCACGGATACGGGACTTAAGAAGAAAGGATTTCTCGAGGCGCTCCGTTCCCGGGGTGTTCCGGTCAGAGGGGCCTGGATCCGCGCAACGGCTGCGAACAGTGAGGCCGAAGGTTATCGTGTGATGCGCCGTTGGCTCCGGGAAAAACGGCTTCCGGAGGCGCTTGTTTGCGGGAATGACGATCTTGCCTTCGGAGCCTTTGCCGCGCTCAGAGAAAGCGGCCGGAATGCTCCGAACGATCTCGCCATTGTCGGGTTTGATGACAGTGAACATAAAAAGATCTTTCCGCCGCCGCTTACGTCCGTTCGGCAGCCCCTTTTTGAAATGGGGAGGGACGCCGTGGATATCCTGGTTCGCCAGATCGAAGCGTCTGTCTCGAAGCCCGTTTGCCGGAAATACCTGCCCAAACTCGTCGTCCGTAAAACCGCCTAATCCCGCACAGCGGTTAATGTGTAGCGAAAAATCTTATCGTTCCGCGTACGCGTTGTCTCGCCTTCATTAAAAGTTCCATTTGCCGTAACTATATAGCGGGAGTTTTTTCTCCCTTTGAATAAGGAGAGGTATGCTTATTACGGTTATTGCCATTGCCATCGGTCTCGGGTTTATCCTCTATACGCCGCGCCTTGCGTGGGTGAAGGCCTCGCTCAAATATCTCATCGGCGGGTTCTGCCTCTGGGCCGCGATCGTTTTTGCTTCGCAAATCCTCGAAGAAAAGCTGATCCGGGGGACGGGTCTTGCCATGCTCGGGATCTCCGTGTTTCTATTTGTGGCGGATATGCTGGCTTCATTTTCCGGATGGCTGGGAGAAAAAGTGGTCGGGATCTTCCGAAAGACCGCCAAAGTTCCGCCGTATGTCATGGAAATATGGACCGCGATGGAACGGATGGCGAGCCGGAAGGTCGGGGCGCTCATCATCCTTCAACGGAAGCAATTTCTGCGGCCGCATATGAAAGGCGGGATGCCGTTTGATGCAGAAATCAAATCGGAGATTCTCGTGCCTCTTTTTCTGACATCGTCGCCGGTGCATGATGGGGCGCTCGTGGTCCATAAGGGCCGCATCCAGACCGTCAAGGGGATTTTGCCGCTTGCATCTCTTTCGGATATTGCGCCGTCCTTCGGGACCCGCCATCGCGCCGCGATCGGGATCACGGAACGGACCGATGCGATCGCGCTGGTGGTCTCGGAAGAACGCGGGGAGATCAGCGTCGCTTACCGCGGTTGTCTTGTCAAGATTTCTGACCAGGCTGAGTTCGTCCGGATGACCGGTGCGGCCCTCAAAGGAAAGAATCTCCTGCGGCTGAAGAACGTGGATTTTGTGGTGACCACCAAAGTGCTGGATGATCTCGCATGAAGCGTTACATTCTCGCGATCGATCAAGGAACGACCGGATCCAGGGCCATCCTGTTCGACGCAAAAGGGAAAGCTGTTTCGAGCGCTTACCAGGAATTCCGCCAGTATTTTCCGAAGCCGGGATGGGTCGAGCATAACGCCGAAGAGATCTGGATGTCCTGCGTGTCCGTGATCCGGAGTGCCGTCGCGAAAAGCGGTATTGATCCCGCGAGGATCGCCGCGATCGGGATCACCAACCAGCGCGAAACGACGGTCCTCTGGGATAAGCGGACGGGAAGGCCCGTTCATCACGCGATCGTTTGGCAGTGCCGGCGGACTTCGGAACTTTGCCGGCGGCTTAAAAAACACGAACCTCTCATTCAGCGGCGCACCGGACTGGTGTTTGATCCCTATTTTTCCGGGACCAAAATCCGCTGGTTGCTGGATCATGTGCCGGGACTTAGACGGCGTGTCGCCGCCGGCCGGATCGCGTTCGGCACGATCGATAGCTGGCTCATCTGGAAGCTCACGGGCGGGAAATCGCACGTCACGGATCTCACGAATGCCTCGCGAACGTTGCTGCTCAATATCCGCACAAAACGATGGGATCCGGAGATCCTCTCGATCTTCGGCATTCCGAAAAAGATCCTTCCCTCCGTCCAAAAGTCCGGGTCGATTTTCGGTCATACGCAGAAAATTGCGGGACTGCCTGCCGGGATTCCCATTGCCGGCGTGATGGGGGACCAGCAGGCGGCGCTTTATGGCCAGGGATGCTTCGAGGCGGGGACCGTCAAGAACACCTACGGGACCGGATGCTTCATTGTGCTGAACACCGGAAAAAAATTTGTGATCTCGAAAAAAGGATTATTGACGACGCTTGCCTGCGATTTTCGGGGCCGGCCGGTCTATGCGCTTGAAGGATCGGTTTTTATCGCCGGTGCCGTGGTGCAATGGTTGCGTGACAGTCTCAAACTTATCAAGAAGTCGTCGGACACAGAACGGGCCATCAGGCACTTGAGAAATACCCAAGGCGTTTACGTGGTGCCGGCTTTTACCGGGCTCGGAGCGCCGTATTGGGTGAGCGGGGCGCGCGGCCTGATCGCCGGCATTACGCGCGGCACGACCTCGGCTCATATCATCCGTGCCAGCCTTGAGTCGATCGCCTATCAAACAAAGGATGTCTTCGATCTTATGGAAAGAACCTTTGGTCGCAGGATCCTCGAGCTCAGGGTGGACGGAGGCGCGTGTAAAAATAATTTTCTTATGCAGTTCCAGGCGGACCTTCTGAACGTGGCGCTGATCCGTCCGCGGGTCGTGGAACTTACGGCCAAGGGGGTTGCAGACCTTGCGGCGGTCACGTCCGGGATCTTCCGAAACCCTCGCGAGGTGAAAGACCAGTACAAGGTTCACAGGATCTTTCGTCCCGGGAAGGACTCGGCAAAACGCGGAGCGCTTTATGCCGGGTGGCTTAAGGCTGTGGCTAAAACGGTTGCGGGGGAAAAACCATGAAGCGCGATATCGACCGGTTCTCAAAGACGACGTATGACCTTCTCGTGATCGGCGGGGGGATCAACGGCGCCTCGATCGCGCATATCGCTGCGAAACATAAAATGAGGGTGGCGCTTCTTGAAAAAGGGGATTTCGCGAGCGGGACGTCAAGCAAATCCACCAAGTTGATCCACGGCGGGATCCGCTATCTCGAAAATCTCGAATTCGACCTTGTTTACGAATCCCTGAAAGAACGGTACATCCAGCTTCGGGTCGCACCGCATCTTGTCAAAGCCATGCCGTTCGTCATTCCGGTCTATGAGGGTGACAAAAGGCCGCTTTGGATGATGCGGCTCGGGGTATTTTTATATGATCTGATCGCGGGGGTTTTCCGGATTCAGAGACATCGCGGGTTGAGCGCGGCGGAAGTCGTCGAGCTCGAGCCGGGGATCAAACGCGAAGGGTTAAAAGGAGGCGTGCTCTACTACGACGCGCAGATGGATGACGCACGGCTTTGCCTCGAAAATGTGCTGATGGCGGACGAATACGGCGCGCATGTTGCCAACTACGTGGAGGTAGTTTCCTTTATCAAAGAGAACGGACGGATCTCGGGGGTTAAGGCTCAAGACCTTCTCAGCCGCCGCAGGTTCGAGGTTCGCGCCAAAAAGGTGGTATGTGCGGGCGGGCCATGGACCAATGAGTTGCTCCAGCTCGATTCCCCGAAGGCCCCAAAAAGGGTTCGCACGACCAAGGGTATCCACATCGTTTACAAGGGGGAGATCTCGAAGCACGCGCTCCTCCTTGGTTCACAAAGCGACCGCCGTGTTTTTTTTGTTATCCCCTGGATGGGCAACTCGCTGATCGGCACCACGGACACGGATTACGACGGAAGCCCGGATGATGTTAAAGTGGAACCGGAGGACCTCGAATATCTGATGCGTGAATCCCGGCGCGTTTTTCCGGCGCTTGATTTCGGGGAAGGAAGGATTCTCGCCACGTTTGCGGGGTTGCGGCCGCTTATTTCTAAGGGGGGGGCGGCGAGCAAGGTTTCGCGTAAACATTTATTCTATCAGTCTTCATCCGGGGTTTTCTTTGTGGTCGGGGGAAAGTACACGACCTACCGCAAGGTCGCGGAAGATTGCGTCAAAAAGATCTGGCGTCCGTTCGGAAGGGAAGGGTTCAAAGTTTATGGGAGCGGCCCGATCCTCGGAAGCGCGGAGGCGGTTGGTGCCCATTATGACGTCGAACCTAAAATCGTGCAGTCGCTTATGGATCTTTACGGAACCCATTACCGGGACGTCTTGCATCTGACGGAGCTGGATGCGAACCTCAAAGAAAAAGTATCGATCGACCCGATTGTCATTAAGGCCCAGCTGGTTTATTCAGTTCAGACGGAAATGGCCCGAACCGTCGAAGACATCGCCGACCGGCGTCTTTCTCTTTTCTCTCGCGGTCCCGTGCCTGAGGTCACCCTCGCGGCCATTCGTTCCTGCTTGAAATAGCCCTGCCTTGTCTTCCAAAAGGTTATGACCGGATACTCTTTTCAGAGTTTAATTGTTAAGTTATTTACAAATCAGGCCCTTCGCGATAAGATGGCGGCATGAAGCAGGTCGGTTCTCCGCAGAAACAATCTGACAACGAAGATCTTCGCGAAGATCATTACCGGAGCATGGTGCGCGAGTTCGGCGGTCGTTACAAAAAATTCGACTGGCCGTCGGTCGAAGTCCTTTTGAACCTTGTGCATGTTTACGACGTTATCTGGGTGCATTTTGCGAAGCTGATGGCTGCTTCGGGCCTTTCGCCGGCGGTCTTCAACGTTCTCATGATTCTGAGCCGTGGCACCGGAAAGAAACTCAAACAACGCGACATCAGCAAGCTCCTTCTTTCCAGCCGGGCGAATGTGACCGGACTCGTGAACAGTTTGGTCCGGAAGGGGTTGGCGAAGCGAGCGATGGATAAAAACGATCGCCGGGCATGGCTCGTAGAGATCAGTTCGAAAGGGAAGGCCCTTCTCGAGAATTATCTTCCTTTTCATTACGCGGAAGTTTACCGGATACTCACAAGTTTCAGCGGGAGCGAGAAAAAAATGTTCAGTCGATTGCTTTGTAAAGTGAAAAGCGAGATTTGAAAAATGCACGAGAGAGGAAGGTTCCAAAGAGGTCGCCGGTCGTTTGGGATAGGTGCGACGGGTTTGCTATTTATTCTTGCGGTTATATTTTGTCTGAAGCCGGTACCTGCGGAGGCCTCATTCGGGTCTTTTTTGGAAAAGTTCTTTTCATCGGGCAAGCAAAAACAGGTTGAGCAGATCCCGTTCACGGCACTCGGTGTGCAGGACACGATCCGGTTCGCACTCAGGAACAATCTTATGACCCGGCTCGCTTTGGAGCAGATCCGGGAATCTAAGGGGCAACGCCTTCAGATCGCCTCCGAGCTTCTGCCGCATGTCGAGGCGGGACTTTATGAGACCCGGGTCGGAAGGATGAATTATGCCGCCATGGGGTTCAAGAGTTTGCCGCTGGCCGGACCGTTCGATACGTTCGATGCACGGTTCCGTTTGACCCAGAAGGTCTTCGATCTCAGTGCTTTCTCCAGGTTTCAGGCCGGTTATACCGCCGTAAAGGTCAAGGAATTTGAAGAGGAATTCGCCCGTCAGAAAGTGACGCTCGAAGCGTCATTGGCTTATCTCGTCGCGCTCCGGAGTAAAGGGGAATTCAAGGCAGCAGAGGCGGATCTGGAGCTTGCCGAACGGTTGCTGAGGCAGGCGGAGCATCAGCATGAAGCTCAGATCGCCACCGGCGTTGATGTTGCCCGTGCCACGACGCGCCGCGCGGAAGGCGAATTTGTCGTGGAGCAGATGAAGATGGTCCTGACCGAAGCTTATTTGCAGCTTCAGAGGGTTGCCGGTCTCCCGTATGATGAAAAATTAGCCTTAAGCGATTCTCTGGATTATCTTGAGGAGCCTGAAATCACCGTGCAGGATGCGGTGAACATTGCGGAACGCGACCGTTTGGAAGCCCGGATCCTGCAGGACCGGATCCGCGCGCAGAACTATCTTGTGCGGGCCGCCAAACTGGAGCCGTTTCCCAAAGGGGTTTTGAGCGGTGATTATGGATTGAGCGGGAACGGACCCAAGCGGAACGATCGCGCGACGGGACAGATCATGATCGGTATGAGCATGCCGCTTTTGGAAGGCGGCAAAATCTGGGGCACGATCCGGGCCGAATCGAGCCGCAAGCGTCAGCTCGAACGTCAGATGGAGGATCTCCGGAGGCAGATCGAAGAAGATGTGCGGCTCGCGTTGCTTAAGATCCGGACGGAGCGGCAGCAAGTGAAAACAGCGAAGTCGATCCTGGACCTGGCGCAGCGGGAACTGAAGATGTCGAGGGACCGTTTTGCCGAAGGATTGGGGGACAATGTGGAAGTGGTCGGGGCACAGGCGACATTGGCCCGGGCCAGGGATACTTATGTGATTGCTTTGACCGAATATCATGTGGCACGGCTGAACCTGCTTTTTGCGTTGGGGCAGACCGGATCGTTCCATCTCAAGACCAAGGATCCAAACGAGGAGTAATTATGGTGATCAAGACCCTGAAGAAGATCAAACAAATGGACCGGGCGGAATTTAAACGCAGGCTTTACGCCGACGATCCCACGTTCCGGTTCGTTGTGGCGTGCGTGGGAGGTTTTCTTCTGATCGGGCTTCTTTGGATCTTTTATCAGAGCCTGTGTTATGTGTCGACGGATGACGCGTTCGTAGAAGGGCATGTGGCGCCGATCAGTCCCAAGGTCTCGGCCCAGGTGATCCGGGTTCCGGTCAAAGACAATCAGGAAGTGAAGACCGGAGACCTTCTCGTGGAGTTGGATGTGAGCGATTACCGGGTCCAGCATGATATGGCCAAGGCGGATCTGATGGCGGCCGAAGCGGAAGCGCAAAAGGCCCATGCTGATGAAGTGCGGTACAAGAAACTGAACGATCAGGACGAAGTTTCCAAACAGCAACTGGATATGGCGGTCCTTCGAACGGAAGTCGCGGATGCCAAAGTGGCGGCGGCAAAAGCTAGATTAGAACAGACGGGGCTTGAAGTTTCCTACACCAAGATCACGGCTCCGATCAGCGGGCATGTGACCCGGAAAAGCGTTGAGCTCGGGGCGTTGGTCCAAACCGGTCAGCCGCTCATGGCGATCGTTTCCGATGAAAAGTGGGTCGTGGCGAATTTCAAGGAGACTCAGTTGCGCGATATGCATTCCGGCCAGAAGGTGAAGATCAAGGTCGATACCTATCCGGGCAAGACCTTTCACGGTCACGTGGACAGCATTCAGCGGGGGACAGGAGCGCGCTTCAGCTTGCTGCCGCCCGAGAATGCGACCGGAAATTTCGTCAAAGTGGTTCAGCGAATTCCCGTGAAGATCGTTTTTGACGAAAAGCCGGAAAAAAAATATCCGCTGGGACTCGGCATGTCGGTCGTGCCGGAAGTCAAAGTTCACTGAACATGGCCGACGAACATCGTAGGACGCAGGCCGTTCCGGCCGAGGACGAGTGGCATCCCCGCCACAATCCCTGGCTGATCGCGTTCTCGGTGATGCTTGCAACTTTCATGGAAGTGCTGGACACTTCCGTCGCGAACGTTTCGTTGCCGCACATCGCGGGGAACCTTTCCGCGAGCAATCATGAAGCCACCTGGGTCCTGACGAGCTATCTTGTCTCGAACGCGATCATCCTTCCGGCCACGGCATGGTTCGGCGGATTCTTCGGCCGGAAACGGTTTCTGATCATCTGCATCATGCTCTTTACGGTTTCCTCGGTTTTTTGCGGGCTTGCTCACAGCCTGGGTTTTTTGATCTTTGCCCGGGTGGTTCAGGGGATCGGCGGCGGCGCGCTGCAACCGATCGCTCAGGCCGTTCTTCTGGAAAGTTTTCCAAGGGAAAAACGGGGGCTTGCCATGGCGGTTTTTGCGCTCGGAGTGATCGTGGCGCCGATCATTGGTCCGACGATCGGCGGATGGATCACGGACAATTATTCCTGGCGGTGGATCTTTCTGATCAATCTCCCGTTCGGGGTGTGGGCAGCGTTCATGACGCAAGCGTTTGTGGAGGATCCTCCCTATATTAAAAAGAACCGCGCGCTCTCGATCGACTATGTCGGCTTTTCATTGATGGCGATCGGGCTCGGGGTCCTGCAGGTGGTCCTGGATAAAGGGCAGGAGGTCGACTGGTTCGCCACAAGCTGGATCGGATGGTGCACGGCGATCATCGTGATCTCCTTAGTGGCCTTCGTGTTCTGGGAACTGCGCGCGACGCATCCAGTGGTGGACCTGCGCATCATGAAAGATCGGAATTTCCTGATCGGGGTTTGCATCATTACGGTCGTGGGCGCGGTGCTTTACAGCACGACGGCGCTTCTGCCGCTTTTTTTGCAGGAATTGATGAACTATACGGCGCTTTGGAGCGGTCTGGTTATCAGCCCGCGGGGGATCGGTGCTTTTTTGACAGCGATCCTGATCGGCCGGTTGATCGGGTTTATCGATGCGCGGATCTTTGTGGCGGGAGGGTTGGCGCTCCTCGGAATTACTTGCTACAAATTAGGGCATATCAATCTCGAGATCGGGATGTGGAATATCATCTGGCCGATTGTAGGGACCGGGATCGGCATGCCGGCGATCTTCATTCCTTTGAGCATGCTGACCGTGGCGACAGTCCATAAAGAGGACATGGGGAACGCGACAGGGCTTTTTAATCTGATGCGGAATATCGGCGGCAGTATCGGGATCGCGCTGACGACGACGATGCTTGCGCGGTGGAGCCAGGTTCACCAGGCGGTCCTGGTGTCGCATTTGACGCCGTATGATCCCGCGTATCAGATGGCTTTTCAGAAGATCCAGCATCTGGCCGGCGTTGCCGTTGGAGGTTTGACACAACCATTGACATATGCTTTTATCTACAAAGAACTGGTCCGCCAGGCGACGCTGATGGCGTTCGTGGATAATTTTCGCGTGATCGGGATCGCTTGTCTGGTGTGTGTCCCAAGCGTTTTTCTTTTCAGCAAGATCTCCCATAAAGGCGAAGCTCCCGTGGGAGTTCATTGATCCGGTTGGTATAATACTTTACTTAGCTTAAGGAGGACTTTTTTATGAATAAATCCAAGGATCCGGCACCGAAATCTCCAACCTCGCATTTGCATGTGATGAACCTGATCGTTGCGCTTGTCGCGGGCATTATCTCGATCACCGGCGGCATTTATACGCTGAAGAATAATATCTTTTCGGAAGCCGCTTTTGGGAATTTACAGGGGGTCGTGCGCGACGTGAAGATCGCCAAGCCGCTTTATCTGACGACGATAGAAGTTTCGGGGACCGATGGTGCGGTTGTGAACACCGTAACGACCGACAAGGACGGGCAGTACCTCGTGCAGCATCTGAAAACAGGAAACTATATCGTGAAATTCACGGCGCCGCTCCATACGGTCGAGACGAAGACCGTGAAGATCGAAAAAGACGCGACTTCTTCGATTAATATCGATCTTGTGCCTATTCAGGAACAGATGAAAGCGATCGTGCCCGAACAGACCGTTCCGGTGCAGGTCACGGCGCCAGCGGGGAATGCGCCGTCCCAGGTTGCAGCATCCTCTTCCGTTCCGTCGTACGGGAATGGAAACACGGTTAATTATGGCAATGCTCAAACGGCACAGACTTCTTCGGGATATCCGCAGCAATCGTACGAGCAGGTTCCGGATATGAATGGTCCCGGTCCTCAGCCGCCTCCGTATCATCATCGCCGGCCGCGAGGGTATTACGCCGCGACAGGTTCCGATCAGAGCAACACGACGTCGACGACTTCGTCAGCATCGCAGGGAAGTGCTCTGGCCCAGGCCGGAGCGCAGCTCCTCGAAGGTTTTCTTTCCAAGAAAACATCTCAGAACTGAACGTCGCGTTATTGGGGACGCGGCGTTCCGTATAGGGAAGGTTCTTTCATGTCAGTGAACAATATTTTTCGGGCGCTCCGCCACCGGAATTATCGGCTCTTCTTCGGCGGGCAAAGCATTTCGCTCGTCGGCACCTGGATGCAGCAGGTCGCGTTGAGCTGGCTGGTCTACCGGCTGACGAATTCGCCGTTCCTCCTGGGATTCGTCGGCTTCGTCGGATTGGTCCCGACTTTCATTTGCACGCCGCTGGCGGGTGTTTTTGCGGACCGGCATGACCGCCGGAACATGTTGCTCGTGACCCAATCGCTTTCGATGGTCCAGGCCGCCATTCTGGCTTTTCTGGTGCTGACGCATCAGATTCAGGTGTGGCAGATCATCGTGCTTAGCGCATTCATCGGGACCGTCAACTCGTTCGATATTCCGATTCGCCAGGCGTTCACGGTCGAGATGATCGAAAACAGGGAAGATCTCGGCAACGCGATTGCATTGAACTCCTCCATGCTGAATGCCGCCAGGCTCATCGGTCCTTCCGTAGCGGGGATCCTGATCGCATCGGTCGGGGAAGGACTCTGCTTTTTATTGAATGCGCTGAGCTATATTGCGGTTCTCTGGTCGCTGGGTTCCATGCACATGACCCCGCATCCGGTCTTGCCGTCCAGCCGGAACCTGCTCTGGGAATTCCGCGACGGGTTACGGTATGCAGTTCAATCGATCCCGATCCGGTGGATCCTTTTTCTTTTGGCGCTCACCAGTTTTATGGGGGTGTCCTATCAAACGCTGATGCCGATCTTTGCCAAGGATATTTTTCACCGGGGCTCTTCGGCGTTGGGCTTTTTGATGGCGATGTTCGGGACCGGTGCGCTGATTGGTGCGCTTTATTTGGCGTCCCGGAAGAGTGTGATCGGACTGGCGAGGGTGAGCGCTTGGATGGCCGGGCTGTTTGGGGTAGGGATGGTCCTCTTCTCGTTGTCCCGTATTTTTCCTATTTCGATGGTGATCATTCTTGTTTCCGGCATCGGCATGATGGTCCACATGGCCGCATGCAACACGATCCTGCAGACGATCGTTGAAGAGGACAAACGGGGACGTGTCATGGGTTTTTATACAATGGCGTTCATGGGAACGGCTCCGTTCGGGAGCTTGCTGGGAGGGACGTTGGCGAGTTGGATCGGCGCACCGGGGACGCTGGCTTTTTGCGGAACCTGCTCGATCCTGGGTGCGTTGCTTTTCTACAAGCAGCTTCCGCGGATCCGGGCAAAGATCCGGCCGATCTATGCGCAAAAAGGGATCCTGCCCGAGGTGGCGCAAGGGCTACAATCCGCGACCGAACTCGGTGGAATTCATCCGGACTGATTTTAAAACTGGTGTACCCGTATTTTTTTTGTTATAGTCCGTTGTCGTTCTTTGAAGAAACTAAATGACAGGCGCATTGGGGAAGTGAGGCCCGCCTCCAGCGGGTGCTCCGCGGTGCCGCCACTGTCGTCCCGGTTCGCTGTAGAACCGGGGCTAGCCAGAAAACAGGCCTGTCATAGAAGTGCAAAAATTAAAAATCAAAGATCAAAAGTTTTGATATTTAAATTTTGATTTTTGAGTTTTAAAACAGCCTCCGAGCAGAGGTCAAGACAGGTTGGCCCTTTCTTGCCCAAGCTCTTTGGCGGAAAGGGTTTTTTTGTGTCTGGCGATTTAAATCTCCGGGGCGCGCATCTCCGGAAGATCAGTGTTTGGGTCCTCGTCGTTTGCCTTCTGAATATCGGATGGAACTGGCCGTTCCATAAAAACAGGGATTCGGGAGTCGGGACTCAGGACTCAAAAAATTCTTCAAAGCAGTGGAAGAACCGGCCTTTATTGGAAGATGCACCCCAAGCGCCGGGCCAAGAGATCCTGACCTCCGACGGAAAAGGTTACCGTCATACGGCGTCCCCCCGTGAGCAGAAGTCCCAAGAGCCTGTTCTCGAGATCACGCGCTCCGACGATACCAGCGCCTACGTGACCCGCAGCATCTCCATCATCAACCGCGATGAGATCAAGAAATTCCCGGGACTTTATGTTCCGGACCTTTTGCGTTCCAAAGCCGGGGTCGTTGTTTCTGAGACCTTCAGCAGTCCCAAGGGAATGACGGTAGATATACGGGGTTTTGGCGAGTCAGGTTTTCAGAACGTGCTGGTCTTGGTGGATGGCCGCCGTACTAACCAGGTCGATCTTTCCGGAACGGATTGGGCAGCGATCCCTCTTTCCACAGTCGAGCGCATTGAGATCATGCGCGGCCCTTCCACAGTCCTTTATGGAGACAATGCCACGGGAGGCGTGATCAATATCGTGACTCAAAAAACCCGGGAAGGTATTCATGCCAAGGCACAGTCCGAGATCGGCATGAACAAGTACCGGCGCAACGGCGGTACTGTCGAAGCCGGGAACGACTGGGCGCGCGGACTTTTTCATTATGAGAACACGCAGGACGGCGGCTGGCGGACGAATAGCGATTATTGGGCCAACGACTGGTTCGGAAAACTCAGCGTCGGGCCTTTTTACGGAGCGGGTGTCGCCCTGAGCGCCGGGAACCACCATGATCGCTACGGAATGCCGGGCTATCTTCTTATGACGGATATTGAGCAGGTCGGCCGCCGGGGAAGCCTTCAATCCCAGAACCGCGGATGGACCGGCGAAACTTATTTCACTGCGGACCCGGAATGGAAGGGTGAATTGGGGAAAAACGGGCTTGAGGTCTCGGCATTCAACACCTACCGCCAGCGCCAAAGCAAAGGGAGTTCCGTGTATTTTGGGACGGATTGGGAATCGGTTTCCCATATCGATTCCTATGAGCTCAAGCCCAAAGTGAAATGGACGAGGTCGCTGACCGACTGGCTTTCGAGCAAGATGACGACAGGGATCGATTTTGCATGGGTCCGCGACGATATCCGCAGCGGGTACCGGGCACCCGGGCAGGATTTCACGGAGATCCTGAAAAAAACACTCGGTGTTTATATTCTCGAAAGCCTTTCTTTCTGGGACAAGCTCCTTCTGAACCTCGGTTTCCGGAGTGATTGGACCGCCTACCGTTTTGATCAAAAGGAGGTCCTGAAGAATCTGGATACGGCCGGTATGTGGAATCCCGCCTTTGATATCGGGCTCGGCTATCATTTTCTGGAACGGTCGCTGGCCTATTTCGATCTGTCTCGGTCGTTCCGGACCCCCGTTACGGAGGAATTTTTTCAGAATGCTTATATCGATTACACGTCCGGGCTTGTCGCGGGAGGGTTGAACGTTGGACTCAAGCAACAGCAGCAGATGAATTATGAGCTCGGGGTCCGTGACAACACCTTCCATCCTCTGGAAGTCGCGGCTAACGTTTTTCTGACGGACATCGAGGACGAGATCTACTTTGATAAGATCACGAACAAAAACTCGAATTACAGTTCCATGACACGGCGCTACGGTCTTGAACTGGAATCTTCTGTGAAGATCTTCGAAAAACGCTGGTACAATATTAAACCGTTTTTTAACCTGACGCTCCAAAAGCCTTATTTCAAGGGCGGGGATTACGCCGACAAATTGATACCGTTCGTGCCGAGCCATAAGGCGTCGACGGGGTTTGTCGTGGAGCCTGTTGCAGGACTGACTTTTTCGACCGAGCTGAATTATCTCGGGTCCCGTTTTCCGGTCAGCGACGTAAGGAACAGTCTTCCCAAAATGAAGCCTTATACCCGGGTCGATCTGAAGGCGCGGTATCAGTGGAAATGGGCGTCGGCGTGGATCGCTTTGACAAATCTTTTTGACCGGAATTATTTCGACTATGGGGCCGCCAATTCGTCTTTTACGGCGGTCGGGTACTATCCGGCCCGCGGAAGGAACCTGACCTCGGGTTTTTCGCTGGAATATTGACCGTAAGGCAGAAGGGAATAGACAAATGCTGATTCTTATCACAGGAGGCGTCCGGAGCGGAAAAAGCCGTTACGCGCTTCAACTCGCTTCGGGGCAAACAGGGCGCAGGACGTTCATTGCGACGGCGGAAGCGTTGGACGACGAAATGCGAGAGCGTATCCGCCGGCATCGCGAAGAGCGCGACGGTTCATTCCGGACGATCGAGGAACTGTTTGACCTTGCCGGGGCGGTCGGACGGGCCGGGACCGATTCGGAGGTGATCGTGATCGATTGTTTGACCCTGTGGGTCAGCAATTTGATCTCACACAGGAGATCGTCCCCCGAGGAGATCGAGAATTCTTTTGCGGCATTGCTCGGCGTTTTGAAGCGAACGGGAAAAAATGTAATCGCCGTGACGAATGAAGTGGGGATGGGGATTATTCCGGTCAATCCGCTGGCGCGTGAGTATGGTGATCTTCTCGGAGGCCTTAACCGGAGGGTCGCCGAGATTGCGGATCAGGTGATTTTGATGGTTTGCGGGTTGCCGCAACAGATCAAGAAAGGAAGTCATGGAAAAATGGATTAAGAGGGCCGCCGCAATCGCGCCGCTCGATGAAGAACGGAAAACCCGTGCCAGGGCGCGGATCGACGATCAAACGCGGCCGCAGGGAAGCCTGGGGCGTCTTGAGCGTTTTATGGAATGCCTGGTCGCGATCCGGGAAGCTGAGAAGCCGGACGTTGCGAAAAAAAGGATCCTCATTTTTGCCGGGGACCACGGGGTCGCGGACGAAGGGGTCAGCGCCTTCCCCAAGGAAGTTACCAAGGCGATGGTTATGAATTTTCTGAACGGTGGCGCGACGATCAATGCGTTGGGGCGTGAGATCGGCGCCGAGGTCCGTGTGATCGATGCCGGAGTCGATGCGGATTTTGGCGGGGACCCGCGGATGGTTCACGCCAAGGTCGCCCGCGGGACAAAGAATTTTCTCAAAGCTCCTGCGATGACCGAAGACGAATTGGATCGGGCGCTCGAGGCCGGCTGGAAACAGGCCGAAGAGGCAAAGCGGGACGGGGTTGGGTTGATCGGCCTTGGCGAAATGGGTATCGCGAACACGACCTCGGCTTCGGCGTTGGTGGCCGCGTTGCTTCCTGCCCCTGCCGGGAAAGTGACGGGGCGGGGGACCGGTTTAAATGACGATGCTTTGAGGAACAAAGTTCGTGTGATCACGGAGGCGCTTAGAAAACATGAGGTGCGTCCCGATCAGCCTTTGCGGGCGCTGCAATGTTTGGGTGGATTTGAGATCGCGGGTATGGTCGGGGTGCTGCTCGGCGCAGCGGCGCTAAAGATCCCCGTCGTCGTCGATGGCTGGATCGTAAGTTCGGCGGCGCTTTGTGCGATCCGTCTGAATCCGGACATCCGGGAACGTATGTTTTTCTCTCACCGGTCACAGGAGTCGGGGCATGTGCATTTGCTCGAACATTTAAAAGTCGAGCCGATCCTGAATCTTGATATGCGGCTTGGGGAAGGCACCGCGGCGGCATTGGCGATGGGGATCTTGTCGGCGGCAGTGCGCGTTTATAATGAGGTCGCCACGTTCAGTGAAGCCGGCGTTTCGAACCGGAGCGAAAAGGCCGAAGGATGATCAAAGATCTTGTGACGGCGATCCGTTTTCTGACGGTCCTTCCTGCGGGGGGGAAAGCGCATGCCATGGACCGGCTAGCTCCGTCGACCCGTTATTTCCCGCTGGTCGGGGTCATGATCGCCGCCATGGCGTTGGCGGGGTATTATGGTGCGGTGATGCTTTTTCCGGTCCGGGTCGCCGCTTTTTTTCTTGTGCTAATCCCCGTTCTTGTGACAGGCGGCCTCCACCTGGACGGTTTCGGCGACTTTTGCGACGGATTTTTCGGTGGGCATGGCCGCGAAGCGATCCTCCGGATCATGAAGGACACGTACACGGGCGTGTTCGGGGTCGCGGGGATCGTGCTGATCCTCCTGATGAAGTATATTCTTCTGAGCGAGATTCCAGGCCTGGTTCCGCTGGGTTTTCTTTTGGCGTTTGCGGGTTCCCGGTGGATTCAGGTCGCGATCAGTTTTTCGCTTCCCTACGCCGGGACAGGGCAGGGGCTTGGCGAGAATGTGGCGAAGAAAGTCCGCGGAACCGATCTGGTCGTGGCGACCCTGTTCTTTTTGATCCCGCTGGTTTTTTGCGGCCGGAAGGCCCTCCCGGTGATTGCCGGGGTTTTGATCTTCCTTCTTTTATTTTCACGTTTTGTCCGTTCCAGGATCGGCGGGATCACGGGGGACGTGATCGGAGCGGCGAGCGAACTGACCGAAGTCTGGATTCTTTTTGTTTATGCGGCGACTTAAAGAGTTTTCTTTCAACGATGTTGTTCTTTTTGAACCGGCGGAGGCGCGGTGACCCGGATCATCCTTGTCCGCCACGGCGAAACCGCTTGGACCCTTGAGGGCAGGTACCAGGGTCGGACCGATACCCTGCTAACGTCCAAGGGGAAGACCCAGGCCTCAAAACTCGCCCGTTTTTTTAAAAACGAGAAGATTGATTGCTTCTATAGTTCCCGCCGCAGCCGCGCTTATGAGACCGCACGAGCGATCGCGAAGTTTCACGGGAAAGAGGTGCGCCAGAAGGGGTATCTTGACGAAATGTCTTTCGGTGCCTGGGAAGGAAAGACGTTCCGGGATTTGATCCGCGAGCGTGACCCGATCTATCGCGCGTGGTGCCGCGGCCGGCTTCTGACGCCGCGCGGGGGAGAATCCATCAGTCATTTTACAAAAAGGATCCGCGCCGCGCTCGAAGAGTTCCGGAAGAAACATCCGGGAAAAACGGTTCTGGCTGTGACCCACGGCGGCGTGATCCGCATGGCATTGACCCTTGCCCTCGGGCTTTCGCTTAAAAAATTCTGGGCGTTCGCGGTAAGCACCGCCTCTTTTACCGTGCTGGAATTCGAAGGCGGATACTTGAACGTAAAATGCGTCAATCACTTGCCGTGAAAATTCCTTTCTTCTGCTTTGTGATGGTCCTTCAAGTGTTCTGTCTGCCGCTGAAGGCGGAGGAAGGGGGGCAGACACCTCTTCCTCAAAAGGGAGCCCTCTCCCAAAGGATCGTGTCGCTCAGTCCCGTGCTCACCGAAGAACTTTTCCTTTTGGGAGTCGGGGATTCCGTGGTCGGACGGACCCGCTATTGCACCAAACCCGCGGAAACCGACAAGATCGAGGTGGTCGGAAATCTTACGGAGATCAACGTGGAAAAGATCGTTTCTCTCCGTCCGGACCTTGTCCTTGTGATCCCGCTGACTGATCCTCGGGCGAAGCAAAAATTGAGATCGCTCGGGATCCGGGTCGAGGAGTTCCCTGAGGCCGCGGACTTCCGCGGGATCTGTGATTCGTTCTTGCGTCTCGCCGGCATGGTGCATAAGGAAAAAGCGGCGGCGGACTTGATCGAAAAAGCGAAAAGGGAAGTCTCGCGCATACGGCAAGAAACGGGCTCACGCCAGCCGCCGGCTGTTTTTATCGAAGTGGGCGCAGACCCGTTGGTCACGATGGTCAAGGGATCCTATTTTCACGACCTGATCGAATTTTCGGGCGGCGTTAATATCGCGGCGGAGGCTGTCCATCAGCTTTACTCCCGGGAAAAGGTCCTGGCGAAGGATCCGGATATCATTATCATTGTCAGCATGGGGTTTGACGGTGAGGAGGAAAAGCGTATATGGCAGGGCTATCCGGGCCTAAAAGCGGTGCGGCAGGGGAAGATCATTCTCGTGGATTCCGATCTGTTCTGCGCTCCGACGCCGGTCAGTTTTGTTCATGCCCTTCAAGGAGTGGAAAAGATCCTGCATGCAGAAAATTAAAAAGCGGTCCCTGAAATGGATTTTCTGGCTACTCGTCCTGGCCGCGGCGGTCTTGGGCGCGGCGGCGTTCGCCCTGTCCGTTGGTTCCGCGGGGATCCCGTTCGGGAAGGTTTTCCGGATCCTGTTCGAGGGGCAAAAGGGGATCGAGCGAAGTATCATCTGGGATATCCGGATGCCGAGACTTCTTCTGGGATTTGCGATCGGCGGCGCCTTAAGCCTTGCCGGGGTGATCCTTCAGGGGATGTTCCGTAATCCGCTTGTCGAACCGTACACGCTCGGGATCTCGGGCGGCGCGGCGGTGGGCGTATCGCTGAATATTTTGTTCGGGTTGCACCGGATCGGTGTTTTAACTATGCCGTTTTCCGGATTCCTGGGAGCCTGCCTCGTGATCCTGTTGCTTTACGGTCTTAACATGAAACGGAGGGTCCTTTCGTTGCAGGGGCTGCTTCTGACCGGCGTGATGATCAATTTTATTGCATCTTCGCTGATCATGCTGATCCTTGCGTTGTCGCGTCGGGAGAGCCTCCAGGGCATTATTTTCTGGATCATGGGGTCCCTCGACGAGCCAAACGCGTTCCTGACCCGTTTGGCGCTCGGAGCCTCTGTCCTGTTTCTCGTCGCCACTTATTTTTTTCACTCCGACCTGAACGCTCTCGCGCTTGGCGAGGAGGAGGCCTTGCATTTGGGAGTTCCGGTGGAACGGACCAAACGCCTGCTTTTTCTCATCACGTCGCTTTTGATCGGAGTGAGCGTGGCGGTATCGGGCATGATCGGTTTTGTGGGGCTTGTGGTGCCGCACTTCATGAAAAAAATGGTGGGCTGTGATCACAGGATCCTGCTCGCGGCATCCTTTCTGGCCGGTGGCGCGTTCCTTGTTTTTTGCGATACGCTGGCGCGGACCGTGATCGCTCCGATGGAACTTCCGGTCGGGGTCATCACCGGGATCCTGGGAGGTTCTCTTTTTGTGTTTGTCCTGATGCGGGACAACGGAGAGGGGCGCTGATGCTTCAGGCGAAAGGTCTCACCTGCGGTTACGGCTCGAAGGTCGTTCTGGAGGACGTTGATTTTTCCGTTGAACCGGGAGCTTTTCTCGGGATCCTCGGACCGAACGGCTCGGGAAAGACGACGCTTTTGAAGGCCCTGACGCGCCTTCTGGAGCCGAAGCGCGGAGAAGTTCTTTTTGGAGGAAAAAATATATGGGATATTTCCCTCAGAGAATTTGCCAGGGAATTTGCGGCCGTATCCCAGAGCGTGTCGGCGGTGCCTGTGACGGTCGAGGAGTATGTCGCGCTTGGACGCACGCCTCATTACCGGGATTTTCAGTTCCTGGAGGGACGGAAGGATTTTGAGATCGTAGCGGAGGCGATGCGTGTAACGGGTGTTGAAGTTCTCGCGGACCGTTTAATGACGCAACTCAGCGGAGGGGAACGCCAATTGGCCGCCATTGCCCGGGCGCTGGCCCAGGAGCCGCGGTGGTTGGTCCTGGATGAACCGACTGCACATCTGGACATCGCGCACCAGATCAGGATTCTCGATCTTCTGAAACGTTTGAATCATGAAAAGAAGATCACGATTGTGATCGTTCACCACGATCTGAATCTGGTCAGCGAGTATTGCGACCGCATCCTTTTGATCAGTGAGGGAAAAATCTTTAAGGGGGGAAGCCCCGAAGAGGTCCTGACCTATGCAAACATCGAGGCCGTTTATAAGACGGTGGTCATTGTGAATAAAAATCCTATTTCGTCCAAGCCTTTCGTGCTGTTGGTCCCGGCGGAAAGGAATAAAAAATGAGTCGAACGCTTAAAAGCAAAAGCTCAAAGTGAACTCTGAATATTAAACTTCGAGCTTCGCTCGGAGGGGGATAGCATGAAAACAAAAGGTTTGGTCCATGTTTATACCGGTGACGGAAAAGGAAAGACGACGGCGGCGTTCGGGGTTGCGCTAAGGACGTTAGGGCTCGGCGGCCGGGTCGCGGTTGTGCAATTCTTTAAGGGCGCAACGCTCAACGGTCAACGGTCACCGGAAAAACAATCGTTGCGCGTTGCGCGTTGTGCGTTGAGCTCCCAGGTCGTAGCGAGTGAGGTGAAAGTGTTGAAGAAGATCAGTGGCAAGTTTCAATCCTGGAGCTTCGGCGTGGGCTTTACCTGGCAGGTTCCACGCGAAGAAAATCAAAAAGCCGTGAACAAGGCCTGGAAGCAATGTTGCAAGCTTCTTCGCGATCCGAAATATTCGCTGGTCATTTTTGATGAGATCAACATCGCACTGAAATACAAATTTCTTCGGACGCCGGAAGTTCTTCAGGTCCTTAAAAAAAGGCCGGCTGCGAAGCACGTTATTTTGACCGGGCGGGGAGCGCCGCAAGCCCTAGTCCGGTTTGCCGATCTAGTGACCGAAATGAAGTGCCTCAAACATCCCTTCCGTAAGGGCGTCCTCGCCAAGCCGGGCATCGATTATTAACCCAAAGTAAGATCCGGTTCCGCAGGTTTTTTTGCAAATCATAGCAATTTATAACATCCTATTAGGAAAGCATCTGGTTACATCTAGGCGTGAAAAAAAGTTAAAAAAATTTTAGACGTTCCCTTGAATTTTCAAAGGTCGCATGTTAGGTTTTTCCGTCAGTTACATTTCCACCGAATTCAGTAGAAGAAAAGGGGAAATTTTTATGTTTTTGCGCGGTCCTTTTAGAAAGTCAAAAAATGCGCCTAACAAAAAATTTTTACTAGCCTTTTTAAGTCTTTTCTTCTGTCTTTATTTTGTTCCGCTCGCTACAGCCGAAGTCGTTATCCCGCAGGACCTTGCTATGGTCCGTGACCGCTCCGAAGGAAAAAACGGCAAGTCCATCGTTGTTGTCGAAGAAGCTCACGTCCAATATGCGGCGCAGAAGGCGCTTGCGAACCTTCTTCAGGATCTCGTCGAGAACGGATCGTTCCGGTATGTTTTCGTGGAAGGAGGGTGGGGGAACGTCTCCCTTGCCAAACTCCGTTCCCTGACGGACCTTTCCCGTCGAGGGGAGATCGCGGAGCGGTATTTACGCGAAGGGAAGATCTCCGGTGAGGAATACCTGGACCTTTCGACAGATCTTGATATGCATCTTTGGGGTGTCGAAGATCCCAAGCTTTACGAAGCCAACATGAAAGTTTTTCTGTCCATTTCCGAAGCGCAGCCCGGTCTTCTTGCCGCAGTCGGAACCCTTGAGACCGAAACGAAGGCGCTGCGCACCGGGTTGTTGACCCCCGCCATGAACGAGGTCCTTGATAAGCGGCAGGCCTTGGACGACCAGAAGATCACTCTTTTGGATTATGCCCTTTTCCTTAGCAAAGCGTTGCCCGACGAGGGCGTGCGTTATCCGCATCTTGTGCAGCTTGCGACTCTCTCCGGGGGGAACGGTTTTTATGATCCGGACAAAGTCGCGTTTGAAAAAGAATCGGCGGTCCGATTCCTTTCCAATCGTTTGACGAAGCCGGAGCTTGAGGCGATCCTCGCGTTGGGCGGCGAGAAAACGGCGGAGCAAGGCGTTTGTTTTCTGGAGGCCCTTTTGGCAAAGACCGCTTCTTTCCCGGAGGCCCGCAAAGAACTTTCACTTCAGAACCTTCGGAGTTACCGGGACCTGCTTCAGAAGACCGTCGGCATGGATTCTTCCGTGCTTCAAGACGAGATCGAAAAAGCCGGCCGTGAGGTGCTGTTGTCTCTGAATCCTTCGCAGAAACAACAAGAATTTCTCGGCGTCCTTCAGGGGATCCGTTTCCTCAAAAAACTTTTCAATCTGACCCTGGGTTTGAACGAGTTTCAACGCGCCTCCTCCCATGATTTTGAGTTCGATCTTGTGGCGTGGGACAGTTTTCTGAAAACGCAATGCGCGAAGAACAGTATTCCTTACGTTTCTTTTGATGGCGCGGTGTTCGCCAAATACATTCCCGAAGCCAGGACTTTTTATGAAACGGCGATCGCCCGCGAGGCCGCCATGGTCAAGAACGCCGTCGTGCTGATCGAAGGGGCCGGGTTGCGGCGCGCCGTTTTCGTGATGGGAGGGTTTCACAGTCGCGCGATCTTCAAGGCTCTCAAGGAACGGGGCTACGGCGTGACCCTTGTCTCTCCGCGTTTCAATCCGGAAAATGATCAGACGGCTCACGATCAATACCTGAATGTTTTGAAATATAAATGGACGGGCAGGTCGGAATCCGCCGGTCCGGAACTGAAGTCCCAAAGCGCCAAGATCACCGGTTTAGATCCCAAACAAGTTTAAATTAAAACCCAAAGGAGATTTTCAAACAATGAAACTCAACACACTCTTCACGAAAATCACAGCGCTGATCGTTTCGATCGGTCTTATGATCCCCACGCCGGCATATGCCGCGCGGCCGCTTTCTGCCGGGAACGCTTCGGGGGTCCGAGCCGAACTCCGCGACGCACTGATGGGGTCGCCCGCCGCGATTGGCGCCAGGCTTGTCGAACGCCACGAAAAGCGCGTGAGCGCCAAAGATATCACGGCGAATCTCAAGGACCTGAACCGCTGGACGAGTTTTGGTGATGAAGAAGAGTCGAAAGAGTTTTTCAATCTCGCGGAAGACACCCGCGCCATGATCAATACCTTTCGGACGCAGAACGCGGGGAAGGCTCATTCGTTTCTGGCGGATCTCTACAAAGTCATGATCGCGAAGATCGATGAGAATGAAGCGAACCCCAATTTCAAGATCTGGACCAAGCCGCAAAATGAGGTTGAGGTCGAACTTTGGGCCGCGACGGGACAGATCTCGGGTCTTGTCCCCGGCGTTCCGATGGCGGACCTTTCCGGACGTAAATCCCAAGCCGAGATCGATGCGACCCTGGAAGGAAATCCCGAGATCACGGCGTACCAGCGTTTTGCCGATGCCGGCGGTTCTTCGATCGATCTTCGCGGCTTGCAGAAATATCTCAACAAACTCGGCGTGATGTGGCTGGATGACATTACCTCAACCACGGTGATCTCGAGCCAATTCAAGGTGAACCTGAAACTTTCGAAGGCCGCGAGTGCGGATATTAACGAGTATGTGATGGTGAGCCGTAAGTTCAGTCAGAAGCTCGGGAAGATCGTCGAGCAGGAAATGCGCGTGGTAGTGCGCAAAGACGCTAACGGCAATCTTGTGGATGCCGAAACAGGCAAGAGCATTTTTAACAAGAACGGCCAGATCTCCATGAAGTACGCCTTCGCCGACATGATGAACATGCTCGGGGTGTGGGGCGTGAAGGGGCGTTTCGAAACGGTGGACCCGATCTCCGAGGTCGGCGGTTTCGGCCGTTCCGGCGCGTCGCTTGCAATGTTCCTGGACGCGGCATCGATGCTGTCCGGTATTCCTTTGACCCGGGCCGACAAACAGGCCGAATTGATCTTTCTTGAGAACGAACGCTACGGCGGGCTCACGGGCGGTCAGGAGACCGGGTCGACGCTCAGCGGAAAGCCGGTGCAGTTCAGCTGGATGGAATTCGTTCGCGATCGCTTCGGGCGTTTTGTGTTTGGCGGCGGAACGACCCTCAACACTTCGCTTCATGATCCCGCGACGGGCATGAGTGAGGACGAGTATCTGAACGGAACGGTGCTTGGCGCGCTGCGTATGGTCCAGCCCGGTCTGGAATTTGTCGCGAAGACCCATCAGGACGGAAGTCCTGTGCTTGATGCCGACGGGGACCCTGTCTACGGGCCCGCGGACACGCGCACGGCGGGTTTGATCAACACGGTCTGGACATGGCTTTTGGATCACGCGGAAGGTCTTTTGCTGCATCTTGAAAAGACCGGACTCGCGAACCAGTCTCTGTTCGGTCTGCGGAATGGCCTGCTGGATCTCACGATCCGGGCGTTGAACCGTCACCGTGTGGTGCGGAACCAGTTGGACCGTCTTTATTTACGGGTCACGCTCGGTTATATGCGGATGGATGAAGCGAAAAAAGCGGCGATGTTTCCGGCCGAACGCGGCATGCTCGACAAGTTCGTAGCGCTCGCGGAAGGCAAGAGCGGCGAGGATTCGCCGATCCTGAAAGCCTATATCGCGCGTTTCATCGAGGAATCCGGCGCCGGGAAACTTGCCGAAGGCCAGACGATCGCGGAGAAGGTCCGCACGATGACGCAGGCGCAGGTGGACCAGGTCGCGAGCCACAGTCTTTATTCGCTGACGAGTGAAGCGTTCCTGAACGATTATATTGTGGATTTCTGTAACAAGATCCAGCCTCGCAAGGACGGGAAGAGCTGGAAAACGACGGATAAGGATCTTCCGGTCGGCGCATTCCTCGTCGGCGCGGGTGGCCCCGGCACGAACATCGTTCTTGCGTTCAAAAATTCAGAGATCGCGGAACAGTTCGATGCCTATATGAAGAGCCGCGGCTTCCCGATGTTCGTCAACAAACCTCTGGGAGCGAACGGCGAGGTCGGTTATGAAAACGTGATCAAGACCCGGACCACGGGCGGCCTTCTTCGCGGGTTCATGAAAGTCGATACCGGCAAGCCGATGGAATACAAGAATTGGCCGGCGGCAAGCGTTCAAAAAGAAAAACCGGTGATAGGCATTTATGACCAGACGACGGGGACGTTGACCGTGTCGAATGAGGATTATCCGAAATTTGCTTATCTTCCGAGGGTCCGCCCTCAAACGGGGGCGCTGATCTCCGAAGAGCATGCGTCGGATCCTTATCGGGTCAGGAATGAACAGTATTACGATATTTTGGCAGAAACCGGACGCGAATTTGTAATCAATGGGAACCGTATCACGGTCGGAGAGATTAAGGGCGGCAAGGTCCGGTTGACATGGGGCGCAATGGCGTATGACTACGCGGCGGGGGAGGCCCTGCAGTATGGTCCGGCGCGTATTATTGTGAAGCAGGTTTTCAGCGATGTCGATGTCGGTAAAGTGTCGCGCGTGATCCTGTCGATCCAGGTGCATCCCGGACTTTCGTTGTTCGTCCAGAATGAAAACTCGGCGTTCAACGTTCAGGGCTCCGCTCGTGCTGAGAAGAGGGACCCGAACTTCGGGGGAAAAGAAACTTTGGAGGGTGCTACGTCTGCCGAGGTGATGGCGTTTTGGGAATCACTTAAATCGCGCCTGACTCGTGTTGAAAATGGGAAAGATTATTTTCCTAATTGGCCTGAAGGGAGAGGATTGGTCTTGGGGGCCGATCTCCCGGTTCATCTTGAGGAGTTCCTTCCGAGGGGTTCTACGCGTAGCCAATATGTCGAATCTTTTGAAGATGGAGACCTATTTTTCGAGGAGATGTCTGGAAAAGAAGGCTACTGGGATCTGACCGTTTCAAACGATGGAGGACGGTTGAATTTTACGATCAGACCCGGTGTGGCGGCGGTTCCGAACGTGACGCTCCGGGACAAGACCAATAATGATCCGAAGGGGATCGCGGACATTGTCTACAGCGTTCAGGCCGGGAAGATCACGTCAGAACCCCGGTTCTTTGATAACCTCTGGTTTCCGTCGTACAACGAGCAAGGGCTTGTGCGCCTCAGCATGGCGGCTAGTGAAATTACTGAGCCGATCCGTGCGGCGGTCCTCAAGGCTGCTGCGGAGTCGGGGTTGGCTGACGCCGATGTGCACCTCGAGTTGTATGTGAAACGTCAAACCCGGAACGCTCCGGTGACGCTCAAGATATTTGTCCGTTCCGTTGCTGCCCGTCGTGAAATAAGGACGGTGGAATACGTCGAACCCGTTTCCGCGGAAGTGTTGCGTACGGAAGCGAGCATTGCGTCGGGGATCGCGTGGCTTCAGAAGAACGCCTACATCTTCGGCAAAGGGTTTGGTTACGATCTCCGGATCAATGATTCCCTGGCGGAAGCCCAGGCGGCCGTCGCGGCGTTTTATGATATCGGTCGGACCCTCGGCGGGACCGGTTACCTGAAACGCCTTGACCAGGAATCGCTCCGAGCGCTGGTCACGGCAGATCATCGGCCGGCGTCAGACGCCTTGCGTATGGCGACGATCCAGGGGCTTGCGGACGAAGGGATCCAGGTCGTAACGCAGGCGGACGGGACCGTGATCACGACGGGTCTTACTTCCCGGATGTCGTTAGAGGGAAATTTCGATCTCGGGATCCAGGAGACCGGCAGTCATAATCCTCCGGCAGGGAACGGCGCGAAGATCACGCTCCAGGGTGAGCCGCTGTATGGGCCCGCGCTCATGAAACTTTTTGAGGATACGGTCAATCGTCAAGGTTGGTCGAAGACGATCTCTCCCCGTGAAGTGACCAAGGATACCGGTATGATCCCGAATCACGTTGAGGGGCTTATCAAGGCAACGCCGCAGCTTAAGAATCCGCTCCCGATCATCGTGGATTATCGCGGAGGCGTGGCGTCGACGGTCTTTACGCCGCTGGCGCGTGCGAAGGGGTACGAGAACACGATCTATCTGGACGCCGCGGAGGCGGATCTTCCGGACGCGGTTTTCGCGACGGACCGTCCCGTGATGGTCATTCTGAACGCGGAGCCCGCTCCCGATATGAAGCACGGAAGGTGGGATCCGAGCGTGGATGTGGCGTACGAGAACATCCAGAAGCTGCAGCGCAGGATCCAGGAGGATCCGCGTTTCAAGGCCCAAGCGGGATACCGTCCGTATGCCGGGGTGGTTTTTGACGGCGACGGCGACCGCGCGGGTTTTGCGAACGAGGACGGCGTGATCTTTGCGCCGGATCGCATGTTGATCGCTTATTACGAAGCCTTCCTGAAACAGAACGTTGCGGGGATCCGTGCGCTCAACAAGCTCGGCCACACGGTCAAGATGGCGCTCGATGTCCGGGCGTCCGCGGTGATCGTTAGCGTGATCGAGAAGCTGCGTCAGGAGACCGGCGTTCGCGTGGCCGGAGAATTTATCGCGGCAGGTTATCCGAACCACCGCTCTTTTGTCAAAGAAGAATTGACGGACATTCAGGCCGTTTTGGCGGAGAAAGGCGATCAGTTGGACGCCGCGGAGCGTCAGGCCGTGGAGAAACTGATGCTGGGATATGTTTCTGCGGAAGCGTCCGGGCATTTCTTTTTTAATGTGCTTGAGCCGGACCAGTTCCTGAAAAAGAAACTCGTCGTGGATGACGGCGTGGTCAGCGTGATGCAGATGCTTGCCATTGCCGACCGCGGGCGTCAAACGATTCAGCAGATCGATGCCGGGATCCCGCTTCTGCCGGTCCTGCCCGTGGGCGAGCCGGATATCCGTCTGAATAACGCTCCTTCCGACGTGACGAAGAAGCAGCTTTTGGGCGAGGAGATCGTCCGGGCGTTCGCTGAGGCGAATCCGGAGTTGATCCCGATGACGGCCGGGGAATTGATGGCGAAGGTCGTGGCGGCGCGTGACAACCCGCCGAAACGGCAGAGTGCGGAAGAGCCGTTGCTTTTGGTCGACGGTGTCCGTCTGAAGCTGACGAACGGGACATGGTTCCTTATCCGCAAATCGAATACGTCGGCGTATTTGGTCAATAAAGCGGAAGCCAATACCGAAGCGCAGCGTCAGGCCTTGCTTGAAACCGGTGAGAAATTATTGGCCGCGATCGAGAAGGCGAAGATGACGCAACCCGATTACGCACCGTTGAGTACCGAGCATCTCAAGAAGAGCTTGGTCAAGCTCGGCGACACGATGCGTGCCGAGAAGCGGATCGCGGACACGCAGGCGACGGCGGTTGCTGCGCCGGCCGTTTCCGTGAATTTTGCCAAGGTGATTGGCGGGAAGGCGCTTATTCCCTCCAATATCGGAGAGGTTCGCGGGATGCTTACCGGTTCGGCCCAGGAAGCGTTGGTGCTGGACGGGGCCTTCCTTTTTGATGAAGAATTCGCGGCGCTTCCTCTCGTGCCGGCGCTTGCCGGGGGGAACCCGGTTGTGGCGATGACGCGGACCCGTGAGGAAAAACGCATGGTCGAGGATTTTAATGCGCAGTTGCCGGCCGGAGTATCGCCGATCCTGATCGCGAGCGGTCCGGAAGAACCCTTGCAGTTGCTGCGTGCGGAGATCACGCGTCGCGTTCGTCTCGGAATGATGAAGGCGGGAACAAGGATCCGCGCGATCGTGACGGCTTCGTCGAATGATGTAGCGCTCCTGAAGAAGCAGATCGGGGAGCAGGGGATCTTTATTGCGACGCAGGGATGGGTGGCGAAGATCGCGGAGCGGGCGGGTCTCACGGCCATGCTCCAGCGGTTCGTTGCGGAATTACGCGCGATCTCGACCTCCGCGTAAGTTTTCCCGAAAGGGAAGAGGTCAGAAGAAATGGGCAGGCCCGGTTTTCCGGGTCTGCCCGTTTTTTTTACACAAAAACCGGATGGGCTTATTCGGCGTCTTCGAGGCGCGGGTCTATTTCGGATTTATGTTCTTGCCACCACTTTTTCGCGTCTTCCGGAAGTGCCTTGCCGGGGACGGTATATCCCGTTATTTTCTGAAATGAAGTGATCGCCTCTTGTGAGGTCAAGCCGTCAGGATCATTTGCCGCAATCTCCAAAAGAACTTCGGGAACCCCTTTCCACGGCCATTTTTTTAACATCGAAACGATGGATTTTCGGACGGCCGGGTCGGGATTTTTATAGAAATAAGTGATCATGAGCGTCAGGGACCGTTTTTCGAGGCTTTTCGGATGAACTCGCAGGAAAGGTTCAAAGGCGACGGGGGGCGTTTCTTTCGGTTGAGCGGCAGTTATCGGTTTCCGGGCGAGGTTTTCGCCCGCGATTCCCCGGAGATAAGCCATGAGTGACGAGACTCCCAAGACCAGGAGCAGGGCGATAAGAACAAAGAAGATAAAGAATTTTAAGCCGCGGAAGAGCATTTCCCAAAAGACAGACCGTTCGCGTTTGGGACTTACGGGGCGTGGAGAGGCTGCCGGTTCTTTTGGAACCTGCGGTGCGATCCCCCCCCATAGGTTTTCTTTCTTTTTTTCAGGTTTGACGGGTCTTGGGGGAATTGGATCGGGAACTTTTGCGGACGGCGCCAATGGTTCCGGCGGTATCAGGGGGTCGGGTTTTTCCGAAGGCGCTGTCTCCTGGGGGAGCGCGGCTTTTTTGACCGAACGCCAGGCTTCTTCGATTTTGGATAATCTGTCGTTTAAGGAGCTGGCTTGGGGACGGAATCCGTCCGGGAGCACTGTTTGAAGATCCTGTTCATGCTCGAGCATGGCAGCGATCTGTTTTTTAAGAGATGCGAAGAGGCCGACGATGTCTGAAGAGTTATTTTCCTTCGGTTCATTCAAAAGGCGCTCGACTTTTTCCATTTTCTTTACGATCTCGATCTCAAAAGCCTGGAGTATCTCGATCGCGGAATCGCGATGAGAGTCTTCATCAACTGGGAGGAACTTTGGTTCTTGAGGGGGCTCCGTTTTTTTTTCGTGCTCCGGTTGTGAAGGTTGCTTTTCAGGGCCGGGTACGGATTGCGGAGCGCTTTTTTGGGTCAGCTCCTTATGCTTTTCGGCCGCTTGATGAATGAGGAAGGAAAGATTTTGGCGCTGTTGTTTGGGGGTGGTCGAAGGCTTGGGTCGCCCAGTCTGGAAAGGTTGGGCCGTTTTACCAGGCCGGTTAGCGGGTTTTGACGGTTTTTCTTTCTCCGGCTCGACCTTGGGGGGCTTCGGTTGTGGATCAGTGTTTTTCCACGGAACGGTTGGGGGGCTTGATCTCGCGACCTCTGTTGAGGCTTGAGAGCCGGAATTTTGGGGCGGTACGATCTTTTCAACGTTCGGTGAATCGGAAAGTGCCGGAATCGGTGTCTCAGGTTTCTTCTCGTCCTTTTTAAAAAATTCCTGCGCCGTTTCGTTCCCGGTTGCAGGTGATCCTTCCGGTTTGGAAATTGGCGGTACGGGTTCCTGAGGGAGGGCGGGAGAGGGTGCTTCAGAACCCTCGACCTGAGGTTCTACCTTTTCCGGCGCCTTCGCTTGATCCGTGGCCCCCGGGATTTTCTCCGTGAATTCCTTCGGGGTCGGCACGTTTTTTTCGTTTTCGGTTTGTGAGAGTTCCTCCGGGCTGGGCGATACGGGTTCCTGAGCTACGGAAGGAGTGGGTTTGTTTCGTGTGGGAAGAGTTGTTGGATCGATTTTCAAGATCTCCCATATTTTTAAAAAACATTGTTCCATGAGAGCGACTCGCTGGGACCATGATTCTAGGGGGGGCGGCCAGATCGACATGATTTCCGTGGCCAGCTTGTTTGCTTCCGTCTTGATATTTTCAAGCTGCATTTCGAGATCCAGTACGGAAAAAGCGGCTGATTCAGGACGGTCGTCGCAAACGGATGCCAGATCATCCAGGTGGGCGATCATCCCGGAGAGAACGGCGCAACAATTGAGCCTGGCATCCGGCACGTCGATGCGGTCCGGCGTTTTCATGAAGGAAAGATTTTTCTTCAGGACCTGCAGCTGGGATTCTGCAAGGTCGGCTATTTCTGAGGTGCGGTTGTTTTCTTTTGCTGTCATGGATCCTTTGGAGTTTGAGCGTTTGTTCTCCGCGTTCATGCTTGGACCGACGTTAGAGTATCGGTAAATAGAGGGGTTATATTTACAAATTCAAATCATGTAAAACCCCCAAAATCCAAAAGTTGGCATTGAGCGTCTCCGCTTTCTTGAGGTCTGAATGGCGCGGGATTCGAGATTCCTGATAGGCAAAAAAGTTTTTTTGTTAAAAATGGTCGCTTTCGTAATTATTTTATTCGACAGGTTTCGAAGGCTTGTCTTAAAATCTTCCCGGCTTAAAAGCATTCCTAGCAGTCTTCGCCGAACTAAAGTATAATGAAAAACTATGACCATTAGAGAAAATCCCGTCCAAGAGGGCCGGTGTCCCTGGTCCGAAGCTTCCGCTGACTCTGAGGCGGCGAAGTCTGCCCATGCCGCGATCTCGGGGTACGAGCGATTCCAGATCTACATAATCAAGCCCTCCAAATACGATGACGAGGGCTATATCATTCGCTATTGGAAGGGGGTCCTTCCCAGCAATACGCTTGCCTGCCTCTACGGGCTTACCGAGGATGTCCGGGAGCGGGGGGTCCTGGGCAGTCAGCTGAAGTGGAATATCGAGCTGATCGACGATTCAGTTCAGAGTGTCCCTTACCGGGAGATTTTCCGTAAGAGCCGTTGTAAAAAAACAAAAGTGCTCGTGGTTCTGGCCGGCGTCCAGACGAACCAGTTCGTTCGGGCGTCCGACCTGGCCTTGAAGTTCCGCAAGGCGGGGATTGATGTTTTGATCGGCGGGTTTCATGTGAGCGGTGTGCTATCGACGCTTCCGGATCTTACCCCGGAGCTTGTAACATTGAAAAACGCAGGTGTGACGATTGTTGCCGGGGAGGCCGAAGGCGGGCATTGGGAGAACCTGTTGCGGGACACGCTTCAGGATTCGTTGCAGCCGGTCTATAATTTTTTAAATGATTTACCCGATATCTCGTGCTCACCGTTCCCGCGGAGTCATCCCAAACTCAGGAAGCATTACTCGCTTCAGCATTTCGGCACGCTTGATTGCGGCCGGGGCTGTCCGTTCGGTTGCAGTTTTTGTACCGTGATCAATGTGCAGGGCCGGCGCATGAGGTTTCGCGCGGCGGACCAGATCCTTGCGAAGATCCGCAGGGATTACCGCCGTGCCGGTATCACGCATTATTTTTTCACTGACGACAATTTTTGCCGCAACAAGAACTGGGAGGCGATCTTTGACGGGCTGATCGAGATGCGTGAAAAGGAAAAGATGCCCATTCTTTTCATGATGCAGCTCGACACCCAGTCGCATCTTGTTCCCAATTTCGTCGATAAGGCGGCCCGTGCGGGATGCGCGCAGGTTTTTATCGGGATGGAGAGTTTGAATCAGGAGAACCTCAAGGCCGCGAAGAAGACCCAGAACGAGATCGAGAATTTCAAACACCTCGTGGATTCTTTTCAAAAAGCGGGGATCATTTGCCACCTGGCTTATATCATCGGTTTTCCGCTCGATACGGTCGCCTCGGTCAAAAAAGATGTCGAACAGCTCATGACGCTCCATGCCGGACAGGCGTCTTTTTTTATGATGACGCCGTTGCCCGGTTCCGTTGACTACAAAAACGTTCGTGAAAAACGCGTGCTTCTGGATGCGGATCTGAACAATTACGACACCTTCCACGAAACGCACCGTCATCCCCGGATGAAACCGGGCGAGTGGCAGCGGGCTTACGAGGAGGCGTGGAAAAGTTTTTATAATATCGAGAACATGAAAACGATCATGCGGTTCGCGAGACCTGACAACTACTGGGGCATTTTCTTTAACTTTGTCTGGTACAAGAACTCGATTCAGGTGGAAGGGGGACACCCGATGCTTCACGGATTCGTCCGTTTCAAGCCGCGCCTTGACCGCCGGACCGGGTACCCCGTGGACGGGCGGTGGAAACATTTTAGACGCAGGGTTGTTGAGGTCCGGGATGAAGTGGTCGGGTGGTTTCGGTTGTCTCTTGAGCTTGAGGAAGTCTGGCTGGCAACGCGGAAACGCCGTCCTCTCGAGGAAAAGGTTATCGCCGAATTGGCCCGGATCACTCAGAGCGTAAAAGAATGGCGTGACCTGCGTATCTCCGAGCTTCAGGAGCTTTATAAAAAAGCCGCCGAGGCCCTTTCTAGAAAAGGGACTGAAAAGATCCGCGTGCCGTCTCGGATCCAGCTCTGGTTTCTTAAGGGAAATCTTTTTTATGATAAATTGACGTTCACCCGGGTGCCGATGCGGCGGTTTTGGCAACAGGCGCGCACTTACTTTAAACAGGGCAAGATCTTTAAAGTTGATTACTTCCGGCTCGTACGGACCTGGCTTGAGGAAGCGTTCCTTTTTCTGCGCTTCCTCCGTTCTCTTGTCAAATCTGACACGTTCCTGACCTGAAGACAGGTCCGGTAAAAGAAAGCGACGATCCTCGTGAAGGTTTATCTGATCCACCCAAAATTTGAACCGACGATCTGGTCCTTCGAAGGTCTCCAACCGTTCACTGGGACGCGTTTTTCCACGACGCCGCTGGGGCTGGCTACCGTGGCGGCCCTGACCCCGGTATCGTGGGAAGTCGAGATCGCCGATGAGAACGTGGAAGCGATCAATTTTGAGACGGACGCCGACTTGATCGCGATCGGGGTTTTTAATGTGCAGTACCGCCGTGCGCTCGAGATCGCCGCGGAATTCCAAAAACGCGGTAAAAAAATCGCGTTCGGCGGTCCCTACAACAGTCTTTTCCCGGAAGCTTTTGAAGGGAAAGGTGATCACCGGATCGTCGGTGAGGCCGAAGAGATCTGGCCGGAGTTCCTGAACGACTTTGAAGCTGGGAAAGCCCGCGAATGTTATACGGCGCGAAAAGAAAAGGTCGATATCCGCAAAAGTCCCGTTCCGCGTTACGACCTGATCCATGGCGATCGCTACAATATGTTTTCCCTTCAGACGAGCCGCGGTTGTCCGTTCAACTGCGAATTCTGCGATATCATTATCATGGACGGCCGCGTGCCGCGCACCAAGACGGTCCAGCAGGTCATTGACGAAGTCGACCATTGCGTGAAACAGGGAGCGCACTATATTGTTTTTGGGGATGCCAATTTTATCGGGAACTTGCCGTTTGCCCGCGAGATGTTGAAAGGATTGGCGGAGTATTCGAAGAAGAACGGTTATCCGATCGAGTTCTCTTGCGAGCTGACGATCAACGTGGCGCATCATCCGGATATTCTCGAGTTACTCCAGGCCGCGAATTTTTATTCCGTATTCGTCGGGATCGAATCGCCTCGCAAGACAAGTCTTCTGGAGTCGGGAAAGTCCCAGAACACCCGTGAGAACGTTCTCGAAGACATCAAACGTATCCAGTCTTACCACATTTCCGTCGTGGCCGGAATGATCGTGGGATTTGATTCCGACGACAAGCAGATCTTCAAGGAGCAGTACGATTTTCTCGAGGAGCTCGGGATTCCTTTTACCACCTGCGGGACGCTGATGGCGCTTCCGAAGACACCGCTTGCGAAGCGTCTTGAGGCCGAAGGCCGTTTGCTGGACAGTGAATGGACCGAGATGAACGGGCATGGTGCGTCCGACTGCAATTTTGTACCGAAGCACATGACGGTGGAGGAGATCCGCCGGGGGTACAACTGGCTGAGCCGTTGCCTTTACCGGTACGACAGCTACGCAGACCGGCTTGTGACAGCGCTCAATCGTTTCCAGAACCGTAATAAAGAACACAAACGGGCCAATTTGGATTTCAAGTTTCTAGGGGTTTTGACGAAGGTTATCCTATATTACGTTTTTACCTTTGATAAAAAACGCCGTGATTTTTTTCTTAAAACATTTTTGCGCGTGGCGACCGGCGGGCCTTTTTCGGTGGGAAAATGGCTGGAATTTTTCCGGTGGATTGCGACGCACCGCGCTTTCCGGAAGTACGTGACCGAGACGCAGGGGGATCCAGAAGACATGAATCCCGCGGAGCCGCCGTTTCCGGTCGATGCGGCCAAAGAGGATCCCGATTCGATGCCGGACAAAGAACTGGTTTTGAACCCCTAAATCATGCGACTAATACCTTTCGACGAACGAGTCTGGCCCGGAGCGATACTTCTCGGGGTACTGATCCTTGGGGCCCTTTTCTTCAACCTCAGAATCCTTGTTCCCGTATTTGGAGTCCTGCTGGTCGCGCATTTTCTCTTTTTTCGCGATCCCGTTCGAACATCGGAGGGGGAGGGTCTCTTCGCCCCGGCTGATGGGAAGGTCATAGGGATCGACGAGGTTTTTGAGGATAAATTTCTACACGAAAAAGCGATCCGTATTCGCATTTTTCTTTCGGTTTTTGACGTGCACGTGACCCGTTCGCCGCTTGCGGGCGTTGTGAAGTACCAATACTATGTGAAGGGGAAGTTTTTCAACGCTCTCCGGAAACTTGCATTCGAGTACAACGAATCAAATTGGATCGGGATCGAGAACCATGAACGCCGTGTGCTGATCCGCCAGATGACCGGGGCAATCGCACGGCGCATTTACTCCGATGTCAAAATTGGCCAGGTGGTCGGACGAGGCGAGAAGGTCGGAATGATCTGCTACGGTTCCGGCGTCGAGTTTTTCATTCCCCAAAGGTCGTTTCAACCGGGCGTTTCCGTCGGGCAGCATGTTGCGGCGGGGATGACCGTTCTGGGACAGTGGACTAATGGACATTAAGCCCAAGAACACGAAAAGCCGTTTTTATTTTGCGACAGCTGCTTTCCCGAACATGATCACGATGCTCAATTTGATCTCGGGATTCTTCTCGATCCTCATGAGCATCAACGGAAAGTATGAGTTTGCTGCGTGGCTCGTGCTTCTGGCGCTCGTTCTTGATTCTTTTGACGGTCACGTGGCGCGTATCTTTGGGAATGAAACGATCTTCGGACGGGAGCTTGATTCGCTTTCGGACGCGGTCTCCTTTGTGCTGGCGCCTTGCGTTTTTGTGGCGATGCTGTTCACCCCGAAGCTTTCCATGGTGATGCTCCTTGTGATTCTTCTTTACCTCTGCTCCGGGATCTTCCGTCTGGCCCGGTTTAATGTGAACCCCACGACAGCCGGGGGAGCGTTCGAAGGATTGCCCACGCCTGCCGCGGCTTTGACGCTTCTCATGACCCTGGTGGCATTCCATAAGAATCACTGGGAATCACACACTTCCTATTGCCTGGTATTGATGACGGCACTGGCTTTCCTGATGAGCAGCGATATTCCGTATCCCAAGATTTCGGCGATCAAATTTCGCAGTTGGCGGACGCTTTTTGTCGTGCAGCTTACGCTTTTGATCCTGACTTACGTTTATCTGAACATTGAAAGCGCCATTGCGATCGTTTTTCTGGCGTTCCTGATCCTGTCGCCGTTTTATTGCATGGTGCTCAGCGATCAAGGCTCGTCCGCGGCGAACGGCGAGAAAGAGGAATCTTGAAATGCTGTTCGGGATCCTTGCCGGATTTTTAGGATCAAGCCTGGGGTGGCAGATCAATCTCATCGCGATCAATCGCGGGTTGAGACGTGGCCGGATGGCGGCATTTCTTGTCGGGTTCGGTTCGGTGGCAGCCGACATGATTTTTCTCTATGTCGGTCTTGCCGGGGCGGCGCCCCTTTTGATGCATCCGGACTGGTGGAGGATCATTCGCTGGGTCGGGATCGTCGTTCTTTTTTCGCTGGCGGCGCGGACGTTGCTGGCGCACGGGAAATCACGTCCGGAGATCGAGGAAGTCGAGAAGAGGAACCCGACCAAAAATTTTCTTGTGGGGTTTCTTGTCGTGATGACGAATCCGGCCGTTTTTCTGCTTTGGATGGGCGTGGTGAGCTTCTTTATGGCCCATTTCCCGGAGATGAGGCAGCCGTGGGCCAAGGAGTTTTTTCTCGCTGGATATCCGATCGGGGCGGGGATGTGGTTTGGCCCGCTGGCGTTTATTTTTCTTAAAAGATTGAGCCGTTGGGGCGAGAGAAATTCCGGCGTTACTTCCAAGCTTTCGGCGGCGTTATTGATCCTTGTGGCTCTTTTTTTGATCTTTGAGAAGTTTAAAATATCTTAAGGTTCGGTTTGCTATAGGGAAAACGCCGCGGAGACCGAGGGGGACCTTTTTTTTGAAAATCTCTGGTTGCCTTGGCATAGATGTTTTGGTATATTGACATCACTTTCCGTTATATTCGTTTCTTCTGAAAACTGCTGGATTCGATTTTATCGTTGTCTTTATTTAGTTTATTCTCGCACATGCTAGCATTACGAAGTGTTGTCGTTATTTTTGGAAGAGGTTGTTCTAAAACGGAGAGATTGGGAAATGGGATTGTTTTCACGGAAAAAGAAAACGACCAAAAGTAAAAAAGAAGCGCCCGCTAAAAAGGCGGCTGCGTCTCAGCCGAGACGTACGAACGGCGCACGCAAAGTTGCCAGCCGTTACCCCAAGGCAGTCCCGCAGGTCCAACCTAATGCCCCGATGGCCGAGAGGCTTGAAATTCCTCCGCTTCCTGAAGAGTCGGTGTGCCCCAAAGCCGAAACTCGTTCCGTGGAAATGCCTCGTGAGTTGCCCGACAATTACGGTGATAACCAGATTTATTTGCTCGTCCGCGATCCTTACTGGGTTTACTCTTATTGGGAGATCCAGCACGATCATCAGATGAAGAATCTCGCTAAACTTGGCGGGAGTTGGGATTCGGTTGTTTCCGTGTTGCGCGTTTATGACATTACGGACTCGAAAAAAGCGGCGCCTTTTTTCGATATCGTTCTCCAGAACATGGTCAAGGCCTGGTACCTAAACGTCCAACCCAATCACAGCTATGTTGTCGAGCTCGGACTGCTTCACAAGGATGGCCGTTTCATTTGCCTCGCACGTTCGAATGAAGTGACTACACCGCGGTCGGGGATGTCCGAGGTGATCGACGACCAGTGGATGTCGGTCGATTTTGAAAAAATGTACGCGCTTTCGGGCGGTTTTCAGGTTGGCAAGAGTTCCGCCGAGCTTCGTAAAATGATGGAGGAACGCCTTAGAGGCGCCATTACCTCGGGTTCCGGTGCCGGGGCCATATCGAGCATGGCCAGTCCCGTGAGGATCAAGCAGCGCGGGTTTCATTTCTGGCTTGAGTGTGAATTGATCATTTACGGTGGTACTGAACCGGATGCCAAGGTGACGATGCAGGGACGGCCGGTTCAGCTTCGTCCGGACGGGACATTTACGTTCCGTTACGCGCTTCCTGACGGAAAATTTGTTTTTGATTGTCACGCCGAATCCGCGGACGGCATCGAGGAGAGGGTCATTACCCCGATCGTCAGCCGGAACACCGAAAGGCCCGCTCCTGTTTTTAAGGCAGGAAAGAAAAGCTAGCGATGGAAAAGGGATTTCTTTCCATAGTTCTTCACGCACATCTTCCGTTCGTCCGCCATCCTGAACACGAATTTTTCCTCGAAGAGACCTGGCTCTATGAAGCCATTACCGAGACCTATATCCCGCTTATCCATATGTTTGAAGGTCTGGAACGGGACGGGGTTCCCTGGCGCCTTACGATGTCTCTTACGCCGTCGCTTATGTCGATGCTTCGTGACGAGCTTTTGCAGGACCGCTATCTTGCCCATCTCAACAAGCTGATCGAGCTTGCCAATAAAGAGATCGAGCGGACGCGTTTTCAGCCGCAGTATCACGAAACCGCCCTGCATTATTACTGGGAGTTTACGCGGGCGAAAGAGACCTTCCTTGACCGTTATCACAAGGATCTGACCCAGGCGTTCCGGAAATTCCAGGACCACGGGCATCTCGAGATCATCACTTGCGCGGCGACCCACGGATTCTTGCCGCTCATCAGCCGCAATGAAGGGACCGTTCGCGGGCAGATCAAGACCGCTACGGATCTTTATGAAAAGGTTCTCGGCCGCAGGCCTATCGGTATCTGGCTTCCGGAGTGCGGGTTCTATCAGGGCGTGGACAAGTATCTCAAGGAGCAGGGGATCCGGTATTTTCTCACCGACACGCACGGGATACTTCATGCTTCGCCCCGGCCGAAGTACGGTGTGTTTGCCCCGATCTTCTGTCCGAGCGGTGTCGCTGCGTTCGGCCGGGATGTGGAATCTTCCAAACAAGTTTGGTCTGCCATCGAAGGTTATCCGGGTGATCCGGACTACCGTGAATTCTATCGCGATATCGGTTTTGAACTTGATTGGGACTACATTCGTCCGTATATTTCTCCGGACGGTCTCAGGATTAACACCGGGATCAAGTACCATCGCATTACGGGGAATACCGAGGACAAGCAACCGTATGTTCGCTCCTGGGCGATGCACAAGGCGGCGAGTCACGCGGGCAATTTCATGTTTAACCGTGAAAAACAGGTCGAATACCTCCACGATTTCATGGGTCGCAAGCCCCTGATCGTCGCGCCGTATGATGCCGAACTTTACGGTCACTGGTGGTATGAGGGGCCGGACTTCCTGAATTTTTTTGTGCGAAAAACCGCGTTCGATCAGAAGATGTTCCGCCTGATCGCGCCGTCAGATTATTTCAAGGAATATCCCGTCAACCAGGTTTCGACGCCGTCTTTTTCGAGCTGGGGCTGGAAAGGGTTCAGTGAGACCTGGCTTTCGGGCGCGAACGACTGGATTTACCGCCATTTGCATAAGGCGTCGCTGCGCATGACCGAGATGACTCAAAAGTTCCGCGGGCAGAACGGGATCGCGAGCCGGGCCCTCAAGCAGGCAGCCCGCGAGTTGTTCCTTGCGCAGTCGAGCGACTGGGCTTTTATTATGCACACCGGAACGATGGTTCCGTATGCCGTGAAGCGTACGAAGGATCACCTGCTTAATTTTACGCGTCTCTATGAAGATCTGATGGGGGGGCGGCTGGACGAAAGCTGGTTGCGGGAGCTGGAAGGGAAGAACAATATCTTCCCGGATGTGGATCACGAAGTCTTTTAATCCTACTCAAATAAGAAAGGGAATTTCCATGCAGGAACAGTATTACGGAATCGGGGAAACGGCGGGGAAGATCTACAAATGTCTCGAACAAAAAGGGGAGCAGACCCTTGCGAAGGTCCAGAAAGATATTGGCGCGGACGCGGACATTTTCAACCAGGCGGTCGGATGGCTTGCCCGTGAAAATAATATTAATTTCAACAAGATGGGCAAAAACGTCAAAATTTCCCTGCTGAAATAGGAGCATCCCGGTTGCAAGCGCTTTGAGGCGCGGGGCGGTCAACGTCCCGCGCCTTTTTTTTTATGTCTATGGCTGGCTTCCCACGCAGGACCCGGCTTTTACCGGTTCGGAGACCGAGTCTTTGAAATGGTGTGGATCTCTTTTAAGGAAATGCCTCCGGGAACCGATACATATAACCAAAGAGGGGAAGAGGCACGGTTATGCGCAAACATCCGCAGTTAATGGAGTTGAACGCCTTTTTCTTCGTTTCCAGGATGTCCGAGAAATACGGACGCAAGCTGACGCTTTCCACGGTCCCGGACGAAGAGTGGCGTGTCTTCGCAGACAGGGGATTTGACTATCTTTGGCTGATGGGCGTCTGGGAACGGAGCCCAGGCTCGCGGGCGCACGCCCAGAAGGAGCCCAATCTTGTCCACGCTTATGACATGATCCTTCCGGGGTGGAAGAAAGAGGATGTTGCGGGATCCCCGTACGCGATCCACAATTACGAGTTGGATCCGTATCTCGGCAACCCCGATGAGCTTTTCCAGCTCAAGATGAAGCTGAACGGTATGGGGATAGGGCTTATTCTTGATTTTGTCCCCAACCATCTTGCGTTCGATCATCCCTGGACCGTCGAACATTCCCGGCGTTTCGTGTCCGGTAAGAAGGAAATCCTGAAGGCACATCCGGAGTGGTTTTTTAATACCGCGAACGGAAAAAAGCTTGCCCACGGCCGGGACCCTTATTTTCCGGCGTGGATCGATACGGCCCAGGTCAATTTCTGGTCTGCCGATCTCCGCCGCGCTTGGCTCGAAACGCTCCAGAAAATCGCCAAGGTTGCCGACGGTGTGCGTTGCGATATGGCGATGCTCGGGCTCAACGAAGTTTTTCGGGAGGTTTGGGGAGAACATATCTCGGATACGCAGCCGCAGACGGAATTTTGGGCCGAGGTGATCCCCCGAGTGAAGCAGATATCGCCCAATTTTATTTTCATGGGAGAAGTTTACTGGGATCTTGACTGGGCGCTTATGCAGCTCGGGTTTGATTTTACTTATGACAAACGGCTTTATGACAGGCTTTATTACGATTCGCCGGTTTCTGTTCGCGATCATTTGAAGGCGGATCCGATCTACGCGGACCGGTGTTTGCGTTTTATCGAGAACCATGATGAAGAACGTGCGGTCGTGAACTTCGGAAGAAAAAAGTCCCAGGCGGCTGGCATGATCGCGGCGACGATTCCCGGGATGCGGTTCTTCCACGATGGACAGCTTGAGGGGCGGAGGATCCGCACGCCGGTCCATTTGCGTCGCGAGCCCGCCGAACCTGCGGAGGCGGCGACCCGGGATCTTTACGAGCGTCTGCTGAAATACATCAAACCCGCAGTGACCCATGATGGGACGTGGACGCTTCTTACGACCCGTCCGGCATGGGACAAAAACGAAACGTACCAGGGAATCATCTCCTGGCTTTGGCAGCAGGGGGATCAGTGGAAGCTTGTTGTGATCAATTACTCGATGATCCGCGCCCAGGCTTTTGTCAAACTCCCGCAAGTTTTGAACGAGAAATTTTTTATTCAATTCCGCGACGCGCTTACGGGGAAAGCGTATGAACGCGCTGGCGAAGAACTTGCGGCGAAAGGGCTTTACGTTGACCTTGAGCCGTGGCAGGCCCATCTTTTCGACTTCGTTATTTAGAATTGCCGCATTCAACGCTTGGAGAGATCCCCATTCTTTGTTAAGCTGTACAAATCTGACGCATTGAGAGTCAAATTCTATTAGGAGATAAAATGTCGCGAGCCAAGAAAAAGATCCAGGAACCCGAACCCGAGGTCAAAGAACTCTGGCAACCTGAGCATAAGGGGATGACCAAAGAAGGGCTCAAGCTGTCTTTTAGCTCCAGCCTGCAATACGGGCTCGCCAAGGATCAGTACACGGCAACTTCCCGCGATAATTTCATGGCGCTTGGCATGTCGCTCCGCGACCGCCTGGTCGAGCGCTGGATCCAGACCCAGCAGGGGTACCACAAAAAGAAACAAAAACGCGTTTACTACCTTTCCCTGGAATTCCTGATCGGACGGCTCCTCGGTAATTACGTCCTGAACCTCGGTCTTTGGGACCAGACCCAGAAGGCTCTCGAAGAATTCGGTCTTGATCTCGAAAAGGTCCGCAATGAAGAAGTCGACGCGGGCCTCGGGAACGGTGGTCTTGGCAGATTGGCCGCGTGTTTTCTTGATTCCATGGCCACGCTCGGGATTCCGGCCCATGGCTACGGGATCCGCTACGATTACGGGATCTTCAACCAGAAGATCGTCAACGGCTACCAAGTGGAATCTCCGGACGAATGGCTCAAGCATGGAAACCCCTGGGAGTTTGCGCGTCCCGAATACTCCCAAAAGATCAAATTTTACGGCAACACCAACATGTACCACGATAAGCAAGGGCGCCTTTCGGTGGAGTGGGTGAACACGGAGGATGTCCTTGCGATGCCGTATGACACACCGGTGCCCGGGTATCAGAACGACGTCGTGAATACGCTCCGTCTTTGGTCGGCGAAGAGTTCCGAAGAGTTCGATTTCCAGTATTTTAACGACGGGGACTACGAGCGCGCGGTTTATGACAAGATGTTCACGGAGAACATTTCCAAAGTGCTTTATCCGAATGACGCGACATCGATGGGACGCGAGCTCCGCCTCAAACAGGAATATTTCTTTACGGCCGCTTCCATCGCCGACATCATCCGCCGTTTCAAGGAAGACAATGCGGTCCTCAAAAGTTTTCCCGATAAGGCGACGATCCAGCTGAACGATACCCATCCCGCCCTCGCCATCGTCGAGTTTATGCGCATTCTGATCGATGAAGAGCAGGTCGACTGGGATACGGCGTGGGACCTGACCGTTCGGACCTTTGCCTATACGAATCATACGGTGATGCCGGAAGCGCTTGAGTGTTGGGCGGTTCCGATGTTTGAAAAACTCCTTCCGCGCCATATGCAGATCGTCTATGAAATCAATGGCCGTTTTCTGAAAGATCTCTCGTCCCAATATCCTGGCGATCCGGATCGGCTCCGCCGGATGTCGGTGATCGAAGAGGGAAACCCGAAGCGGATCCGCATGGCGTTCCTTGCGATTATCGGTTCTCATTCCGTCAACGGTGTCTCTGAGCTGCACTCCGAACTTCTTAAGGAGCATCTCTTCAGGGATTTTTATGAGGTTTTTCCGGAGAAGTTCAACAACAAGACGAACGGGATCTCGCACCGTCGCTGGCTTATCAAGGCGAACCGGCCTCTCGCGAGGCTTCTGGACGAGGCGATCGGAGAAAGTTGGGAGCGGAATCTCAGCGATCTTGATAAGCTGATTGGCATCAAGAAGGACCGGCTGCTCAAGAAAAAATGGCAGCAGGTGAAGCGCGATAACAAGAAGGTCCTGGCGGAGCTGATCCGTGAGAGCACGGGAGTCATCGTGAATCCGGATTCCATATTTGATGTTCAGGTGAAGCGTATCCATGAGTACAAGCGCCAGACTCTTTTTATCCTCTACGCCATTTCCGAGTATCTAAAGTTGCGGGAGAACCCTGCCGCGGTTTTGACGCCGCGCACATTCATTTTTGGCGGCAAGGCGGCTCCCGGTTATTTCATGGCCAAGTTGATCATCAAGTTCATCAACAACGTCGCGGATGTGATCAATCACGACAAGCTAAATAAAGACAAGCTTAAGGTCGTGTTCCTTGAAAATTACCGCGTGTCATTGGCGGAGAAGATCTTTCCCGCGAGTGATCTTTCCGAACAGATTTCGACGGCCGGAACCGAGGCCTCGGGGACGGGTTGCATGAAATTCATGATGAACGGCGCGTTGACCGTGGGGACTTACGACGGCGCGAACATCGAGATCGCCGCGGAAGTCGGTGAGGAGAACATTTTTATGTTCGGACTCAAGGCTCCGGAAGTTCTGGAGCTGAAAAACCGCGGCTATGATCCGAATGAATTCATCCGGAAATCGCCGCGGCTGGGGGAGATCCTCCAAATGATCCGGAACAATTTCTTTTCGCCGATGGAGCCGGGCATCTTCGACCCGCTGGTCAATAATCTGACCGGTTCGGACCCGTATCTGGTTTGTGCGGATTTTGACGCCTATTGCGCAATGCAGGGGCGGATCTCTGAGGAATACCAGGATCAGGACAAGTGGACCGAGAAGGCGATTCTTAATGTGGCAAAATCCGGAAAGTTTTCAAGCGATCGGACGATCGAGGAATATGCCAGGGACATCTGGAACGTTCCGGTCCAGATACCGCGCTAAGCAGCAGTAAAATACTTTTCTCAGGACGTTTTCTTCCCGAAGGGCAGGAGATTCCACTCCCGTCCTTTTTCCAACAAGGGACGGATCCCCACGACACTGAAAAAAAGCTCGACGCTCGAGACCCTTTGTGTCGATGGACGAACCTCATGGAACTGACGCGACAGGAGAAAGTGGGAGAGGAACCGCAGGACGCCCGAAATGAGGAAGAGGGTCAGGATGCGGGAGCCGTTCAGCCGGGGAAGTTTTTCCGCCAGGAACCCGCCGATCCCCGCGCCGATAAAAGTCGCGATGCCGGTCAGGAAACTGAAATAGCTGAGACACCGGACGCGCTTTCCTGGACTGACCGAATCGTAAATGAAATTCAGAGAACAAAGATTGAACCCGCCCCAAACGATCCCCGCGAAAATCTCGATGAGGAAGAGGTAAACCAGGTTATGCGAAAAGATCCATAGCACCGGGATGAGTGGGATCAGGAGGCTTGTGGTTTTTAGGACCCTGGCGTTGCCGACCACATCCGCGTGCCGGCCCCAGACTGGGAACGATACCAGACTCGCCACGACAGCGCCCATGTGGACGAACATGTAGATCAGGTAATTGAATTTCAGGTCCTGAAGCATGTAAACGCTGAAGTAAGGGGCGGCGAGCATGGTGGTGAGTGTGATGCACGTGACATAGAGCGTGAATTTCACAAAATTGCTTTTCCGGACGCGGCGGAGGAACATCAGGAACGTGAATTTATCGCCCGGATTTTTTAGGCGCGGGGCATCCTGCATTTGGGACATGAGTCGGGCGGACATGAAACGCGCGGCAACGATCATGGCGAACAGGATGCAAAAGCCGGTGGCCGTGGATACGTCCCGGAAGGCGTTCAGGAGTATCCCTCCAAAAACCGTCGCGCCCACGCCGGCGAAACCCACGATGCGTGACCGCCAACCGAAATATTTTCCGCGGTCTTCCGGGGGTAGATAATCGCTCGCCAGCCCGCTCCAGACGGTGGCGATCAGGTTCATCAGGATCCGGAAGATCGCCACGAAGAAAATAAGGACTCCGATGCGAGAGGGAAATACCAGTGCCGGAAGTAGGGCGACCGGGATCAGGAAAACAGCCTGCCAGGTGGTGGCGCCGACCAGAAAACGGAGACGGCTTCCGAGTTTATCGACAAGCCCTGAAGCCAAGAATTGCGAGAAAGAGCCCAGAAGGTGAGGGATTGCGACGAGGAGCCCGATTTGTGACGGACTTGCTCCGAGGAAAAGTCCGAGCGGGATCAGGTATTCGTCCGTTATAGCCAACATCACGCTTGCGGGGATGCCTTCCTTCCACGAAACGCGCAGGCTCTTTAGATAGGGGTTCTGTTTAATCTCTTTGAAGATCTTTTCCATGGCTTGCCCATGACTTTATCGGCATATCCGGAGCTCTTGATAACCTTGAAGGCTGCTCTAGGGTTTTAAGGCCCTGTATTGTATAATACGGGCGTTGTTTTTTATTCCTCAAAGCTTGTCAGCCGATGAGGTGAGCATGAAAGTGGACCCTTCGAAGCATTGGGTGGACGGTAAGTATTCCATCCGGGAGCTTGTCGATCTGGGGGAATTGCGTTCTCTTTTCCAGAGTTTTACGGATTCCATGGGTTTTACCATCGGCTTTTTAAGTATTCCCGACCTCGAGATTCTGATCGCTACCGGATGGCGCGATATTTGCACGAAATACCACCGCCAGTGCCCTCTTGCCATGACCCGGTGCCGCATGAGCAATGATCGCCTGATCCGCCATCTGAAACGTCCCGGCCAGATCGTGATCGAGGGCTGTGAGAATGGGCTGGTCGACTGTGCCACACCTATCATCATCAAAGGCAAGAAGATCGCCATCCTCGCGACCGGCCAGGTCCTCCTCAAACCGCCCGATATGAGCTATTTCAAGAGACAGGCCAAATTGTTCGGATGTAATGGAGCCGCCTACCTGCGTGCCGTAAAAGAAGTTCCCGTGATCTCCGAGAAAAAACTGAAACAGGCGACGCGATTTCTGGGTGAGTTGGCCCACATGATCATTCAGATGGGCCATGCCGGTCTTGCGGAGAAAGAGCGTGCCGAAGCCCTAGGGCAGGAGATTCGCCGGCGGGAGGGGACAGAGATCGTGCTGAAAGACACTCTGGATCAATTGGGAGCCCTCTACGACGGTATGACCGACGGTATCATTGTGGGCGATGTGAAGACCAAAAAGCTCCTTAAGGTTAATGCGAGCGCCTGTCGGATGTTCGGATATTCCGAAAAAGAAATCCTCACAAAAAAAGTTCGGGATATGCATCCTCAGCAACACCTGAAAAAGGTTTTTAGTTTCTTCCGTAGCTTGACGCGAAAGGAGAAACTTGTTGCATTGGATGTTCCGTGCAAGAAAAGGGACGGCGCTGTTTTTTTTGCGGATGTTGCGGGAAATAAGACCCGTTTTGAAGGAAGGGATTGTCTCGTCGGATTCTTTCGGGATGCCACGGAAAGGAAAATGGCGGCAGAATCTCTCCGGATGAGCGCCAAGGATTGGCAATCTACATTTGATGCTGTCACGGACGCTGTCTGGCTCCTGGGCCTGGACGGGCGAGTTCTCCGGACTAACAAGGCAGCTTCCCGGTTATTTGGGAAAAAATCCGGAGAGATCCTCGGACACCGTTGCTGTGAAATGGTTCACGGGACCTCCCAGCCCCCTAAAGAATGTCCCATGCTCAGGATGCGAAAGACGCTTCGTCGTGAGTCCTCGGAGATCCGTCTCGAGGACCGGTGGCTTTCCATAACGGTGGACCCCACTTTTGACAAGGCCGGTGTCTTGAACGGTGCCGTCCACATCGTGAGTGATATTACGGACCGTAAACGGTTGGATCTGTCACTGCACGAAAGCGAAGAGCGGTTACGCATGGTCCTCGACAGCTCCCTCGACCTGATCTATCGGCGTAATTTGAAGACCGGCTGCTACGATTATCTTAGCTCTGCCGTCAGGCGGCATACAGGCTATGCCGCGCATCAGTTGGTGGGAGCAAAGGCCGGACGTTCGATGTTTCGGCGCATTCATCCTGAAGATCTTCCGCGCGTGCGGAAGGCTTTGCTTGCCGCCCGGTTCGGTCGGGAAGCTCAAGGAATTTTGGAGTATCGGTTCCGTCATAGAAATGGCAGGTACCGGTGGTTTTCTGATCGCTTTACAGTTGTGAAGGACGAGACCGGGCGTCCGCTTCATTGGTTGGGCGTGTCCCGCGACGTTACGGAACACAAGAAAATAGCCGGGGCTCTCGTTGAAAGTGAAAGGCGCTATCGTCTCCTGACCGAGAATTCGAGTGACGTGATATGGACCATGAATTTAGACGGAAAATTCACCTATGTCAGCCCGACGACCTACCAACTTCGCGGTTATACTTCCGAGGAAGTTATGCGCCAACCTCTGGACAAACAGGTCGCGCCGGGCTCTTTGCCTCTGGCAATAGCAACCCTGGATCAAGTGCTCAAGAAAGGCCGGAGGGGGATTCTTGTGCCGCGGAGGGTTGTTGATGTGGAGCAGCTTTGCAAGAATGGTTCTACGGTCTGGACTGAAGTTTCAATTGAGCTTGTCCGGGATAAAGTGAACGGTGTTCTTTTTCTTCTGGGAGTGACGCGGAACATTACGGAGCGTAAGCGGACTCTTGAGGAGTTGGAAAAATACCGCGGGCATCTCGAAGAGATTGTGATGTCGCGGACCCGGGAGGTGAACGACGCCCGGAACTTTTTGGACAAGATCATTAACACCATGGGGAACCCTGTTTTTGTCAAGGACCGGAAACACCGCTGGGTTCTCCTGAACGATGCGTATTGCAAATTTATGGGGTATCGCAGGGAGCAGCTGATCGGTAAAAGTGACCGCGACTTTTTTTCGCCGGGAGAGGCCAAGGTTTTTTGGGCCAAGGACGAGATTGTTTTTCGAACCGGAAAGGCCAATGTTAACGAAGAGAAATTCACCGACGCGAGAGGCTGTACTCACACGGTACTTACGAAGGAAGTGCTCTATAAGGAAAAATCCGGACAGAACTATATCGTTGGGATCATTACCGATATTACGGAGCGGGAACGAACGGAGCATCGGATCCGTGAAAATGAGGAGAAAATCCGGCGGATCACCAACGCGCTCCCCTCGGTCGTCTACACTTATCAGATGACGCCGGATGGTAAACAGCAGCTCACGTTTCTCAGCCCGCAGGTGAGAAAACTTTTCGGGATCTCTCAGCGTTCAGTCTTGAAAGATTTCTACATCCTTTGGAATCGGGTCGTCAAGGAGGACCGGAAGCCCCTTTATGCATCCATCCGGAAATCTTTCAAGGCACTAACTCCTTGGGAGTATGACTTCCGCATCATTACACCGACGGGGATCCACAAATGGATTCATGGGGAGTCCGTTCCGGAGAGGCCTCTTCCCGATGGGCATGTCATCTGGCATGGCGCTCTGTCGGATATTACCGCGAGGAAGCGGATGGAGGGGGAGCTTGAAAAACACCGGAATCATCTTGAGGAGTTGGTCAAGGCGCGGACAAGTGCGCTGGAGCATGAGATCGGTGACCGCATCCACGCGGAAGAAAAACTCCGGGTGAGCGAAGCCCGGCTGCAACTTCAATTCCGGCGAATGCCGATCGGGTGTATCCTGTGGAATGCGGATTTCAGAGTTCTGATGTGGAATCCCGCAGCGGAGAAAATTTTTGGCTACTCCGCACATGAGGCTATTGGGAAACATCCATACGGGTGGATCGTTTCCCAGGAGGCCTGGAAGCGTATCTCCCGGGACTGGAGCCATCTTCGTAAAGGGGAGATTACGGCGCATAGCGTGAATGAAAACCGTACAAAAAAAGGAGAAAAGATCCTTTGTAAGTGGACCAATACGCCACTTCGCGGGAGTGACGGAGAGGTGCTCGGCGTTCTTTCGATGGTGGAAGATGTTACCGCGCTTCACCTGGCCGAGGATCATCTCCGGGAAAGTGAACGCCGGTATCGGGCTCTTTTTGAGTCCGCGAAGGATGCGATTTTTCTGATGGAAGGAGATCGTTTTATCGATTGCAATCCGACGACCCTCAAAATGTTCGGGTGCGACCGCAAAGAGATCCTTGGGACACGGCCTTACCAGTTTTCACCGGAACGTCAGCCGGATGGAGGCAGTTCGAAAGAAAAGGCTTTGGAGATGATCTCCGCCGCTTTTCAAGGGGTCCCGCAATTCTTTCAATGGCAGCACTGTCGTAGGGACGGGAGCTTATTTGATGCCGAAGTGGGCTTGAATACGATGGAAATTTCCGGCAAAAAATATCTCCTGGCCATTGTTCGCGATATCACCGAACGCAAAAAGAGCGAAGAGGCTTTGAATGAGAATCGCCGGCAGCTGCGCCAGATCATCGATACGGTACCGCACATGATTTTTGCCAAGGATCGGGAGGGGCGGTTCCTTATCGTGAACCGGGCAGTCGGGTTGATGTATGGTAAGGATCCCCAGTCGTTGATCGGGAAGAGACGGCAGGACGTTCATCCGGTTTCGGCCGAAGCTCAGAAATTCCTGGACGTTGACCGTGAAGTCTTGTCTTCGGGAAAACCGAGGTTGGTTGCCAATGAACCCTTTACTGACACAAAAGGAAGGCACCATATCCTACAAACGATCAAGATTCCTTTTGCGATGGCGGGACTCAAGGAAAATGTGGTTCTCGGGGTTTCGGTGGATGTGACCGAGCAGAAGAAGATTGAGGAGTTTCGTAACGATATTATCCGAACCGTTTCCCACGAACTCCGTACGCCCCTGTCGATCGAAAAGGGGGGGATCAGCCTTCTCCTCGACGGTTCGACAGGGCCGATCAATGAGGAGCAGAAAACAGTCCTGGAGTCGGTCATGAGGAACGTGGACCGTCTTGCCCGGATGATCGACAGTCTTTTGAATATTTCGAAGATCGAAGCCGGCAAAGTGGAGCTTAAGAAGAAGGTCGTGGATTTCCGGGATATTGTCCGGGAAGTAGCTTTTGAGTTTAAAATAAAGGCCGAAGAAAAAAATATTGCGATCGAACTGGATCTTTCCGAACAAAAAGTGGAGGCGTTGGCGGACGCGGACAAGATCGCCCAGGTCTTGAGCAATCTGATCGATAATGCCTTAAAATTTACGCGCCAGGGCAGTATTAAAATATCTCTCAGGAGATCGGACGGAGAGGTTGAGTGTAGTGTTCAAGATACCGGGGTCGGGATCGCTCCGGAAAATATGTCGAACCTATTCGAAAAGTTTCAGCAATTCGCGCATGCGGCGGGTCCCGGGGAGAAAGGGCTTGGCCTCGGACTTTCGATCGCGCGGGGGCTTGTGGATCTGCACGGCGGAAGGATATGGGCGAAGAGCCGTCCGGGCGAGGGATTGCGGGTCACTTTTTCAATTCCGGTGGATGATGGCGGGGAGGAACCTGAACTTGAAAATCTGTAAAAAGAAAAAAATACTGTTTATTGAGGATGAACCGGACCAAGTGCTGATGGTTCGTTTGAGGCTTGAGAAAAGCGGTTATTACGTAATTACCGCCATGGACGGAGTGGCGGGTCTGAAGAAAGCGCTCCAAGAGAAGCCGGATCTCATTTTGCTGGACGTTATTATGCCCGGGATCGACGGGTTGGAAGTGTGCCGCCGTCTTCGCGCCGAGAGTACTATGGAAAAAGTGCCCGTGATTGTGACGACGGCGGCGGGGAGTGACGACATCGAGCACGCATGCGCAACGGCGGGAGCGGATGATTGTATCCGTAAGCCCTACGAGGCATCCGGCCTTATCGACAAGGTTCGGCGGTTGATCGGGGAGTAGCCGGTTGCGTTTTTAGATTTAAAAATTTTGATTTGCCCGCGGTTTGTTCTTTCCCTGCGAAACGAATATTTCGTTTCGCTCTTAGTAACAGAGTGGCGTAAAATGGCGGGCTTTGACGAACGGATTTTTCGGGAAAGGGATTATTCTTATGAAATCAACGAATAGTAGACAGATTATCGATGCGCTGGCGAAGATCAGCGATGCGGTTACTTCGGACCTGTACCTGGAGGAGATCCTGAAGCTGATCGTGACCGTGACCGCCGAGACCATGCGCTCGAAAATATGTTCACTGATGCTGCTTGATAAATCCACGAACGAACTTGCCGTCAAGGCGACCCAGTCGGTCAGTGAGTTCTATAACAAGAAGCCCAACGCGAGGCTCGGAGAAGGGATCGCGGGGCGCGCGGCCCAGTCCGGAAAACCGATCACAGTGCTGGATGTGCGGAAGGACAAGCGTTACCTCAATCAGGTGATCGCCAAGAAAGAGAATCTTTGTTCGCTTCTCAGCGTGCCGCTTGTTTTTAAAGGCGGGGTGATCGGGGTTTTGAATTGTTATACCGCCAAGTCTCATCGTTTCAGTCCGGGCGAGGTGCGCATTATCCGGTCGATCGCGAACCAGGCGGCGATCGTTATTGAGAATTTCAGGTTGGTGGCTGAGTCGCAGGTGATCCAAGAAGAACTGGAATCCCGGAAGGCGATCGAGCGCGCCAAAGGCATCCTGATGAAAAGAGAGAATTTGAGCGAGCAGGGAGCCTATAAACTGATCCGGAAGTATAGTATGGACAAGCGCAAGAGTATGCGGGAAGTGTCGGAGGCGATCCTCCTGAACGCTGAAATGCAAAGATTCTCGTCCGGTAAAGAATAAGATCGGGATTGAAGATCAGGGTACCTGTGCTATAATTTCGCCGCTGAACACAACGTGAGTGTTTGGCGGAAAGAAAGTGAAACGGTGTTCTGAGCAGAGCCCTCGTTTCTTTTCGATTCCGGAGTACGGGATAACGACATCCTTTTTGGCAGGAGCATTTGCCGAAAAGGATTTTTTTTTGGCAAAAACGTTCTGTCGCCGCGAACAAGGGACGGGGGGCTTTTGGATCCTCAAAACAGCAAAGAAGGGGTGCAACCATGGTGAAAGCAGGAGAGAATTTGGTGGAAAAAGAGATCAACGCATTCATGAAAAAAGTGAGTGCCAGGAATTCCGGGGAAAAGGAATTCCTCCAGGCTGTCCGGGAGGTCGTGGAGTCCGTTACTCCTTTTATCGAAAAGAATCCCAAATACAAGAACGCGAAGATCCTCGAGAGAATGGTCGAGCCGGAGCGCGTGCTGATGTTCCGCGTTCCCTGGCTGGATGATAAGGGCGAAATTCAGGTCAATCGCGGGTTCCGTATCGAGATGAATAGCGCGATCGGTCCTTACAAGGGCGGTCTTCGTCTTCACCCGAGCGTGAACCTCGGCATTTTGAAGTTTTTGGCGTTCGAGCAGGTTTTCAAGAACAGTCTTACCACGCTGCCGATGGGCGGCGGGAAGGGCGGTTCGGATTTTGACCCCAAGGGGAAATCTGATAATGAAGTCATGAAGTTCTGCCAGAGTTTCATGACCGAATTGTCCCGTCATATCGGACCGGATACGGACGTTCCGGCCGGGGATATCGGCGTGGGCGGTCGCGAGATCGGGTTTATGTTCGGCCAGTACAAGAGACTGCGCAATGAGTTTACCGGCGTTTTGACGGGCAAGGCCCTGAATTGGGGCGGCAGTCTGGTCCGTCCGGAAGCCACGGGGTACGGGTGCGTGTATTTCGTGCAGGAGATGCTGAAGACCCGGAAAATGACGTTTGCCGGGAAGGTTTGTGCGGTTTCCGGTTCCGGGAACGTTGCGCAATACACGGTCCAAAAATTGAACGAGCTTGGCGCAAAGGTCGTCACCTTGTCGGATTCCGAAGGTACCATCGTCGACAAGAAGGGGATCGATGCGAAAAAGCTCAAGTTTGTGATGGAGCTCAAGAACGTCAGGCGCGGCCGTATCAAGGAATGCGTTGAGGCGTTCGGCTGTGAATACCTCCCGGGCCAGAAGCCCTGGAAGGTGAAGTGTGACGTTGCGTTCCCGAGCGCCACGCAAAACGAGATCAACGAAGCGGATGCGAAAGCCCTTGTAAAGAACGGCTGCATCGCGGTCGGGGAAGGCGCGAACATGCCGACCACGCCGGAAGGCATTGCGGTGTTCCAGAAGGCGAAGATCCTCTATGCTCCCGGGAAAGCGGCGAATGCCGGCGGCGTGGCGACTTCGGGCCTGGAAATGAGCCAGAACAGCATGAGGCTCCGCTGGTCCCGCAAAGAGGTTGATGAGAAGCTGCATAGCATCATGATCTCGATCCACGAAAGCTGCGTGAAGTATGGCCAGGAAGACGGAGGGTACATCAACTACGTCAATGGTGCCAACATCGCGGGATTTGTGAAGGTCGCGGATGCGATGATCGACCAGGGGCTGGTTTAAGCGTTAAACCCTGAAAGGGGTCAGATGCCATTTTAGGAAAAGGCGTCTGACCCCTTTTATTTTGTTGACAAATGATACCAATTCAGTATCATTAAACCATGAAACTCATCACAAGGAATACCGATTACGCAGTGCGCGCATTGTGCTACCTCGCGGGGCAGGGCTCAGCGGCCGTTTCCGTCACCGAGCTTGTCGCAAGACTTCGCATCCCTCGCCCGTTTTTAAGAAAGCTTCTCCAAACGCTCGGAGGCGAGGGGATTCTCCGCTCGACAAAAGGACAAGGCGGCGGATTTTCGCTAGCCAAGTCGCCGGAAAATATCCGTTTGACGGACCTGATCCGTATTTTTCAAGGCGGTATCCAGCTCAACGAATGTATTTTTAAAAGGAAAATTTGCCCCAACAGGGCCACCTGTGTCCTGAAGCGGGAGATCGACGGTATCGAGCAAAGCGCTTTGCAACGGCTCGAAAAGGTCAGCATTGCTTTGCTGATCAGGAAGGGGCGACACCATGATCAATAAGGAGGCGCGGTACAAAGGGCTTCCGCTGAGCCCTGGGGTGGCGTTTGCGAGGGTCTGCCTTTTTAATGAACGAAGGCACCAAAATCTTCCGGTGCGCGACGTGAGCGTCAAAGAAATTTCCAAAGAAAAAGAACGTGTCCGGAAAGCCGTGTCGCTTGTCAAAGACCGGCTGGAGGAATTGATCGCGAGTGTCAAAGACAAAGTCGGACCCGCCGAGGCCGAGATCTTTGCGGCGCAAAAAATGATTCTGAAGGATCCGGCGCTTGAAAAGCTGATCGCGGAGCATATTGAGACCCGGAATTTTAACGCCGAAAAAGCGGTGATCAGCTCGCTCGATTTTTTTGAGTCGCAGCTCGCGAAGATGGACAACGAATACATCCGGGAGCGGGCCTCCGACATCGGGGAGGTGAAACGGAGGCTTCTGGATGTGCTCGCTAACCTGAACCCTTCCTTTCAGTGCGCGAGCGAATCTTTTTGCCAGAGGGGGAAGAACCGGATCGTGATCGCGGAAGAATTGACGCCGAGTTTGACGATGGAGCTCAATACCGATTTTATTCGTGGGTTTGTGACCGAACGCGGCGGTGGCGCGTCCCATGCGGCGATCCTTGCTCGGGCGCTCAAGATCCCTGCTGTTAGCGGTATCCCGAATATCCATGATCGCATGTTTTGCGGGACCGATGTCCTGATTAATGGGGACACGGGGGAGGTGGTGCTGTGGCCGACCGAAAAGACTCTTTCCCAATATCCTGAACTGAAGTTGCCGCCGCCGGAGGTCCTCAAAGCGGAAAATCCGATCTCCGGACTCAAGGTCATGGCGAACCTTAATCGTGCCGCGAAAGTGCAGGAGGTCCTGGACCAGAAGGCGGAAGGGATCGGTCTTTATCGCACCGAGTTCGAGTTTTTTGCTGCCGGAAAGATCCTGAGCGAAGAAGAACAGCTGGAACGTTACATAGCGGTTCTCAAAGCGATGCGGGGGAAGCCTGTTTATTTCAGGATGCTCGATATCGGAGGGGATAAGAACGCCGATTTTTTGAAATTGCCGACCGAGCGCAATCCGTATCTGGGGTTTCGTGGCAGCCGGTTTCTTCTGGGACACCGTAATCTTTTCAGGGCCCAGGCCCGTGCGCTGGCCAAAGCTTCGCAATACGGCCGCGTTTATGTGATGTATCCGATGGTGATCGATCTTGATCAGTTCCTGCAACTCAAGAAAGCCTTTTTGGAAGAGACGGCGGACATTCCGTCGGGCGAGATCAAACATGGCATGATGTTCGAGGTTCCGTCGGCGTGCCTGGATGCCGAAGAGCTTTTCCGTCACGTCGATTTCGGCAGCATCGGAACGAACGATTTGATCCAGTATATGTTCGCGGTGGACCGTGATAATGAAGCGGTGGCCTACGATCATCACCCGGACCGCAAGGTGTTCTGGGCGCTTCTGCGTCATGTCGCTCACGCCGCCCGCAAACATCGCAAGCCCCTTTCGGTTTGCGGGGAACTTGCGGGGAATCCCGGGTACGCGCGCCGATTAGTGGGCGAGGGGATCCACACGGTGAGTGTGGCGGCAAGTATGATCACTGCGCTCCGTATCGCTCTCAAAAACAAGCCGGAACACCGAGAACCAAAATTGCCGCGAAATGCGTTGCAAAACATTCGAAAGAAATCTAAAAGGTGACGGAGAGCGTGCGTGAACTGGGGTTGTCCTTATCAGCTGGGAGATCGGTGCCAAAAATTGAAGAAACTTTGTCAGCCTGTTCAAAGAGGATGTGTGCTTTACGGAGAGGTCCAATGTCACCCTTCTCCGGGGGTAGCGTTGGAAAATGGTCACGTGATGAGTCATTTTGAAAACAAACTGTCAAAGGCGGAAAAATCTAAAAGGGGGAAACGAAAATGAGCATGTTCTGCTTTCAGTGCGAACAAACATCGAAGGGAAAAGGTTGTGACGTGAAGGGGGTTTGCGGAAAAACGCCGGAGGTGTCTTCGCTTCAGGACCTTTTGATCCATGCCGCAAAAGGGATCGCAATCTACGCACACGCCGCCCGCGAGATCGGGGTGAAAAATGCGGAAACAGACCGGTTTGTGATTGAGGCGCTTTTTGCCACCGTGACGAATGTGGATTTTGATCCCGTCCGGTTGCAGGAAACGCTCCTTCGCGGGTATCAGGTGAAAGAAAAGATCAAAGGTCTTTTTCTTGCCGCGTACAAGAAAAAGGTCGGCAGTGATTTTGACGGAGAGTTTCCGGCGGCCGCGTATTGGAAACCTGCGGATACTTTGGCGGGCCTTGAAGAGCAGGGAAGCCGGGTCGGGATCCTTTCCGATAAGACCCTGAATGAAGATATCCGCAGCCTTCGCGAGCTTCTTTTGTACGGGCTCAAGGGAATGGCTGCTTACGCGGATCACGCTCTTGTGTTGGGGCGCGAGGATGAGGAAGTTACCGCGTTCTTCCATAAAGGACTTCGCGCGATGACTGATAAAAGCCTGACGGTGGATGCGCTTGTCGGGCTCAACATGCAGTTCGGGAGGGTGAATCTCAAGTGCCTTGAGATTCTGGATAAGGCTCACACGGATCATTTTGGGCATCCGGTGCCGACAGGGGTGTCGCTCGGCGTAAAAAAAGGGTCGGCGATTCTTGTGTCAGGCCATGACCTTCTGGATCTCGAGCAGTTGTTGCAGCAAACCGAGGGGAAGGGCGTATCGATCTATACTCACGGGGAAATGCTTCCGGCACACGGGTATCCGAAACTCAAACAATACAAACACCTCGTTGCGAATTATGGCGGTGCGTGGCAGGATCAGGCCAAGGAGTTCGATCTTTTTCCGGGCGCGATCCTGATGACCACGAATTGTATCCAGGAGCCGCGGGCGAGTTACAAGAGCCGTATTTTTACGACGGGGCTTGTAGCCTGGCCGGGAGTGGAGCATATTTCTACGGTGAATGGAAAGAAGGATTTCAGTAAGGTAATCGCGGCGGCCCTCAAGGCGGGAGGTTTCTCTGCGGATGTTCCGGCGAAGAATATCGTGGTCGGGTTTGGCCATAACGCGGTGCTTGGCGTCGCAGACAAGGTGATCGGCGCTGTTAAAACCGGACAGATCAAACATTTCTTTTTGATCGGCGGATGTGACGGCGCAAAACCCGGTCGTAACTATTACACCGAGTTTGCGGAGCAAACGCCGAAGGATACGGTGATCCTGACGCTGGCGTGCGGGAAGTACCGCTTTAACAAACTGGATTTCGGCGATATCGGAGGCATTCCCAGGCTCCTCGATATGGGGCAGTGCAATGACGCCTATTCAGCGATCCAGGTGGCGGTGGCGCTCGCCAAGGTTTTCAACTGCGGGGTCAATGAACTCCCGCTTTCGATGGTCCTCTCCTGGTACGAACAGAAGGCGGTTTGCATTCTGCTGACGCTTCTGGCGCTCGGGATCCAGAACATCCGGATCGGACCTTCCTTGCCGGCGTTCGTGAGCGGAAACGTTCTGAAGGTCCTGGTGGAAAAATTCAGCATCAAGCCCGTGACGACGGCTCAGGAAGACCTAAAAGCGATCCTTGGTCCGGCAAAAGCCTGACCCATTTCCAAGACCGGGCCTTACAATTCCAAGGCCCGGTCTTTGGATCGTGGAATGCGTTTGGTGGAATGCAAGTTTCGTGATTAAATAGTGCGTGTTTTGGTGCCTGAGACCCCCTGATCGAGAACGTGACGACGGGGGTTTTTTCTTAAAGAGCAAAGGTCAAAAGATGACGGACACCCCTCAGTATAAGTACATTTACGGACCGGTTTCCTCCTGGAGGCTCGGGAAGTCCCTCGGGATCGATCCCATCTCCTCCATCGAGAAGACCTGTACGTTCGACTGTGTCTATTGTCAGGCCGGGAAAACGGAAGTTTTTCGTGCGGAGCGGGAAGTGTTCGTTCCTACCAAGGCCGTGCTCGAAGAGTTAGAGTCGCTGCCGCCGGTTTCGGTCGATTACATCACATTTGCCGGGAACGGGGAACCGACGCTTGCAAAGAATCTTGGGGACATGATCCGCGGGGTCAGAACGATCCGCCCGGAAAAGATCGCCGTTATTACTAATGCCTCGTTGATCAATCGCCAGGACGTCCAATCCGATCTGCTTCTCGCGGATCTCATCGAAGCCAAGCTTGACGCTTGCTCCGAAAGGGGGCTTGGGAAGGTCAGCCGGCCCATGTCGGAGATCTTGTGGGATGAGATCGTGACCGGTCTGAAAGGTTTTCGGAAGATTTTCGCGAAACACCTCACTTTGCAGATCATGTTCGTTGCGGGGAACCAAGCAGACGCTGAAGGGATCGCCCGGTTGGCTTGTGAGATCGGGCCTGACGAGATCGAGATTAACACGCCGCTCAGGGTCTGTGCGGTGGAACCTTTGCGGCCGGAAGAAATCGCGGGCATTACGGAGACCTTTCGCAGGATCTGCGGCACAAAGAGCAGGATCCGAAGCGTGTACGAAGAAAAACGGGAGAAAAGCCGTCCTTTTTGCCAGCGCTCCACTGAGAAACGCCGGGGCAAAGAGAATTTCGGGTAGAGGGGAAAGAACTATCCAGATTGTTCTGATGGAGTGAAGAATGGTCAGGATTGCCATTGGGTACAAAAATAAGTAGACTAGGGCTCTTTCAAAGGGAGAAATTATGACAACTTACAGCCAGTCATCGAGTGAGGAACTGCTTCAGCAGATCGTCCGTTTCAAGAAGGAGCGGGAAGCCGTAATCCTTGCCCACAATTACCAGCCGCCCGAGATCCAGGACCTTGCCGATTACACGGGGGATTCGCTTGAATTAAGCATGATCGCAGCGAAGACTTCGGCCAAGGTGATCGTGTTTTGTGGGGTGGTGTTCATGGGGGAAACGGCCGCCATTCTTTCGCCGGATAAAACGGTTCTTCTTCCGGTGCTTGAAGCCGGTTGTACGCTTGCCGATTACGCTACGGCCGATGAAGTCCGTGACATGAAGAAAAAACATCCCGGCGCTATTGTGGTGACGTATGTCAACAGTTCGGCGGAAGTGAAGGCTGAGACAGATATCTGTTGCACCTCGGCGAACGCTATCGAGATCGTTAACTCGATCGACCCGTCCCGATCTGTTATTTTTGTTTCCGATTACAATCTCGGCCACTACGCCCAGAAAAAAACCGGCCGCACCGTCATTCTCTGGAACGGTTGTTGCCCGACGCACGCCCTTTTGTCTCCGTTCGCGATCCTGAAGGCCCGGAAGCAATGGCCGAAGGCGCGGGTCATCATGCATCCCGAGTGCAAACCCGATGTTCTGGAACTTGCGGATTTCGTGGGCAGTACATCGGGGATGCTCAAATATGTCAAAGCACAGCCGGCGGGGACGTCTTTTATCGTGGGAACCGAGGTCGGACTGCTTCATCGGCTTCACAAGGAAAATCCGGACAAGACGTTTCATCCGGCATCCGATTATCTGATTTGCCCGATGATGAAAATGACGACGCTGAAAAGCGTGAGGGATTCGCTCGAAAAAATGCAATATCGGGTCACGGTCCCCGAAGACGTCCGCCGGAAGGCGAAGGCGGCGGTGGATCGGATGCTGGAATATACCGGGAGTATCTCAAAAATCACGAAATAGGGAGACCATCCATGAGAAAGGCTGTGAATACGGGGATTGAAGCTATTCAAAAATACGGAAGCCGTGTGGTGGGGGAAGGAAAACACATGCTTCCGGCCGCGGGACTTATGGTTGCGACGGGAACGCTCGGAAATATTTCCGACCGCAAGAAACCTTTCGTGACGGTGATTAATTCCTACACGACGCACATCCCGGGCCATGTTCATTTGAACGTTCTCGGCGAGAAACTGGTCGCGGCCCTTAAGGCCAAAGGTTACAACGTCTGGTACGCCAATATCGGCGCGGCGATCTGTGACGGGATCGCGATGGGCCATTTCGGGATGAAGTATTCGTTGCCGTCGCGAGAACTGATCGCGGATCAGATCGAATCGATCATTGGCGCGCACCCGTGCGACGGATGGATCGGGATCGGCAATTGCGACAAGATCATTCCCGGGATGCTGAACGCGATGGTGCGGCTCAACATCCCGTCGGTCTACGTGAGCGGCGGTCCGATGCTGGCCGGCCGGAACAATGCGGATCTGATCACGATCTTTGAAGGGGTCGGGAAGGAAGCGGCGGGGAAGATGCCGGTGCCGCAGCTCGAGGACCTTGCCAACACGGCATGCCGCACGTGCGGAAGCTGCGCGGGGATGTTCACCGCGAATTCCATGAACTGTCTTGCCGAAGCGATCGGTCTCGCGCAGCCGGGGAACGGGACGATCCCGGCCGCAGTCTGGACCGACAAGACTCATCTCGGGTGGGAGATCAATCCGAAGAGGATCGCGCTCGTGGAGCGCGCGGCGGACACGCTGGAGTATGTTCTGAAAAATAACATTCGTCCGCTTGATATTGTGACAAAAAAAGCGATCGACAACGCGTTCATTCTTGACCTGGCGATGGGAGGTTCGAGCAATACCGTCCTGCATACGCTCGCGCTGGCCTGCGAAGCCGGGATTTCGTATCCGCTCGAACGGATCAATAAACTGGCCAAGATGACGCCGACGGTTTGCAAAGTTTCTCCGTCGCGTCCGGAGGTTCACATGGAAGATGTGGACCGCGTGGGCGGGATCGGTGCGATCCTGAAAGCAGTCGCCAAGGAAGGCGGCACGCCCCTCGATCTTGACGTGAAGACCTGCACCGGCACGCTGAAACAGATGGTCGACAAAACTCCGGAGGCGGACGGTGATGTGATCCGCACCGGAAGCAAGGTGTTCTCCAAGGAAGGCGGGCTTGCGATTCTGTACGGCAACATCGCTCCGGAAGGCGCTGTCGTGAAGACCGCCGGTGTAGACAAGGATATGATGCGGTTCCGCGGCCGTGCGAAGTGCTACTCGTCGCAGGAAGAGTCGCTCCAGGCGATCCTGGACGGCAAAGTGAAGGACGGCGACGTTGTGGTGATCCGCTATGAGGGGCCGCGCGGCGGGCCGGGGATGCAGGAAATGCTTTCTCCGACGTCGGCGCTTAAAGGGCGCGGGATCCGTGCCGCGCTTATTACGGACGGCCGGTTTTCGGGCGGGACGCGCGGGCTTTGTATCGGACACATTTCTCCGGAGGCCGCAGCGGGCGGGCCGATCGCTGTGATCGAGAACGGCGACGTTATCGTGATCGATGCCGAAAAGCGAACGCTTGATATGGAGCTTCCGGCCAAGGAGATCAAAAAACGTCTTTCCAAACTTAAACCGTTCACGCCGAAGGTGACGGGCGGCTGGCTGGGGCGCTATGCCCGGCACGTGTTGAGCGCGCACACCGGTGCCGTAATGGATAATGTTGGTTTCGCTTCTAAGACCAAAAGGAGCTAGCCATGATTAGTGAAAAGATGAATAAGGTGATCAGTGAGCAGGTCAACAAAGAACTCTATTCGGCGTATCTCTATGTTGGGATGGCGGCCTACGCGGCATCGCTTAGCCTGAATGGCATTGCGAACTGGTTCAAGGTCCAGGCGGGGGAAGAAGTTTCTCACGCCACGAAGTTCATGAATTATGTCAATGAACAGGGCGGCAAGATCGCACTGAGGGCGATCGATGCGCCGGACCAGAAATTCACGTCCGTTGCGCAGCTCTTTGAGAAGACCCTCGCGCACGAAAAAGAGGTTACGGCTTCGATCAACGGGCTGGTGTCCCTTGCTCAAAAAGAAGGGGACAACGCGACGGAGATCTTCCTCCAGTGGTTCGTGACCGAGCAGGTCGAGGAGGAAGCGAATCCTACCGAGATCCTTCAGAAGCTTGAGATCGGCGGCAAGAGCGGCAGTTCGATCCTGATCCTGGACGGCATTCTGGCCGGCAGAAAATAAGGAAAAAGACCATGGTGATCCATAACCTTGTTCCCGGTATTTATTCCGTCGGGGCGATCGATTGGGACGCCCGGCATTTTCACGGGCACACCTATTCCATCAAGCGGGGGACGACCTACAACGCCTATCTGATCGTGGACGAGAAGATCACGCTGATCGATACGGTGTACGGGCCATTTGCCGGAGAGATGATCGAAAAGATCCGCGAGATCCTCCCGCCGGAGAAGATTGACACGATCATCGTCAACCATGCGGAAACGGACCACTCGGGGGCGCTGCCCGCCCTGATGAAATTTTGTCCGAAGGCCAAACTTTACGGAACGGCGAGATGCCGCGCGGCGATCGAAGGGTACTACCACCAGAAGTGGGATTTTCAGGAAGTTAAAACGGGCGACAAGCTGAATCTTGGCAAACGGAATCTGATGTTCGTCGAAGCTGCGATGATCCACTGGCCGGACAGCATGTTCACGTGCCTGATCGAGGACCAGATCCTTTTCTCCAACGACGGGTTCGGCCAGCATTATGCTTCAAGCGAGCGGTTTGACGACGAAGTCCCGAACGCTGTTCTGATGGAGGAGGCGGAGCGGTATTACGCGAACATTCTCTGGCCGTTCAGCGGATTGATCGCTAAGAAACTCGAAGAGATCGAGCAATTCAAGGTTCCGGTCAAGATGATCGCCACCGCGCACGGCATCAGCTGGCGGAAGGATCCGGGGCAGATCCTTGCCGCGTACAAACGGTGGGCGCAGAACACCACGAAGCAAAAGATCGTGGTCGTCTACGAAACGATGTGGGGTTCGACGGCGAAAATGGCCCACAAGATCGCGGAGGGGATTACCGAGGAAGGTGTCTCGGTTGAAATGTTTGACGCCGCCCAGTCTGACCGCAGTGACATTATCTACCAGATGTTCGAGGCCAAGGGGTATGTGATTGGGTCTTCCAATCACGATAGCGGGATCCTTCCGAGCATCGGATCGGTGCTTGAATTCCTCAAAGGCCTGAAACCCAAGAACAGGATCGGCTGTGCGTTCGGGTCGTATGGTTGGTCCGGAGTCGTCGGCCAGAAGCTGGAAACTTTACTGAAGGAGATCGGGATCGAACTGACACAGCCGTCCGTGACCGTTCAGTACGCTCCGGACGAAGCGGCTTTGCGCCGCTGTTACGAACTCGGACGCGAATTCGCGCGCCGGGTCAAAGCCTCATCTTAGGAAGGAGAACTTGCCCCGTTAGAGATCGGAGAAGTGTTCGATTTAAAATGGGATTGCTTGCTCGAACTTTTTACCAAATAAATATGATTTTTACAATTTACGGAAACGCTTAAAGCGTTTCCTATCGCTAGCGGGGTGAACTATGGAAACCTTCGATTCGCTTTTTCAGAGGGCCAGTGTCCGCGAATACCTCGACAAGCCTGTCCCCAAAGAAATGCTGGAGAAGCTCGTGGACGCGGGAAGACGTGCGCCTTCCGCTCGCGCCGTTGAGCCTTGGGAATTTGTCGTGGTGACCGAGCGCGCAACGCTCGACAAGATGGCAGGCTTCATTAGCACGGGGGTTTTTCTTAAACAGGCGACCGCGTGCATTGTCGTTTTTTGTCAGGAAACGAAATATTACCTTGAAGACGGCGCCGCGGCGACGGAGAATATCCTGCTTGCCGCGACCGATCTCGGGCTCGGGACGTGCTGGATCGCGGGGGACAAGAAAGAGTACTGTGACGAGGTCCTCAAGATGTTCGGAGCGCCGCAGGGGCAAAAACTTATCAGCCTGATCGCTGTCGGTTGGCCCGCGAAAGCCCCGCGCCAGCATAAGAAACGCAAACTCTCCGAAGTCCTCCACTGGGAAAAGTTCTGAGCCGTTCCGAAAGGTCCTAAAAAAAAGGTGCGCGGGGCCGTAAATTAACGTATATTACCGCATCCCTAACGGGCCTTCCCGCGATCGGAACTCTTAGTGGCTCCGGTTTTGTGAGGGCGAGCAACGTCAAGAAGGAGATTTACCGTAATGGCAAAAGGAAAAGTGAAGTGGTTCAATAATCAAAAAGGATACGGATTCATTACACCGGAGACCGGCAGTGATGTGTTCGTCCATCATACGGCCATTCAGGGCGAAGGCTACAAGACCCTTGAAGAAGGCGCGGATGTCGAGTTCGAAGTCACGCAGGGTCCCAAGGGCAGTCAGGCAGTGAACGTCGTTAAATTGTAAACAGTCGAAAAGAATGAGCCCGGTTGTTTTGCACGACCGGGCTCATTTTTTCCGCATTAAACAAAACGAAGAAAAAACCTTTTAAAATCCATGCCGAACCAGAAAAGACGGAAAGATGTCAGGAATGTCGCGATCGTGGCCCACGTCGATCACGGGAAAACCACGCTTGTCGACGCGCTCCTGAAGCAATCCGGCGCGTACAAGTTCGAGGAGGGGGAATCTACGATCATGGATTCCAACGACCTCGAGCGCGAGCGCGGCATCACCATTTTTTCAAAGAATGCCTCGTTCCGGTACAAGGATGTTCAGTTCAATATCGTGGATACGCCCGGGCATGCGGATTTCGGCAGTGAGGTCGAGCGCATCCTGAAGATGGTCGACGGTGTCCTGCTTCTCGTGGATGCTTTTGACGGTCCGATGCCGCAGACGAAATTCGTTCTTAAAAAATCCCTTGCGCTTCATCTGAAGCCGATCCTTGTGGTCAACAAGATCGACCGGCCGAATTGCCGCCCAGACGAAGTGGCGAACATGACCTTTGATCTTTTTTGTGAACTGAACGCCTCTGACGAACAACTGGATTTTCCGATCGTCTACGCCTCGGGGCGGGACGGTTGGGCCGCGCTGGACCTCAACGACGAGCGGAAGGACATGACCCCGCTTCTTGAAACGATCCTGCACCGCGTTCTTCCGCCGATCGCGGACCCCGAACAGCCGTTCCAGATGCTCGTGACCATGTTGGATTATGATAATTACGTTGGACGCATTGCGATCGGCCGCATCGCTCACGGGCAGGTGCACTATGGCGATCCGATGGTTGCGATCAAACAAAACGGTGAGGTGGTTCGCGGTAAGGTGACCAAGATCCTCAAGTATCAGGGGTTGAAACGCGTGGAGGCCCAGGAAGCCATGGCGGGCGATATTATTTCGATCAGCGGGATCGACGACATCAAAGTGGGCGAGACGCTCGCCTCTCCCGAAAGACCTGAGGCTCTTCCGACCCTCAAGATCGACGAGCCTACGATCTCCATGAATTTTTCGCATAACACCAGCCCGCTTGCCGGGAAAGACGGCGGCCGGTTCCTGACTTCCCGTCATATCCGCGAGCGTCTGGAGCACGAAGCCATGATGAACGTCGGGATCAAGGTCGAGGAGGTGGACGGCGGAGAGCGTTTCAAGGTTTCCGGGCGAGGGGAGTTGCATCTTGCGATCCTGATCGAGACAATGCGTCGGGAAGGTTACGAACTGGAAGTGTCTCCGCCGAAGGTCATTTTGAAGACGATTGACGGAGAACTTTACGAACCTGTCGAGGAAGTGACGATCGAAGTGGATCCGGGATATCAGGGTTCGGTCATTGAGGCGCTGGGGATGCGGCGCGCTGAAATGAAACATATGAACGCGAGTGCGGTGGGCGGGACGATGCGGATGGAGTTCCTGGTTGCTTCGCGGGCCCTGTTGGGATTCCGCAATGAATTCATGGTCATGACCCGCGGCACCGGAATGATGTATCAGAACTTTTTTGAATACCAGCTTTTCAAGGGCGATATGCCCGAGCGTCAGTCCGGGGTGCTTATATCCCAATTTGACGGGAAAGCGGTCGCTTATTCGCTTTGGGGGCTTCAGGAACGCGGGGAGATCTTTGTTCAGCCCGGCGATATTCTTTACGAGGGGATGATTATCGGTGTGAACAACAAGGGGCACGATCTTGTCGTCAACGCGATCCGTGAGAAGAAACAGACCAACATGCGTTCTTCGGGGGCCGATGAAGCGATCCAGCTTATCCCGCCCCGGGAAATGACGCTGGAGTTCGCTCTCGAATTCATCGAAGAAGACGAACTTGTGGAGATCACGCCGAAGAACATCCGCCTCCGGAAGCGGTATCTGACCGAGATCGAACGCCGGCAAGTCCAGCGGGTGGCTTCGGGCAAACGCCTTTCTTCTTCTTAGCCGGTTTCGCCCGGTTTTGCTATAATACCCGTCTCCAACCTGAAAGGGGTCAGCCTATGAGAAACTGGTTCGTCTTTTCCTTATGTCTTTTTTTTGCCGGATGCGCCACCCAGGGGACGTCGAACAAACCCTGTCCGAAGTGCATGGAGGCGGCGGCCTCCCAGGCCGTTGTTTCCCAGCCCATCACCCCCGAACCTCGAAAGGATGACACCATCGTGAAGATCAAGATCGAAACCACCCAGGGAGATATTTACGCAGACCTTTACCAGGCCGAAGCGCCGAAGACAGTCGAAAATTTCGTGACGCTTGCGAAAAAAGGTTTTTATGACGGCATCATTTTCCACCGGGTTATTCCGCAGTTCATGATCCAGACGGGCGATCCTACGGGAACAGGCATGGGCGGGCCGGGTTACAAGTTCGCCGATGAATTTTCGCCGAAGCTTCGGCACAGCAAACCGGGCGTGCTCTCCATGGCGAATTCCGGACCGAACACGAACGGCAGCCAGTTCTTCATCACGGAGGCTGCGACGCCGTGGCTGGATGACCGCCATTCGGTGTTCGGGCAGGTGACGAAGGGGATGGACGTGGTGACGAAAATCGCCAATGCCCCTCGCGACCGGCAGGACAAGCCTGTCACAAAGATCGCGATGACCAAAGTCACCGTTCTCGAAGGTTAATCTGAAGGAGACTTGAGAGGGACGGTCCTCCGGAATTTTCCGGGGGATCGTCCCTCTTTTGCTTTATGGAAAAAATCCTTTGGGATGTCGCAATCGTAGGAGCGGGGCCGGCCGGGCTCATGGCTGCGATCGCCGCCGCAGGCCCCGGGAAAAAAATTCTGATCCTTGACGGGAAAGAGAACCTCGGCGCAAAACTTCTTATCTCCGGCGGCGGCCGCTGTAATGTCACCAACCTCAGAGTGACGGAAAAAGATTACCGGACCGGAGCTCCGCGGACGGTCCGCAATATCCTTAGCGCTTTTCCCGTCGAACGCACCCTCGGATTCTTTAAAGATCTCGGCGTCGAGATGGTTCTCGAGGAAGATACCAAATTTTTTCCAAAGACTCAGTCTGCACGGACGGTTCTCGACGCATTGCTCCGGAAGGTTCGGGGACTTGGCGTGACGCTTGAAAAAGGAAAGAAGGTTTCCCGTGTTTTTTTTGAAGCCGGCAATTTTAATTTGATCGCAGGAGAAACAAAGTATCGTTCCCGGGCCGTGATCCTTTGCACGGGCGGGCTTTCTTATGCAGGGACCGGAAGCGATGGTTCCGGATACCCGCTCGCAAAAAGTTTCGGGCACAAGGTTGTTCCCGTGACGCCGGCTCTTATGCCTCTTTTGACCGGAGATCCCGAATGGAAAACGCTTTCGGGGATCACGCTTCCGGTCAGGTTGACGCTTCGCGCGGACGGCCACGAAATCGCGTCGAGCGGGGGAGCATTTCTTTTTACTCACCAGGGTTTTAGCGGGCCCGCGGTGCTGGATATTAGCGGGTCGTGGCTTCGGTGTCTTTCCCCCCAAAAAGAACTTTTGGCGGATTTTTTTTCGGGGGTAAGCGAGGGAACCCTCTGTCAGGAACTGGCACGGACTGTCACGGAGCATCCCAAGTGGAGCTGGAAACGGTTTTTTGTAAAGTATTTTCCGGAAAGATTGATCGAGATTTTTCTGAAAAAACTCAACACGATTCCCGGCGCCCCGATAAGCCAATCTCCGAAAAAAGAACGCGAAGCTGTGATCCGCTCTCTGAAGGGTTTTATGCTTCAAATAACGGGGGCGATGGGTTATGACAAGGCCGAGGTGACGGCTGGCGGGGTGGATCTCGCGGAAATCGACGGAAAAACGCTCGAATCTCAGTTGCAGCGGGGTTTGTTTTTTGCCGGAGAGATCCTTGACGTGGATGGCCGGATCGGCGGCTTTAATTTCCAGTGGGCCTGGTCGAGTGGGACGGTTGCGGGCCGGTCTGCCGCTGCGAAGCTTTCGGATTAAGAAGAGCGCCCTCCCGGCCGTTAAAAAGAAAGACGTGATTTCCAGCATCGGATTGGGAAACAGTGCTGGCCGCACGGGGCCTTTCCCGCTATATTGTCATTGACCGGAGCCGGACCTTAAATTTACAACGCACGGAGCCATACATGAAACGCAGTTTATTTTTAGCGCTTTCTTTTCTTCTGTTTTTTTCCTTTGGCTGGGCCAAGGACGATGATCTTCCGCCGCTTCCGAAGGGGCCGCTTCTTTTAACGACGGTTACGCCGGCGATGCTTTCCGCGGATTACTGGATCAAACGAATCCCGGATGCCGAAAAGCCGGTTAAAACGCCGGAACAGCTCAAGCATTTCAATGAAGAGATCCTAGATATGGTCCCGGAGCGCAGGGATGTTTTCAAAATGGACCGGACGCGTCCGGGGTCGCAAATCGCAGGACCGCTGCAGCTTGAATACGATACGCTTCGGAATCGCAAACTTTTCGACGGTGAGGGGAAGGTCGTTCCGAAAAGTGTTTTTGACGAGCTTAAACCGCTTATGCAGATCGACAAGGTTCCCGCCAAGGTTAAAATGAAATGGGGAGCGGCGGTTCGTGCCGCGTCGGTGCGGGCGATTCCGACCCCGATGAAGATGATCGAAGGGGCGGATGACGTTGAATTTGACCAGCTCCAGTATACGCAGATCAAGCTTTGGACGCCGGTGGGGATCTTTCACGAGACGAGCGATCGAAAGTGGTTTTATGTCCAGGCGCCTTATGTGCGGGGATGGGTGCGCGCGAAAGATATTGCGGTCTTTGAAGGTCGGGACGAGCTCAAGACCTACCTGAAGTCCGGACGTTTCCTTGTGGTGACAGGTGAAAGTGTCCGCGTTTTCAAGGATACCGCTCTCAAAGAGGTGGTCCAGCGGCCGAGTATGGGGACCGTGATTCCGCTTGCGACCTCCGCGACGGGGAAGTCATCGTCGGGTGATGTTTATCCCGTTTGGATGCTTTACCGCAAAGAGGACGGAAGTGCCGGGGTTCAGAAATGCTATGTCAGCAAAAAAAGTGATGTGAGCAAGGGGTTCCTCCCGTACAGCCAGGCTAACGTGATCCGTCAGGCGTTTAAACTGCTGGGTCAGCGCTACGGTTGGGGCGGGATGTGGAACGGTCGTGATTGTTCGGGGTTTGTGCACGACGTGTTCTTGAGCCTTGGGGTCGATCTGCCGCGCGATTCCAAGCAGCAAGCGATGGTGGGAACGCAGCTTGGATATTTCAAGGCTTTTGAGGATGAAGCGGAGAAACGGTCGGTGCTGAAGGCTGCCAGGCCGGGTCTCACGCTCATGAAGATGCCGCACCATCAAATGATGTATCTCGGGACCGTCAACGGGCAGTTTTACACGATCCATTCGACTTGGGCCGAACGGATCGGCCAGGACCCGAAATTAGATGAGAAGCGGCGGATCAACCAGGTGGTCGTGTCAGACATGAACCTGAACGGGAATTCCTATGTCGGCGCGCTCTTTGACAGGATCATCTCGATTAACGAGGTCGACTGATGATCAGTATCCGGACGGTCGCCGCGCTTTTTCTGGTTCTGACGGTTTTTTTTACGGCGCCGGTTTTTGCTGAAAAAGAAACGCCCGCCCCCAAAGATTTCTCTGTCGAGCCTTCCTCGGAATGGATGGAACTTCCTCTCGATCTGCGCGGTGTTCTGGTCTCGTACGGGAAAAAGGGGACGCTCGCGACGTTTCATATTACGGAGCGGGAGCTTGACGAGGTTAAAACGGTGCGGGCCCTGAAGTGGTCGGATCTCTTCAGCCCCGAGTTTGCATCGATCGCGATCCATCAGGAAGGTGAGACGACCCTTGGCGGTGAGCGGGCGAGATATTGTGTTTATTCGCTCAAGCCGGGGACCTTTAAGCTGACAATGGAAGGAACTCTTCCGGCCAAGTATATGAATTATGTTCTCGTTCGCGGGAAAAAACTTTTTTCTATCACTTTCAAAGATACCGAGGACGGATTTGCCATGAATTTTCCGTCCTTTCTTGCCGTGGCGCGTACGTTGAAATTCTCACCTGTTCTTCCGGAGAAAAAAGTATGAGTTTTCCCGAGCTTCTTTCCGAAGTCCTGAAGCTCAAGCGTGATGAAAAACGCACGCAGACCGACGATTATCTGGAAGTGGTGGTCTCGAAAGCGGTGTTACCGGAATTCGAAAAAGTTCTGGAATCCTATTTTGGTCCCGCGATCAAACCTTTCGGCAAGGGGGCTTCGGGGGATGCGAACCGTTATTCCAAACCGTACGGCGGGATCCGTGAAGATCAAGGGATGTATTTTCGTAAAGAAGAGGGAGGCAATGAGCTCGCCCTTCTTTGGCCGTGGGGCAGCGGAACTCCCATCACGATCAAGATCATCCGGGAAAAAAGCAAGGCGGCCTCCGGCGGGTTCAGTTTAGGGGCTCTTTTCGGCAAGAAATAAAAAGGGGTCAGGTCTCTTTTAGGGAAATGGGGTCTGACCCTTTTATTTCCTCGCTAACTGGACAAAAACAGTCTGGTTTGTTATAATTCAACCCGTATAGGGGCGTGGCCATGAATCTATGGCGCTTTCCGTCAAGAAGAGGTCTGATGACATGAGATATACCACCAAGACAGAGTATGGGGTTATTTGCCTTGCGCATATGGCTAAAAAGCCGTGGCCTGGCGCCAGCACCGTCAAAGAGATCGCGGAGCATGAGGGTTTTTCCGTGACCTTTACGGAAAAGATCCTCCAGAGTCTCCGCCGTGCCGGGATCGTGACCTCACAACAAGGGAACAAGGGGGGGTGGATGTTGACCCGTCCTTCGGCGGATATTTCCCTGAAGGAGATCATTGAAGCCTTGGAGGGGAGTACTTTTGAGGCGTTTTGCGCGCCTAAACGGCGGAAGACCATTGTCTGCACGCATTTTTCGCTCTGCAAACTCAAACCCATCTGGTACAAGACCCAAAAAACGCTCGACGAACTCTACCAAACAATTACGCTTGCAACGATCGCCGAAGACGTGATGAACGCGCCGTTAAAACCGGCCATCGTTTTCCCTCCGCGAGGTGTCCGATGACCGACGCCGATCAATTTCTCGACAAGGAATATCCGTATGGATTCAGTACGCCCGTCGAGTCCGATGCCGCACCGCGCGGTCTGACCGAGGACACGATCCGCTTTATTTCCCAAAAGAAAAAGGAACCGAAATTCCTTCTCGATTGGCGGCTTGACGCTTACCGGCTTTGGCTCAAAATGAAAGAACCGACCTGGGCGAGCGTGAAATATCCTCCGATCGACTACCAGGACATCATTTATTATTCCGCGCCCAAAGGAAAAAAAGGCGGTCCGAAGAGCCTCGAGGAAGTTGACCAGGAAGTCCTCCGGACTTATGAGAAACTCGGGATCCCGCTTGAGGAGCAGAAACGTCTCGCCGGCGTTGCCGTGGACGCGGTCTTCGACAGTGTGTCTGTGGCCACGACGTTCAAGGAAAAACTGAAAGAGTATGGCGTGATCTTTTGTTCGTTCTCCGACGCCGTGCAGCGGCATCCTGAGCTGATCCAGAAGTATCTCGGATCCGTCGTGCCCGTGACCGACAATTATTTCGCGGCGCTGAATTCCGCCGTTTTCAGCGACGGGTCGTTCTGCTATGTTCCCAAAGGCGTGCGTTGCCCGATGGAACTTTCCACCTATTTCCGGATCAACGCGATGGAAACCGGGCAGTTTGAGCGGACGTTGATCGTGGCCGACGAGGGGAGCTCCGTGAGCTATCTGGAAGGCTGCACGGCGCCGATCCGCGACAAGAACCAGTTGCACGCCGCGGTGGTCGAACTTGTAGCGCACGAAAAAGCCTCGATCAAATATTCCACCGTACAGAACTGGTATCCGGGCGACAAGGACGGCAAGGGCGGGATCTATAATTTTGTGACGAAACGGGGGCTTTGTAAGGGCGCGCGGTCCAAGATCTCCTGGACGCAGGTGGAGACCGGTTCCGCGATCACGTGGAAATATCCAAGCTGTATCCTCCAGGGAGACGGGGCGGTTGGCGAATTTTATTCCGTGGCCGTCGTGAATAATCACCAGCAGGCGGATACCGGGACGAAGATGATCCATCTCGGGAAAGATACCAAGAGCACGATCATCTCCAAAGGCATTTCCGCGCGCTACGGAATGAACACGTACCGGGGACTTGTGAAGATCGCGCCGAAGGCCTCGGGATCGCGCAATTACACCCAGTGCGATTCGCTCCTCATGGGGAATAAATGTGGCGCCAACACGTTTCCGACGATCGAGGTCAGCAACAGGACTTCGAGCGCGGAACACGAGGCCACAACCTCCAGGATCAATGAGGACCAGCTTTTCTATTGCCGGCAGCGCGGGATGTCGGCCGATAACGCGATCTCGATGATCGTGCACGGGTTTTGCAAGGAAGTGTTCAAAAATTTGCCCATGGAATTCGCGGTCGAAGCATCGCGGTTGATGGGCGTGACGTTGGAAGGAAGTGTCGGCTAAGCTCGCGCAATGTAAAAGTTTTTTGTTGACCGTCCAAACTTTTTCTTTTTTTAAAAAGGTAGTTTGGACGGCCCCAATCTCCGCTTCGCTTTGATTGATTGGTATGGGGGCCGTTGCGCAAAGTGATATGGAAAAGAAAAATTTAAGGAGTCACGTATGCTAGAGATCAAGAACTTACATGTCAGCGTTGAAGGTGTGGAGATCCTGAAAGGGATCGATCTTTCGATCCATGCCGGGGAAGTGCACGCCATCATGGGGCCGAACGGCTCCGGGAAAAGTACGCTTACGCGCGTGTTGGCGGGGCATCCGGCGTACGGGGTAACGCAAGGGTCGGTTGTTTATGAGGGCAAGGACCTGCTCGCGCTGCCTATCGAGGAACGGGCGCGGCAGGGGGTTTTTCTGGCCTTCCAGTATCCGATCGATATTCCTGGTGTGAACAACGCGTATTTTCTGAAGGCCGCGGTCAACGAGATCCGCAAGGCCAAGGGCTTCGAGGAGCTGGACGCGATGGAGTTCCTGGAATTCCTAAAAGATAAGATGAAGATCGTGGAAATGGACCAAAGTTTTCTCAGCCGGCCGGTCAACGAGGGGTTTTCGGGGGGCGAGAAGAAACGTAATGAAATTTTGCAGATGGCGGTCCTCGCGCCGAAGCTGGCGATCTTGGACGAAACGGATTCCGGGCTCGACATCGATGCGCTGAGGGTCGTCTCCGAGGGCGTGAACCGGTTGCGGAGCCCGGAACGGTCGATTCTTCTAGTGACGCATTATCAGCGGATCCTGAATTACATCACGCCGGACCATATCCATGTGTTGATGGGCGGAAAGATCGTCATGTCCGGGGGTAAGGATCTCGCGTTCAAGCTTGAAGAAAAAGGGTATGAGTGGGTCAAAGGATAAAACGGCACAACGCGCAAAGCGCAACGTCCGCCTGCCGGCGAGGCAGGCACAACGTCAATGCTTTTCGTTGCGCGTTGAGCGTTGCGCGTAGGGCTCGATCATGAAAGCAACCATGGATCAATATCAGAAAGCATTCAAAAATTTACAGGCCGGAAGAAAGACAGAACCCGAATGGCTGCGGAACTTGCGCGAAAAGGCTGCGGTTGTGTTTGCGGAGCAGGGGTTTCCGACGGTCCGGGACGAGGTGTGGCGGTATACCGACCTGACGCCGCTTAGGGAAATTTCATTCGAGATCTCCGGGGCGCAGTCTGAGGTACAGGTTGAGGGTCTTTCGGCGGGCGTTCAGGTTCTTTCGATGACGGAAGCTCTGAAGGCGTTCCCCGAAGTTCTGGAAAAACATTTTGGACAGAATTCCGGGTATGACAAGGATCCTTTCGTAGCCCTTAATACGGCGTTTTTAAACGGCGGAGTTTTTGTCCGGATCCCCGACGGGGTTGTTTTAAAAGAGCCGGTGCGGATCACCTATGTCGCGGAATCGGGCCCGGAGAGGAGCCTAGTCAATCCCCGGACGTTTGTGTTGATGGGGAAAGGTAGCCGGGCGGCGCTCGTTGAAATTTACAAAGCCTCGGGTGAAAGTTCCTATTTTACGAATTCCGTGTCGGAATTTATCCTTGGAGAAGGAGCGGCCCTGGAGCATGCCAAAGTTCAGCAGGAGGGGCTTGGCGCTTTTCATGTGGCGTCGAACCGTGTGGTACAGGCCCGCGGCAGCCGGTTTTTATCGCTTTCGGTTTCGGTCGGGTCCCGGCTGATGCGTCATGGATGCCGCGTAGAATTGGCGGGCGAGGAAACGGAGTGCACGCTCAACGGTCTTTCTCTTACGGAGAAGGATCAGCACCATGACTATCAGACTTTTATCGATCACGCGAAACCGTCCGGGAAAAGCCGGCAACTTTTCAAGGGGCTTCTTGCCGGGAATTCCAGGGGCGTGTTTACGGGGAAAGTCCTGGTGCGAAAAGATGCCCAGCATACGGACGCCGCGCAGACCAACAAGAACATCCTTCTTTCCGATGAGGCTAAGGTGGATGCGAGGCCGCAGTTGGAGATCCTCGCGGACGATGTGAAATGCAGCCACGGCGCGGCGGTCGGGCAGCTGGCCGAAGACGCGATTTTCTACCTGAAATCCCGGGGGATTGACGAGGCCAAAGCGGGGCGGATGCTTGCCCAAGGGTTTGCGCAAGACGTGATTGATGTTTCCGTGACGGGTCCGTTGAAAGAAGAGATCTTGCGGATCCTGAACGATAAATTGGAAAAACTATTTGATTAGCGCGATGAGGAACGGCAACGTGCAGCGCAGGGTCTTTCGTTGTGCCGTTTGTGTTGCGATTATCACAACATTGTGAGGGTGCGAATGGAGCGATCGATGGAGGCTAAGACGTTCAACGCAGAAGAGGTCCGAAAAGATTTCCCGCTTTTAAACGAGCAGGTGTACGGCAAGCCGCTGACTTATCTCGATAACGCGGCGACGACCCAAAAGCCACAGAGCGTGATCGATACGATCACCCAGTTCTATTCTAAGGAGAACGCGAACATCCACCGCGGCATCTTCTGCTTAAGCGAACAGGCCACCAAGCGTTACAAAAGCGCGAGGCATAAGGTCCAGGAGTTCCTCCATGCGGCATCGGACAAGGAGATCCTTTTTGTTCGCGGAACGACGGAGGCGATCAACCTTGTGGTTCAGTGCTACGGCAGGGCATTCCTCAAGAAAGACGATGAGGTCCTGATCACGCATATGGAACATCATTCCAACATTGTGCCTTGGCAGATGCTTCGGGATGAAAGGGGTATTAAGCTCAAGGTAGCGCCGATCAACGACGACGGAGAGCTCCTTCTTGACGAATTTAAAAAACTTTTGACCGACAAGGTCAAGTTTGTTTCCGTGGTTCATGTGTCCAACGCTCTCGGGACCGTGAATCCCGTCAAAGAGATCGTCCGGCTTGCGCATGAAAAGGGTGCGGTGGTCCTGCTCGACGGCGCCCAGGCAGTGGCCCATACGCCAGTGGATGTCCAGGACCTTGGCTGTGATTTTTATGCGTTTTCCGGCCATAAACTTCTCGGGCCGACGGGGATCGGGGTGCTTTACGGCAGGAAAGAATTACTCGAAAAAATGCCCCCTTACCAGGGCGGCGGCGACATGATCCGGACCGTGACATTCGAAAAGACGACCTACAACGAGCTGCCTTACAAGTTTGAGGCCGGGACGCCGCATATTGCGGGCGTGATCGGCCTGGGGACCGCGATCGATTATATCCGTTCGGTCGGGATCGAGAGGATCGAGAGTTATGAGCAGGAACTTTTGAAATATGGAACGGAAAAACTGCTTCAGATCCCGGGTCTCCGGTTGATCGGGACCGCCAGGAAGAAATCCGCGATCCTCTCATTCGTGCTTGGTGAGGCGCACGCGCACGATATCGGAACGATCCTTGACCGGCAGGGGATCGCGATCCGGGCGGGCCATCATTGTGCCATGCCGGTCATGCAGCGTTTCAATGTTCCGGCAACGACGCGCGCGTCCTTCGCTTTTTATAATACCCGCCAGGAGATCGATCGCCTGGTCGCTGCGCTCCATGAGGTTACGGAGGTTTTTAAATGAGTGACGATATCCGCGAGCTTTATCAGCAGATGATCATGGACCATAACAAGAATCCCAGGAATTTTCATGCTTTGCCGGATGCTGACCGAACCGCCGAAGGTTACAACCCGCTCTGCGGCGACCATTTTAAGGTGTTTGTTAAAATGGAAGGGGACATGATCCGGGATATCGCGTTTGAAGGCGCCGGATGCGCGATCTCAAAAGCTTCGGCTTCGATGATGACCGCTGCCCTCAAAGGCAAGACCCGGCAGGAAGCCAAAGTGCTTTTTGATGAAGTCCGGAAAATGCTGTCGCGACAGGCCGGCGGACCTTTTGACGAAACCAAGGTAGGAAAGCTCGCGACGCTCGCGGGGGTTTGTGAGTTCCCGGCGCGCGTCAAATGTGCTTCGCTCGCCTGGCATACGATGACCGAAGCTTTGGATCCGACGGGGAAGCAGGTCACGACGGAATAAAGAGCATAGTGCCACGCTCAACGCGCAACGGACAACGTAATGTTTTCGCGTTGTGAATGGGCCGTTGTGCCTGAACAATGGGAATTGTTAGTGATGCAGGGAAAAACATTAGAAGAACAGATCTGGGACCAGCTGCGCCTGTGCTACGACTACGAGATTCCGGTCAATATCGTAGAGTTGGGTCTGATCTACAACGTGCAGGTCTCCGACCTTCCCGAGGGCAGGCTTGCGCATATTCGTATGACTTTCACAAGTCCGATGTGCCCGATGGGGGATCTTATCAAAAGCGATATCGAACGGAGGGTTGGGGCCGTGCCGGATATTAAAAAAGTGGAATTGGAATTTGTCTGGGACCCGCCCTGGGACCAGAGCCGCATGTCGGAAGCTGCCAGATTGCAATTAGGTCTGATGTAGGCTTAGGATGCGGAAGAGGAATTGCTTTTTAGATTGAAAAGCACCACCAGCCACAAAAACATCGATCCCCAAAGCGGAAATCCCAAGAATCCCGCCCACGGGAAGATCATACCCATCGTCAAAGAGAAAGCGCAGATCCAGAAAGCCAGGAGAAGGAATCTCCGGGACCATGATCCGTGGGGATGCCGTTCCGTCATCGTGAGCGCGGCGAGGAACAGGAAGTAGACGATCGTGTAGTGGTGAATCTGGGTGACAGGCGAAGAAAACAGCATGAGCATGGGAAAGAGGGAGAATTCTGCCAGGAGCTTCAAAGAATCGTGGGTTTTTGGGGAACGGGTATTGCGTGTGCTAAGGAGAGACAGCACGAAAAGCGTGAGGCTGAGGGGGGAAGTGATGATCAGGACGGACACATTATAGCGCCTGGCAAAGTGCTCGCTGGAGTGCCAGATGAATCGTGTGATGACCGCATAAAGCGACTGATTGTCCGCGGCGAAGGGTGTGAAAAGCTCATCCCACAGATAATGTTGATAGGCGGTGGCCGATTGCGAGATCGACATCAAATGGCGCCAGGTTTTCAAAAGTTCCAGGTTCTGGTGAAAGCCGACGGCCAGGGACGGGATCAGGAAGAAGAAAAGGCCAAATCCTACGAGCGTGCTGGCGAGGACTCTCCACTCCCGTTTAATTAGAAAGAAGAAAACAAGGAACGCGAGAGGGCTGATCTTGAGAGTGACCGCAAAGGCGAGCAAAAGGCCGGTCAGGATCTTGTGCTGTTTTAGATAACTATAAAAAACGGCCGCCATAAAAAAAAGAGTGACAACGCCGAATTGCCCTCGTGTGAGCGTGTTGAGGATTATGGGAAGGCAGAGAAGAATCGCCAGCGAGATCTGCCACGGCGCAGGGCGGCATCCCGGTGATGCCGACACGTTCGCCTGGTTTTGGCAGCCGGTCTTTTCAGGGAGTTTTCGCGAAAGCCAGACCGTTCCGGCGAGGCAAGCGATGGAGAATAGGTAAGCCAGGCTTACCGAGGCGCTCAGCGGCCATTTTGAGACCGGCGCTAGGAGGATCGCCAAAAGCGGGGAATAGACATAATGCCAGCCCCGTTTGCTTACGGTTTCATACATGAAGCCTGGCCGGCCTTCCGCAACGGTTTCTCCGGCCTTCAAGAACACCGGCAGGTCGGTGCGCTGCTTCGGGCTGACGGCGCCGCGGTAAAATGTGGAAGCGCCGACAGCGAAAAAAAAGACGGCAAGCGCCAGCACGCCGGGCCATTTTTTCCGGAAAAAGAACTCCAAGATGCGTCGTAAAAGATCCATTTTTCCTCAATTTGTTTGTTGATGCTTTTACACTAAACGAAGTATAATCTCAACTCATTTTTGGTTTTTTCCGTGAGCACGTTTAACCCAAAAGGAACAGCTCCCCGTGAATATGACGAACGCGCGCAAAAGGTTGTACGAAGCAAAGATCATCCAGGAGGACATCGAGCAGCTGGCGAAGCACCTCAAGGATCAGGCCGGGCATTTTGAAGGAAAAACCTTTCTTGTGACCGGGGCGGGCGGGTTCCTCGGCAATTATATCGTTCTGCTCTTCCGCTATCTCAACAAATATGTCCTGAAGAACAAACTTTCGGCCATTCTCCTCGATAATTTCATCACCGGCTACGAGCAGCAGATCCTCTCCGATGACCATCTGACGTTCCAGAAGCATAACGTCATCGAGCCTTTTAAGACGGACAAAAAGATCGATTATCTGATCCACGCCGCCGGGATCGCTTCGCCGGTCTATTACACCAAGTTCCCGGTCGAGACGATGGACGTCGGGACCATTGGGACACGGAACATGCTTGAACTCGCCCGCGAGAAGAAGGTTCAGAGCTTCCTCTTCACGAGTTCCAGCGAGGTTTACGGCGATCCGGACAATAAATTCGTTCCGACGGCTGAGGAATACCGCGGTAACGTTTCTATCATCGGGCCGCGCGCTTGCTACGACGAATCCAAGCGGTTCGGTGAGACCATGTGCGTGACTTTTTGGCATGTCTACGGTGTTCCGGTCAAGATGGTGCGGCCGTTCAACGTGTACGGCCCCGGCATCCGTCCGGACGATTACCGGGTCCTTCCGAACTTTATTGAGCACGCGCTCCGCAAGGAACCGCTTCCGATCCACGGCGATGGCCGTAACACGCGCGCGTTCTGCTACATCAATGATGCGATCGAGATGATCTTCCGGGTCCTTTTTTCGGACGCCCACGGCGAGGCGTTCAATATCGGGAATCCCGAGCAGGAGATCTCGGTTGAAGATCTTGCGAAATGCGTGGTCGAGGCGCTGCCGTATCCCGTGGACATTGTGCACATCGATCCGCCGCATGCCGTGTACGCGCAAAGTGATCCCAAGAGGCGCTGCCCCGACATTTCCAAGGTGCAGAGGGTTACGGGGTTTAAGCCCAAGTACACTCTGAAAGAAGGGCTTGCCAGGACCGTGGCCTGGTTCCGCGAATCCTAACCATTCATTTCATCGATACCATCAAAAAGGAGAAATTATGGAGCTTGAAACCGTAAAGCACATCGCCCCGGCCTTTGTGGACGCCCGCGGCGAGATCATCAACGTGTTCGAAGGCACGACAGGGCATGTGGCCTACATTACGTCGAAAAAGGGCTCTGTCCGCGCGAACCACTACCACAAAAAAGATGTTCAGTACATGTACCTGATCAGCGGCGCGTATGACAGCTACAGCTGCGATATCAAAGACCCTTCCAAGAAACAGGTTCTCAAAGTAAAGGCCGGGGACATCGTGGCGACGCCGCCGCTTGTGGCTCACGCCCAGAAGTTCACGGAAGATTCCGTGTTCCTTTCCCTGACGACCCGCGAGCGGGAAGATGGCAAGTACGAGGAAGATACCCTCGCGTACCCCGTGATCGAAGGTTATTTGAATAAAGAACTGAAGACGAAATAATGAATCGTGTTGTTGTTGTCACCGGCGCTTGCGGCGGGCTGGGGGTCGAGCTTGCGAAGAAATTCCTTCAGTTCGGCGACACCGTTTTTGGGATCGATCTCAAAAAGGACAAGGTCGCGTGTGCGGCGATCGGATCTTCCGGTTTCAGGCTTCTCACGGGCGATCTGACCGCCGAAAAAAGCGTCAAGGCTCTTGTCGCTGCGATCCTCAAACAGGCGGGCAGGATCGATCTTTTGATCAATAACGCGGGCTATTGCGGTCCGCTTACCCGCGTCGAAGACAGTTCCCTCAAGGATTTCCAGAAGCACATGAAACGTAACCTGTTGACCGCCTTCCTCATGTGCAAGTATGCGATCCCCGGAATGCTTCGCCAGAAGCAGGGGCTGATCATCAACATCTCATCGATGGCCGGGACGCGCGCGGTGCCGCGCTTGATGGCTTATTCCGCGAGCAAGTTCGGCGTTCTCGCGCTTTCGCAGTGCATTGCCAAAGAAAACCTCGAAACCGGTCTTCGGTGCGTGACGGTTTGTCCTGGGGGAATGAACACGCCGATGCGGCGCGAGCTGTTCGGTTCCGAGGACGCGGCGAGACAGCAGACGCCGGTTTTTATGGCGGACATCATCTCTCAGGTTGCGGACGGGAAGATCGAGGTCCTTTCCGGCGGACGTATCGTTATCCGCTACGGAAAGATCACCGAGATCGCGCCGCCTCCGGCCGCATGACCCAAAGGAAAAAGATCCATGGACTTCAATCAATATAAGCGAAAAACATGCCGGTACTGCGATACGCCGCTTGGCGCACCGTTCCTTGATCTCGGAATCCAGCCGCTCGCCAATAATCTCCCGCGCAGGGAAGACGCCGGGAAGCCGGAGTTCCACTGTCCTCTTGCCGTTGTCAAATGCCCGAAGTGCCACCTGGTGCAGCTGACGCATTCCGTGCCGGGGCATTTGATGTTCGATGAATACCTTTACGTCAGTTCCACCACCCAGACCTTCCGGACCCATTTTGCCGGCTACGCGGCCGATGTCAGGGCCCGGCTTTCCGGTAAGGACCGGCCGCTAGGGGTCGATATCGGCAGCAACGACGGTCTTCTTGTTTCCTGTTATGAAAAGGCCGGGATGCGCGGCGTCGGGATCGAACCTGCCAAGAATCTTGCGGCGGAGGCGAACCGGCAGGGTGTCACGACCCTCAACCGTTATTTCGGCGAAGACTCGGTGAGAGAAGTCATCGCGAAGTACGGGAAGGCGGATGCGATCAGTGCGAACAACGTGTTCGCGCATATCGACGATATCCAGTCGGTTGCCAGAAACGTCCGGGAACTTCTGGCGGACGACGGATTTTTCGTAATCGAGTTCGCGTACCTGGTGACCATGCTTGAGAAAATGTTCTTCGATATGGTTTATCACGAACACGTCTGCTACATCGGCGTGACCGCGCTCGGGTTCCTGGTGGGAAGGTTCGGGATGGAGATCTTCGATGTCAAGGAAGTTGACACGCACGGCGGGTCGCTCCGCGTTTTTATGCAAAAAAAAGGTGGCCCGCGCGGGCGTACTCCGGCCGTGGACCGGTTCCTCGCGCTGGAAAAAGAGAGAGGTTGCCTTGACGAAAAAGTTTACCGGGAGTTCGGCGCGAGGGTGATGGGTTTTAAACAAAACCTGAACGGGATGATCGCAGACCTTCGCAAGCAGGGGAAGACGATCTCCGGGTACGGCGCGCCGGCCAAGGCCTCGACGATCATCAATTTTTGCGAGTTGACCCCGGACCAGATCGTCTACATCGTGGATGACAATCCGCTTAAGCAGGACCGCCTCGTGCCCGGGAGAAAGATCCCGATCGTCCCGAGCGCACATCTGAACGCCCATCCCACGGATTACGTGCTCATCTTCGCCTGGAACTTCGCCAAAGAGATCATTGCGAAGATCGAGCCGTTACGGGCGAAAGGTGTCCGTTTCATCATTCCGCTTCCCGAACCCGTTCTCGCCTGAAGCTTCTCCGGTGCGCGGATCGCAGTCAAGGAAAAGCTTCAAATTTGTCCCGCGAAGGCCGATAATCTAAGGCAATGAAAAAGACTTCCAAGAAAAAATCCAGGCCGTCCCCCAAAACCGGTTTTCCGCGTCGTCCAGGCCGGGCGATTCTCGCCCGGAAAAAGTGTGACGATCTTTTTGAACTGACCAATGATCTCATCCAGATCTTCAAGCCCGAGGGGACGCTGCTTGACGTCAATCCTTCGTGGAAAAAGGTCCTCGATTATAGTGAAGAAGACCTTACTACGCTCACGATCTTCAACATTATTCATCCCCGGGACAAGCAGGAAAGTGAAGAGGTGTTCCGGGCCGTTTTCCGCGACGGCAAACCGCGCAAATTATCTGTCACGCTGATTAAAAAGACCGGCGGGGAAGTCCTGATCGAGGGGACAGTGAGCAGTGTGGTTTGCAAGGGCCGACCGACCGCGCTCCGGGGCATTTTTTGGGATGTGACCCGCCATAAGGAATACGAAGAGCTCAAGGACGAATTCATTAGTACGGTTTCGCATGAACTCCGGACGCCGCTTACGGTCGTCCGGGAGGGCGTGTCGCAGATGCGGGACGGATTGGCCGGGGAAATGACTCCGGATCAGAACGCTCTCCTGGATATGGTGCTTCAGAACGTGGACCGGTTGGCGAGGATCATCGAAGAGCTGCTCGACGTTTCCAAATTAGAGGCGGGACAGGTCCGGATCCAGCGGACCCTTTCCAACATCGTAGACGTGGTCCGGGGCGTGGTCGAAAACTTTCGGCCGGTGGCGCGCAGGAAGAATCTCGAGATCCATTTGCTTCCCGAAAAGGAAAAGATCGATATTTATATTGACCGGGAAAAGATCGTCCAGGTGCTGACCAATCTCATCAATAATGCTTTCAAATTTACAATCGAAGGCCACGTGAAGATTCATCTCCGCGAACTGGAGGATTTTGTAGAGTGCAAGGTTGCCGATACCGGGCGGGGGATTTCGAAGCTCGATCTTCCCAAGGCGTTCGAGAAATTCCGTCAGTTCGCGAAGGTCGTGGGGCCGGGCGAAAAGGGCACGGGGCTCGGACTTTCGATCTGTAAAAAGCTGATCCAGCTCCACCACGGGCAGGTTACGATCGAAAGCCTGCCGATGAAAGGGACCGTCGTGACGTTCCTTTTGCCGAAGTACACGCCGCGGGAACTTTTTAAGGAGTCGATCACCCTGGCGCTCAACAAATGCCAGGAGGACAAAAGCCCCCTCTCGGTCATCATTTTTGACCTTGTCAATTTCGACGTGTTGAAAAAAGACCTTGGCGAAAAACGCGCCGGGTGGATCGTTTCCAGGATGGAGCGGCTCCTTAACGAATCGTTGCGGCGCGCAGCGGACGTCGCTATCAAGGATTCGAAAGCGATCCTTGTGATCCTGCCGGACACGAAAAAAGAAAATGCCTATATCGTGCTGGGACGGCTTTACCAGCTTTTGCAGGAATATCTTTCCCGGGAACAACGGTCCCCGAAGATCGAGATCCATAGTAGCGTGGCCTGTTTTCCTGAAGAAGCGGATACGATCGAAAAACTGCTCGACCAGATCTATGACTAGATTCGTGGGGCGGAGAGTGCAGCATGGCTAAAAAAATACTTGTGATCGATGACGAACCGGACATCCTGACGATGGTCGCGAAACGTCTTGACGCGAACCGTTATACGGTGGTCACCGCCGGTTCCGGCGAGGAAGGGCTCGCGAAGGCCAAACAAGAATGCCCCGACCTGGTGTTTTTGGATTATATTATGCCCGGGATGACGGGGGATGAGGTCTTGTGCCGTTTGAAACAGGATCCGGAGACGAAGAAGATTCCCGTGATCATTTTTACGGCGGCCACAAAGAAAATGAAAGTCGGAGAGTTCCAGGCGTTGGGGGCGGCGGGGTGCCTTTTTAAGCCGTTCACTTCGGACGGTCTCCTCGGCAGGATCCGTGAAGTTCTTGGAGGCGAAGCATAATCTTTCCGGTTCTTCCGGCCCGTCTTTTTCGAAATCCTGGAAAATCCAAAATCCATTATGAAGATATCCGAATTTTATAAAAAACAACGTCACACGATCTCCTTCGAGTTCTTTCCTCCCAAAACCCCGGAGGGGGAAGTCAAGCTTTACCAGACCGTGAGCGACCTGAAAAAATTGTCGCCTTCGTTCGTCTCCGTTACTTATGGGGCGCTCGGGACCACCCAGGCGAACACGCTACGGATCGTCGGCGAGATCAAGGAGAAGATCGGTCTTGAGGTTGCGGCGCATCTCACCTGTGTGGCGCACAGCCGTGACGAGATCGGAACGGTTCTCGGGAAATTGCGGGAAAAAGGCATCGAGAACATCGTGGCTCTCCGGGGAGACCCTCCGCAGGGAGAGACGGAGTTTAAGGCCCCGCCGAACGGTTTCCGTTACGCCTCCGAACTGGTGCGTTTTATCCGCCAGCATCCGGAATTCGGAAAGGTCTTTGCCATGGCGGTCGCGGGATACCCGGAAGGACATCCCGAATGTCGGGACAAACGGAAGGATCTCGAGCATCTTAAAATCAAGGTCGACGAAGGCGCGGATGGCGTTATGACCCAGCTTTTTTTCAATAACCGGGATTATTTTGATTTTGCGGAGCGTTGCCGAAAAATCGGGATCAAGGTCCCGATCGTGCCGGGGATCATGCCCGTGACGCACGGGCCTCAGATCGAGAAATTTTCCCGTATGTGCGGGGCAGCGATTCCGGAGAAGATCCGCCAGGCGATCGCGCGGTTCGGGGACGACCAGAATTCGGTTATGCGTTTCGGGATCGAATATGCCACGGAACAGTGCCGCGACCTTTTGCGCCAGGGCGCGCCGGGGCTTCACTTCTATACCCTGAACCAGTCTCTCGCGACCCGTGAGATCTTCAGCAATCTGGATCTTGCGGACAAGGCCTGAGCCTGTAAAATCAAACCGTCCGGGGCTTGTAAGGGACGTCATGAAGGGAATTATTCATTGTGAGTCAGTGGCATATCGGGGAGATCCTGATACAGAAAAGATTGATCGACTGGAAGCAGCTTGATGAAGCGCTGAACGAACAGAAACGGACCAACGAATTTGTCGGTGAGATTCTTGTTCGCAAGCAGTATGTCCCGCGGTTCCTGCTTTTCAAAGCCTTGGCTGAGCGGCACGCGATACCGTTTGTCGATCTTTCGAGTATTTTTATCGATCCGAATGCGATTCGGAAGATCCCGAAGAGTGTTGCGTTGAAATACAGTGTGATCCCGATCGAATTTCAGGATAGGACGATGATCCTCGGGATCGATAACCCGGTGGCGGTGCTGCCGGAGCGTGAAATAACGGACATGGCGCAGGTTTCGTCGATCAAGACGGTGCTTTGTACCCCGGAAGCCGTTTCTCGGGCGATCGAGGAAAATTACGCGGCTTAAAGGCCCGGAAGGAAGGTTCTCATGAAAAAAATAAAGGTCCGGTTCGAGAAAGATTCTTTGGGAACAAGGCCGGTGCCGGCCGCGGCCTACTACGGAATCGAAACGGTCCGGGCGGTCGAAAATTTTCCGATCTCCGGGCTCCGTTTTCATCCGGAATTTTTCCGGTCGCTCGCTCTCCTTAAAAAAGCCTGTGCTCAGGCGAATTTTTCGCTGCGGAGGCTGGATGCGCGCCGCGCTCGGGCGATCCTTAAAGCTTGCGACGAAGTGATCGCCGGCAAGCACCGGGACCATTTCGTGACGGATGCGTTGCAGTCCGGAGCCGGGGTTTCGGCGCACATGAACATGAATGAAGTCCTGACGAACCGGGCGCTCGAGATCCTCGGCCGTAAGCGCGGCGATCATGCGGCGATTCATTCTCACGACCATGTGAATATGGGGCAGTCGACCAACGATGTTGTCCCGACGGCGCTTAGGATCGCCGCGTTGAAGATGGCGAAGGATCTTGCCGCGGCGTCGCGGACGTTGGAGCAGGCCCTTCTTAAAAAGGCGCGTGAGTTCCGCAGTATCGTTAAAGCGGGGAGGACCCATCTTCAGGATGCCGCGCCGGTCACGCTCGGCCAGGAATTCGGAGGTTGGGCCCGGCAACTCGAAAAAGGACGGAAGAGGATTGAACAATTGGCCGCGGGTCTTTTGGAACTCGGCATCGGCGGTTCTGCGGTCGGGACCGGCCTCAATACTTCGTTACGTTATACCCGGGCGGTCATTGGAAATTTGAAAAAGCTGACCGGATTTCCGGTCCGGAAGGCCCAGGACCTTTTTGCCGTGATGCAGAACGATGCGGATTTCGCGGCGGTGTCCGGTGCTCTCCGGGATTACTCGCTTTCGATGATCCAGATCGCGAACGATCTCCGGTTGCTGAGTTCCGGCCCGAACACCGGGTTTGGCGAGATCCAGTTACCGGCGCTTCAGCCCGGTTCTTCGATTATGCCGGGAAAAGTGAATCCCGTGATCCCTGAAGTGGCGGCGCAGGTCGGTTATCAGATCGTTGGCAATGATACCGCGATCGCATTTGCGGCGGCGGCGGGGGAGTGTGAGCTCAATGTCATGCGTCCCGTGATCGTCCACAACTTGCTGCAGTCGTTTGAGATCCTCAAAAATACGCTGAAGGTGCTTGCGGTCAAGTGCGTGGGCGGCATCAAGGCGAACGAGGAAAAGTGCCGTCTGAATTCGGAAAAGAGCTTTGGCATCGCGGCAGCCCTTAACCCCTATATCGGCTATTCCAAGGCTGCGGAATGTGTCAAAGAAGCCACCCGGACAGGGAAGACCCTGAGGCAAGTCGTTTTGGATAAAGGGTTTATGACGGAGAAGCAGCTTTCCAAAGTCCTCTCCCCGGGGAATCTTACAAAGCCGCCGCGATAGCATCTGACTAACTGATTTCGGCCGTTAGTTGAAGAAAAACGGCTCTCGTTTTCGCCCGGTCAGCGACTGCCCCAGGTGCTCCAAAAAAAGCCTTGTTGCCCAAAGCTTTTTTGTTATAATGTCGCTCCCAACTCAAAGAACCATCAGTACTTGGAGTGCCTCAGGGCAGTTTCAAGCCGCTTTTGTTTTTTTCTGCAGGTTGGAAAAATGACGGACCCTCCGAGCCGAAGGGAAAGGGAGGGTGACAATACTGATCCCTCCGGAATGTCCCGGGGCTCAATTTGATGATTCCGTCATGTTTTTGAAAACACCCATGGAGGAAGTTTTGTCCCCTATCACTGTTAAGCAATTGCTCGAATCCGGTGTCCATTTCGGTCACCAAACCCAGCGTTGGAACCCCAAGATGAAGAAGTATATTTTTGGGGAGCGCAACGGTATTTATATCATCAATCTCGAATTAACGCTGGCGTGTCTTGAAAAAGCCCTCCAGTTCCTGAAGCAAGTTTCGCTCGAAGGAAAATCCGTTCTTTTCGTCGGGACCAAGAAACAGGCCCAGGAGCCCCTCAAAGCGTCCGCGGAAGCGTGCGGGATGCCTTACGTAAACCAGCGTTGGCTTGGCGGGATGCTCACGAATTTTGAGACCATCCGCAAGTCGATCAAGAAGCTCGAGTCCATCGATCAGATGGAAAAAGACGGAAGCTTCCAATTTATCACGAAAAAAGAGATCGGTTCCCTCAAGAAGGAACGCGAAAAACTTATCAAGAACCTTTCCGGCGTCCGTGAGATGAGGAAAGTTCCGGGAGCGGTCTTTGTGATCGATTCGGAACTTGAGAAGATCGCTATCGCGGAAGCGAAGAAGCTCGGCATTCCGGTCGTCGCGGTACTCGATACGAACGGCAATCCCGACGGCATTGATTATCCGTTGCCCGGGAACGACGATGCGATCAAGGCAATTAAGCTTTTTTGTGAAGCGGTTTCCGCAGCGGTACTCGAAGGCCGCCAGGAATTCGCGAAGGTTGCCAAGGCCAAAGAAGACGCGATCCAGGCCGAAAAAGATGCGGAAGCCGCTGCGGCCGTTGAGGGTGCGGAGATCCCCGAGGAAGTGATCGAGGAGAAGATCGCCCCGAAGTTCATCGCCGAAGTCGAAGTGGCGGGGGAAGTCAAACCGAAAGCCAAGAAGCCCGTTCGCAAAAAAGAAGGCGAAGTCTAAGAGCCTATCGGTTCTGCGTATTAATCATTCAGACGAGGATTTACAACTCATGACGACCAAAGAAGTGAAGATCAACAGTGCGGATTTGACCAAGCTCCGGGAATTGACCGGGGCGGGGATGATGGATTGTAAAGCGGCCCTTGTGGAAGCGGGCGGGGACGTGAAAGCGGCCCAGGACGTGATCCGCAAGCGGGGGCTTGATATCGCGAAGAAAAAATCCACCCGGGAAGCCCGTCAGGGCCAAATCTTTTCTTACATCCACGCGGGCGGCAAGCTCGGTGTGATCGTGGAGATCAATTGCGAAAGCGATTTCGTGGCCAAGAACGAGACGTTTCAGGCGTTTGCGCGTGATATTTCGATGCAGATCGCGGCGGGGCATCCTCTTTATGTGAATTCTGACGCGATTCCCGCGGCCGATCTTGCTAAGGAAAAGGAAATTTTCCTGGATCAGGTCAAAGGAAAGCCCGAAGCGGTTCAGGCCAAGATCCTCGAGGGCAAGCTTGCAAAGCGTTACGAAGAGATCTGCCTTTTGAACCAGAAGTTCATCAAGGACGACACGAAGACCGTCAACGACATCCTGACCGAGATCATCGCGAAGATCGGCGAGAATATCATCATCCGCCGTTTTGTCCGGTTCGAGGTCGGCGGAAATTAGGGGATAGAAGATAGCGTTTAGGGTATAGCTTTTCTAAACCCTATCTCCTAAACCCTATACCCTGAAAATATGAAAAAGCCCATCTATAAACGCATCGTACTCAAGCTCTCCGGGGAAGCCCTTGAGGGGGACCGCGGCTTCGGGGTCGATCCGAAAATTGTCGCGTCGATCGCTCTCCAGATCAAAGAGATTCGTGCGCTCGGGGTGGACATCGTCTGCATCATCGGCGGCGGGAACTTTTTCCGAGGCGTTGAAGGCGAGAAGAGCGGGATTGATCGTGCGACCGCCGATTACATCGGGATGCTCGCAACGGTCATGAACGGGCTTGTGATGTCCGACGCACTTGAGAAGGTCGGCGTTCATACCCGCGTCCAGTCCGCCCTCGAGATCAAAGCTCTCTGCGAGCCTTACATCCGCCGGCGCGCTATGCGCCATCTTCAAAAAGGTCGCGTGGTGATCTTTGCGGCCGGGACCGGGAATCCTTTTTTTACGACGGATACGGCGGCGGCGCTTCGTGCGGTGGAAATGGATGCGGATGTCATTTTGAAGGCGACCAAGGTCGACGGCGTTTATGACAAGGATCCGGTCAAGCATAAGGGCGCGAAAAAGTTTACGCAGCTTAATTACCTGAGCGTTATCAAAAAGCAGCTTCGCGTGATGGATACGACCGCGACCTCGCTTTGCATGGAGAACCAGCTTCCGATCGTGGTATTCAACCTGACGCAGCCGGGCAATATCCGGCGGGTGGTTTTGGGCGAAAAGATCGGGACGATCGTCTCTTAACTGTCTTTTTATTTGAAACCAGGGAGGGATTTATGCCGGAAACCGCTGATGTCCGTTCGATCACCGACGAGATGAAAAAGAAGATGCAGAAAGGCCTGGAATCGACCAAGAAGGAATTCCAGAACGTTCGTACCGGTCGCGCTTCCATCGCGCTGGTGGAGGGGATCCAAGTCAATTATTACAACACACCGACGCCGATCAAAAACCTCGGCACGATCTCGACGCCGGACGCGAAAACGATCGCGATCCAGCCTTGGGATGTGACGGCTGTGGGGGAGATCGAAAAAGCGATCTTGAAATCCGACCTCGGGCTGACTCCGATGAACGACGGGAAGATCGTTCGCATTCAAATCCCGGCTTTAACGGAAGAACGGCGCGCTGAGTTGACCAAGGTGATCCGTAAAGTTGCCGAGGAAGGCCGCATCTCGATCCGTAACTCGAGGCATGAGGCGATCGAGCATGTGAAGAAGCTTGAGAAGGCCAAGACGATCCCCGAGGATACGTCGCATGCGACTCAAAAAGAGGTCCAGAAGGTTACGGACCAGATCATTGCGCAGATCGACGAAGCCCTTAAACACAAAGAGACCGAGATCCACGCAATCTAGCGCGCAACGGTCAACGTTAAAATCATGTTTATTCTTGCGTTGCGCGAATTATGGGCCCGTAGCTCAGGTGGTAGAGCACATCCCTTTTAAGGATGGTGTCGATGGTTCGAATCCATCCGGGCTCACTTCTCATGTCTATCTCTGAACCGCAGAGATACAATCCCCCGACGGTGTCGGGGGATTTGTCATTTCCGGGCCTTTTCGAGGCCCCCAATATCCCCCTATTTCCCGATCTATCTCCAAATCGGCCTTTGGTTTCAGCTGACTGGTTTCGATCCATTATGGCGCACTAGGCGATCCCGGCATTTTTCGATTTTGAGCTGAAACCACAACTATGTCGATATGGCCCGATTTCCAGGGGTTTATCTCTGGTTTCAGGAGGGTTTAACGTACTGGGTGGGGAGGATAGCTTTCCAGGAGGTTGCCTGTTTGGCCCAATCCAGCTCGGCAGCGAGCGGCCTTAGCGTCCGTTCGGTCATATCGCATAACTGGACGGAATCACCGAATATGATCTCTTCCTGCACCGCAGGAGATAGAAACAGCAAGTTTGTGACTTGTTCAAGGCGCTGTTTGCTAAGGTTGAGCCATCCGGCGATTTGTTGAAGGTCCTTTGCCTTGCCGTCCGCGAGCATTCCCCGGATTTGGTGAGCGAGGAGCAGTTGTTTACGGATGTGGGGTTCGTGCTCGTAAGCCATCCGGGGAAGATTCGGCAATCTTTTTTTCAATACATCTATCGGCAAATCGAACTCGTGTTTTTTGAATGCGCCGTTCAATTCAATCCAGAGTTTGCCCTTGAGCCCGTCATATTCGATTCCTTTGACAAGCTCCTTTAGGATCGCCGATTGCTTCTCAAGAGGCAGCGTTGGCCAGTCTTCAGCGGTAAGCCGCTGGTCCTTTGTAAGCTGGATCAGAAATTCAAGACATTTGCTCTCGATTGCGGATGCGACGACGGATTTTGTGGGACAGCCCTTCCATTCATGTTTGATGGAGTAGAGGCAAACGTAATAGCGATAGTTGAAATTCTTATTTCGGCCTCGGGCATACGTGTGGCACATACTGCATTTGCAGGACGTGCAGCGGAACAGGCCTGTCAAAAGCCCGGGGAATTTCCGATGTGTGGAAGCGCCGCGCACATAGCAGTTGGACTTCATTTTTTCTTGGACTTGGTTGAAGATCTCTGGGGTCACGATGGGGTCATGCAGTCCGTCATAGAGCTTGTCTTCATACCGGATTTTGCCCATATAAGTGGCGTTTTTTAGAATGAGTTGGATGTTGGTATTCCTAAAGATGACTCCGCCTTGGTTTCGTTTTCGGCAAGGATACTTCTTGGTGCGAAATCCTTCAGCGGTCAAAAGGAGTGCGATCTTACGATAGGAATTACCCTCGAGATAAAGCTGAAACATCCTGCGGATGACCTCTGCTTCCTTTGGATTAATGATCAGTTTCTTGGTGGGCTTGTCGACCTCATAGCCGAGTCCTGGCAGTCCTCCCGCCCATTTGCCTTTCTTCCGAGCCGCACTCATCTTGTCTTTAGTGCGTTCACTGATTATTTCCCGTTCAAACTGGGCGAAAGAAAGAAGGATGTTTAAGGTTAGCCGGCCCATGGACGTGTTTGTGTTGAAATGCTGAGTGATAGAGACGAAGGTTACATGTTGCTCTTCGAAAAATTGTAGGACTTTCACGAAATCTGAAAGGGATCGCGATAGCCGGTCTACCTTATAAACAACCACGCAATCGATCTTCTTGTCCCGGATGTCTTGCAGGAGTTTTTGTAGGGCAGGGCGATCCGTGTGAGCGCCGCTTATGCCGCTATCGTCATAGGTCTCTTTCAGCAGTACCCAGCCCTGGTGTTGTTGGCTCTTGATATAGCTTTCCGAGGACTCCCGTTGAGCGTCAAGCGAGGTAAAGTCGCTTTGCATATTTTCAGTCGTGGATTTTCGCGTATAGATCGCGCATCGGACGATCTTAACTGCACCATTTTCTGCCATTGTTTTTGACTCCAAAGAATTTGTACCCGTTCCAGTGTGCACCTGTGACGGCTTGGGCGATATGGCTCAAGTTCTCATAAAACTGGCCTTCATATTCAAAACCTTCCTCCAAAACCTTTACCTCGAGCCGTTTCCCTTTGTAGTTTTTGATGATGAAAGATCCAGGCATGGGAAGGCGAATATCCCGGCCGGCATTAGTTTTTCCCGAGTTGGATCGGATAGCTGTTTTGTTGATGGGGTCATAGATGCGGATAAGTTCTTGGACCCTCTCTTTTGTAGCAGGGGAAAGCCCGCCACCTGCCTGCTCCTGGATCCCATAGGCAAGCTGGCGGATCATAAAGACCCTCTTACCGCGCGCCCCCTTGTCGCCGAAGAACTGCCGATAAAGCGCAGATAACTGCGCCGCCCCCGATGTTTTTAAAGCTCCAATTTGCCCTGCAATATCGCCCATAACATCCCCCATTTTCATGACACATACATGCTATACAATCCGAGATATAGCAAGTCGATAAGACCGCTCCAGATAGGCGCTTATATCTCCAATGAAGAGCTCCGTCACTGCGCCGAGCTGCTCGATATTTAAATCCATAACAACCAGAAAAATTCCTTGAAACTAGCCTCGAAGGGGTAGAGACTTTACGCAATTGCATGGCTTGGAAATCAGCGTAGCTTGTTCTTGAGGCCATGTTCACAAAGGATATCTATGCGCGAACAACCTTTTACTCAGAAAACGCGATTCATTTTGCTGGTTGCTGAAATATTAATACTCTGCGCTGCCAGCTGGATTGCATTTGGCAGCGTTTTTCCACCTGACGGTGATAGTGGTTTTTGGTTCTACACAGCATTGTTGGGGCTTCTTCTTGGGAGCCGTCTTGATACCCCGTTTTTTGTTAAGCCAGCGGACGTTGTTCTATATGCCGCACCTGCTGCAGTTGCACTTGCATTGGTTAATTCTTGGGGGCAATGGAACGATGGTGTGCGGGTTGCATATTGTATGGCAATGGTATTTTGCATCCTCGCAGGGCTGCTTGGAGCAACGGCAATCCTGATGATGGATAAAAAAAAGGAGAGCTGGCAGCGGGTTTCCAACGCTGCTCGCGTTTTGGCGGAAACGCTTGGTGCACCGAGAATAATCTACTCTGTTGTCATTGGGTTCGCATTGTTTGCTTTTCACACAACCTCGCCAAAACAATTCGGCGTTATCACGGCAGCTTGGGTTCTCATAGTCTTTCTTTCTCCGCTGGAAGGATTTTTCAGAATTAGCCAGAGGCTCAGAAGAATATTTAAGCCCAACGCTGTTTTTGAAGCAGATGGGGAAGTTGTCGCCTACCAAACTCCCGGGCTCATTCTTGTTCGTCAATCTAGTTCAGGGAAGATCGCTTCTGGCGATCTTGTTGCTGTTCATGATCCACTTGGTTATACAAGGTTAGCTCTTGCGCTCGACTACGTTGGCCGTGATGAGGGCCTTTTGCTTAGGGCGATTGAAATTGCAGATATGAAAGCATCGATGGCATTTACTGATCAATTGTCGATGCTCCCATCGAACTCAGTCGTTTGCATCTCCAAGCCTGACGCAATACTTTCTGAGAATCATCTTGTCAAGATGAAGGGGGCGCTAGTCGGGCTTGTTGCGCCGGAGACTTCGGTTGAAAAACTACTCTTTGAAGTTGTGAAGGATGAAGAGCTTGAGGAAGGGCGATTAGTTGAAGTGCAAATCGGCAAGCGGCTAGTTACTTATCAGTTGGTAAACGGACTTACGAAAGAGGAGGTCGTTCAGCAGAAGAATACGCATGGGTTTGCCCGTGCTCAAGCTCAGAAAATCGGCGAGTGGGATGCAGTAACTAAGCGTTTTAAGCTTGTGAAATGGTTGCCCACGCCGAATGCCCCAGTTTTTCTTAAAATGACGACGGATTTTAAACCTAGCAGCCTTGCTGTGGGACATTTTCCTGGTACCGACTACCCTGTTTCAATCAAGAATGTGAATGAATTGGTCACTCACAACACAGCCATACTTGGCATACTCGGTGTTGGTAAAAGCATGCTAGCGATTGAGCTTGCAGAACGAATGATGGTGGCAGGAGTAAAAGTCATATGCATTGATCTTACGAACCAGTATTCGACAGAACTTGCACCGTACTACGATTCCATAAATGAACTTCCCAGTATTTTGAAGTTGCAGGAAATAGGTGCTTTAGGACGGACTCGCGTTCGTCAAAATGTTGAAGAGGGAGGAAGTAGACGAGAATTTGAAACAGCTATTGCTGCGGATATACAGAATTTTATGAAACCAGAAAATGAAAACCGTTTAAAAATATTCAATCCAACGCAATTTGAAGTATGGCGACAAGACAGTCGTCCTTTTAACAATACAGCGTCAATGGCTTCATTAAGCCCGGCGGAAATAACGCAAATTATTTCGGAGGCCACACTAAGCGCTGCAACTGGTTTGGGTATGACGGATCGAGCTAGGGTCTGCCTTATTTATGAAGAAGCGCACTCATTAGTCCCTGAATGGAATTCAGCGGTTGGTGAAGGTGATGGACGGGCATCCAATGGCAGTTCTCGTGCCATTTTGCAAGGCCGTAAATACGGATTGGGATGTCTCCTGATTACTCAACGAACTGCAAATGTAACAAAGACCATCCTCAACCAATGCAATACCATATTTGCTATGCGAACCTTTGATGAGACCGGAAAAACATTTATGGCCAACTACTTAGGTTCGGACTATGCGAATGCCCTTCCATCTCTCAGTGAGAGACAAGCGGTATTTTTTGGTAAAGCGTCGAGCTGCGAAAATCCAATTTTAATCCGTTTGAACGACAGAAGTAAATTCCTTCAAGTTTTTCGCACCGAGAACCCTCCGCCATCGTTAGCGGCCAATAGTGCAACATCAGCCAACCCTCCGAATGTGGAGACGGAAAGCGGGGAGGCCGCTATCTTTTCTTAGGCAATTTTATTGTGCAGTCCTAACTAACAGCGGATATCTATGCGTTATTGGTGGGTAAGTCAGAATCAGACGTATGAGCATGAAACCCGAGGCGGATATTTGTGGTCGCCGAAGCTTAAGCGGGACGGCTCCTTGAATCACTATTACGAGACCATGCGGGAAGTCTCGTATGGCGATATCATTTTTTCTTTTAATGACCAGAAAATAATGGCGATGGGTATCGCCCAAGGCCCTGCGTATACCTGTCCCAAACCTACTGAGTTTGGGACAGCAGGAGCTAACTGGGATGAGATTGGCTGGCGTGTAGACGTCATTTTTTCGATTCTGCAACATTCGATTCAACCCCGCAAGCACATGAGTCTGCTACGATCACTTCTTCCCGAGCGCTATTCTCCTATTCGAGCCGATGGTGCGGGCAATCAGATGTATCTTACGGAGATCCCAGAGATGTTTGCCCAGGCGCTGGTGGGTCTTATCGGTCCTGAGGCCGAAGCAATCCTGCCAAAAGCAATGGCAGGCGTTGCAGGGAGAGGGGAGCTATTGGATTTCGACTTGGGAAGATCGGAACTGCTTCAAAAGTGGGATGAGGTCCAGGTGGAGAAAGTCGAAAAGGATGACTCCATTCCCGTTACTGAGCGGGAACAAGTTATCCAGTCAAGAAGGGGACAGGGTAAATTTCGGGCGCGCGTGGCCAACATTGAAAGGTTTTGCAGGGTGACTCGTGTGGACCGACTTGAGCATCTCATCGCAAGTCACATCAAGCCCTGGAGCGTCGCAGACAATAGAGAACGGCTCGATGGGGAAAATGGATTGCTGTTGACACCAAGCGTTGATCATTTGTTTAACAACGGGTTTATTTCCTTTCGCAATAACGGCTCTCTCATTATCTCGCCTGTGGCTCATACGGTTTCATTAGCCCGAATGGGCATTCCTCTCGATGAGGGTTTCAACGTCGGAACTTTTTCCGGCCGACAAGATGAGTATCTCGAATACCACCGAGATTCAATCTTACTGAAGGCGAGAAATTAGATGCCGGTTTATCCGATGTTCTTAGCGCCTCAGTTAGAAGCGATTTGTAAAGTTCTAGGGGAAACAGACGGCGGTTTGACAGGGGCAGAGATTGGCCGAATGCTGCAACAAGCGGGCATCAAAGATGTCGACCCGTTGTCCACGAAATGGAAAAGGTTATTTGCCGCATTGGAATTAAAGCAATATGGCGATAAGTGCGCTAATCATATTTTGCGATTCATCTCAGATGCGATGAGTCCCGTTCGGTATACAGCCAATCCTCAGGTTTTTGAAACGCGGAAGCTTAAAATGAATAACGTGTTGCTCATGTGCGGCTACGAACTGCGTGAGGATGGGCAGTTGCATGTTGCGCAAAAGGCATCAACGCTGGCAGAGGCGTCAGAAAGAGCAAAAAAACTTAAAAATGAGCTACAAAAAAGAAAAGTGCATTCTGATATTCTCGAGTTCTGCTCTGCTGAGCTTGTAAAAGATAATTATTTTCATGCTGTATTAGAAGCAACAAAGAGCGTTGCAAGCAAAATAAGAAAACAGGCCGATCTCAAGAATGACGGGGGCGAGCTGGCGATAGAAGCGTTCTCCTTGGGGAAGTCGGGAGTTCCGATATTGGCAATTAACTCATTGAGAACGGAGGCGGAACAATCCGAGCAAAAAGGTTTCATGAATTTATTAATAGGTTTTTTTGGAGTGTTTAGAAACCCAACAGCGCATGCTCCTAAAATATATTGGAATATGCCGGAGCAGGATGCTTTAGATCTTCTTACGATGGCCTCGTATCTACATCGAAGGCTGGATAACGCAGTGCGCGTTCCCAAATGATGGGGTGAACCCATGACCGTTGTAAAAAGATGTTCTTCATGCCAGCAAATCAAAGACAGTGTGGGGCCAAAAATTGTGACAAAGGTCATGCGCGGTTCAAATGCTGAAGCTCTCATAACTGAATTATTATGTGACGAGTGCTACGCTAGGTTAAAAGATAGCAAGTTCTTGTACTGATGCTTCTGGAATAGCTATTGTAACGTGCTCTTTTGCTTGGATTGCGTCAAAGTAGATGAGCTTCAATTTGATCATATTGAGGGGACTTCTTATAGATTTAAAACGACTTGAATAGACCCCTCTTGAAAAAAAGATAAAATATTCCCATGCCCAAGACTGTTACTCCATTAAACAATCTACAAGTAATCAACCCGCAATTAGCCAACGAGTGGCATCCAACTAAGAACGGTAAGCTTACTCCTGAAGATGTAATCTCTGGATCTCATAAAAAGGTATGGTGGCAGTGCAAGAAAGGCCATGAGTGGGAAGCTGTGGTTAAGAGTAGATCAAGTGGTCGCGGCTGTCCGAATTGTGGTGGCCAGAAGGTTTGTAAGGATAACTGCTTAGCTACCAAGAATCCCAAGCTAGCCAAAGAGTGGCATCCTACTAAGAATGGTAAGCTGACTCCTGAAGATGTAATGCCTTGGTCTAATAAAAAAGCATGGTGGCAATGCAAGAAAGGTCATGAATATTCAAGTACTGTGAATAGTAAATCCAGGGGTATAGGTTGTCCGTGCTGTAGTCGCAGAAAAGTCTGCGAAGATAATTGCTTGGCAACGGTTAATCCCAAACTCGCCCAAGAATGGCATCCTTCCAACAATGGGAAGCTTACACCTAAAGATGTAACGCCAATGTCACAAAAAAAAGTCTGGTGGCTGTGCAAGAGAGGCCATGAGTGGGAGACATCGGTTGCCAATAGATCTACTGCTAAAGGGTGTTCGTATTGCAACTCTAGCACTTCTGTAATGGAATTAAAAATTTATGCAGAACTCAAGTATATTTTCCCCGATACACGGCTTAGAAAGAAACTCAACAGAGTTGAGTGTGATATCTATATTCCCTCGATTCAGGTAGGCATCGAATATGACGGAGTGTACTGGCATAAAAACAAGCACGAAAAAGATCGCTCTAAAAATCTGTTTCTTAAAAATCAGGGTATCAAGCTTATTCGTGTAAGAGAGATAGGCTTAGATAAGATAGCCGAAAATGACATTATCTATGACTTTGCAAAGAAAAAAGAAAAGCAGCTGATGGATGGATTGCTCAAAAAAATAGAAAAATTATCGGTTCTTTCTGGCTCTGATCAAACGAAAGTGGATTCGTATTTAAGAGAGACTGCGTTAGCTAACAATGGAGAATTTATTAATTTGTTAGACATGTTGCCTTCGCCCTTCCCCGGAACTTCACTAGCAGATCAGAATCCTAAACTAGCCAAGGACTGGCATCCCACCCGGAATGGTAAATTGCGTTCTCAGGATGTTACGCCTCAGTCTAATAAAGAGGTGTGGTGGCAATGCTATAAAGGCCATGAATGGAAGAGCATCGTTGGTAATAGAAGCAAGGGGCAAGGTTGTCCATACTGTAGTGGGCGAATAGCCTTCGGAGACAATTGTCTTGCTAGAGCCAATCTCCAGTTGGTCAATGAGTGGCATCCCTCCAAAAATGGCAACCTTACACCTAAAGATGTAACGCCTAAATCCAATAAAAAAGCATGGTGGCAATGCAAGAAAGGTCATGAGTGGGAAGCAGTTATTAGTAGCAGATCAAAAAGTGGCTGTCCGTATTGTGCGGGCAACCGAGTTACTAGAGAAACATCTTTGGCTACCAAGAAACCTAATCTAGCACAAGAGTGGCATCCTACTAAGAATGGTAAGCTGACACCTGAAGATATTACGTCTGGATCTAATAAAAAGGTATGGTGGCTGTGCAAGAGAGGCCATGAGTGGGAAGCGGTGATTTATAGTAGATCTAATGGCAATGGTTGTCCGTATTGCGCTGGAAGAATAAGCAATTCGAAACAATTAGCGCTGCTCTAAATGTGCCCCATTCTTCCCGTTTTTATCCATTGGCGATATAATCCCACCATGGAGGCTCTGCCTGACAAATGAAGTGTTACATAAAGTCATTCATGGCTCTCGTGCTTTTACTGGGCGTTGGCACAGGCTATTGCAACGCCGGGACATATACCTCAAAGACAAATCCGCAACATTCCCTAGAATACAAAGAAGCGGTTTACCTTACGGATGGACAATGCAAGAATTATTCCCGCCAGAATCCTGGAACGGTTTTTAGATGTTGGTCGCTGCCTTATCGCCACTTCTACTTGGATGGCGAGATAGCAGATGATCGGATGGACGAAATCGCCAAGACCGAAGTGGCGTGGGATGTTTTCCTTTTGATATTCGTTTTGCTTCTCATTGTCATTGGATTTTATGTATACATGCTCCCGACCTTTACGGCTTACAATCGCCAGCATCCGCAAAGGTTTTGGATAATGATGTTGAATCTTTTTCTCGGCAACACATTGATCGGATGGATAGCGGCTTTAATTTGGGCTCGTGGCGGAGAGAACAAGAACGTCTAAGAAGGCAGGCCGAAAATAAATGGGGTGAGCGGGTGGAAAAGTTCTATAGCGGACTTCAGGATCCAGAAAATTTTGATCCACATGCATTTATCGCTGGCGAGCATGCATCGCAAGAGCTTTGCGACTTTATGTTGTCAGCAACCTTGTTTTTTAATGACCTGAAAGATGTAATATTGGTGCATGGGCTGCTCCGAGAGAAATCGCCAAAAGAAAAAAGCGGAAGAACAAAAGAGTGGGGAGCGTTTTGCGGGATGGAAATTCACGCGATTAGGCAAACGATGAGTCTTGTTCACGAATTTTTAGAGGTAATAAAAGCGAATGAGAGAATTTTTAAAACAGAATTCTATAAAAAAATATATATGCAAATGACTAGAAAATCCCGAGAGTGCTGGGACGCGGTTTTAGAAGTAGCGTTAAAGGGGAAGGAAACTACGGGGCCGTTAGTGAAGCTCCTGCATCGCGTTCGGAACCATGCGAGCTTTCATTTTGAGCCGAGGGCATTGGGAAGAGGGTATAAAGAAATGTTCTTTAGCGGGGGGCGCGTAAAACAGAAAGCCGTCATCTCGAGAGGTAACACTATGGGGTCGTCACGGTTTTATTTTGCAGACGCCGCTGCGCAGCAGTGCGTAGTAAGAGAGCAAAAGCAAGATCCAACTGACATGATAAATGAATTCTCCCAGTTTCTTGAAAATATAAACCAGTCGGTATTTGAACTGGTTGATAAATTTATTCTGCGAAGAAATTTCCAGTATTTAAAAGGTGCTGAGTAAAAGGTTGTAAGAGGACGTTCGTCCGTTTATAATGTCCGCATGCCAAAGCGGATCGATTTCCAAGCAGTAATCTCAAAACTCAAAGACTTTTACTCTCACCGGAAGCGTCTACCCAGTTTCTCTGAACTCCAATCTCTCTTGGGATACAGTTCCAAGGGAGGCGTATCTCTCCTGATTGCTCATCTTGTGAAGAAGCAGATTCTCAGGCGGGATCACACTGGCAAGCTTGTGCCAATGCCCGCTCTTGAAGGCGGGATCAGGCTTCTCGGGACAGTGCAGGCGGGATTCCCGTCACCTGCGGAAGAAGAGCTCATAGACACGCTTTCTCTGGATGAGTTCCTGATTAAGAATCCCCAGGCCAGCTATCTCGTGAAGGTTACGGGGGACTCCATGATCGATGCCGGGATCATGCCGGATGACCTTGTGATCGTGGATCGGGGACGGCAGCCACGTCACGGGGACATCGTGATTGCGGAAGTGGACGGAGCATGGACCATGAAGTATTACGAAAAACGTGGCGCTAAGGTTCTGCTTCGTGCCGCGAATAAGAAGTATCCTCTGATCGAACCCAAGGCGGAACTTGTGATCGGCGGGGTGGTGGTCG
>DAOPYQ010000007.1:0-89949 GCA_035352955.1 Candidatus Omnitrophota bacterium
ATCTCTCTCTAAGCTAAAACTTACCCTATATACAAAGTAACTTCAATAGACTATTGATAAAAGCTTTAAATAAAGTAGCTTGATATAGTAAATTATAGCTATATTTATAGCATTAAATAGCATAAAAACACTTAAATCGCTATAAAACAAGGGCTACCAAGAAAGTAAGACCCGGTCTTACTGGGGGCTATACAGGCAGGAAAAAAGACTTAAAGACCGGCATCACAGATCAGGCTATCGCTAAAAAGTGGCCGCAGAGCGAGAATCAGAGGAACAGATCCCGCTCACCCTTCCGGACGCGCTCGAGAAATTGATAAAAAGCCGGAAAACCTTGCGGATTGTTTTTGCGAATTTCTTCGATCTCACGCTCCATGACCTTAAGTCCGATCTCACGGGTTTCCGGAGTCGCAAAATCATCCAGCCATTCCTGGAACGTTAACACGGCATTCAGTTTGCAGAACTTGCCTTCCTTCCCACTCCGGAGAAGCTCCATAATACATTTTCCGGTCCGGCCGCAGCGGTACCCTGCCGTGCAAAACGATGTGATGTAACCCATCTCCGCAAAATCACGAACAAGCTCATCCAGGCTTCGCGTGTCCCCCAATATGAATTGTTGTCGATCTTGGGTCTGAACGTTCTTTTCTTCACTGTAGCTACCGATCCCGAGCTTCGTCGAAGCATCGGTCTGAGTAACTCCGAGGGACAGGGCGTCGCGTCGCATCTGGGCCGTTTCGCGCGCGGTAATGATCATCCCGGTATAAGGGATTGCGAGCCGAATGAGCAGAATGATCTTTTTGAAATCCTCATCCGAAACCCGGTACGGCGAATGCGCCGCGTAGTCCGAATTCAGGGCCGGCTCCAACCGAGGGAAAGAAACCGTATGCGGGCCGATACCCATTTTCGCCTCAAGATGGATCGCATGATGTAATAACGCCATCACCTCAAAACGCCAGTCATAGAGCCCAAAAAGCACGCCGATCCCAACGTCGTCGATCCCGGTCTCGGCTTCCAGCGCTCGGTGCATTGCGTAAAGACGCCACCGGTAATCGGATTTCAGCGTCCCCTTCGGATGAAGTTTCGCGTAAGTTTCGTGGTGATAAGTCTCCTGGAACACCTGATACGTTCCGAGGCCAACCTCTTTAAGAAGTTTTAGCTCCTCGATCGACATCGGGGCGGCGTTCACATTGATGCGCCGAATGTTTCCGTAACCGTGCTTGGTCGACACTTTAACGTCGTAGATCGTCTTCATGCTTTCAACGATATAATCGATCCCGGTCAGTGGGTGCTCGCCATAGACCGCAATGATCCGCTTGTGGCCGATCTTCCCGGCCAGTGATTCCGTCTCTTTGCGCACTTCCTCCATGCTGAGAATGCGGCGCTTCGCATTAAGGTTCTCGTGCTTGAACCCGCAATACGTGCAATTATTCACGCAATAATTCCCCATATAAAGGGGAGCAAACGTCACGATCCGGTTGTCATAGACCTGTTTTTTAATCCGAAGAGCAGTCTCCTGCATTTCCTGGAGAACCGCGGGATCTTGCACCTGGATCAGCTCAGCCAGTTCTTCGGGAGAAAGCGTTTTAACCTGCAAGGACTTGGCGAGTATCTCGCGGACACGCGCTATGTCCGGCTCCGGCGCCTGCTCGATCCCCCGCCAGATCGCGGCATCATCAATAAAATCGCGCCCGGCGTCGAGATATCGGTCGATCTGGTCCTGCTTGATCCTGCCTGCGATCCACGCCTTTTCCGTACCCATCAACACACCTCCTTCAAAGATCGGGGCTCCGAAACGGTACGTGAGCAGATCTCACTGGCATCCGGAAATGGCTCGAGAACCCGTCCAAGCACTCCATGCAGATAGGAAATACAAAGCCCGTAGTTCGTAATCGGTACGCCCGCCTGCTTGGCCTTCTGGATCCGAGTAAGCGTTTCGCGGCGCGTGAGCATGCACGAACCGCATTGGATGATCAGTTTGTAATCGGCGACATCGTCCGGGAAATCCCGGCCCGCCACCGTCCTGATCTCAACCTCATGACCGAGATGCTCCCGAAGCCATTTCGGGATCTTGACGCGCCCGATGTCCCCTTCGATCGCGTGATGGCTACAGGACTCCGCGATCAAGACCTTGTTCCCGGGTTTGAGGTTTCCGATCGCAAAAGCGCCGCGGGTCATTTCGGCAATATCTCCCTTGATCCGGGACAGAAGAATGGAAAAGGTCGTACACTTCACGCCCTTCGGGGTTGCGGTCACCATCCGGTCGACCACCTGCGAATCACAGACTACGAGGTCCGGCGGATTCTTGAGTTTTGAAAGCGCCTCCCGGTACTCGCTTTCTTTAACGACCAACGTCATGGAGTCGTGGTCCAGCGCGTCACGGATCGCCTGAACCTGCGGCAGAATGATCCGGCCCTTGGGCGCCTCGAAATCGATCGGGATAATTAGAACCGCAAGACCGCCTTTAGGGATCAGGTCACCGATCATGGCGGGAGCCGTGAGAAAATCCTCGGGACAGACCTCCAAAAGATATTGTTTAAGAAGCGCCACGGTGCGGTCACGATTCGGCCGGTCCGTGCTGGCGCAAACAAGAATGCGCGCTGTCCTCGCCTTCAACTGCTCAAGAAACCGCTGCGACGGTTGCCGCAGATCGCTTTTATTGACTGCAAAAATCAGCGGGCTTTTTCTTTGTTCCGCTTCACGGACCACTTCCTCCTCAAACTCCGTCCACTGTTCCGCCTCCAGGATCAGGACCGTCACATCGGCCCGATCAAAGACTTTGCGTGTCCGTTCGATCCTCCGTGCGCCGAGGTCCGAAGCGTCATCAAGCCCTCCAGTATCCAAAAATACCACCGGCCCGACCGGCAAAAGCTCCATCACTTTCTCGACAACGTCCGTGGTCGTTCCCGGGACCGGGGACGTGATAGCCACGTCCTGGCCCACGACCATGTTAAGAAAGCTGGATTTCCCGACATTGGTCCGGCCAAAGATTCCGATCTGAAGTCTTAAGCTTTTCGGTGTTTTTTCCATAACTATCTTTCCTTTGAAAACCGTAGCACGGCTAGCAGAGGGCGTTAAAACAAATCATCACCATTCGTCGTGCTATTGTTTTGTCAGCGCCGATTTCACGGAAACACCCTTGAGTGCTCCGAGCCTTCCGGTTAGCGCGCCAAGCTCGTCGGTCGTAGCATCCACGATCAGTGTGATTACACAGCAATGCCGCTCTTTATAGGGCATTCCGACGCGAGCCACAATAATGTCCCCATGCTCGGAGAGCAGCTCATTAACCTCGTGCGCAGCCTCTTTCCGGTTCTCCACGATGATCCCGACAAATCCGAGTCTTTTGCTCATAACACCCCTTGAAAGTAAAAATCCCGGCTCCTTTAAAAAGAAGCCGGGACAGGAAACGATCGCAATTTTTCCTTCCCTTAGCTTCAGGCCGGCCTATGAGGGTCGCCCTTTTCTTCAGGAGTTTAAGAAATCTCAAATTCGAGATTTCAAATTTCAAACTATCGCCGATAGATCGGCAACGGCTGATAATGCGTATGGAGCAGATGGTGCGCCTTTTCGCTCAGCGGTTTTCCAAGGAACTCCTTATAAAGCTGCTGCACGAACGGATTTTCGTGGGAGCAACGCACGGTTTGCGCCTCATCATCCGAATAAAGACCTTTCGAGCGTGCAATACGGAGTTCGTCAGTCACCCCATAGGGCTGGCCACCGCCGCCGACGCAACCGCCCGGGCACGCCATGACCTCGACAAAATGGTACGGGAGCGGCTTCCCCTCTTTCTGCGCTTTCCGAATCTCGCTGAGGACATACTCCACGTTCGCAAGACCGTGAGCCACCGCGATCTTCACCTCGGTACCTTCGATCTTGATCGAAGTTTCTTTGACACCCTTCAGCCCGCGAACGTTCTCGAACTCGACTTTGGGAAGCCTCTTCCCCGTCACGAAAGAATAAGCCGTACGAAGTGCCGCCTCCATCACGCCACCCGTCGCGCCGAAGATCGTCCCGGCGCCGCTGTAATCCCCGAGAATATGGTCGCATTCTTCATCCGGCAAATTCGCGAAATCGATACCCGCCTGTTTGATCATGCGCGCAAGCTCGCGGGTCGTAAGCACCACATCCACGTCCTGATATCCCGAAGCGGACATATCATGGCTACGGGAGATCTCGAATTTCTTCGCCGTACACGGCATCACGGAAATGACCTTGAGTTTTGCGGGATCGATCTTGTTTTTCTCCGCGTAATAGGTTTTAACAAGAGCGCCCATCATTTCATGCGGCGATTTGGCCGAGGAAAAATGCGGGATCATATCCGAGTGGAATTTCTCCATAAAATCCACCCACGAAGGGCAGCAGGTTGTGATGAGCGGAAGCGGCCCTTTCTTATGGGCGAATCGTTCCACAAATTCCGTGGCCTCTTCCATAATCGTCACGTCTGCGGCAAAATTGGTATCAAAAATCGCCTTAAAGCCCATCCGGCGGAGCGCCGCGTACATTTTTTTGGTCACGTTCGCCCCCAGCGGAAATCCGAAGGCTTCGCCAAGCGCCACACGGACCGCAGGCGCGATCTGAACCACGCAATACTGTTCGGGATCGCGAAGGGCTTTCCAGGCAAGAAGAGAATCGTCTTTTTCAAAGATCGCCCCGGTCGGGCAATGGGCCGCGCACTGACCGCAGCGCACGCACGGCGATTCCGAAAGATTGATGTCCCCGGCGGGAGCCATCCGCGTATTGAACCCGCGGTGGAGGAACGTGAGCGCCCACACGTCCTGAACATTCTGGCAAACATCCACGCAGCGGCCGCAGTTGATGCACTTGCGGGGTTCGAGCACAATGTTCCCGGTAGAATCGTCCTTCGGGATATCTTTCACGATCTTTTCGTAGAATTCCTCGCGGATCCCGAAATCCGCCACGAGCGACTGCAATTCGCAGTTATTGTTCCGGCCGCAGGTCAGACATTCGTTCGGATGATTGGAAAGGATGAGTTCCACCACCGTACGGCGGATCGATACGATCTCCGGATCATGTGTGATGATGTCCATCCCTTCTTCCAAGGGCGTGCAGCAAGCGCGGAGCATTTTCTTGGAGCCCTTGACCCGGACAAGACAGACGCCACATGCCGCCGAGGCATGAAGGTACGCATCGGGATGCTTGCAAAGGGTCGGGATCTTGATCTGGGCCTTCCTCGCCGCGTCCAAGATCGTCGTTTTTTCGGGAACTTCCACTTTCAAACCGTTGATGACTGCTTTTACCATGTCAGACTTCTCCCTCTTTCGTATAAGAACTTTGAAATATCAGCTACGACTGATCGCGCGCGGCTTACAAGCTTCGAAACACTGCCCGCAACGGATGCATTTCGTCTGGTCGATCAGATAACCGCTCTCGCGGTTACCCGAAATCGCGTTGACCGGACAAGCCTTGAAGCACATGCCGCACTTCACACACTTTTCGCTCATGATCAGAAACCGGACGAGCTTCGCACACTTGCAAGCCGGGCATTTCTTCTTGTTCACGTGCGCATCGTATTCGGCGCGGTAAAAACGCAGGGTCGAAAGCACCGGATTCGGCGCCGTTTGCCCCAGGCCGCAAAGCGATGCCTTCTGCATAGCAAAAGAGATTTGTTCAAGCTGTTCGAGGTCTTTCTGGGTTCCGACCCCATCCGTGACCCGCGTCAGGATCTTGAGCATCTGCGTTCCGCCGATACGGCACGGCGCGCATTTACCGCACGATTCGTCAACGCAGAACCCGAGGTAAAACTTCGCGATGTCCGCCATGCAATCGTCCTCATCCATAACGATCATGCCGCCGGACCCCATGATAGAGCCCATCTTCTGGAGACTTTCGTAATCGACCTTGGTCTGAAAAAACTCTTTCGGGATCACGCCTCCCGAAGGTCCCCCGGTTTGGATCGCTTTGACGTTCTTTCCGGCCAGCGCGCCGCCGCAAATCCCGTAAACAATGTCCTCGATCGCAGTGCCCATCGGAACTTCCACAAGACCGGAATTCTTAACTTTCCCGGTGACCGCGAAGACCTTGGTACCCTTCGAAGTCTCGGTCCCGATCCCGGAGAACCAAGCGCTGCCTTTCAGCAGAATGACGGGAATATTCGCAAGCGTCTCGACATTGTTGATACAGGTGGGTTTCCCCCAAAGGCCTTTCACCGACGGGAACGGAGGACGCGGGCTCGGATAGCCGCGCTTGCCTTCGATCGATGCGATCAATGCCGTTTCTTCGCCGCAAACGAACGCACCGGCTCCCAAACGGATCTCCAGATCAAAATTGAACGCCGAACCGAGTATCCCCTTCCCAAGGAGCCCGCTTTCATAACACTGCTTGATCGCTCTCTCGATCCTCTCGATCGCGAGCGGATATTCAGCGCGGATATAAAAGTATCCCTTGGAAGCCCCAATCGCATAACCGCCAATGAGCATCCCCTCGATCACGGCGTGGGGGTCGCCTTCCAGAACGCTACGGTCCATATAAGCGCCCGGATCGCCTTCATCGCCGTTACAAATAATATATTTCTGCTCCCCGGGACTTTTCCGGGTGAATTCCCACTTGAGTCCGGTCGGAAACCCCGCTCCGCCTCGCCCGCGGAGACCGCTCGCCTTCATCTCCTGGATCACTTTTTCCGGCGACCCGTCAGTCAACACTTTCGCAAGGGCCCGGTAACCGTCATGCGCGATATAATCTTCAATGCTTTCGGGATCGATCACGCCGCAATTACGAAGCACGATGCGCATCTGTTTGGAATCACCGGGGATCTGCTTGCCCGGAAAGGGTTTACCCCCGATCACGCTTTGTTCTACGATCCCCGCAATATCCGCTTCTTCGACATTAGCGTAGAGAAAGTTTTCCGGCAATACCCGGACCACCACGCCCTGGCCGTAAATACCAATATCCACCACGCGGACAAGCTGGACTTCGTTCTCCAGACCTTTCTCGCGCAGGATCCCAAGAAAAACCCCGTAAATGTCGCGTGTCCTGTCCTTCGTCCCGAGTGCCGTATCCTTAATAAATACTGTTTTTCCCATGATCTCCCTGCCTATGCACTGATTTTCATGTCAAAAATACGATCGTTTAAAAGCATCTTCGCGCCCACGTGTTTCTCGATGATCTTGATGGCAGTGTCTTTGTCGACTTTGCCGTAGAAAACACGCGGCATGTTCTTCACCTGGACTTCCACAAGAGGTTCCGCCGAACATATCCCGACGCAACCGCAACGCTTGATCTCCACATCCGCGTTGTGCTTACGGGCGGTTTCACAAAGCGTGTCAAAAACTTCCAGCGCTCCGGCAGCGATCCCGCAACTCGAAAGCCCGACCTTGATCCAGTTTTTTTCCTGCACGGGGACCTTGGACCGAGCCCCCTGAAGATCTTCCTTGCTAAGTTTTTTCATAAATGCTTTCTCCCTGCGACTAAGCCGCCGCTTGCGTTTCGGCTTCTTCTGAATATTCGGCGATAATATCGCCAAGGTCTTTTTTCTTCACACCGCCGTAAACTTTTTCGTTGATCTTCAGCACCGGAGCCAAACCGCAGCAGCCGAGGCAACGGACCATTTCGAGATGGAACTGGCCGTCCTTAGTCGTCTCGCCCGGTTTGACGCACAAAAGATGTTCGAGTTCGCTTAAAAGATCGGCGCCGCCTTTGAGATAACAGGCCGTCCCCATACAAACGGAGATCGTATGTTTGCCGGGAGGGGTAAGGCGGAAAAAGTGGTAAAACGTGATCACCTCGTAAATGCGCGCAAGCGGAACGTCCAGGACCTCGGAAAGGACCAACGAAACTTCGCGCGGCACATACCCGTAATGGTTCTGGATCTGGTGGAGGATCATGATAAGGTTCCCCTCTTTATCCCGCCACGGCTCCGCGATGTTCCGGATATCCTGCTCAATATCTTTTCTGTTCATTCAAAATACTCCTTTGAATACATCTCTCAATTATTTTTTAAATTGTTCCAACGCCTTGTCCACAAGCGTCACGTACGTCATGGCGCTCGACCCGCCCACCAACACCGCCACCATACAGGCCTCGAGCATTTCCTCTTTGCTCCAGCCTGCGTCCACACAATGCTGGACCGCGCGCGGGATACATACCGGACATTTCTGGGTCACGCTCGCGACCAAAAGCAAAAGCCACTTCGTCTTCTCCGGGACCTTGCCCGCCTTTGTGATCACTTCTTTTTCCTTCACGAAAGCGTCGTACTGCGCGGGGATGGTTTTGCGAATATCCACCATCGCCTCATTAAACTGCTTCAAAAGCTTTTGCGCGTCGTATTCCATAGCAACCTCCTCAGGGTCTTCTAAGGCGTTTACTTCGGAGAATCACAAAACAGCGACAAAAATTCGATCGTAAAATCCATGTTGCGGACCTGCACCTTCGCGGGAACACTGATCGAGCAAGGAGCGAAATTAACGATCCGATGCAAGCCTGATAATACCATATAGTCCGCAACTTCCTGACTATGTTCTTTCGGGACCGCGATGATCCCGATGTCCGCATGGGACCGTTTGATAATCTCCGGCGCCCGCTCCACCGGATACACCCGGACCCCGTTGATCTTTCTCCCGATTTTTCCGCGCGAAACATCAAAAGCGGCGACGACCCTGATCTTGCCCTGCTGAAAACCCGGATACTTCAGGATCGCTGATCCGAGGTTCCCGGCCCCAAAAAGGACCAGATGCACCGTATTGCTCTGGAGCAAAAAATCCTGAAGCGTCTTCTTAAGCTCCAAGGTCCGGTAACCGATCCTCGGTTTCCCGACACTCTTGAAATTCGAAATATCTTTCCGGATCTTTACGTCCGAAAGTCCCGTCATCTCCGAAAGCTGCTTCGAAGAGACCAGATAACGCTTCTCCTTGAGCAATCCTTCGAGGGTTCGTATATAAAGCAGGACCCTTGTGATGGTCTTCCGGGGGATTTTTTTCATAAATGATTCGTGAAATTTAGAACGATTGAGATAATATCATTGGAAGAATATCTTGGCAACAAAAAAAAATACAAAAAAAAACCAGCCTAAACCTTGGAGCGCTCTTTGTATTTTGTATGAAGAAGGTGGTGAGACTTTTCGCCGAGAGGCTTTTTCAGATATTCATCGTAAAGCGCCTTGATCTGCGGATTATTATGAGACTTGCGCATCTTTTTTCCAGCATCTTCTTTGTAGATCGCATTGATGCGAGCCATACGGACAGAATCGTCGGTGTAACGAGGTTGGCCTCCCCCCCCGATACAGCCGCCGGGGCAGGTCATGATCTCGATAAAATGATAGGTGGCTTTCCCGGCCTGAATAGCGTCCAGAAGATGCGCGGCATTCGCAAGACCATGGGCCACCGCCACTTTCACTTCCACGTTTTCGAGAAAACTCCACTCCGGCACCGTTCCCGTAATCACGAGCGACGCCTCTTTGATCCCCTTCAGGCCTTCTACGGGTCCAAGCCGGAGATCTGCCGCGGGAAATTCGCGACCGGTTACAAGTTCGTAAACCGTCCTGAGGGCCGCCTCCATCACGCCACCGGTATTCGCAAAAATGTCCGCAGCACCGCTCGAAAGCCCGAGCGGCGAATCCATCGTGTCGTCTTCAAGTGCCCTGAAATCGATCCCCGCCGATTCGATCATGAACCCGAGTTCGCGCGTCGTCAGCACATAATCCACGTCCTGGACACCGCTCGCGTTCATCTCCGGCCGCACGGCCTCGAATTTCTTCGCTGTGCAGGGCATGATCGAAACCACGACCATATCCTCGGGTTTTATGTTTTGCTTGGAAGCGTAATACGTCTTGGCCAGTGCCCCGAACATCTGCTGCGGTGATTTGCAGGTGGAAAGGTTGGGTAGAAACTCCGGATAATAGTATTCCGCAAACTTGATCCAGCCCGGTGAACAACTCGTGAACATCGGAAGAGCCACGGGTTGCTTATCCACCAAAGCCTTCTTCAGACGCGTCAAAAGCTCGGTACCCTCCTCGATAATGGTCAGATCGGCCGTAAAATTCGTATCGAAAACCGAGTGGAACCCGAGCCTGCGTAACGCCGTCACCATCTTGCCGGTCACAAGCGTCCCGGGAGGATACCCAAAACATTCTCCGAGCGCCGCACGGATCGCAGGAGCCGTCTGGACCACCACGCGCTTCGTCTTGTCTTCAAGAGCGGCCCACACTTTATCGATATCATTCTTTTCCTGGATCGCGCCAACGGGACAGATCGCGGCACATTGACCGCACTGTACGCAGGCGACGCTATCAAGATCCATCGTGAACGCAGGACCGATGACCGTCTTGTAACCGCGCTTCTGGGGAAAAAGCGCCCCAACACCCTGAACCTCGCGGCAGACCGTCACGCAACGGCGGCACTTGATACATTTGCCGGAATCACGAACGAGGGCCGGTGTACTGTTGTCAATATGAACTTCGGGCTTTTCGCCCTTGTAATGAATGTCTTCGATCCCAAGGTGGGAAGCGATTTTCTTCAGCTCGCAATCCTCGCTCCGGCCGCAGTACTGGCAGCTCCCTTCGTGCTCGCTCAACATAAGCTCGACCACCGTACGACGCGCTTCACGAACTTTCTGGTTATTCGTGTGGATCTTCATTCCGTCCGCCACGGGCGTCGAGCAGGAAGCGATAAGCGTTTTTGCGCCCTCGACTTCTACGAGGCAGACCCGGCAAGCCCCGATCGGCGCCTTGCCTTCGAGATAACAGAGCGTCGGGATCTCAACGCCCAGCGATTTAGCCGCGGCAAGGATGGTCGTTCCGGGAGCGACTTCGATCTCTTTATTATTGACCAGAACCTTCGGCATTATTTATTTCCTCTCCGCGTCACGGTCTTTCCGTAATCACACCGCAGGCACCGCTTTGCCTGACGTTGCGCCACGTTCGGATTCCACGGAAGCTCCACTTCATCAAAATTATATTTCCGCTTTTCGACCGGGATCGAACGCACCGGTTCGCGCGGATACGGCACGGGATCCACATCCGGATCAAAATCCGTGTCCACGACCTGTTCCTCGCGCCAGAACGCATGCTCTTCCCCCGTCAAAAACAGATCGATCCCGACAGCCGCCCGCTCGCCCGCCCCGATCGCCGCAACCACCGACCACGGCCCGGTCGCGACGTCTCCGCCGGCATAGATCCCTTTCACCGATGTCTCGCCGGTGACAGGGTCGGCATACACGAAATGATTCTGCGTCAGCTTCAGTTCGGCATCTTTCAGTTCAAAAAGCTTTCCCGGCTGCAACGTTTGGCCGATCGCCACGATCACCTGATCCGCATCGAGCGTAAACTGGTTCGCGTCATCAGCCGTCGGGCGCCGCCGCCCCGTGCGATCATAATCCCCGAGCTTCATGGTCATGCATTTGATCCCCTTCACCTTGCCGTCCTGACCTTTCAGGATCTCGGTCGGGTGCGTGAGCTGGAGAAGTTTTACGCCTTCATAAATGGCTTCGCGGACTTCCTCCGCATAGGCCGGCATTTCTTCCTGGCTGCGGCGATAAAGCACCGTCACGGTCTCGGCCCCCAGGCGAAGTGCCGTGCGCGCGGCATCGATCGCCGCGTTACCCCCGCCGACCACGATGACATTTTTCCCGACCGGAACGGACCCGCGGATGTTGTATTGCTTCAGGAACGGGACGGCCATGACAACGCCCTCGGCGTCTTCGCCGGAAACCCCAAGGCCGAACGATTCCGGAGCTCCGATCCCGATAAAAATCGCGTCATACCCCCTCTCACGCAACCGTTCGAGAGTAAAATCGCGGCCAAGTTTCGCATTCGTCTCGATCGTCACTCCGAGCTGCTCGATCATGCGGATCTCGCGCGCCAGAGTCTCCCGCGGCAGCCGGTAAGCCGGGATGGTCTGAACCAGCATCCCCCCCGGACGCGGCTCGGATTCGAATACCGTCGGACGGTAGCCGAGTCTCGCGAGAAAATAGGCGCACGAAAGGCCCGCGGGCCCGCCACCGATGATCGCAATCTTCCGGTTGGCATTTTGCTCGTTGTGCCGGACTTCGGGGATCTGAATGATAACTTCCTGATCGACCATGAACCGTTTGATCCCGCGGATCGACACAGAATCATCGAGCGACGCCCTTCGGCATTTCTCCTCACAAGTATGAAAACACACGCGCGCACAAACCGCCGCGAAAGGATTCCTCTCGCGATGAAGTTTGAGCGCCTCGGCATAACGCTTCTCTCCGACAAGCGACACAAAACCCGGCACGTCAACCCCCGCCGGACACGCGCTTTGGCACGGCGCGCGCACGAGCGACGGACAGACCCCGGCTTCGCAATGCCGTTCCCGGATATGCTGGTCGTATTCGTGGCGGAAATGACGGATCGTGGAAAGCACCGGATTCGGCGCCGTCTGGCCCAGGCCGCAAAGCGAGGTCTCTTTGATCTGCTTCCCGAGCCGGATGAGTTTTTCGATGTCCCCCTCTTCGCCCCGCCCCGCGCAGATACGCTCGAGGATCTCGAGCATACGCTTCGTCCCGACCCGGCACGGCACGCACTTCCCGCACGACTCGTCCTGCACGAAATCGAGGAAAAACCGCGCGACGTCGACCATGCAGGAATCCTCATCCATCACGATTAGCCCGCCCGACCCCATAATGGCGCCAAGTTCTTCGAGGGTTTTGTAATCGAGCGGAACGTTCAGGAATTCTTTCGGGATACAACCGCCCGACGGACCGCCGATCTGCGCGGCCTTATATTTTTTGCCGCCCTTGACCCCTCCACCGATATCATAAATGAGTTCTCCGAGCGGTGTCCCGATCGGCACTTCGACAAGCCCCGTATTTTTCACGGCACCCGCGAGCGCAAAAACCTTGGTCCCTTTGCTCGATTCCGTTCCCATCGAGGCATACCAATCTGCCCCTTTAAAAAGGATCATGGGAATGTTCGCGTAGGTTTCAACGTTGTTGAGCAAGGTCGGCTTGTCCCAAAGCCCCTTTTGCGCCGGGAAGGGCGGACGCGGACGCGGTTCCCCGCGTTTTCCTTCGATGGAGCGCATGAGCGCGGTCTCTTCGCCGCAGACGAACGCACCGGAACCCATCCGGATCTCGAGATCAAAATTAAATCCGCTGCCGAGAATGTTCTGTCCAAGAAGCCCTGCACCCCGCGCGTGTTCGATCGCCTTCGTGAGACGGCTCACCGCAAGCGGGTATTCCGCGCGGACGTACACAAATCCCCGCGTCGCACCGATCGCGTAGGCCGCGATCGCCATGCCTTCGATCACGCTATGAGGGTCGCCTTCGAGCACGCTCCGGTCCATGAACGCGCCCGGGTCTCCCTCGTCAGCGTTACAGACCGCGTATTTGACGTCGCCGGGCGACTTCCTCGTAAATTCCCATTTCATCCCCGTCGGGAATCCCGCGCCACCGCGGCCCCGGAGACCGGATTTCTTTACCTGGTCGATCACATCCTCAGGCTTCATCGAAGTCAGCGCTTTGCCGAGCGCCTGATAGCCGTCCTGCGCAATATAATCCCCGAGTTTCAGCGGATCGATCCTGCCGCAGTTGCGAAGCACGATCTTGGTCTGTTTCTTAAAGAAATCATTCGCTTCCTGCGTCGTGACGGGATTATTGTTCTTGATATCCCGCGGCATGAGGCGCTCGACGGGTTTCCCCTTACGAAGGTGTTCGTTCACGATATCGGTAGCGTCTTCAACTTTCAGGTTTTCATAGAAAGTCTTGTCGGGATTGACCACGATCACGGGACCCTGGGCGCACGGACCGAGGCATCCAGTCTCGACCACTTGAACGTCGAGCTTCTCTTCCCGGATCTTCTGTTCGAGGACCTTTTTCAGCTGAAGGGATCCGGACGCGATACAGCCCGCACCGGCGCAAAGAAGGATCTCTTTACGGGAACCCTGCTTCTTTTTTTCATCCATCACGGATTTCTTGAATTGATTGAGGTCCTGGAGGGAAGCGATTTTTCCGGAAGCGCTCATTACCGCGCCTCCTTGACGTCTTCGCCTTCGTGCTGGTACTGGCTGATGATCTCGCGGATCTTCGCAGATTTGACGCGCTGGTGCACGTCGTCGTCGATCATCGCGACGGGGGCAAGCCCGCAGGCACCAAAACAGCGCCCCACTTCAAGTGAGAACATCCGGTCAGGCGTGGTTTCGCCGACGTTGATCTTGAGATTCTTTTTGAAGGCTTCGAGAACTTCCTTGCCGCCGCGCACGTAACATGCCGTGCCGAGACAGACCCGGACCACATGCTTGCCGCGCGGAACGGTGGAGAAAAAGGAATAAAAACTGACAACGCCCGTAACTTCGCTATACGGGATCTTAAGCCGGAGACTGATATGTTTGAGAACATTCTGAGGAAGATAACCGAAAAGGTTCTGCGCCGTCTGGAGAATCGGGATCAGCGCACCGTCGGTTTTGGAGAAACCGTCGATCACAGCGTCGAGACTGCGGAGCATCTCCTCGTCGGAGGCCTGGCACTCGCAACTGCCGGAAACGTTCTGGGATTTCTGTTCCTTGGGGTCCATCAAATGATGCCCTGCGAATTGTGAAATTCAGAACAATTACGCGCTCATCCTAGCGGTTTTGAATTAAATGTCAATTTTTTTCAGGCTACGCAAAAAAAAACATGCCGCCCACCCCACCCAGCACCCGTATATGCTTGACGGCCTGACTCCGAGGGAATTTAATACACAGGGACAAGTGAAAAAAAATCCGAGGGGAAGAACGTGAAAAGATCAAAGGGTTTTACGCTGATCGAAGTGTTGATCGTGGTAGTGATCATCGCGGTCCTCGCAGCTCTGCTTATACCCCGGATGATGGCACAAACAAAGAAAGCTAAGGCGGCGGAAGCCTTCGTGATCATGGGGGTTATTAAACGTGCCGCACAAAGGCAGCATGATTTAACGGGAAGCTTTCCTCTAGTGGGACCGGAGTATATCCAATCGTGTGTCGATCCTGCCCAAGGAGGCAGCTTTGGAGATTGGGGACCGTTAGGTCTCCGGACTCCTCTGCCATCTCAAAATTGGTGCACGATGTATGATGCCGGCACACACGCGGGCGGCGAAGAATATGGAGATGTTCGCGTTTGGGATGTCGGTAACTGGGACGATTTTATCTACTGTCACATGCATTCATCGGGAGAAATTACTTGGGCTTGTGGCGGAAGGTTTAAAAATAGTGGCGATGGTGCCGAAGCAGCGGACCCCTGCACACTTGGATAAAAAGAGTGTCCCCAACAAATGTCTGGTGCCTGGGGGTGTCAGAAAATGACCGTGCGAGGAATTCGGCGAAAAATCAGCCGGGGACGGCAGAGTTTTTTTTCTGAAGGGCCTCGTGGATGGCATGGGCCGCTTTCTTGCCGGCCCCCATGGCGAGGATCACGGTCGCGGCGCCGGTGACAATATCTCCGCCGGCGTAAACGCCGTCTTTGGAGGTTTTCATCGTGGCTTCATCGACAATGATGCCGCCCCACTTCTGCACTTCGAGGCCCGGCGTCGTCTGCCGGATCAAGGGGTTCGGGGTCCCGCCGATGGCGATAATGACCGTTTCAACAGGGAAATTAAAATTGCTTCCTTTTTTCACGACAGGACGCCGGCGGCCAGATTCGTCCGGTTCCCCCAGCTCCATCTCCACACATTCCAGCCCGGTCACCCAACCGTCCTTGCCAAGGACTTTGACCGGATTGCGAAGAAGCTGGAAAATAACGCCTTCTTCCTTCGCATGGTGGACTTCTTCCGCGCGCGCGGGAAGTTCCGCTTCACTGCGCCGGTACACGATATAAACTTCCTCCGCGCCAAGCCGCTTCGCCGTCCGGGCTGCGTCCATCGCCACATTGCCGCCGCCGACCACCGCCACCCGCTTGCCGGTCTTCACCGGCGTCGGAGAATTCGGAAAATCATAAGCCTTCATAAGATTCGTGCGGGTCAAAAATTCATTCGCGGAATAGACCCCGTTCAGATTCTCCCCTTCGATCTTCATGAACGCCGGAAGTCCCGCGCCGCAGCCGACAAAAACAGCCTGAAAACCTTCCGCAAAAAGATCATCGACCGTAACGGACTTGCCGATGATCACATTTTTCTCGATCTTGACGCCGAGGGCCATAACCGTTGCGATCTCTTTGGCGACAAGTTTTTTGGGCAATCGGAATTCCGGAATCCCGTACATCAGCACGCCCCCCAGAGCATGCAACGCTTCAAAGATCGTGACCTCGTAACCTAACCGCGCGAGTTCCCCCGCACAAGTCAGCCCTGCAGGACCGCCCCCGGCCACGGCAACCCTGATCCCGTTCTTCTTGATCTCCGGGATCTCCTGGGGCATATGCTCCATCGCGTGATCGGCCACAAACCGCTCCAACCGGCCGATCGCCACGGGCTCCCCTTTTTTCCCGCGAACACAAAGGATCTCGCATTGGGTCTCCTGAGGGCAAACACGGCCGCAGATAGCCGGCAGACAGTTTTCGCTCACCAGAACGCGGTAAGCCTCATCGAAGTCACCTTCGCTGACCTTCTTGATGAACTCCGGGATCTTGACATTGACCGGACAGCCCGCGACGCAGAACCGGGCCTTGCACTGAAGACAGCGCGTGGCCTCCTCTTTCGCTTGTTCCGGAGTGTACCCCAGCGCGACTTCGTTGAAATTCTTGACCCTCGCCTCAGGCGTCTGTTCGGGGATCGGAACTTTCTTCGGGCTCATATTCGGGGCCATGTTAAACGCTCCTCAATCCGATCTTGCAACTATGGGCTTCTTCTTCCTTGTACATGCCCTGGCGGCGCAGCAGCTCATCATAATCGACCTGGTGCCCGTCAAAGTCCGGACCATCCACGCAAACGAACTTCGTCTGTCCTCCCACTGTGACACGGCAACCGCCGCACATCCCTGTACCGTCGACCATGACAGGATTGAGCGACACGCTGGTCTTGAGGTTCAGCTCTTTTGTCAGGCGGCTGACGAACTTCATCATCACAAGCGGCCCGATCGCGATCACTTCGTCGTATTTTTCGCCGCGGGCGACCAGCTCTTTGAGTTTGTCCGTGACAAGCCCTTTGGTCCCGTAACTGCCGTCATCTGTGGTAATGTAAATGTTTTTGCAGAATTTGGAGAATTTTTCTTCAAGAAGAATGAGGTCTTTGCTCCGCGCGCCGAGGATGAGATCCACCGCGACCCCCATATCGCTGAGCTTTTTGAGCTGGGGATAAAGAGGCGCCGCGCCGACCCCGCCGCCGATCCCGATGACCCGCGCGTGCTTATGAAGTTCTGTCGCGAGCCCGAGAGGTCCGACAAAATCCTCGATCGAATCCCCGGCGTTTTTTTCGCTAAGCCTCCGGGTGGTATAACCGACGACCTGGTAGATGATCGAGACGGTCCCCTGATCGCGATCGTACTCCGCGATCGTGAGAGGAATACGTTCCCCTTCCGCGTCAACCCGAAGGATGATGAACTGCCCCGGCTCGCAACGCCGCGCGACAAACGGCGCGTGAATGACCATTTCCTCGACGTTATTGTTGAGCTTGGTCTTTGAAAGGATCCGATACATTTAAAATTCCCCCAGTGATGTGCAATTGGGACGGGATTATATCCGAAGCGCCGGGAATTGGAAAACGCTTTTTCGGGATCTCTTCAGAACCACTTCGGAGACCCGGTGTCTGAAGCGGTTATCGGTTGCGGCGCTCGTTGACGGGAAGGACAAAAAAGAACGTGCTTCCTTTTCCCGACTCCGATTCGGCCCAAATCTTCCCGAAATGGCGAAGTATGATCTCGTGGCAGATCGCAAGACCCAATCCCGGACTGCCCGCTCTCTTTTCGCCGACTTTTTCTAACTGCTGGAAACTTTGAAAAATTCGCCGGATCTCGTCCGGAGAGATCCCCGGCCCCGTATCCGTCATAGAAACCTGCACGATATTCCCCCGCTGGGAAGTCCGGATCATAACGCCCCCGCGTTCCGTGAATTTGATCGCGTTGTGCAGCAAATTGGTCAATACCTGAAGAATTTTTTCACGGTCAAAACGGACAAGCGGCAGGTCTTTGTCGAGCGTCAGCTCCAACTTCAGGCCTTTCCGGTCGGCCACAAGCTTCATCGCCTCCAGCACCTCGCGGATCGCGTCGTTGAGATCATGCTCCTTCATATGAAAAGCCGAGGTTCCCCCGTTCAACGACTGGAAATCCAGGACTCCGTCGATCAAAGAATGCAACCGGTCCGCGTTCCTCTTGGCAGCACCAAGAAATTCCTTCTGTTTTTCGTTCACCGGACCGAAAACCTCGTCCAATACGAGCGCCACGCTCTCCTTGATCGCCGCAAGAGGCGTCCGAAGCTCATGCGTCACCATCGAAACAAAATTCGCTTTCGCGTCGACCAGCTCGCGGTTGCGGAACTCGATCTTCTTCCGCTCGGTAATATCATGGATGATGCGTCCGCTCCGGGGAACCTTGCCCTTCGGCATCTCGACAGGAAATCCTTCGTCATGGACCCATTTCAGGACGCCGTCCTTGTCCGTGATCCGGTATTCGACATTGTAACGGCCACCATCCCACAAAAAATTCTCATACAGCGCAAGCACCCTGGGCCGGTCCTGAATGTCGACACGGTCAAGCCAAAGGCGCGGAGAATCGATGAGCTCCCGGGCAGAGAAACCCCAGGTCTTCTCAAAAGCAGGATTTGCGTAAAGGATCATTTCGGAGGGAACGTGCTCGGTGAGAATATAAACGGCCGACGAATGTCCGGCGAACTCGAGGAACCCGCCACGCCTGGGATCCGGGAATGCGTCTTTTTTCCGGCCTTTAAAAAACATGCGCGAGCCCCTTCCTTAGGAAAGCTTCAATTCTTGGGAAGCGTGAAGATGATCCGGGTCCCCTGATCAGGCGTGCTCTCCGCGCGGATCTTACCGCCGTGGGCCTCCACAACCGCTTTCGAAATGACAAGCCCGAGTCCGGTGCCTTCGGTCTTGCTCCCGAGCCGCTCAAACTTCGTGAAAAGTTTTTCGAGATCCTTCTTCGGGATCCCCCGGCCCGTATCCCAAACGCTGCATTCCACCTCGGAGCCGTGATCTTCCACGATCAGTTCTATCGAACCCCGTTCGGTGAACTTCAGGGCATTGCTGATCAGATTCATCCACACCTGGTTGATCTTGTCCTGGTCCGCGGGAAGGATCACGGAGTTTTCAGGGATCCGAAGTTTAAGTGCGATCCCTTTCTTTTCCGACAAAGTTCCGAAACCTTTGGCCACGTCACGGACAATGTCGCACATGTTCACCCGGACTTTTTCGAGTTCCATTTTGCCGAGCTCGATCTTCGTCATCTCCAAGAGGTCGCTCACCATCCGGTTCAGTCGTCCCATCGCACGGGCGGCCATCGAAAGAAACTGCCCCTGCGCCGGCGTGATCTGCCCATGAAAACCTTCCAGGATCTGGTTAACGACCTCAAGCGAGATCGCGAGCGGACTCCGGAGGTCATGAACAACCATCCCGATGAATTCCTCTTTCAGTTCCTGGACACGCCGCCGCTCCAACGCGTAGTGAACGACCCTCTCAAGCATCCGCGGGTCCAGGTCTCCTTTGATCACATAATCCTGAGCCCCTTTACTGATCGCCTCGATCGCCAGGCTCCGGTCGGAAAGCCCGGAGCAAATCACCACCGGCACCGTCGGAACAGCCTCCCTGACCCGGATAAAGGTCTCAAGCCCCTGGCTGTCCGGCAACGTCAAATCCAGCAAGACCAGCCGGAATTCCCCCTTGGCCAACGCCGCGAGTCCCGTCTGAAGCCGGTCGGCACGGACCGTTTCAAAAGATTCCTTGGGGGAAGAGCTTTGTTTGAGAAATTTTTCGAGAATATAGGCGTCGTCCGCATCATCTTCGATGATCAAGATCCGGATCGGTTGGTTCGAATCCGCCGCGGCCATGGAAAGCTCCTATTCTTGGGGAGGTAAAGTCACGATATCGAGCCAGTAATGCTTGAGCGTTTTCATAATATCGACCAAGCCCTGAAACGTGACGGGTTTACGAATGAACGAACTGACGCCAAGGTCGTAGGTTTTAGCCACATCTTCTTCGGATTTCGAAGTCGTCAGAACCACCACCGGAATCTTCGAAAGTTCCGGATGCGCCTTGATTTCCTTCAGCGCTTCCCGGCCATCTTTTTTGGGAAGGTTCAGGTCCAGAAGGATCAGAAGCGGGAGCGGATAGACCTGACGATCCTGATATGTTCCGTGGGACAGAAGATAGTCCATCAGTTCTTCCCCGTCTTTCACCCGGTGGACCTCATTGAGCAGCCGCGCTTCGTAAAGCGCCTTCGCGGCCAGCAAATAATCATCTTCGTCATCCTCAGCCATAAGGATCTTGATCGATTTTTTCAATACGTTCATAAACTTACGCCTTTCAGTTAAAAGAATCCGCCGCCACCACTGCTCCCGCGGAATACTTTATTACACTTTGGGAAACGTCACAATAAAAACAGAACCCTTGCCGGCTTCACTACGGGCCGTGATCTCCCCGCCCATCTGCCGGACGATCTTCTGGCAGACCGAAAGTCCGATCCCCGAACCTTCGTACTCTTCCCGGGTATGCAGCCGCTGGAACGGCGCAAAGATCCTGTCCTTATATTTTTCGTCAAATCCGATGCCGTTATCTTCCACGGTGATCTCAAAATGCCCCGGCAACGCAGAACTCCGGACCGCCACACGGACCGGAACGTCCTTCTTCCGGTATTTGAGGGCGTTTCCGATCAAATTCAAAAAAAGCTGATGCATCTGAGTCCGGTCCGCATACACCACGGGAAGCGGGCCCACGTCCACGACCGCATCCGCCTCTTTGACCCTCATTTCAAGGTCCGAAAGAACTTCTTCGACGACGTCCTTGAGAGGAATATGTTCGAGCACTTTTTCGCGGGTCGCGACCCGCGAATAAGCCAAAAGGGCATCGATCAGCGAACTCATCCGGGCGGCGGCACCCTGCATCCGTTCCAGATAATCTTTCGACTCTTCATCCAGCACCCGGGTGTCCTTCTCTGACAGCAATCTTGAAAAAGCAGAGATCTTGCGCAACGGCTCCTGGAGGTCGTGGGATGCCACATACGCGAACTGCTCCAGCTCCTTGTTCGAGCGAAGAAGCTCATCCTGGATCTTTTTCAGCCCGGTAATGTCCACAATGACCCCGACGATGTGCTCTTTACGGTCCTCATCTACATAGAGAACTTTTTTCGTAATGACCGTATGCGTAAAGCCCTTTGAATCCGTGAACTTCTCCTCGTTCACATTTTCTCCCTTGGAGAGAAAGACCTCTTCGTCCTTCTGCCAGAAAACATCCGCTTCGCTCCTCGGGAAGAAATCATGGTCCGTTTTGCCGATCAACTCTTCCCGCTTGCGTCCCATGAAATTGCAGTAAGCATCGTTCACCAGCATCCAGCGATGGTCCCGGTCCTTCACGAAAAGGGGATCCCCCACGGAGTTGATGATCCTGTCGAGAAAATTCCGGGAAGCACCCAGCGCCGCCTCAATTTTCTTCCGCTCGGTAATATCCACGCAGGTCCCAACCCATTCCCGGATACTCCCGTCCGCATTAGAGATCGGAACACCGCGGGCGAGAAAATCACGATAAACGCCATCGCTTCTCCGGATACGGTACTCAGTTTCATAAGGACTCTTCGTTTCCACCGCTTGACCCCAGACCCGGCGCGTGTGTTCCCGATCCTCCGGATGGATCGCTTCGAGCCATCCCCAGCCTTTGACGTCCTCGACTTTTTGTCCTGTAAATTCCCTCCAGGGCGGCATATCTTCGACTTTCCCGTCCGCTGACGTGACCCATCCTAGCTGCCCCGTCACCTCGATATAAGACCGATAACGTTCTTCGCTCTCGCGCAGTTCTTCCAAGGCTTTTTTCCGCTCGGTGATATCTTCCTTGATCGCAATAAAATGCGTAATACGTCCCTGGGCATCCTTGATCGGCGAAATCGACGCCGCTTCCCAAAAAAGCTCCCCGTTCTTTTTCCTGTTGTGAAACTCCCCGCGCCATTCTTTCCCCGCCAAAATGGTCGCCCAAAGTTTCTCATAGGCCTCACGAGACTGTTCGCCGGATTTCAGGATCCTGGGATTCTTGCCAAGCGTTTCTTCAAAAGAATAGCCCGTGACTTCGGAGAATTTCGGGTTCGTATATTCGATATTCCCCTGAAGGTTCGTGATCACAATCGCCGCGGGACTCTGTTCGACAGCTCGGGAAAGCTGGCGGATCTTCTCCGCGGCTTCCCGGCTTTCGGTAATATCCAGGATCGCGCCATCCAGAAAAAGAAGATTTCCCCGGGGATCAAAAATCGGTTGCCCCTTTTCATAGACCCAGCGGGCAACTCCGTCGGCACGAAGGATCCGGTATTCAACAATGTACGGTTTTTTCTCGAAGATCCCTCGCTGGACGGCATCGCTCGTGATCCTTTGATCTTCCGGGTGGATAATGCTCGCGTAACTCCTCACACGGTTATGAATGAAATCAGAAGCGGGATAGCCGGAGATCCGGAAAATCTCATCGCTCAGGAACTCCATGGTCCAGGACTCATCGTTCTTGCACCGGTAAACCGCGCTAGGAAGATTCGCGACAAGCGTCCTGAACCTTTCTTCACTCTCGCGAATCTTTTCTTCGGCTTCCCGGACAGCGGTAATATCCTCGTAAGTCCCGAGAATGCCCGTCACGCGACCCTGCTCATCCCGCAACGGGACCTTGTTCGTGCGGGTCCAAAACCGGCGTCCGTCGGACTTCACGGCGGATTCTTCATAGTTTAATTTAGCGACCCCTCGCTCCATGACCTGTTTGTCATCTTCCCGGTAGTGATTCGCCAACGAATTCCAGCTAAGATCAAAATCTGTCTTTCCCACGATTTCTTCCGGTGAATTTAAACCGAGGTCTGCAGCACAAGCCTGGTTGCAACCGAGATACGTCGAATACCAATCCTTCCAGAATACACGGATCGGGACCGTATCCAGCACCAATTTCATCATCTGCCGAGACGTCCACAAAGCTTCCTGGGCCTGCTTGCTTTCCGTAATGTCCCAAACAATCCCGTTGACCCGAAGAGGTTTCCCCGTTTCATCACGGACCAGTTTTCCCCGGGCGGTAATATGCCGAACCATCCCTCCGGGACGGAGGACCCGATACTCGGGCTCATACAGAACCCCGGTTTCAAAAGTCTCCTGAAAAAGCCGTTTTAGCATCTCCCGGTCGTCGGGGTGAACGACATTGAAAAATTCCTCGGTCGTACCCTGAAAGCCGGACGGATCGATCCCGAGGATATGACAGGCCTGATCGTCAAAATAACGTTTGCCCTCGGCGATCTCAAAATGCCACACGCCCATACTTGCCGCTTGGAGGGCGAGATCCAACCGCGCCTTGCTCCCACGCAATTCCTCCTGGACTCTCCTGCGCTCAAGAACTTCCGCCTCGAGTTCGTGCTTACGATTTTCAAGATCCTTCTTGGACGCCGTAAGATCCTCCAGAATATTGAGAGTTCCCTCCTGAGTACGCACAAGCTCCAGAGTTCGTTCCCCCACCTTTCTTTCAAGATCCTTGGAAAACTCATCGATCTCACGGTTTGCCGCGATCAGCGCCTCTTGTTTGTCCCGAATCTGGCGAATCATTTCGCTGAAAGTGTCCGCAAATCGTTCGATCTCATCTCCGGTCCGGATCTCGATCTGTTGTTCATCCCATTGTCCGGCCTTGATCTTCTCGGCCACCAGAACCAGCTGCCGGATCGACGAAGAAAAACGCTCCCCCGCGACAACCCCCAAGAGGACCGCCAAAAGCAAAATAATCAAAAGCAGCAGCCCCATCCCCACCGCGAGTGAATTTAACGGGGAAAAAACCTCGTCAACATCCTGAGAAACGCAAACATACCAGGCGATATTGTTTCTAAGAAGCAAAGGGTCTTCCAACCGTTTTATCGAGGTAAAGGTCGGACGGCCAGAAAGTTCTTCTCGCCTTCTCAAAAGACCGCCCTTCCCCGCAACAACGGCCTGCATCTCTTTTTCACTGAACAATTTTGTTCCCGAAGGAGAGAGCCCCTCATGAAAAATAATATCGCCCTTTTCATTAATCAAAGCCGCATGTCCCGTCCTTCCCGTCTTATAAGATTTAAGGGCGGAAAAGAAAATGTCGATCCCTATCGCCTCCTTACCGATCCCGAGGATCTCTTGACCCTCCCGGATAGGAATCGCTACAGGAATGGTCAAGATACCGGTGGAGCGATCGATTTCAACCTCTCCTATAAAAATGCTCCCTTTGCCCCCGGCGTACGCCCTCTTCCACCATTCTTCATCGGCTTGATAATAATCACTTGTCTTGTTCGAAGCCGCCGCCACGCCGCCGTATCGGTCTGTTAAAAAAATTTCGGCCACATCAAGATCTGTATCTGCAAGGATTTTGAGCCGCAAGCTCATCGGAGTCGCAAGGCAAGTGCTAACCAGCGGATCATCGATCCCGGCAGCGATCCATGCCGCATCTTTCTTTAAAAGTTCCTGCTGGACAGCCTCGGGGGACATAGAAACATACCGCAGGTTCGCGGTCTTGACAGCCTCATGCCAAACGGGGCTGTCGATATGGATCTGCATTTCCTGGACTTTCGAATCGATCATCTTGGAAATCGAATACCCAAGGGTTCCCGTGACCTCGATCTGTTTGGCTTCGATCGCACCGAGCAAAAGGTTGTAGATCCATCCGAAAGTAACGCCCATGGTCAAAAGCACCGCAAAACCGCTTGTTAAGCAAACTACGAGCGTGATTTTGCGACGAATTCCGCCCCGTCTTTCGATACGGTCTTCATCGGTCGGCCGAAAGTAGATCCCTGTCACCGAAAAAAAGCAACCTGCCAAAACAAGGGCACAAACCATCCTAAAAAGTTGAACGGGAAATCCGGTCCAATCAAAAAAAGCGGGATAATTCACGAATGAAGCGAGCAGAAATCCGGCTTGGGGAACAACCAACCCGCTCAGGATCCCATAAATGAAAAAAGCTCCGGCAGTAATCCATGTTCCAAAAAGAACCGCTGGCGGCAACATTTTCTGATTACTCCGGAACAAAACCAGCAGAAGGGCCAGCGCCGTCATCCAAGTACCCGGCACACAAAGAAAATACCGGGCGACAATCCCGGAGATCAAGAAATCACGGGTCAAAAAAAGCGCGGCGATCCAGCCGAGGATTCCGAAAACCCAAATGTGTTTTAAAAATTTGGAATTCGGGAAAAGGACCCTGCCCCCAAAAAGAACCAAAAAAACAAACGACGCCGGGAGAAGCAACGCTCCCAGGATCTTAAGGGGCATCACGGGAAACGGCTGACTCCGCAGAATAAGAAGGTCCACCCATTCGTTCAACCCGTGCAAAAGGGCGAACAACCCCACCAGCCACAGGTCACCGGACAAATTCAGCAGGTCATTTTTTTTGGGCATCGCAAAGATCGTGACGCCCATGATCAAAAACGCTAATCCGTAAAAGAAAAAGATGGTCTGCATCCAACTCCCTTCAAAGATCCGATACCCAACAAGGAATGGCTCTGAATTCAGAAAAATGAAATTCAAAAAACGTTCTTGCCTATTGATAACCCCTGCGCGGGTTTCAAGACTCAGGATTTATTATTACGGGCTTCCAGCTCTGCGATCTTCGCCTTAAGCTCCTTCATTTTGAGCTCTCGATCCACGGCAACCCTTTGAAAACGTTCGAGAAAATCCACTTTCCTCTCAAGCTCCATGCGAAGTTTTGTCATTTCACTGATATCCCGAACCGTTGCCTGCAAAATCGTTTTATTCCCCAACACCACCCGGGCGAGTAGCACCGTGGAAAAAAACTCTTCTCCGCCCACCCGTTTGTGTTTCCACTCGAAAAAATGAGCTCCTCTTTCAAGAGCCAACTTCATCATCTGCCCGGCCTTCACCGAAGAAAGTTGTCCATCGGGCTGATATTGCGGGGAAAAATCATCGGGCCTTCGCCCAATAAAATCAGCCTCGCCGCTGCACCCAAAAAGTTTCAGCGTTGAATCGTTCCCGCTCAAAAAACCTTCCGCGGGCGAAAGGGTCATGATAGCGTCTTTGGAGGATTCGTAAAGCGCCCGAAAACTCGCTTCGCTGTTCCTGAGAAGCTTCAGGGTCCTCTCGCGAGCCAACGCCCAAAAGGTCAGAACAATGATCATCCCTGCCGCAAATCCCGTCACGACCCATCCGAGAAACCCGAAATAGGTCACCTCTTTCATAGGGACCAGAAGCACCAGCGACCAACCCGGAAGCCCAAGCGACGTGCGAAGACAAAAATGTTTTTCGCCCCGGAAACGGACCCGATCCCCTTGCCGTAACGGTCTTCCAAAAACGGGTTGGAACGAATCTCTGCCGAATTGCTTGGAATCCTTGAGTTCACGACCCCGATCCGGAGGCACCGGCCAAAGTGACTGGAAAACCATTTCCGGGGATCCCGACATGAAAATAACGCCGTCCGGGTTGACGAAAAAAGAAGTCGGATAAGCTTTCAGGATCTGCTTCATCGCATCCACGTTGGTTTTGATCGCCACGACTCCGCGGATATAGCCCTCAGAATCCCTGACGGGATGTGCGGCATAAAAACCACGTTCGAGGCTCGTAATCCCGGTCGCTAAATAAACCGCCGGTTTGCCGGATATTGCTTCTTGGAAATAAGGACGGAACGAATAATTTTTGCCGACAAAACTGTCCGGCATATTCCTGTTTGAGGAAACGATCACGGCACCCTTGGAATCCAACAGGTAGCAGACAGAAAAACCGATACTATCGTTGTAGCGCGCCAAAACCGAATAAGCTTTGTCGAAATTTTCCGGATCGGGGGAGGAGAGCGCAGGAAGAATCCAAGGGGACCCCGACATGGCTGTGACCGCCGCTGAGGAAGAGTGAAATTCATTTTCCACGCCTTTGACCATCGCGGTCAACGCGTTCTGTCCCTGGGTGGTTAAATGCTCCGTACCGATCCCTTCTAAAAAGCGAACCAGCAGAAACCCCGAAACAAGCGTCGCGCAAAAAAGCAAGGCGGGAAACGTAACGGAGAACCCATCCTTTTTGGAAAATTTTTCCGTTCTCATCAGTCCATCCTTACGCTTTGGGAGATTACAAAACCTCGCCCAACTGCACGACCGGAAGCCCATTATATATCGTCCTGAAACGCTTCTTCTTCGAAATCTTTCCTCACCCGGAAACGACTTCATCCTCCGGGCGCCACGCCGGATCAACGATACAGATGAAAACAAGGTCGGAAGTTCCTGTGTTTTCGATGTACTGGACAGCCTCCGGCGGAATATCGATCACATCCCCCGGCCCAACCCCGGCGGACTCCTGCCCAATATGCATCCGGCCCTTCCCTTCCAGAATGTAATAAACTTCCGAGGTTTTGAGGGCGTGGGGCTTGGTAACCTCCCCCGATTTCACGACGGCGTGAGCAAGGCTGTAACGATAGGCGCGCCCATCGGTCCGCGCGTTCAGCAGTTCGCGAAGATGGCAAGCATCCCCGGCCACGATCTCCTTACAGTCCTTTAAACGGCGAATAAACATAAACTCCTTTGTCCGAGAATTCCGTGTTCCAAAATTCCCGATGAATTAAACAAGCGGCCGCTGCGGCTGTTGCGCCTCGTGGGCACGGACCGGCGCTCCGCCAAAACTGTAAGTCAATCCGAACCAAATGCTCCCTTTCGAATAACGTTTGCCGGGATTGGTGTCGTTGGCGATAAAATATTCCCCGCGACCGAAAACGCTCAAGGTGGAAGTCAACATATAGTTCAGGTTGGCCGAGGCATGGAACGTCGGACGGCTGGACTTCGGGTCCTGGACCTCGTACCCGGTAGAAAGTTCCGTCTCGGCAAAAATGCGCCGCCCAAGATTCGTGCTGCCGTAGATCCCGCCGGTGTTTGAAAAAATGGACACCGGATTGAAATAACCGTGATTCATCTGATCCGCAAAGTCCGAATAGTAATAATTATAAAAAAGTTTCAAGTACGGCTTTTGCCATACCCGGTATTCCGCGCGAGCAAAGGCCGTGTTCTGGTTATTCCCGTCCTTGTAATGGCTCCGTTTGTATTTCGCGGAAAAGAACCAGTACCGGTTGGGTTTCAGGTCGAATGAAATCGACCCGCTGTCCAGAAAGATCTTGTTCTGAAGGGAGACGATATCCTCGACCGTTTCCCGGTCGTAGGCCGCGTCAAGGCGCAGCATATCGCACGGCTTGAGCGTCAGCCAGGTATTGGTCGTGAAAGGTGTGAACCCGCTGGTATTATACTTCGCAAGATACATGTACGAATTGGCTTCCAGATATTCGTTGAACCGGTGGCTGATATCCACCCCCCCGCGGTTGCCATTGACCGGCGACTGGAAATGCTGCCGGTAAAGGTACCATTCGTAAGTGGCGCCTATTTTCGTGAGATCTCCGACGTAGCTGCCGACATGCACCTTTTCGGCCGCGATATAAAGGTTATTACTGTCATCCGAAAAACGGTTAGCCTGAAGAACCTGTGGCCGCTTAACGTTTTTGATGTCATTGTAGAGCTCCCTCCCGGCGTGGCGGTCCGGATGGAGGGTCATCAGCTTTTCCGCATCGTCAAGAGCCAGCGGATCGTCTCCGTTCCAGCGATGGGCAAAAGCGATCCCTTCCATCGCGTCCGCGTTTTCCGGATGATCTTTCAGGATCTCCTTATAGCGTTTGATCCCGCGCCGGTGGTATCCCTGCCAGACACAGATACGCGCGATTCCGTTCTGCGCATCAAGATTCCCGGGGTCTTTCCGGAGCACCTCTTCATAGATTTTCTTTGCCTTCTCCAGCTTGTCATCCCAGCTCAACACCTCGGCCTTCCCCAAAAGCGCTGTCAGATCGTCGGGATTCTTGGCCAGGGCTTTGTCATACATTTGAATCGCCTCTTTGTGGCGGTGATCCCAGGCAAACGCCTGTGCGAGCCCCAATTCGATCTGCAGATTCCCGGGATCGAGTTCAAGCCCGCGGCGGTAGGTTGCGATCGCCTTTTCCAGCTGGCCATCCCATTTATACTGGTCGGCGAGTTCCCGAAGGACCTGTTTTTCCCGGTCCGGATAGTTCGTCCGGACCTTTTCAAAAAGCTCGATAGCCTCCTTGTGGCGGTCGGCATAGGTGTAAACACGCGCCCATTCGATCATAAGCCCCGGATCCACCAACAAACGCTCCGCGATTGCGGCGTAATCATTCAGAGCGTCGCTATACTTCTTGTCTTCGACAAGTTTCCGGGCCTCGTCCAACCGGTCCGACTGCTCTGCCGCAAAAACGACTGGCAGAAGAATAAGGCACGCGAGCGACCCGCAGATAAGGATCTTCGATGTATTTGTCATAACGCAATGTTCCTTTTCGAAACAGTCCAGTGCCGCTCGCCGGCCAGTTCGTCCCGAATCGCAACCAGATGGACCAGCGTTTTGAATATGGTATACGCCCAAACGGTAAGGCCATAAAAAATATATTCCCCAATAGGCGCACGAGGTTTGGCGGCATTCTTGTAAGCGACCGCGGTCTGGAAAGGACCACTCAGCATCGTAAAAACCAGTGCGAACGTGATGTAGGCATCCACCGGAAAAAAAACCTTCCCCGCCCGCCACCAGAACGCGAAAACGACCGGGAAAAGCAGCGAACTCAGAATGTCATACGCGATACGCCACAAAAGCAGCGTAGTCCAGAGGAATTTCTGCGCGAAGTTCAGATATTTCGTCCGCCAGATGGCCCACTGGTATTTTACCGAACACTGAAACCACCCCTGTGACCACCGCTTCCGCTGGAACCAGAGGGCGCCCAGCGTCTCCGGAGAAAGTTCGGTCGACACGATCGAGGGATCGTGAACAAAATGGTAACCAGCTAGGATGCCGCGCAGCGTCGTGTCGATGTCCTCGGTCATCATGTGCTGATCGAACCGGACTTTTTTAAGAACCCCTGCGCGCCAGTAACCGTTGGACCCGCCGAACAGGCTCGTATCGAAAATAATGGACCGCGACGGATGGTTGACGCCGTACATGATCTCGAATTCCACACCAACCATCGTCGTGACCAAACTTTCTTCAGTGTTCCGGATCTTGCAAAGTCCCTGCACGACATCGTAACCTTCATCCAGCCATCGCCAGGCCCGCGGCAGGCAATCCATCGAAACCAGATGATCCGCATCCATCAGCGAGATCACCTCCCCGCTTGCGAAATCGATCGCATAGTTCAGGTTCTCGCTCTTGCTGCGGGAGCCGTAAGCGTTGGCAAGGATCAGCTCGGGCCACTGGTACGCCATTTCGCGAAGCCTGAGTTCGATCGGTTCCAGGTGAGGTGTGTTATAAGCCAGGATCACTTCGATCCCGTTCGCCGGCCGCTGCACATTCCGTAGAAGGTTGAGCAGAGTTGATTCCACGACCGCGATCTCGTTCGGCAGATATGCGCTCACGATGAATGAAACGCGCGGGACAGGCTTGTGCCCGGCAGTGGGCCGCGGCACGAATTTTCTTTTATTGAAAACGCTCAGCGTGTACCAGTAACTGAGCCCTGACTGGAAAATGAAAAGCGCAACGATCGCGTGATAGCTGATCGACAGAATGATGGGCCAGCGGTTACCTAAAACGTAAAAAAAAACGGTTGGAGCGATGGTCAGGAGAAGCAGCGCCTCGAAGATCTTGAACCATTCACGGAGGGTACGGAACATGACGGAGGAAGCGCTCCTCAGGGTTTCTGTGTTTTTCCGATCAGAGCAAAAATCTCTTTTTCCAGACGGACATGCCGGGCCTCATCCTGAGCCAAGGCCTTAAAGATCTCCGTCAGTTGTTTGTCCGGGACCTGCCTGGCGAGATCGCTGTAGATCTCCAGCGCATTCCGGTCGATCACATTCAGCTGGTGGAGCCTGTCCACGAACATTTCAAACTGCATACCCCCCCTCCGTCAGCTCCCGTACCAGGTTCCCGACCGTTGCTTTATGCCGCAATGTGTCTTTTTGGATGGAGGCGATGATCTCAATGATCCGTTGGCGGACCTCAGGAGGAAGCTCGGACGGAATATGCTGCTCCTCTTGAGTCAACGCGATCAACGCCCCAGCCATGACCTCTTCCATTTCGAAACTTCGACGCAACCTGTCGATCAGTTCTTCGCGGGTGATCTTCATAGAGATATACTAACCTTCCGCCTTTTAAAAACCACCAATTATTCGCCGATATCTTCGCCCCAAAGGCAAGGGTTTGCGGCGATAAAATCTCTCATCATTTCCTTGCAGGAAGCGTCGTCAAGATTGAGAAGTCTGATGCCACGTTTCCGCGAATAAGCCTCCGGCCCCTTGAACGTCCGGTTCTCACCGATCACAACAACGGGGATCTTGTAGAGCAGGATGGCGCCGGTGCACATATCACAAGGTGACAAGGTCGAATAAATAGCGCATTCCTTGTAGTCCCGGGCCTTAAGCCGCCCGGCGTTTTCGAGGCAGTCCATTTCCGCGTGAAGGATCGCCGACCCCTTCTGGACACGCCGGTTATGCCCGCGACCGATAATCCTGCCATCCTTCACAAGGACGGAGCCGATCGGGATGCCGCCTTCCCGCATTCCCTTGCGTGCTTCTTTGATCGCTTCCCTCATGAACTTCTCGTGACACTGACGCGCCATAGGTTCCTCCACTGCTTCGAGTATTACATTAACGGTCAATCTGTGTAAAAATCAACCCCGTCTCGAAACTGTTATGCTAGAATTTGAAACATGAGACCGCCCAAGCTTGGATTTTTCTTCCTGTTCTTTTTTCTCACCATGTCCTCCCTCTTTGCGGGCAGCATCACCAATGAAGGAGACACGCCCGTCAAGGTCTCCGGAAAATCCGTCAACGGTATCTCGGGCAGCAGCACGATCCCTCCCGGGAAAACGGCACCCATACGCCAAAAATTCCTTTGGCTGGAACATATCCCGGAAGGCCGTGAAGGCGAGATCCGAATCAAGATCACCGAAGATAACGGAACCGTCGGCTATATCACGTCCCCCGGCGAAAAGTATTTTTTCAAAGACGTTCCGGAAAAATCCGGCTCCGAGATGGCCGCGAGCGCGACCGCGGCGCAACCGCTCAAGCCAGGATACGCGACCAATTACAGTAATGTTCAGATCTACCTGACCTTCATCAGTGATCGCGGCGCGCAGCGGACCCAGGTCGCCATGCCGGGCCAGATGATCACGGTTCCCGAAAATACCGTCGAGGTGAGAACGGAACCGTTCAATACTTCTTACGGAGACGCCATTATTTCTGTCACGGTCATGATGCCCGACGGTGCGATCCACAGCATCCGGTCCGCGCGCGGCTCCGTCCAACTGGGTCAAAAAGGAGACCGTCCGTGGTAAAACCGCAGACATGGCTCGGCCTGTTCTGCTTCCTGTTCCTCTCCGCGACACCCTTCCTTTTCGCAGAGCCCGTGGTCGTCAATGAACAGGATTCGATCAAAACCATGGAGATCCCGGACGGCGCGGGATATGCGACCAACGACAGCAATGTTGAGATCTATCTGACCTGCGTAAACCGTGCCGGAGGTGAAGAAACGCAAGAGATCATGCCCGGCCAAACGTTGACCGTTCCGGCAGAGACCGTAGAAGTAAGGGCGGAGCTCGTGGATAGTTCGATGGGAGACGACGACATCTCGGTAGAAATTGCTATGCCTGACGGCCAGACCCGCACCCTTCGCGCCCTTCCCGGTACGGTCCGGATTTTGCACAAAGAACCATAACCCGCAAAAAACAAAACCCCTTCCGGATTTTCCCGAAGCAATGTCCTTCTCGGGCGTCCCGCTCAGAAAACAGGAACGCCTTCGACAGGAACCACTTCCGTCCTCAGAGAACCGCCAGGATCCAGAAAAAGAGTGACGGAGTGATAAATCCTCTTCGCGGATTCGGGCAATTCGTGGATCATGGCCGCACCGCCTCCGGCAGTGACCGTGACCGGATAACCATCGGCTTCAAATTCGTAGAACCCGTGAACGTGCCCGCAAAAGATGTGGCGTATCCGCCCACGATGCGGCTCCAGGACAGTCTTCAGTTCGTTCCAGTCCTCATCTTTTAAAAATTTCCGGTTACCGGAAACCGGCGGCGGGATATGCATCAACACCAGAAAATCCTTGTCCCCGTGCGTTTCCAGGGACTGTTTCAAAAGACCGAGATCTTCCTTCGAAAAATGACCCGTGGCATTGCAAAGAAAAAAGCAGACGATCTTGTCGAGCAGCAACGCATAAGACAACCGGCCGAGAAATCGGGTGTAGCCGGCAAGATCATGGTTCCCGCGCACCGCAAAAACCGGCACGCGGACCCGGGCATCAAAAAACCGTATGAGATCCCGGAATTCCTCGTCCAATCCCGTGAACGTAAGATCGCCGAGCATAAAAAAAAGATCGGTTTTCTGCGCGAGGATCTGCCCGAGAACTTGCTTGCTCTCATCAGAAAACCGCGTACAACCCGGATCCCCCGCCATCACGATCTTCCGGATCCCCGAAAGCCGGATCTCGGGAGAATCCACGTATTGAAGACCGCCTTTCTTCTCCGACATGGCAAACTCCTTTTCCTTTAGGGAAATACCCCGCGGTAAGAATCCAATGCTTTAGGTGGGACGATTATACTCGTTCTTAGGGAATCTGTTAATCAGGCGGGCATTATTTTTCGGGGCCGGACGATTAGCGACTCTTGTGAGTTTTATGGAAACTAATGGCTGGGGAACCAGGATTTGGCCCCTTCCGCTTCGCTTCAGGTAGGCCACCCGCACTTACAAACATGACATTCAGTCATGTTTTGTTCACAAGTGCTCCCCTCAAATCCTGGTGTTTTGGGGTGCCGTAGAGAAATTTCATTAATTCTCACGGCAAGTTCTTGTGCATTGAGCGCAAGAGCTGCCGGATCAGGTTGAAAAGAATGGGTTATCTCTCCTCCCGGCTGATTAGAGCGGCCATTATATTTGCCCGCATTACCCAGTACCAGCCGAATCTAGAGATACCTTCATTTCGGACATTTGACCGGACATATCAGGACAAAATGATGTCAAAAATTGCAATGCCGTACGCGGCCATCCATAAGCCGCGACGGCATAGTACTTGCGCGCTAGGCGCAAGTGTCCCTTTTGTCCTGTTTTTTGAAGGGCATTTTTCTGCCCTGACTTTTATTTTTTTTGGGTAGATGGTAGTCAGGACTGCCTCAATTTCCGCTTCGCGAAAATTGATAGAGATTGGGACTGCAACTTATCCGCCGAAGGACGGATCCGTCCATGTTTGTGGCGGATTCTTGCTGAATTAGATACAAAATGTCCGAGCCCAAGGGGGTGGACATTTTTAAAAATCTGCGCATTCTGGGACATATTGTCCCAGAATGGTGTAGCAGAAATTATGCAGCTTTTTGAGTTTCAGATTGAGCGAGGTAAGCTTGTTCGATATCACGGAGAAGGGCATTGCCCATAATCGTAATGAGCCGCCCATCCTTTTTGAAAGCTTGTTCGGAAACAGGATAACCGGTTTCTTGCAAGGCCCGGATCAGCTCGGCCTTAAGATCGATGGTTTCACCGGCCCCTTTCTTCTCTTTGGCAATGATAGCCACCTTAATCAGGATCGCAGCGAACAGCGCCTGGATCGCAAATTGAGTGTCCGCATCCATGTTCATCCCCTCAGCGTTAAAGAAAAGCCCCTGGAACATTTCGTTAAGAGCGTTTGCATCCGCCGCGCTCCCAGCATCCAGAGCCATCGGAATGGCGCTTTGCCCATCGGAAGCCGTTACGGCAATTCCGCCACGAATTTCTTTCGGGCTTAAAGGTCTTAGATTGAAAACCTCTCGCATGGCACCGCTCACTTTTTGTGCCAGCACTTTGCCGGTATCACGATCTGAAAAGATTTCAGCTTGAAGCCCGTTTTCCAGAACAACCTTGAAAAGCTCCTCATAAAAAGACGCTAGACCAGGACCCTGGTCCTTAGAAAAATTGAGAGCGAGGGTAATCTGGGACGTGACAGGCATAGCCCCCTCGGCCCGCACGCGGCCGAACTTGAGAATCTTGGCCACACAATCCAATACCGCAGTGAGCCTCGTTCCTCCCGCCAGAGCAACTTCCTGAGTCACCGCTCTCTTAGCCAACTCCATCCCCACAACCTGTATGGCAGATCTAATCAAAGCATCAAGCTCACCTCGAACAACCACATATTCAATATGTTGCGCTTCTTCCGGGCCGAAACGCTGTGGGCTCACAGGATTCAACGCTTCCGCAACCCATCCGCCCATTACCTCAGTAGACGTTTCATCCGTTACACGTTGTTCAGAGCGTGTAATAATAAATTCTGAAGGAAGCCGTGAGACAATAGAGGAAAATTCCGGCATTTTTTTATTTAAAACTTCGGTCACGATCTTTTTATAATCCGCAGGTTCGGTGAACTCTTCCGGCTTGAGGTCCAGTCCGGCATATTGGTTTACAAATTGAATAAATCGGCGTGCGATTTCAGGATTGATTCTCTCAAGGCCTTCTTTCGTCAGATCCTTATAAATAGAATCCCCGAGGCTGTCCTCTAACCGATTTTGGAAATCAAAAACAAGATCGATTGCTTTTAAATAGGCCCTGATCCGTCCCCACGCCTCTCCGGAAAATCGCTGAGCCACCGCGTTGGGAATCGCATTCAATGACTCATCCAACTTGCGCCTATCACCCCGCATTACATAAAGGTTCTGACCACCACCGGGACTTCCGTTGAATGACTTAATAAGAAGTTCCATTTCGTAGATAAGTTTTCCGAGGGGGTAATCGTTTGTTCGGGCCGACCATGGAATATCCATATTTGAGGCAAGCGTTCTTAATTGAGCCTCAGTCCCGGCAAGATGTGCCTTGTCCATGAGGTCCAATCCTTTGACTTCATCTAACCAAGTCGTCCCGTTAAAAGGATCCGTTATATTATTAGTGATCGTCATGGGAGTAAAACCATGATCCAGAATCGATCGCTCCACAGCTTCCTGAGCGCCAAGATTTTCATCGAAATATGCAATTTGAATCTTTTTCTGGTCCAGCCATTGCCGCATCGCCTCGGGAATTTCCGCAAGCTTCCCTCGTCTGATGAGTATCCATGAGCCCTCAGGCAATTCAAAAGGTCCAACGTGCGACGTTGCAGTATGCCAAAGGTTGGCAAAGCCCTGCTTCGACGCCTCAGAAAAGGGGCTCATGAAAATTACATCAGCCGAATTGAGCATGGCGATGACACCGTTCAATGAAAACTCTACGATATTTCGAGGCAAACTCTCAAGAGGATGTTCCCCCTCAAAATAAGAATTAGGATAAAGTGCAATCCTTTTTCCATCCCAGACAAGACCTTGGGCGGCATGAACCAAAACCATGCCTTCGGGTCGCAAAGCACCGTCAGGACCGATCAGGGGTTGAGGTTTCCCACGTTCATCCTGCTCCTGCTGATAGAGAAGCTTCTGTTTCAGCTGGTGGACCTGATCTAGAACCCCAGATATTTTCTGAAGGCTCGAATCTCTTTCACCCGCAAAGGGATCCTCATTCGACAGCTTTGCTAATTTCGAAAAACCCTCGGCTTCCAGGTTTACGGAGGGAAACCAGGCGCCTTTTTCAAAATTTCCTCCCCACAAGCCATTTCCGTCGACAAACTTTGCAGCTGCTGAAAAGAGCCCAGCGAGCTTGATGCAGGTTGAAGCTGAAATTCCAGAATTTTGAGAAAGCTGTGCGATCTTTTCAGCTCCCCAATCATCGGAACTTCGGATATAACGGTTTTCTTCCTGGCTCCAAGGCAACTCGATAGGAGCATTCAAATAACTGGAAATAGCCAACGCTGTATCTGTTTCTCGTCGCGTGAATCCTAAATCCGTCATTACCCGCTCGATCACTTCTTTCATGAGTCGGTCCCGGTAATCGTAAAATCTTTCATTTTCACCCCTTTCAGGAACGGGGACACCCGCCTTTAAGAGCAAGTCGATCAAAGATCGATCGTCTTTACTGAACCAGGCATTTGCAGTAACAGTTTGCATATCCTGCAAAACTGCAAGGATCCGAATCACGGCTGCGATCCTGATTCCTGGCACCGCAGGAATTCCGTAAGATCGGAGCAATGGTTCAAGAATTCTAAAATAGCGCCTTTTTGCATCTATTAAATTGATATCGTGCCAGCGCACAAGCCTTCCGGCAGTGTTCACGTCATCCCGCGCCAAATGCCGGGTAAAGATCTTTTCTAGGTCCGGGTAATGCCGAAGAAAAAATTGGACGGGATCTCCTTCACCAGCTTCGAGAAAAGCGCTATCGTTTTCGGCGAACGCCACTGTAGGGGAAAGCTCAGGGTCAAGATACTGACGGGCCCTGTTCAAGAAAGCTTCAATCTCTCGAACCCGTTGCAGATCCTGAATCCCCGGGATTTCCAGGGCCAACTTATCTATAACCGCGATCAATTCGCCCCTTTCCATGGAGCTAAGCCTTGGCACCCCCCCAAGATCCACCCGCGCTTCGGAGCGGCCGGCTTGACCTATATTTCCGAGCAATTTTAAAATCTCAGGGCTTTTCACAAGCGCAGGCGGATACTGGTTCTCTCCGATTTTTTCCGCTGGCAAGGAAGACAAAATATGGGATTGCCCGGTTCGCCCGATAAACAACTCCACCTCTTTATCCTGCACCCCTCTTTTAAACCGCCATTGTTCTCCACCCACAGCGATATCAAATTCCTTGTCTCCTGTTACAGCCCTTTTAGAAAAGTCATTGCTCAAGCGCTCAAAGAGCCTATCAACAAGGGTAAGCGGTTTCTGTTTCATGCTCGGAATCCTTTCCGCTATTGTTATTGGCAAAATCCAATCGGTAGAAGGATTCGATATATTTTTATCTCCTTGTACTTTCTCAAAGCTCTGATGCTTTTTTCTGATTAAAATAAAATGATTAAATTCTCCATTGGAAGACCTATGAAAATAGAGCGTTCCCGCATCGGTCATGTTTCTACCCAACATTCGGCTTAGATCCTGAGTCTGAACCGCGGTTGAACTTTGGGCCGGCTTTAGCCCTTGAGGCTTCTCACCCAGAAGCATCCATACATTACTCTTTTGAGGATCAAACATCTTGGTCTCCTGGGTGTGTCCTAACAATCCAATGGCCTTCTCAGAGATCATTTTTGAAACAACCTTTTGATCTCCCGACCATGACAACTCACTCGGCACGAGAACATGAACATGATAAAACCCGGACATAGTGCCAATTTCTTGATTTTGTTCATAACCGTTATCAACCGCAAAGGCTATCATTTTTTGAAGTGCATCAAGAAAGTGAGCTGGTATTTCTTCGGAAAAAAAATTGCGTTCATTATCTTTCATATACATGGCACGATAGGCATCCCAGGTTATCCATGCCGTCGCTGGCTGTTCCAAAGATTCAGCTCCAGATTCTTCGCGGTTTTCGGAACGGGTTTCGGGGCGTTTGTTCGCTGGAGTTCCAGAATCTGGCGCAGGAGAAACCTCCTCCCGAGTAAGTTGCCAACCATACCGTGCCGATTCCTTGCCATAATTCGACCTATCGATAAAAGCACCCTGCGGAGTTACCCTCATTCCGTCTATAATTTCGCCTTCCTCATTCAGCCTTCGATGAAACTGCGCGATAACGCCTGGAACTCTGGCCTGCACTCCTCTTTCCTCTTCCTCCGGACTACGTGAGTAAGAATCATCTCTATAATCAATTATGTACTCGATGTCCGACGCACGAAATCCTTTCCCCAACAACCTATTGTGGATGGCCTGTACATGATCAGCAAGCGAACGGCCCTTGTCTTTCCAACGTATATAAATGTGGCCAAGCCCGTAATGAGCGGCGTAATTAGCAGAAGCGCGAATGTTGATGGCAACACCAGTGCAAGCAGAAAGATTGCGTGTCACCAAGCTAACGTTTGGATAAGTGTCAGAATCAAACACGGCCAGATCGCCCGTATTTATAAAAAAATCTTCACCTTCTTTTTCTATAGGCATAACACTATCGGTTGCATCGCCGTTCCAAACGAAAACGCCTCCTTCTCCATTTTTAACGTATTTAGCAGAGGATTGCACTTTTTTACCCGTAACAGCATTCTTAATCATTTTCAAAGAGTTCATGAGCCAAGGCAGGAGTCTGATTTCTGTCCGCCCATCAGGTGCAAGTTGATTAGCTAAAGAAACTTCAGGGATAGTAATAGTTCTGATGAGCTGGAGGATGCTGGATTCGCTAAGGTTGCCTTCAGCCTGGAGTTGTTTGAGGCCTTCGCCGAAGCGGTCGATGTTGGCGAGCCATCGCTCTTTTAGATTTGAAGTTTGGAGCCGGGAGTTCGAAGAAAGCTCATCGATGAAATGGGTGTAGTTGCCGGCTTCAGTAACTCGTCCCTCAGAAGCAAGATCGCGGATGATTTGGTCACGCCATTCTTTTCCGACGATAGCGGAAGCATTTTTATCTCCAAGAAGCTTATCTCTTGCGGCTCTTACAAAAGCATCGTAAAGATTAACTTTACCGTTTTTGACTTCGAAATAATTGCTCCAGGAGACCTGCCCCTGCATGTGTTCGCGGTAAAGCGGCTCTTCGGGAATGGAACCGATTGAAGGCATAACGAGAACATAAGAGATCCCCTTTTCTTTCAACTCCCGTGTAAGCCCTTCGGTGTGGAAACCTCCGGCAACGAGCAGAGAGCTCTCTTGTTTTGCTTTTTCCATCATAGACTGAATATTCTCGCGGAACACTTTATCGCGCTTCTCCGCAATACGATAAAAAGCTAGTTGCGGTTCCATCTTCTTGAGAAGCGCAGTGACTTCCTCCCAGCTGACAATCCGGTCCTGCGTTACGGTCCACTGATCCAGTTGAAGCATCATCTTCTGGACCTTTCCCCAATCCTCAAAGCTGAGTTCGAGACGAGCGAGGCGTTTGATCAAATCGAGGCCTTTGCTTTTTTGATCGAGCACGCGCATTGCGTTGACGCGGTCGTTCTGCCCCGACTCTTGTTTTTCTTTGATGGACGGTAGTCGGGGCTGCCCCAATTTCTGCTCTGCTTCAATTGATGATGATAGGGACTGGAAAAGCGATTCCTTGACCGAATCAGCGTAACGCTTAAAGTCCTCGAAAAGTCGCGTGCCTTCAATGTCTTTTAACCGTTTTTGATGCTCCGTTAAGTAAGCCAACTTGCGGGAGACCTTGACGCGAACCCCGTATTTTTTAGCCAGTCCCTTAAGATAGAGTGCAAAAGCCTGCGGAGTGACCTGCGCGATCCTAAATTCCTGATATTTTTGGTTAAAAATGCGCAGGTCATCCCGAGCGGAGTCGAGGGATCTTTCTTTAAGAACGGCTTCGACTTTTTGAGCGATCTTTTTGATCTCGATCTCGACAGGCGTATCCGTCATTTGGCCCTTGTCCCCATTGGACAAGGACGGCTTCGGCGAGAACTTGTTGTTCTCGTCCGAACCGCTCAGTTTTATTTCTTCAAGCAATACCGCGAGTTCGGAACCTTTGGGTGGCAGCTGATATTCAGCAAGTTTATTCAGAATCTGCACAAGGTCTGTTTTATTCTCGCCAAAATCCGCCAACAGCCGATCGATCTCAAACATCTCTTTGGAATAGACGAATCCTTTTTCCTTGTTCAGAGCGGCCGCCATCGGATCAAGCAGTGCCTTGATCTCAGGTTCCATCTTCATCGCCTGAAGATAATAGGAAACGCCTTCTTCATAGAGCGACCAATCCTCAATGCCCTGATAGGTGCCGGGGGATGCATTGAACAGTGCTGCCGCCGTGCCGCCGGTGAGTTCGCCCCTTCCTGCGTAAGCATCGAAGGTTTTGCGAAGCAGTTCCTTATCTGGGAAACTCTTGAATATCTGCGGGTCCAGTTTTTCGGATGCCCCTTCGAGGCCGACCAATGAAACTCCGTATTGGGTCTGGAAATGATCAATGGCGGACCGAATACTGTGCTGGGCATCGGGAATCGAGTGGGCATCCTGGATCAGCACCACAACCTCATCACCCGACCCGCGGTAGGTCTCTTGAATCTTCCCGATCTCTTTAGGTATTGCGATTGCCGTAAGATCATTCGTGAGCGATCGAAAACTTACAGCAGGTGTTGGACTAATTTCAGCACTCGCTTGCGGCAAGTAACCCGAAGTCACAAAAAACGCTGCGCACACGAATAGAGCTATTCCTTTTCTCAGCATTGGCCTTGGTGACTTTTTGTAAATCTTTATCATCTGTAAGTTTCCTTGGTCATAGCACTTCTAATTAGAATATAACCTGTTATTTATAAAAAAGGTCTATTTGCTATATAAAGATAGTATTTACTATTAATAGTATTCTGAAAACTCCATTTTCTTTGGGAAACTCAGCTCGACACTATTAACTTGCTATATCTCCGTTTCTAAAACATGTATGTTTCAGGAGGCCGGACACGGCAGGAATGAACAATATTGGATAACAAATTGAGACGTTGAAAACGATGGGGACAGCGGAGTTGCTGTTTCGATAAAGAGAGGCTTTCGAGACCAAGCCGGCACCAGAAACCGAACCTTCCTAATTCGGCAATAGGCCTACAAAATTCAGGGATTGGTAAATGGAAAAGTGTTTTTACGGACTTTGAAATAGCTCGGAGCTATAGGAGGAGATGCTTTGACAGCCGTGCAGAAGAACTGGGGAACCAGGATTTGGCGCCTCCGCTCGCCTCGTGCAACGAGGCAAGCTACGGTCGGCCACCCGCACTTACAAACATGACATTAATTCATGTTTGTGAACAAGTGCTCCCTTCAAATCCCGGGAACCCATCAATGTAAAGAAACCTGGGGAACCAGGATTTGAACCTAGACTAGGTGATCCAGAGTCACCTGTGCTACCGTTACACCATTCCCCAACGTATCAAGCAGAGCAAATTTAATTGCGGCAACGGGATCTTGAAGTCCCGCTTGCGGCGTCGCGCAGTCCCGGCTGACTTGTGACCGGGGCACTATTCCCCAATAAATCAACGATTGAATTATAGCCGATAACCTCAAAAAGAGGAGGGATTATAGCGGGACTTTCTGTTTCGCGCAATGTCTGCCGCAGAACAATCCCGAGACTCTCGGAACTACTTCCGCTTCTGCTCGATCTTGCCCCAGGTATCACGAAGCGTGACGATCCGGTTGAAAACGGGTTTTCCAGGCTGCGAATCCTTCGGATCCGCGAAAAAATAACCCATCCTCTCAAACTGGACGCGCTCCCCCGTCTTGACGTTCCCGAGGGCCGGCTCCAGCTTCGCGTTCCTTAATACTTCCAGAGAATTCGGGTTCAGATTCACGAAGATATCCTTCCCCTCAGGAAAATCGCTCGGATCCTTGGCGAAGAAGAGATGATCATAAAGCCGGACCTCAGGCGACACGGCATGTTTCGCCGACACCCAATGGATCGTCCCTTTGACCTTGCGGCCATCCGGAGGATTGTTCCCTCCCCGCGTCGCGGGATCGTACGTGCAATGAACTTCTTGCACCTCGCCGGTCGCCGGATCCTTGATCACCTTCTCGCATTTGATGAAATACGCGTACCGAAGGCGCACTTCCTGCCCCGGCGCGAGCCGGAAATATTTTGGCGGCGGTACTTCGCGGAAATCGTCCTGGTCGATATAGAGTTCGCGCGAGAACGGCACCTTCCGCGCTCCGGCCGCGGGATCCTCGGGATTATTCACAGCCTCGAGTTCTTCGGTCTGCCCCTCGGGATAATTGGTGATGACGACTTTCAGGGGCTTCAGAACCGCCATCATGCGCGGCGCGGTCTTGTTAAGCTCTTCGCGGATCGAATTTTCCATGACCACCATGTCGATCGTGCTGTTGAACTTCGCGACACCGATCTGATCGCAGAAATTCCGGATCGAGGATGCCGTGTAACCCCGGCGGCGGTATCCGGAAATCGTCGGCATTCGCGGGTCGTCCCATCCCGAAACGATCTTCTGCTGGACCAGTTTCAAAAGGATGCGTTTGCTCAGGACCGTGTGCGTCAGGTTAAGCCGCGCGAATTCGATCTGCTGCGGCTGGTGGACCCCGAGCTCGATCAGGAACCAGTCGTAGAGCGGCCGGTTGTTCTCGAACTCGAGCGTGCAGAGCGAATGCGTGATTCCTTCGATCGAATCTGAAATACAGTGCGTGAAATCGTACATCGGATAGATGCACCATTTGTCGCCGGTCCGGTGATGCGACGCCTTCTTGATACGGTACATCGTGGGATCACGCATGTTGATATTGGGTGAGCTCATGTCGATCTTCGCGCGGAGCACGCGGGAGCCTTCGGCGAACTCGCCTTTACGCATCCGTTCAAAAAGATCCAGGTTCTCCTCAACCGTGCGGTTCCGGTACGGGCTCTCCCTCCCCGGCGCGTTCAGGACGCCGCGGTATTCGCGAACCTGGTCAGGAGAAAGATCACAGACGTAAGCCTTCCCCTTTTTGATAAGCGTGAGGGCGTGCTGGTAGATCGCGTCAAAATAATCGGAGGCGTAATATTCGCGGTCGGCCCAGTCAAATCCGAGCCAATGGACGTCCTCGCGTATCGAATCGACGTATTCGACCTCCTCTTTTTCCGGGTTGGTATCATCGAGACGAAGATTGCAGAGCCCCTTGTAGTCGCGGGCGATCCCGAAACTGATGCAGATGGCCTTGGCGTGCCCGATATGGAGATAGCCGTTCGGCTCCGGCGGAAAGCGCGTATGCACGCGGCCGCCGTTCTTACCCTTGGCGATATCCTGATCGATGATATCGCGAATAAAATTAGACGGTGTTTTAGGGATTTCCATGGAACGGGATTATATCAGATTGAAAAAAAGGGGGGACAGTCATTTTTCGGGAAAAAAAGACGCTCCCCGCAATTCTAGGACTGGCTCAGAACCAGCGTTTTGCAAACCTTGTCATGCAGCGTCTGTTTTTTCGGGTCCTTTACGATCATCACGGCAGAAATGATCGTCAGGAGAGTGCCGATCATGAGGAACCCGATACCGTAGAGTATCGAAAAAAGGTACCGCCCCAAAGCGACCGGGTAACCGACCGAACGGCCGTCCTCCCGGACCGTTTTAAGACCCACGGCCCTCTGCCCGAGCGTCATACCGTACCGACCCATGAGCCAAACGTTATAGATCCCCGGCAAAATGTAAAGGATCGCGGCGGCATACAATGTAAACGCAACCGGCCACTGCGCCCGGTCCGAGGCAGGATCGATATTCATCGCACGCATGACCAAATAAATAATCCCCAGGAAAGGGATCCCTACGATCACGCCATCGAGCAAAGAAGAACAGAAACGCTGCCAAAGGCTCCCGAGCTTTTTGTAGTTATTATCCAAGGGAAGATTCGCTTCGTTCATCGGTTGGATCTCCTGTTGTATCTCAAAGGTTAGCCGTCCCAACAACCGGGACTGTTCTTATGAAAGAAAAGCGTTCAGGCGCCTGAGGCAGGCTTCTTTGCCGATAAGGCTCATCAATTCGAAAATTCCGGGACTCGCGGAACCGCCGGTCAGAACGAACCGGAGGGGGTGAATGATATCCTTCGGTTTCAGACCTGCGGCTTCGGCCACATGCTTGGTCTTTTGTTCGACCAGCGCCACATCCTCAAAATCGCCGACCTCGGCCAAAAGATCGCGAAGCTGGCGAAGAAGCCCCATCGCAGCGACATTCCCCTTCACCTCGGCAAGCAGCGCGGCGTCCGTATATTCCGGATCCTTGAAACAGTAGACCGCCTGATCCATCAGCTGACTGAAGGTCTCAAGGCGCGGACGGTAGAGCGTGATGAGTTTGCGCCACTTGTCCTCGGGCGGCAGTTCCCCTTTCGCTTTCCAGAACTCCGTGATGCGTTTTTCGTAATCTTCCCCGCTGATCTGGCGAATATGCTGGCCGTTCAGCCACAGAAGTTTTTCGGGATTAAACTGCGCGTTCGATTTCACGACCCGTTTGAAAGAAAACTGTTTCACAAGCTCCGGCATTTTCAGGATCTCCTGGTTCGTGCCGGGATTCCAACCCAGGAGCGCGAGGTAGTTCAGAAGACCTTCCGGAAGATAACCGTTGTTACGGTACGCACTCACGGCGACCGCGCCGTGGCGTTTGGAAAGCGGCGTTCCGTCGGCGCCCATAATAAGCGGCAGGTGCGCATATTTCGGCGGCCTCCATCCGAGCGCCTGATGGATCAGGATGTGGCGCGGCGTGTTCGGCAAGTGGTCATCCCCGCGCACCACGTGCGTGATCCCCATATCGTGGTCGTCCACGATCACGGCAAGATGGAACGTCGGGAACCCGTCGGATTTCATGATCACAAGGTCGTCGAATTCGTTCGAGTCGTACGTCACGTCCCCGTGCACCAGATCGGTAAACGTGACTTTGATCTTCGGCATCCTGAACGTGAGCGCGACCTTGTCTCCGTCCCGCTGCTCGTAGGCGAGGCCTTTGGCGATCAGTTCGTTCGCAACTTCACGATAGCGCTCAAGACGGCTACTTTGATGGACAAGATCTTCATCCCAGTCGAGGCCGAGCCACCGGAGAGAATCGAGGATTTCCTGTTCGAATTCCGGCGTCGAACGCAACCGGTCGGTATCCTCGATGCGAAGAAGGAATTTGCCCCCCTGCTGGCGGGCATAAAGAAAATTAAAAAGCGCGGTGCGAACGCCTCCGATATGGAGGAATCCCGTCGGAGACGGGGCAAAACGGACACGGATCATAAAATTACGGTACTCCCTGGATCAAGAGTGATGGGGCTCGAGCCTTCTGACCGCTACAGTATGAATGAGGGTCTTCACGCGGTCAAGGTCCAGCGGTTTTTTTAAACAGGTCAACGCCCCGAGCGAGAGGATCTCTTTTTCTTTCGACGCGGAAACGAAACCCGTGATCACGGCCACCGGCACCCGGCTGAAATGGCGGATCCTTTCGAGAACCTTTTTTCCGTCCATGAACGGCATGGCAAAATCCACGAAAACAAGGCTGTAGTGATTATTCTGGACCTTGTGCAGCCCGTCTTTTCCGTTGAAGGCGCAATCGACCTCATAGCCTTCATGCTCCAGAGTTTCACGGAACTCCTCGCAGATCATTTTTTCGTCATCGACGATCAGCAATTTGACCATTCAACGTACCCTTTTATATGTCCCGAGCTTGCGTCATTCTGAGGACGAAACCATTTCGGGCTTACGAAGAATCTTCCCTAGATCCTTCGCCCGCTTTCAGGCAGGCTCAGGATGACGGTTAAAATCCAACCGTCATTTCTCGGAAGCCGGGAGCATGAAATTCTCCCGAAGGGTCTCGAGGTAGCTCCGTTTCGAACTTTTAACAAGCTGGAACGGGGCATTCGCGCGACCCACTTCGACGGTATAGCTATCGTCTATCTCGATCTTTTCTTGACCGTCGGCCGTCAGGAGGGCTTTGTCGCCGGGGTTGTCGATACGGACGCGGACCGTGATCTTCTCGCCCGCGGCGATCACGAACGGGCGAAGGGTCAGCGCGTGAGGACAGATCGGTGTGATCATCAGAGCTTCGACCTGAGGATGGACCACCGCCCCGCCCGCGGAAAGCGCGTAAGCCGTAGAACCCGTCGGCGTGGAAATGATCACGCCGTCGCCGCGAAAGCTAACGAATTTTTCTCCGGAGATCGAAATGTCGAGCCTCAAAATACGGGCGAGCCCTTCGCGGCTGATCACGATATCGTTCAGGGCCAGGAAACGCCGCTCTACCTTATTCGCCTTGCTCCAGGCATCGCACGAAAGCATGACACGATTGTCGATCTGCGGCTGCTGGAAATAAGCGTTGAGCTCTTCAAAAACTTCGGCCTGCTTGACCTCAGTGAGGAACCCGAGACTTCCCAGATTAACGCCGAGCACCGGGACCGAACGGTTCCGCATCTGGCTGACAATGGAAAGCAGGGTCCCGTCCCCGCCCAGCGAAATGATCAGGTCCGCCTGCCGCACGATCTCGTCAAGCGCAGTGCCGGACGAATCAAGAACGGTCATGTCGCGCTTCCCAAGCCATTCGCGAAGTTTCACGCAAAGTTCCGGCGCGCCTTGCTTTTTCTGATTGACGACAACCCCGACTGTTTTCATAGGGAGCTTCCTCCGAAGAAATCCATTCTAAACAGAACCACAAGCCGCTTCAAGCCATCCCTAAGCGGCCTGACAACGCCTTGCCGGGTCCGGCTCAGAAATGGAATTTTTCCTTTTTGCGTTCGAGCGTTCGCTGGAACTTGTCTTCGACGTCCGCGATCGCATCCTTCAGCGCTGCGAAGATCTTCGCGACTTGATCGCCGTTATAAGAATATTGCGAACTCGCGAGATTCCCGATCAGCCGGATCTTGTCCATCGTTGCGGCGACTCGCTGCTCCGCCAAGCGCTTGAACCGCGCTTCCTTCGTCTCCTCCGGAAGATTCCCGGTTTCTTCTTTCGACCCTTCGTTCTCTTCCACGCTGCTCTCCTTTATTTTTTCTGAGGATGGAATTCTTTCAGGACCGCCGCTGTGATCTTTTCGGGCGAAAGGCCGAACTCTTCGAGCTGCGCCTCGCGGGAACCGTGTTCGATGAATTCGTCCGGAAGCGCAAACCGCTTGAGCGGGACCCTATGAACGTTCTGGCTTTCTAAAGACTCGAGAACGCGGGACCCGAACCCGCCCGTCCCGACGTGTTCTTCCAACGTAAAAAGCATTTTTGTCTTTTGCAGGGAATCGAGAATGAGTTTTTCATCCAGGGGCTTGGCGAAACGCATATTCACCACACGGGCGGAAATGCCCTCCTGTTTGAGAAGCGCGTGCGCTTTGCACGCCGTTTCCACCATGCTCCCGAGCGCGAGCAATGTCACATCCTCGCCTTCGATCAGAACTTCGCCTTCGCCGATCTCAAACGAATGTTTCGGAAAAGCATCAAAGAGTTTCGGGATAGTGACGCGCGGGTACCGGATCGCAAAAACCGTCGTGTGGCCAAGCCCGAGCTCCATCATCTTGTCCATTTCAAACTCATCCACCGGAGACGCAAGCACAATATCCGGAACCGACCCCAAGAACGCGATATCAAAGATCCCCTGATGCGTCGCGCCGTCCGCCCCGACAAGCCCCGCGCGGTCGATCCCGATCACCATGGACTGCCGCTGCAGGGCCACATCATGCATCACCGAATCATGCGCCCTCTGAAGAAAGGACGAATAGACCGGGCAGACCGGTTTCAAACCGCCCCGCGCCAACGCCCCGGCAAACGTGATCGCGTGCTGCTCGGCGATCCCGACATCAAAGAAGCGCTCCGGAAATTCTTTCTGGAACTGGAGAAGCCCGGTCCCTGACGGCATCGCCGCCGTGATCGCGACAACATCCGGGTTCCGGCGCGCCTGCTTGGATAAAGCATCCGCGAAGGCCTGCGTGTAAGAGATCCCGCGCGTCGCTTCACCGGGCCTCAGCGCAGCCTCGATTTTCTCCCCTGTTTTAACGTTAAAGGGCACGACCCCGTGGCCTTTTTCCGCGTCTTTCTCAGCGTATTCGCAACCCTTCCCTTTTTTGGTAAGGATATGCAAGAGGCTACAGGTATTGAGCTTGAGCACGTCCCGCAAAGTATTCACCAGCATGACAACATTATGTCCGTCCACGGGGCCGAAGTAACGGAATCCAAGCTCCTCGAAAAGGATTCCCGGAACGAAAAGATGTTTCATCCCCTCAAGCGAGGTGGAGGATAATTTCTGGAGCCGCGGAAACTTCTGCAGTTGTTTGTCGACTTCCGCACGGATACGGTTATAGAGAGGATTTGTGATAACTTTATTGAGGTAACGGCTCATGGCGCCGACGTTCTTTGAGATCGACATCTCGTTATCATTTAAAATAATAAGCATGTTTTTCTTGAGATGCCCGGCATTGTTCATGGCTTCAAAGGAAAGTCCCGCAGTCATAGCGCCGTCGCCGACCACGGCCACGACTTTTTCATCCCGTTTCTTGATGTCGCGCGCCGCGGCAAGGCCCAATGCTTCCGAGATCGCAGTCCCGGCATGCCCCACAATGAACGGATCGTGAGCGCTTTCAAACGGCGAAGGAAAACCACTCAACCCCTTGGGCTGACGAAGCGTACTCATCCGGTCGCGACGTCCGGTGATCATTTTGTGAACATACGCCTGGTGGCCAACATCCCAGCAAATCTTGTCCGTGGGCGAACTGAGGACATAGTGGAGCGCGATGCTGAGCTCCAGCGTCCCGAGACTTGCGCCCAAGTGCCCGCCGGTCTTTGCCACCGACTCAATGAGAAACTGACGATACTCCGCCGCCACCTCAGGAAGTTTTTCGAGAGGTACTTTTTGCAGATCTTCGGGACCGTTAATGTTTTGGATCCAAATTGTCATAAAAATCCGTTCAGAAGCATTGACCGTTACGTTATCCGGGCATTCGGGAAGCTAAAAAATCCGCCAGAAAAACAAGCCCCTTTGCCTTCGAACCGAAACTTTCCGCGATTTTTTTCGCCTCTTGGATGAGACGCTCCGCCTTTTGGACCGTTTTCGCCTTACTGAGCACACGGCAATAGCCGTCGCCGTCCAGGATATCATCCACGACCTGGAAAGCGAGCCCCAGACATTCGCCGTAACATGCCATACGCTTCAGGGCCGCGGCACCGGCACCGGCCGCGATCGCTCCGGCCAAGGCGCTGACACGGATCAACTGTCCGGTCTTCTTTTCACAAATAAAATCATGCTCGGCAAGGGTCTTAGACCGTGAGAAAACCTCGAGGTCCGCGACCTGGCCTCCGATCATACCATGGACCCCCGCGGCCGTCGATATTTCGCCCAGGAGCCGGACCGCACGTTCCGCCGGACGGACCCCCGCCAAAAGCTCGAACGCGAGCGTCAAAAGCCCGTCCCCGGCAAGGATGGCGTTCGCTTCCCCGAACTTTTTGTGGCTCGTCGGCTTCCCTCGCCTCAAATCATCATTGTCCAGGGCCGGAAGATCATCATGAATAAGCGAATAAGTATGGATCAGTTCAATGGCCATCGCCGGGAGGATCGCTTCGGACAATTTTCCGCCACAGGCTTCGCACGATGCGAGCGCGAGCACAGGCCGGAACCTCTTCCCTCCCGTGAACACTGAATACTGCATCGCCTGATGGATCACCTTGGGGCGCACCTCGCGGACCAGGAGTTCTTTGCTCAGATTTTTTTCGATAAAGCTCAGATGTTTTTTGAAAAAACTCTCGTATTTCACAGACTAATCCTCGTCAACGAACGCGGCATCATCGTCCGGTCCGGTCTTTTTCTTTTTCCCCTTCGCCGCGCGGGGAGCCCCTTCGGGATCGAACGGTTCTTTTTTGAGCGAACCATCGAGCGTTTTCGTGAGGACCTCGATCTTCCTCTCGGCATCGGTTAATTTGGACTGACACGCACGAACCAGCTGCACGCCGTCTTCGTATTTTTTGAGCGCCTGATCGAGCGTCAGCTCCCCGCCTTCCATTACCTCCACGATCTTCTCTAGATCCTCGAGCGCTTTTTCAAACTGGAATTTGTCCGTCATTTTATCCCTCTCGCACCTTAGATGTTTTGTCATTCCCGAATGTTTTTACCTGCCTGCCGGCAGGCAGGTCGGGAATCTAAAACTGGATCCCGGCTTGGAACATGCAAGAATGACATCACTGCGTTACTTTAATAACCTTCGAAAGCAATTGCCCTTTGCAAAGCCGTGTCCGGATCTCCGCGCCCGCCGCCACGCCTGCGGCATCAGTAACCGCTCTTCCGGAAGCATCCAACGTCACGGAATACCCGCGCTCCAATGTCGCCAACGGACTGAGAGCGTTCAACCTTCCTGCCGCTGCCCGGAACGTCTGCGATTTAAGAGCCACCAGATCCCCAAGCCGCGCTCCAAACTGGCGCGCGGCCTCATCGATCCGCTCCGTAAATTGTTCCAGCAGATACCGGGGCTGGCGGAACGCGACGCTCGCAACAAACCCCTCGAGCCGCTCCCGCGCGGCTTCCGCAAGGCGAAGCATCGCATACTGGATCCGTTCGCCGTTTCCCGCAACCTGTTTTTGCAGCTCAAAACGGCTCGCGACCACAAGCTCCGCCGCCGCAGAAGGCGTCGGGGCTCTCAGATCCGCCACAAAATCGCAGATCGTCCAGTCGGTTTCATGACCGACCGCGGAAATCACCGGAATCCGTGAATTAAAAACCGCACGCGCTACCGGCTCTTCATTAAACGCCCAAAGGTCCTCGATACTCCCGCCTCCGCGTCCCACGATCAGGACCTCAGCCTCACCCTGGCGATTCAAAGCCTCGATCGCCTGCGCGATCTCCTGCGCGGCACCTTCCCCCTGGACTTTGGCCGGATAGAGGAGAAGATGGGTCCCGCAAAAACGGCGGTTCACGACGTTCAGAATATCCTGGATCGCGGCACCCGTCGGGGACGTGACCACGCCCACCGCCTTGGGAAATTTCGGGATCGGCCGCTTCCGCTCTTCGTCGAACAGCCCCTCTTTCGCGAGCTTCTCCTTCAGCTGCTGGAACGCAAGTTGGAGCGCGCCAACGCCCTTCGGTTCGATCCGTTCGATATAAAGCTGGTAAGATCCGCGCGCTTCATAGATCGAAACGCGGCAGAACGCGAGAACCTTGAGCCCGTCCTTCAGCTGGAATTTGAGACCGCGCTGATGCTGGCTGAAGAACGCCGCCTGGATCTGTGACGTCTCATCCTTCAGCGTCAGGTACATGTGTCCCGACGTGTGGTGTTTGAAATTCGAAATCTCGCCTTCGACCCAGACTCCCGGAAAGTTCGACTCCAGCAGAAACCGCACCTGCCGGTTCAGCTGGCTGACGGTATAGATCCTGCGGCCGTTCTTCAATGCATCAAAAACCGGCTTCTCATCTTGTTCGGTCATCATTCCTTTTGAAATCTTTTCTGCAGCACAACGTAAAAACTTTTCCGTTGCACGTTGTGCGAATTTCAGTCCGTGATCACCCGATCGACCCGGACATCACGGAGGGTCATCGGGACTTTTTTCACAAGCTGCTCGCGGAAACAGACCCCGATCACGGGAACTTTACCCGCCCGCCGGAGGATCCGGTCATAATAGCCGCCGCCGCGGCCGAGTCTTCCGCCGCGCCTGTCAAACGCCACTCCGGGGACCACGATCAGGTCCATCTTCGACGCACCGCGGCCCGGACAGGACTTGCGCGGCTCCATGATAGCATACGCCCCTTTCCGGAGATCAGAGAGAGAACCTACCCGGAAAAATCTCATATCTTTTTTCCGCGGATTCACCCGGGGCAGGTAGATTTTTTTTTCGCAGAAAAGCTTTTTAAGGAACGGCCGCGTATCAACCTCGCCGGGGAGACTGTAATAAAGCGCCACATGTTCCGCCTTCCCGAAGCCGGGGAGACGAAACAGTTTTTCAAAAATACGGCGGCTTTTCTTCTTTCGGCGGAGCGCGGAGATCCCGCTTCTTTTCTCCTGGAGAGACCGTCTGAGGGAAGTCTTTTCCGGCATAGGATGGGACCTCGGGAGGGACCGCGTATCAATGCGCGGCAACCTGTTTTTCCTTTTCAAACCGGGCACGTTCCTCTTCCAGCTGTTTGACTTTTTGGTCGAGCGCGGCCTGGTCCTGCCGGAGCTTTTCTTTCTGACGGTTCATTTCGGTAAAAAATTTCTGCCGTTCTTCGAGGAATGCCGCCTTCTGCTGCCCGAGTTCCTTTTTGTCATTCAACACTGCGCCACCGCTGTTATCGACGGGAAGAATCGGCTCCTTCGCTGGACTCTCAGCGGCTTTCATCTTTGCAAAAAGTTCTTCTTTCAGTTTTTCGAGTTGTTCTTCCTTTTCGCGGATCATCCGGATCTGCTGTTCCCGGACCTCTTCCCACTCTTTTTTCAAAGCCTCAAAATCGGCGATGTTCCTCGCCGCGGGCTCTTCCGCAAAAAGGCCCGCAGGAACTCCGAAAAAACAAAGGCCGCTGAGCACCATCGCGACCATCACCAGAATGCAGCTATTAGGTTTTGTTTTCATGGAAAAGAAACCGTGCCTCGATCTCACGGGATGACCGGCCATTCGCTTCTTCCGCTATATAAAAAACTTTGCCCCTAGCATGAATCGAACATGCAACCCTCTCCTTAGGAAGGAGATGCTCTATCCAATTGAGCTATAGGGGCATTGAAACCCAATGTTTTAATACGACACCGTCGAGGCTCGATGTTTTAGATCGTCCCTATGGGATCTGGGAGGCCTCGTACGCTAACCGCCTATTTCCCGATAAATCTATAAAGATACGGAAGAAAACAGGGAGAATGATAGCAGATTCCCCCATGGCTGTCTCTATACAAACCCGCCAAAATTAGGCATAGTGACGGTCACCTGCATGCCAAGGATGCGCTACCTCACCCGATGCGTCAGGTTACCCTTCCCCGCCGGACGGCATCCGGTATCCGGGTATCTCCGGCATCTGTAGATTGCCAGCGTATCTATAGGATTCTAAGCAAAAGCGGCGCAATGAATCACTGCCTTTTGCATAGAAAAGAACCCAATCGTCCCCATATTCATTCACATCATAAGTACCACCAGCAGATAAGTCCATTTTTAGGTGGCCGATAGAATTGATGGCAACAGCTTTCTCAGTCTGCGGCAACCTCAAGGCAAAAGATATATTTGTAGCCTGAAAACCAAAAATAACTCCATTTTTGGGTCTCACTAAAACCGCGCGGCCACGAACAATCCACCTGCAATCTTCCGGCAAATCTTTTGTTATTTCATTCCAAAAGATTCTTACAACTTCCGCATGCATTCCAAGCTTTAGTTCTACTTGGTCTATCGAGGCAGGGTCACATTCATCTTTCGTTTGAAAATTATAAGCGGGCTTAATAAATGGACCATGTTTTGATAAATATTTTTGGTTAGCCGGATGTGAAAAATTCACTTTGGACATTTGCACCACTCTACAAAGCTACTTTAATCGGGTCGGGGATCATTTCGTATACTCTTCTTCAAGAATTTTTCCCGTATTAATATCTATTCGATACCTAGATTGCCTGCCACCAGCCCAAAGGTTACCCTCTTTATCAAATCCAACTCCCCCAAACTGATCAGGAATCCTGACCTTGTGTCCAACTCTCCACATGTCTGGGTCTTCAACCTTCCAAATTTGCTTTCCATCTTGATTAAGGCAAATAATCCCTTCGTCGGGCACCTCGTCTCCCATCAATTCAAAGCGAACAATAATTTGCGTTTCGGTGGTTACAATATTCCCAATGGGATGTTTGAAATCCATAGTCTTCGTTCGGGTACCGTTCTCGATCGTAAGAAGAGACCCTTTGAAGCTGACATTCATCCCCACAATCCCCTCCTTTTTTATAAGTTTCTGCAGCGGAAGTCCCCAATATTCCCCTGCTCTGATTTGAACTTTTCCCTTACCTGCGGAAGAGAAAGATACCAAATAAAAATGGCGGGTAACGGGATGTGAAATGACCAAAAGCAAAAAAGCATGCTGGCAGATGCGTCCCAACCTATTTTATAAGCAACGGTGGCAAACCAAATTGACCATCCAAGCATGTAGACTGTCACGGCTACGAGCAAAAACACGTAGATCGCCCTCGCTAAATTTCTCATCTTGTAAATTCCGAACAAAAGAACCGCACTGATAATTCCTGCCAGCTCACCCATGACAATCTCTATCCAAATAAGCCGTTCGTATTTTAAAAGTTCAAATTTTACAAGCTCGTATACTGGCACCCCAATAAACGAGTATGCGGTAGTTAAAACCATTACCACAAACATCCAAATAAATCCTTTGGGTTTTTCGGCTTTTGCTAAGCTATTTTTTTCTTTTATTTCCAAAGCCCCCTCCTGTTCTCCCGCGCTTCCTTCTGCGATACAAGAAACCTCCCGTTGGGCTTGCCCTTAATCGAGCCGGAGATCATTTTCGTAACCAACTCTTATTGGCTTTCGTTTCTTTCTCCCTCAAGCCTTACCTCCTGAACTTCACAATAACCTGGCCGACTTTCAAATCCAGGGCGAGACTTTCCCGTAACAAAATCGGTAACAACCGGATATTGCATAGTTTCCGAATAATCGATTTTCTCCGCTTCCCGTGAAATGCATTGGACCTCGATCCTTTTATTTTCGAATTTCTTCAACCTTTCCTCTGAAACCACTTTGGACGGACGCAATATCACCCTGTCTTTCGGATCTTCTGTTTTCAGCACAAAATCCAGCCCCAAAAATGATTCCACGGATTTTGTTTGCGGATGAAATTCCAACTCTCCGACAAACGTCTTAACATCCGAGTTCTGCACAGCGCGTGTTTTTTGAACTTCCGTCGAAACAGTATCCCACGATCCTCTTTTAGCTTCTCTCGCTTCCTTCTGCAATTTAAGTAACAGCTCGGCATACTTCACATTCGGCGCGGCTGGAACGGCCTGCCCCGCCGTGGTTACAAGCGGGGTCATGACTTGGGCGTAGCCGGACTTGATGAGGGTGGCGTTGAGAAAGATGCAGGCAGTGATGCTTCCATCAGGATCTTGCATATCAAGATATTCGTACTTGGGATTTCTTCGTGTATCGCAGTTATTGCATACCACAACATAAACATATGCCAAGAGCCGTTTGTATTTGTCCCTCTGTTGCACATCATAATCGAGCCTGACCTGTTTTCCTTCCGCAAGTTGGCGGGTAAACTCCGCCGCTTTCTTGCCCTGTTCAGGATCTTCGGGTGGCTGGATGCCGATCAGGGAAACTGTTTGGCCGTCCGAAAGTTCGAGCGTCGTCGCGTCGATGACTTTGGTGACCGTGAGAGAGGTATCGGCAGCCCGGCAAGGCGCGGCAAGAAATGAAACAGCGAGAAGCGTCAGCAGGATCAGCTTCCTCATAGGCAAATATTATAGCGTTGCCGGAAAGAGCTGGCTAGGCGGGTTTTAGTACTTCAATAACGAACAAACGTCGTAATCCGCGAGTTTTTCACGGCCCTTGAGAGGCTCCAGTTCGATCACGAACGCCAGAAGCCCAACCTTGCCGCCGACCGCTTCCACGAGTTTCGTGGCCGCTTCGGCCGTTCCGCCGGTCGCAAGAAGATCGTCCACGATCATCACTTTTTGGCCCGGCTTGACCGCGTCCTCATGGATCTCAAGCACCTCTTCCCCATATTCCAGAACACAGGGGACCCGGTGCGTCCGCCATGGCAGCTTTCCTTTTTTGCGGATCGGCACAAAACCGACCCCCAGCTTTGCCGCAAGAGGCGCTCCGAAAATAAACCCCCTGGACTCGATCCCGGCCACCATCGCGATCTTGTGCTTTTTCGCCACCTTGGCCAGTTCCTCGATGATCTCACGGAAAGATTTCGGGTCCTTGAGCAGCGGGGTAATATCGCGGAAAAGGATCCCCTTCTTGGGGAAATCAGGGATGGTGCGGACTTTTGCTTTCAGGGACCTTACGCTCACGGAAAACCTCCTGATATTGAAAAGCTCCGGAAGGATCCGGGGCTGCTGCTAGGCTGTCAGATAATTTTCGAAGTGATCGCCTTCCAGCGTCAGCTGGGCGCGGATCTTTTTCAGGACCACGAATTCGATCTGCCGGATCCGCTCGCGCGTCACACCGAAATGCTGGGCGACCTCTTCCAGCGTGTGCGGGTTGTGATCGTCCAGACCGAAACGCCGGGACAGGATCTCCTTCTCCCGGTCATCGAGGATCCCCAAAAGTTTCACGACACGCTCGCTCTTGAGGATCTCACCGACCTTGGAGTCCGGCTTCTGGTTCACATCGTCTTCGATCAGATCGATCAGCTCCGCCGTTCCGTCCAGGCTGATCGGCGTATTGAGCGAACTCGGGCGGTTCACGATACTTTCGATCTCCTTGACCTTGGCCGCCGGGATCTCAAGGACCTTGGCGATCTCGCGCCGCGTGGGAGCCCGGCTCAGGCGTTGCGTCAGGGCATCGCGCACCCGCCGCCATTTGGAGATAATGTCGTACATGTAGACCGGAATGCGGATCGTCTTGCCCTGGTTGGAAAGCGAACGCATCATGGCCTGTTTGATCCACCAGGATGCGTACGTCGAAAACCGGTACCCGCGTTTCGGATCGAATTTTTCTACCGCCCGCATCAGGCCGATGTTGCCTTCTTCAACGAGGTCGGAAAAAGCGAGGCCCATGTGGGTATAACGTTTGGCGATCGCGATCACAAGGCGGAGGTTCGAGCGGATCATCCGGTGACGGGCTTCTTCCCCCGCAGCGCCTCCCTGGGCGATCTGTTCGGAAATAGAGATCTCGAGCTCCGGGGTCAGCAAAGGGATATGCTCGATCTGGTCGAGATAGATCTTCATCGGGGTCCGGTCAAGGGTCTGGTCCATCGCGTCTTCCGCGTGGGCATCTTCCTCTTCGGTCTCGCGCTCCCGCTTGCGGCGCTCGGCATTTCCCTCAAGGCCGGACTCTTGTTTCAGAAGCTCCGCGGCTTCCTTTTGGAAAAGTTTCTCGCGCTTTAAAAGAAGTTCGGTTTCAACCTTCTTGGCGGCATCTTCCTTGGCCCGGGTGCCGGACGGAGAACGGGGACGCTTGGGGGAAACAGGAAGGGAGCGTTTGACACGCTCCCTTCCCGCTTTCTTCCCGGAATGCCGGGCCGCGCCCTTTCGGGCGGGCCGGACATTTTTCTGTTTTTTCTTTTTTTTACCTGCCATAGGAATACTAACGATCCATTCCTTGTGCGGTTTTTATTTTTTTAAACGCAGCACGGCCTGAGCCGCCGCCAGTCTCGCGATCGGAACACGGTACGGCGAACAACTGACGTAGTTCATACCGACGCGGTTACAGAAATCGATCGAATCCGGATCTCCGCCATGCTCGCCGCAGATACCGATCTTCAGGTCCTTCTTTGTCTTACGGCCTTTTTCGACCGCAAGTTGAATCAGAGAACCGACGCCTTCGACATCGATCGACTGAAACACGTCTTTCTCGAAGATCCCCTGCTCGAGGTAGGCTCCCATAAAGGAACCCGAATCGTCACGCGAAAAACCGAGCGTCATCTGCGTCAAGTCGTTCGTCCCGAACGAGAAGAACTCGGCGACTTCGGCGACACGGTCCGCCGTCAACGCCGCGCGCGGCACTTCGATCATCGTTCCGATCATGTATTCGAGCTTCGTTTTCTTTTCCTCGAAAACCTTGTTGATCGTATCAACGGAAAGATCTTTCAGGATCTGGAGTTCCTTCTTCGTCCCGACGAGCGGGATCATGATCTCAGGAACGATCTTGATGCCTTTCTTCTTGAGGTTGCAGGCCGCTTCGATGATCGCACGGACCTGCATGGCGTAGATCTCGGGATACGTGATCCCAAGACGGCAGCCGCGATGCCCGAGCATCGGGTTGAACTCGTGAAGAGCGCTGACCTTTTGTTTGATCACTTCGACCGGAACCTTCATGACTTCGGCCATTTCTTTCTGGTTAGCATCTTCCTGCGGGAGGAACTCATGAAGCGGCGGATCCAAAAGACGGATCGTCACGGGAAAGCCTTTCATCGCTTCAAAGATCCCTTCAAAGTCCCCGCGCTGGATCGGCAGGAGCTTCGCGAGAGCCTTCTCACGGCCTTCCTTGGTGTCGGCAAGGATCATCTCACGGACCGCAATGATTCGGTCGCCCTCGAAGAACATATGCTCCGTACGGCAAAGCCCGATCCCTTCGGCGCCGAACCTGCGCGCGACGGTCGCGTCGTTCGGCGTATCGCCGTTCGTGCGAACTTTGAGCGTGCGAGTGGCATCGGCCCATTTCATCAGCGTGCCGAAATCCCCGGAAAGCGCCGGATCCATGGTGTTGAGCTTGCCTTCGTAAATAAATCCCAGCGTCCCGTCCAGGGAAATGAAATCGCCTTCCTTGACCGTGACATTACCAACCGTGAATTGCTTGGCCTTGTAATCGATATTGAGAGCGCTGACGCCGGCGACGCAGCATTTCCCCATGCCGCGCGCGACGACCGCCGCGTGTGAGGTCATGCCGCCGCGGGAGGTCAAAATCCCCTTCGCGACGTTCATTCCGCCGATATCTTCCGGCGAGGTTTCGATGCGGACGAGGATGATGGCTTCACCCTTCTTCGCCCAAGCTTCAGCGTCTTCAGCGGAAAAGACCACTTTGCCCGTCGCGGCACCCGGAGAAGCCGGAAGACCTTTTGCGATCGGCTCTTTGGTCTTCTGCTGCTTCGGATCGAACGTCGGGTGGAGCAACTGGTCGAGCTGCTTGGGATTCACGCGAAGCAACGCTTCCTTCTGGCTGATCATCTTTTCCTTCACCATCTCCACCGCGGTACGGACTGCTGCGGCCGCCGTGCGTTTCCCGCTGCGGGTCTGGAGAATGTACAGCTTCCCCTCCTGGATGGTGAACTCGATATCCTGCATGTCCCGGTAATGCTTTTCGAGACGGAGGCGGAGAGAATCGAGCTGCTTATAGACCGTGGGCCACTTCTTCGCGAGCACATCGATCGGTTCCGGCGTGCGGATCCCGGCAACGACGTCCTCTCCCTGCGCGTTGATGAGATATTCCCCGTAGAACTTGTTCTCACCGGTCGAAGGATTGCGCGTAAAGCACACGCCCGTTCCGGAGGTCTCGCCCATATTGCCGAACACCATCGCCTGAACGTTCACGGCGGTGCCGAGCAGACCGCGGATCTCATTGATCTGGCGGTATTTGAGCGCGCGCGGACAATTCCAGGAATTGAATACCGCGTTCACGGCTTTGACAAGCTGTTCAAAAGGATCCTGCGGGAATTCTTCGCCCGTGTGATCCTGGTAAACCTTCTTGTACTGGCGCACAACGTCCTTGAGATCATTCGCGTTCAGCTCCGTATCGGTCTTCGCGCCGACCTGCTGTTTCTTCTTCTCAAGAATGTGTTCGAAATCGTCGTGCGGCACTTCCATGACCACGTCACCGAACATCTGGATGAACCGACGATAGGAGTCCCACGCGAAACGTTCGTTCTCGGTCTTCACAATAAGACCCTGGACGACATCGGAGTTGAGACCGAGATTGAGGACCGTGTCCATCATACCCGGCATCGAAACCGCCGCGCCAGAGCGCACGGAAACGAGCAGCGGATTGTTGCGGTCGCCGAGCTTGAGCCCCATGGATTTTTCGAGTTTCACGATGTTCTCACGAACCTGCTGTTCGAGACCGACCGGCCATTTTTTGCCGTTCTTATAGAAAAGATCGCACGTTTCGGTAGTGATCGTAAAACCGGCCGGAACGGGAATGCCAATGTTGGTCATCTCGGCAAGATTCGCGCCTTTGCCGCCGAGCAGGCTTTTCATCTTGGCGTCGCCTTCCGCTTTGCCGCTGCCGAAGAAATAAACGTATTTCGAGGACTTGGATTTGGAACCGGACTTGCAGGATTTCTTACATGTTGCGGTACTCATAGTGTTTCTTTTCACTCCTTGTTAGCGCCCGGCATCCGTCTTTTTCAAGAGACGGAACGATAGGCTTGTTGGTTATCTAAAATACAGTTTAAAACCACCCCTCCGATCGAACCTCAAGGGGTTTCGTGTAGGGCAAAGAAGAATGTGAATTGTATCACTCTTCGTCGATTCTGGATAGCACGGAAAGGTCTGCGAGCCTTCCGGTGTAGAGCCGGTTGATCCGCGCCACAAGCGCCATCCGGTTCTCACGGACTTCCGCGTCCTCCGCGTTCACCATCACATGGTCAAAGAAATCGTTCAGAGGCTCTGAAAAGATCTCCGCAAAAAGCCGGGTGGCCTTTTCATAGTCTCCCGCTTTAATCGGGGTCTCGACATCCCCGATCCTTGCCTGGACCAATTCAAACAATTTCTTCTCCTGGACTTCTGTCAACTTGTCCTGCCGCGGCTCTCCGGGCGTCTTCCCGTAACCTTTGAGCATATTGGCGGTGCGCTGGATCACTTTCGCCGCCCTCAGAAAATTCCCGGGGTCCTTCTCTGACATCCGGCAAAGCACGGCGTAACGGTCATAAACATTGGCGAGATCATCGAAACCGGCACGGAAAACGGCCTGCAATATTTCATGCTGCCGGGTCCCGGGTTTCACGCCAAGCTCAAACGCCACACGTTCCTGGAGGAATTTCACAAGGCGTGAAGTGAGATCGTCTTTCTTGGTCAAACGCCCTCCGTAGAGCCGCACATCCGCCTCGATCACGCCGGAAAGAGAGAAAGAAATATCGAACGCCCGGATCATTTTCACAATGCTGCCGCCCGCCCGCCGCAGCGCAAACGGGTCCTGGCTCCCGGTCGGCTCAATACCGGTGCCGAACGCCCCGACAAGGAGGTCCAGCCGGTCCATGATGCCGAAAAGCGCTCCGAGAAAATTCATCGAATTTTTGACTTTCTGGTGATCTTCCCCAAGGCTCCGCGGCAGGTACTGGGCGCCGATCGCCAGGGCCACCGCCTCTTTTTCTTTCGCCTCGATCGCGTATTCGCGACCAACGATCCCCTGCAGGTCCGGCATTTCATAGACCAGATGCGTGATCAGATCGATCTTGGAAAGGCTCGCAACGCGCGCAAGATCCTGCGAAAGCGCCTGCTGCCCGCACGCCTCCGAAAACTCTCCCGCAAGTTTTTCAAGCCGCTCGGTCTTGTCCAACACGGACCCGAGCTTGCCGAGATAAACAAGCTGAGCGAGAACCGGTTTTTTCTTTTCGAACGGTTCCTTCGTGTCCATCCCGTAAAAATAGCGGGCGTCTTTAAGGCGCGAATCAAGAACATTCTCGTAATCCGCCTGGATCCGAGGAAGACCGTTACGCTTGCCGTTCATCACCGCAACGAACCGGTTTTGCATCTGCCCTTTCGCGTCACAGCAGGCGAAGATCTTTTGGTTCTTTTTCATACAGCTCGCCAGCACCTCGGCCGGGAGCTCAAGATACTCCTGCGAAAACGCGCCTTTGATGAAATACGGCTCTTCCACGAGCTGCGCGTTCATGTGAAGCAACTCTTCATCCGCCTGTTTCTGGCCGAACCGGGTCTTGAGCGCGCTCCGGACCAAGGCCTCGCGGGCTGCGATCTCCAGATGCACGTGCTTCTTCTTGAGGAGCGAAAGATAAAGTTTCCAGTCGGCCTTGGGGATCACAAAACCCTGCGGTGCAAGGAACCGGTGTCCAAAACTCTTGTTGCCCGACCTTACGTCCGCAAGCACCATCGGAACTCTCTTTTGATCCAGCAAAACGACCAGCCAGCGGATGGGGCGCGGGAACCGGAACCCGGTGGATTCCCATCGCATGAACTTCGGGAAAGAGAGCGTCATAAGGATCTGCTTCAGGAATTCGGGAAGCAGCTGGATGACGGGCCGGCCTTTTTCATATTTTTTGAGGAAAATGAACTTCCCCTTCGGGCTTTCGCGGACCTCAATGTCTTTTTCGGTCGCCTGCTTGCTACGGAGGAACCCCTGGAGGACCTGCGTAGGTTTCCCGGCGCCGTCATAACATTTTTCACAGAAAGGCCCGGATATTTCGAGCGTACGGTCCTGTTGCATGGCCGCGATCCCTTGGACAAAAAGTGCGATGCGCCGAGGCGTGGCTTCGACCTTCACTTCCGCAAACGCGATGCGCTCGTCGACGAGTTTCTGCCGCACTTTCACGGCCAGCTCGTCATAAATGACGTCCAGGCTCCCGACCGGCAGTTCTTCGACTCCGACTTCCACAAGAAGATTGGGCATGGCTATTTCTTTTTCCTGATCAACGGAAAATCCTGCGCCTTGCGGCTTTCAAGATATCCTTCGGCGCACCGTTTGGCCAACGCGCGGACACGGGCAATGAACCGTGGCCGTTCGTTGACGCTCACGGCGCCGCGCGCGTCCAGCAGGTTGAAAATGTGCGACGTTTTGAGACAGCAGTCGTAGGCCGGAAGAACCATCCCGTTCTCGAGAAGCCGCTCGGTTTGTTTTTCATAATCTTCGAAATGCCGGCGATAGATCTCGGGATCCGAACCTTCAAAATTGAACTTCGAAAATTCCCTCTCCCCCTGCAAGTGGACATCGCCGTAGGTCACTTTGTCGTTCCACTGAATATCGAAAAGAGATTCCTTTTGCTGAAGGAACATGGCGATGCGTTCGAGCCCGTAGGTGATCTCGCAAGAAATCACGTCGAGGTCAATGCCGCCGCATTGCTGAAAATAAGTGAACTGCGTAATCTCAAGACTGTCGAGCCACACTTCCCATCCGAGGCCCCAGGCACCAAGCGTCGGAGATTCCCAGTCATCCTCCACAAAGCGGACGTCATGAGAAAGCAGGTCGATCCCGACCGCGCGAAGGCTGTTCAGATAAAGTTCCTGGGAATTGGCCGGGGAAGGTTTTAGGATGACCTGGTACTGATAATATTGCTGGGTGCGGTGGGGATTCTCACCATAACGGCCGTCCGTGGGCCTGCGGGAAGGCTCGACATAGGCGGCTTTCCAAGGCTCAGGCCCGAGAGCCCTCAGAAACGTATGGGGAGAAAAAGTCCCGGCCCCGACTTCAAGGTCGTAAGGCTGCATGACGAGGCATCCCTGCTTCGCCCAATAATCGTTCAGTTTTTGTATTAACTCCTGGAATGTCAAAAACTTAGGCATGTTCCGCGCAAACCTTTTTATTTTAAAATGACCCCTCCGGGAGGGGCAAAAGAGGGGGCATTCTAGCAAAAAGGGGCCGCTTAATCAAGCAAAGCGGGGTTACGGGATAAAGGTCCCGCCGAGGACGTTCCTTGAGGATTTCTAATTTGAGATCTCAGATTTGACAACCGCAAACGCGGATAAGTCATAAAATAAATCTGATCCTCCAGCTCTTCGAGGGTTCGAAGAGCTGACCGGTATTCCTGAGGCGAAGCATCGCAGCGGATCGCCACAAGCGAAAGCAGGTTTTGCAGCTTGGCTTGTACCGATTGGGACTTCTCCGTTTCCATTCCCGCCCGTTCAATGGCCGCGTACAGGATCGATTTGACCGAGTGAATCTTCGCGTCATCCGGCGTTCTACTATCGCAACAGAAGAGCCTGCGGGTGCTGCGCGTTGCCTTGACCAAACAGCGCAGATAACTGTTCCCCCGTGCTGCGATCTTTATTGGTTCCGTCACTTCCATAAAAGATCCTTTCAATACGGTTCGCCTGGACCGCCCCGCAAGCTATCCGGCCGTCCCCACTTCTCAACCTCCAGCCGGACAACTGTCGCGGAACGGAACCAGGCGGAACCGGGCTAGATCGAAACCTGATCCTTGATCTTCTGAAATTTCGCTCCGTTGATCCCGCGCACTTTGCTAAGGTCATCGACGCTTTTGAAAGCGCCGTTCTGCTCGCGGAATTTGATGATCCGGTCCGCCAATACGGGACCGACTCCCCGGATAGCATCCAGTTCTTCCGCGGTGGCCTTATTAATATTCACCACCGCCATGGAAGCCCCTTCCTGCATCTGCAGGGTCGCCTTGGGCTGTGCCGCCAAAACCCTTCCCGACGCAATCATCGAAAGCCCGCCGAAAAGAAATGTGGCAATGACCAATGCTCCTAAAACCTGTTTTGCTTCTGTTCTGTACCGCATATCAACACCTCCTGTTTGATTTAGGAGAACCTTAACATGAATATGATTATTTGTCAATATTATATTTCATTTACGCTATACTTATTTTTATGCCTTTCCGTCATATTTCCCTTGACCCTATAGCCGAGAAAGTTAAAATGACCCCATGCTAAAGAACTTGGGACAACGCATCCGAAGCATCAGGAAAGAGAAGGGCCTCACGCTGGTCGAAATCTCACAGAAAACCGGCATCGCTCAGGCCACCCTCTCCCGCATCGAAACCGGAACCATGCTCGGAACGGTCGAAAGCCATGAGAAGATAGCCGAAACGCTCGGCATCGGATTGGCGGAACTCTACTCCGGGATCGACCGCCGCTATGAACAGATCAGCCACCAGACCAAGGACGCCCGCACGGCGACCCACCATACCAAAGACGTCCATGTGGAGGTGCTGACGCAGGAAAGTTCCAAGAAGAAGATTACGCCGCTCCTTTTGACACTCCTGGGCGGCGGCAAGACCGAGAAAGAAAGTAATGAGCGCGGGGTGGAGAAATTCGTGTGGGTGATCGACGGACACGTGAAAGTAAAACTCGAGAGCCAGGAATACGACCTCAAAGCCCAGGAAACGCTCTACTTCGACGCTTCATTCCCGCATTACTTTGCCAATGAAGGCCAGAAGACCGCCAAAATCTTCATCGCAATCTCCCCTTCCAAAATTTAAGCAACAAGTTCCGGACAAATCCCAGTTACCAACCCCCTAAAAGAACAAGGCTTGCACTATTTCATTTTTCGAATCTTGGGTTTCGAAATCTTCCTGGTATTCCTATCCCGGTAATTGGATTTTTTAAAAGGTCACTTCTTCGTCGATCCAATCCAGATAGGCCTTGCTACCTCTCGTGATAGGCAAAGCGACTAATTCCGAGACTTCGTAGGGATGATTTTTAAGGAGGGACATTTCAAGCTTCTTATAGGCCGAGGCTTTGGTCTTGATGATGAGAAGAACTTCTGGGGAGGTTTCTTTCTTGCCCTTCCAACGGTAATGAGATTCGAGACCGGGAAGAACCTGAACGCAAGCGGCGAGCCCCCTGGAAACTAAAAGGCCCGCGATTTCGCGGGCCTTTTTAATATTGGGAACCGTACTCAGAACGCAAAGATACTTCACGTTCGGACTTATTTTCGGTTAAGCGTCGCGGCGTATCCGCTTTCCGGAGTCCCCAGAGTCACGTGACCTTCGCGCGCGAGCCACCCCAAACTCATAAGCACCAGTTCGCGGGGACGCTTCAGCCCCTTGGTGAGCTCATCCACGGTAGCTTTCTGCTTTTCATCGAGGTAATGCCAAATCTCACCGGCAACAATTCCAATTTCCATGATCATGGGGGACTCCTTTTACTGCTGAATTTTTATTACACGAGCGTTCATAATATAACAAAAAAAAATTCCGTTTAAAAGCAATTTATTTCCAGCCCCTCTCAAAGAACGACTTTAGGCAGGAGCCATCATTTCCCGCAGAGAACCTTCTTCAGGAACGCTCCGGTATAGGAGCCCGGCACCCGGGAAACCTCCTCCGGCGTCCCGCAGGCGATCAGCTGCCCCCCCGACTTGCCACCCTCCGGTCCGAGGTCGATGACATAGTCGGCCGTTTTAATGACGTCAAGATTATGTTCGATCACCATCACCGTATTCCCCTGATCCCGTAATTTAAAAAGAGCGGCCAGTAAATGCCGGATGTCCGCAAAATGAAGTCCGGTCGTCGGCTCATCCAAAAGATATAAAGTTTTCCCCGTTCCTCTCTTAATCAGTTCGGCCGCGATCTTGATGCGCTGGGCCTCGCCGCCTGAAAGGGTCGTCGAAGGCTGCCCTAGTTTCACATAGCCAAGCCCCACCGACTCCAAGACTTCCAGACGCTCACGGATCATCGAAAACTTCGCGAAAAAATCCATCGCCTCCCGGACCGGCAAATCAAGGACCTCGGAAATATTCTTCCCCTGGTACCGCACGTCAAGGGTCGGCTCGTTGTACCGTTTGCCGCGGCACGTTTCGCAAACCACATAAAGGTCCGGCATAAAGCTCATCTCAAGCTTCTCGAATCCTGCCCCACGGCAGTTCTCGCACCGCCCACCTTTGAGATTGAAACTGAAACGCGACTGGGAGTAACGGCGAAGCTTGGAGAGCTCGAGATCGCTGTACAGTTTCCGGATAAACCCAAAAATATCGGTGTACGTCGCGGGATTCGACCGCGGCGTCCGGCCGATCGGCGCCTGATCGATCTCGATAATCTTGTCGATCTTTTCGGCGCCGGTCAAAGCGTCGAAAGCGCCGGTTTTGTACTGAGTCTTCCAGACCCGGTTATGCATTTCCTTGTAGAGGGTATCGTGGACAAGCGTACTTTTCCCGGAGCCCGAAACGCCCGTCACGCAGATCAAAAGTCCGAGCGGGAACGCAACATCCACATTCTTCAGGTTGTGTTCACGGCACCCTTTTAGGACAAGCTTCGGCGCCTTGACAGAGGACTTGCGTGTAGCGGGGACCTCTATCGAAAGTTCTCCCGAAAGATATTTCAACGTAAGCGACTCCGGACAATCCCGGAGCTCCGCGAGTTTTCCTTCCGCGACGATCTTCCCGCCAGCACGCCCGGCACCCGGCCCAAGATCGATCACATGGTCCGCGCGGCGAATGGTTTCTTCGTCGTGCTCCACCACAAGAACGGTGTTCTTCAGATCGCGAAGTTTTTCAAGCGCGTTCAACAATTTTTCATTATCCCGGGGATGGAGCCCGATGCTTGGCTCGTCCAGAACGTAAAGCACGCCGGTCAGACCGAGGCCGATCTGGGCGGCGAGCCGGATCCGTTGAAGTTCCCCTCCCGCGAGCGTTGCCACGGTACGGTCGAGTGTCAGGTACCCGAGCCCGATATTCAGAAGAAACGACAACCTTTCACGGACCTCACGGAGGATCGGATCCGAGATCAGTTTTTGAGCGTCCGCAAATTCCAGTTTTTGAAAGAATGGAACCGCTTCCTCGATCGAAACCGCCGTCACCTCGGCAATGTTCTTCCCGGCGATCAGAACGCCGAGACTTTCCTTCCGGAGACGCCTGCCCCGGCATTCGGGACAGGTTTCTTCGCGCAAAAACTTCCGGATCTTCGAGCGAATTTCCTCCGAATCGGTTTCGTGAAAAAGCCGCTCCCATTCTTCCACCAGCCCCGAAAGCTCCCCGTCCCCGAGAAAGAACGCCTCTTTCGCCTCCTCCGGCCAGTCACGATACGCCGCATCCCACTCAAAATTATATTTCTGCGTCAGGTCGTGAAGCAGATCTTCGATAAAATATTTATTGAACGAAAAGAACACCTTCTTGTTCAGCGCCTGCATGAGCGGTTTTTCCGGCGAAGAGATCACGGTCCTCGAAAAGATCTGCGAAAGCTTGCCGAGCCCTTTGCACTTCGGACACGCCCCGTACGGGCTGTTGAACGAGAACATGTTCGGCGTCAGGTCCGGGAGGCTGATCTGACAGGCGGGACAGCTTTGGGTCGTGGAAAAGAAATGGATCTTCCCTTTGTCGTTCCCTTCCTTTTCCAGAATTGCTACATGCCCCTTCGAAAGATCCAGAGCGCAGGCGAGAGAATCCCGGAAACGCTTGCTCTCGCTTTTATTTTCTTCTGATAAATGAGCCTGGCCACTGCCGGTCTCTTCCAACATCAGTTCATCGATCACGATCTCGATATCGTGACGGATGGACTTGCGAAGTTTCATCTCCGGCTTCAGCAAACGCTCCGTCCCGTCGATCCGGGCGCGGTCGTAACCCCGCTTCAGGGAATCCTGGAACAATTTTTGGAACTCCCCTTTCCGGCCGCGGATAAGCGGCGCAAGCACCTGGACCTCGCGTCCGCCGAATCGCGCGAGCACGTCTTTCAGGATCTCCTCACGTTTCTGACCCCGAAGCGGCAGCCCGCAAAACGCGCAATGGGCGATCCCGACCTTCGCAAAAAGCAGCCGGAGATAATCGTAAACCTCCGTCACCGTCGCAACGGTTGACCGAGGGTTGTGCGTGATGGAGCGCTGCTCAATAGCAATGGCCGGAGAAAGTCCGGAGATATGGTCCACGTCCGGCTTTTTGAGCTTATCAAGGAACTGCTTGGCGTAGGAGGAAAGGCTTTCCAGATAACGGCGTTGGCCTTCGGCGTAGATGGTGTCGAAGGCCAGGGAGGATTTCCCGGAACCGGAAAGACCGGTGATCACGACGAATTTGTTGCGCGGAATCCGGACCGAAATGTTCCTGAGATTGTGTTCTCTGGCTCCGCGAACTTCGAGGAATTCCTGCATACCTTACGGTGTTTTCAGGTGCCGAGCCGCAGGGTCGTAAACGCCTTACGCAACGTCGCCGCGGCGGAGAGGATGGCCAGATAACTTGTTTTCGGATTATCAGGCGCCGGAAAGTTGTCCGTCGTGGTGCGGATTATTCCGAAATCGCCTTCGATGCAAACCTCGTGTCGGTTCGTCCCCGCAACCTTGCTCGCCCAGATCTCGACCTCAGTCTTCCTGGGTCCCAGTCCCGCAAGGCTCAGGATCGCGGCAACATTGATGTTCTGGGGAAACGCGCGGCTCGCGACAAAGGCCGACCCGCGGAAAACCAGTTTCTTTTCCTCTCCCGCACGAAACGATGGAAAAGCATGTGTCTTGAAATACGGTGCCCCCATAAGCGCCTGCGGCGGTTTCGTGGTCACAAGACGCACTCGCTTCAACCCGCCGACCTGCGCGGCGAGCAGCGCATCAATCCCCGCAAGAGCACCGGACGGACAGTAAAGACGCCCCGAAGTGCGCGCGATCAGGTCATGCAATTTCTGGAACGGGAATTTCAAAAGCCCGCCAACGCTCATGATCAAGACATACTTGTTGTTCTTGAGTGCAAGCTCCGCCACCAAAGAAGAAATGCTCGGATGGGCCGCCTCAATCACAAAATCGGAACGACGGATCACTTCGGAAGCAGAAACGACCGGCAATTTTTTGCCGATATACCTGAGGAATTTTTCCGCCTGCGCCGGATTTTTGTCAGCGACCGCAACAAGGGTGGCGCGGAAATTGAGTTTCCGGTCCTTGATGAGGACTTTGGCAAGGGCCGTCCCGATCGCCCCGCATCCGATGATCCCGACTTTAAACTTTCTCATGAATTCACCCGAAATAACACCCGGCATTCACCTTCGCGTTCGCTCAACTCAACGCCGGAGATTGATGCTGGTCCTAAGATTTCTTCTTAACGATACGGTTCTTGCCGTCGACGTAGACGACCTTGGGCTTGTGCTTCGCGATCTCTTTTTCGGAAAAGACCCCGAACGTCAGGATGATCACGATATCCCCCGGCTTACCGTGCTTCGCGGCCCCGCCGTTCAGACATATCACCCCCGACCCGGCCGGACCCGAAATAGCGTAACTCTCGATGCGGGAACCATTATTGAGATTGGCAATGAGAACTTTTTCATAAGGGAGAACATCGGCAGCCTTCAAAAGCGCGCTGTCGATCGTAATGCTACCCTCGTATTCGATGCAAGCTTCCGTGACCGTCGCGCGGTGGATCTTGCTTTTAAGTAATTGTCGCTTCATAGAGATTTTGCTCCTCGGCTGAATGATTGGGCTGGGATTATAACATTATCGATCAGCCTTGTCTTGCCAACAAAACAGGCCGTCAGGACAGCCATCGGCCGGCGACTCCCCTTCAGCGGAACGAGCGTTACGGGATCCACCACCGCGAAATACTGCAACAGGTCCACGTTTTCCGTCAACCCGCGGACCGCCTGCACTTTAAGTTTTTGAAGTGACATTTTCTTCCGGAGCACCCCGGCACAAAACTCAAAAAGGGTCCGCGAGATCGCCACCGCACGACGCCGGTCAGCGCGGCTCAGATAGCGGTTACGCGAACTCATCGCCAGCCCGTCACGCTCCCGGACCGTCGGAAGCATCCGTACCTTCACGTCCATCCCCAGGTCCTTTACCATCTGACAGATCACGGCAACCTGCTGGTAATCCTTGGCCCCAAGATAAAGCCAGCAAGCCCCCGTAATACCCAGCAGCTTTGCCACAACTGTCACGACGCCCTGAAAGTGTCCGGGACGGAATTTCCCGCATAGGCCTTTCGCGAGCCGCGGCCACTTTGCGCCCTTGATCTTCCGCGGTTTCGCGAGCCCCTCGGGGTACATCGCACCGACCGCAGGACAAAAAAGATAATCAGTCCCGGTTCGCCGGAGCATTTCCGAGTCGGCTCCGAGAACGCGTGGGTACTTCGTGTAATCCTCCTTGGGGCCAAATTGCGTGGGATTGACAAAAATGCTCACAACCGTGATGTCGTTCTCACGGTTCGACCCTCGGACGAGGGAAAGATGCCCTTTATGGAGCGCACCCATCGTCGGAACGAACCCGACGCTTTTGCCACGGGACCGCTCTTGTTCGAGCAAGTCGTGAAGCTTTTTTGGATTTCGAATGATTTTCATGATTTTCCAGGCAAGGGCTCGAGATAATTCAAAAGTTCTTTCACAGTTTTCTTCAACACTGGATGCGTCCATTCCGGCGCAAGATCACAAAAAGGCTGGAGAACAAAAACGCGCTCATGCATCCGGGGATGCGGAACGGTTAGATCTTTTTCGCGGATCACTTCGTTCCCATACGCCAGCAGATCCAGGTCCAGAATCCGGGGGCCATTCTTTTCCTTCCGCTCCCGGCCAAGCTGCGTTTCGATCTGCTGAAGATGTTCCAATAATCGTTCGGGATCAAGATCCGTTTCGATCCGCCAGACCGCGTTCAAATAGTTTCCCTGCTTGGGACCGCCGACCGGATCGGTCTCCCGGATACTTGAACTTCCTGTGATCCGGACCCCGCGCACACTCCCCAGAAAATCCTTTGCACGCTGGATGTTCTTTTCCCGGTCACCCAGATTGGAACCGATCCCGATAAAAACAGTAGGCATGCGGTTCACCCTGCACAAGACCCGGTCTTCTCTAGATCAAGACCGGATCTTGTCATGGAATGGGACATCAAAGTTTGCAGTAATGCGGATGGCTTTTTTTGATCCGGTCGAGGGCTTCCATGATCCGCGACTCGGCCATGGTAAGCGATATGCGGAAATAGCCCTCCCCATTCGGCCCGAACCCGTTCCCGGGCGTGACAACAATGTTCAGTTCTTCCAGGAACTTCAGAGCGAGTTCGGACGAAGTATACCCCGGCGGCACTGGGATCCAACAGTAGAACGTCGCGCGCGGCGCTTCGATCTTCCACCCTAGGCTCCGGAGCCCATTGACCAAGAGATCACGCCGCGCCTGATAGATCTTCAGATTCTTTTCGAGGGCCGGCTGCCCCTCCTGAAGCGCCTTGATCGCCGCGATCTGAACGGCTTGAAAAATACCGGAATCCAGGTTCGATTTTACTTTTCCGAGCAGCGCAAGGACCTGCGCGTTTCCGACCGCGAACCCGACGCGCCAGCCGGTCATGCTGTAGGTTTTGGAAAGGGAAAAAAGTTCGACGGCGATCTCCTTGGCCCCCGGCACCTGGAGAATACTCGGCGACTGGTAGCCTTCGTATCCCATCTCCGAATATGCCGCATCATGCGCGATGAGGATCCGGTGCTCCTGCGCGAATTTCACCACATCCTCAAAGAACGATTTATTCACCACCTGCGACGTCGGATTGTTCGGGTAGTTGAGGAACATCAGCTTTGCATTCTTCAAAATATCCGCCGGGATCAAGCTGAGATCGGGAAGGAATTGGTTCTTCTCGAGAAGAGGCATCGTGTACGGGATCCCTTCCGCGAAAAGCGTTCCGGACCGGTAGACCGGATAACCCGGATCCGGGATCAAACACACCTCGCCGGGGTTCAGAACGGCAAGCGGCAGATGACCGATGCCTTCTTTAGAGCCGATGAGCGGCAGGATCTCCTTGTCCGGATCAAGCTTCACTCCGAAGCGGTTCTGGAACCAGTCACGGATCGCGTGACGCAATTCCGGCATCCCCTGATCAAGCGCGTAGCGATGATTGCGGGGGTTCGTGGCGGCCTGCCGAAGAGCTTCAACGATAAAATCCGGCGTCGGGATATCCGGGTCCCCCACGCCAAGATCGATCACGTCTTTGCCTTTAGAGATCAACTCACGTTTCTTGCGGTCGATTTCCGCAAAAAGGTAAGGCGGCAATTTCTGGAGGCGTCCGGTGGGCTCAAAAGAGATCGGTTTCGTGAACATGGGATGTCCTATCAAGGGTTAAAATCCATTCGAGAACGGTGCTTGAGGGCAGGATTATAACAAAGTTAAAACCGCTTGGGAACAGTGTTCCCTGAAGAGAGCTATTCGGGAAAAACGAAGGACGGATCAAGAAAATGGAGTTCGTAGGCCTTGAGCCGGACCTCGTCACGGATCCATGAAATACGGGTCTTGAGATAGAGCGAATAAACATCCAGGAGTTCGTTGAGTTTCAATTCGGCTTCACTCATTCGGGGAATCTCTTCAGTTCAGTTTCGCAGGATCAAAGCGGAATTGGGGGTCGAGCCCCTTAAGTTCCCTGGCCAATTCAAGGATACGGTTCCTCACACAGCCGTCATGCGTGGCAAGCCACCGCTGGTAGGACTCGAGGAACTGGTCCAGCTTGATCTCGCGCCGGTGTTCGTCCTCATAATGTTCGAGCTGCTGGAAAAATCTCTGGAACGCTTGGTCGCGAAAACAGTCGATAAATTTAAAATAGTCTTCCCGAGCGCCAGAAAGGATGTTGAAATAAAGATCGAGATTTTCCGCGATCTTCCCCAACACTTCCCCCACGCCGGTTTTTTTATCATAAACGACCTCATGGCATTTGCAGGCGTGACGGTAATACATCCTCGCAGCCATCCGCTTTTCATCCGGTTTGTCTTTCTTTGAAAAAAAACGTTTTCCCTTCGCTAATTCCGGATCAAGGATCGTCGACTGGATCAGCAAATGATCCGCGTTCACTTTAAAGATAAAATAGCGGAGCATCGGGTCATCGGTATCCCGGACCCACTCAAAGACCTCTTCCGGCCTTGACGAAATGAACGGATCCGCCATCTCGTGATATTCGGGAAGCGAGGTGGCGAAGAGGAGGTGCGCAAGATAGATGTTCACGTCTTCATCGAAACGGTTCCCGCAAGCGAACGCCGGGTCCTGATCACGGACTTTCAGGATCGATTCCAGAAGAAAATAAATGGCAGACTCACGCTCTTCACTTGAAAGATTGGCGTAAAGAAATGCCTTATGCGATTCCTGTTTTTCCTGTTGGTTTTCGTTCATTTTTTTTAACCTTTATTTATATAGCAATACATAACATTAATATATTACTATATAGTTCCTTACCACTATCAAAAAAATAGCATAGCATTAGCTAAAAGTCAAACCTAACAAATTAATATTTTTATCTATCTAAGTCATTTAAAACAAACGACTTGGAGAAAATTTTAGGAGGGCTATTTAGGAAATTTTAAGGGCGGGCTTGATGGACTCAAGAAATTTCCGGGTTTTAAGCACTTTCCCAAGACGGTAGTTCAGGAACTGGATCATGAAGAACCGGATTTGGTTTTCGATAAGAGGAGTGTGTGTGGCCCGGAGACAATCGTCGATTTCATCCTTACTGTAGGACCGCAGAACCGAAAGAACAGCGGCGTTCATCGGCTGTGCTGAGGTATCTTCGCTTCGGCATTTCTCGCAAAGCAGGGCGCCTTGACGGACGGAAAAATAACCCTGTTCAAGCGGCCTGGCACCGCACCCGAGACAGCTTTCCAAATAAGGGAGCCACCCCATTTCCCTAAGCAACTTGATCTCGAACAAGGATGCGAGACGCTGGGGTGCAATGACCGGCAGAAACCGGAACGCTGCCTTCAAAAGATCGAAAAGCTTCGGGTGGGGGTCATGAACTTCCGTTAGCTCGTCCACGAGTTCGCAAAAATAGCTGGCAAAAGCGATCGACTCGAGACGGTTCCGGAGAGCGTTGTTGCTGTCGAGGATCGCAGCATCCGAGATCAGGTGAAGGTCTGAACGCTTCTTCTCGTAAAAAATGAATTCCGCGTGGGTGAAAAGTTCGAATCCAGCCTGGCGGCGCTCCCCTTCCCGGTGCACCCCTTTGACCACCCCGCGAACTTTCCCGAACCCCGGGGTAAAGAACGTGATGATCAGAGAGCTCGACCGGAACGGCAGGGTCTTAAGAATAATGGCTTCGGTCTTATGGATGCTCATGCAGAAGATCTAGTTGTTCCGGTCGACGCGGGAGAGAAGTTGCTTCTGCTTTTGGTGCATCTTCTTCGAAGCCGCGCGGGTCTTGTCCTTATAACCGAGAAGATGGAGGATCCCGTGACAGAGACAGTAATGAAGTTCTTCCTCGAACGTGTGATCATATTCCGCAGCCTGTGCGCGAATCGTCGAAAGACAAAGGGCGATGTCCCCGAGAAAATCGACACGCTTCGCCTTGAAAGCACGCGCCGCGGGATCAAGCTCGCTGAAGGCCAGGACATCCGTCGTCCTGGCGTGCCGGAGATACCGCTGATTGAGAACACGCATTCGTTCACTGCCGACAAGAAGGACGCTCAGGACCGCTTTTTTAAAACCAAGGTCCCGGAGGATCTTCCCGGCGATCTTCTTGAGGGTTATTTCGGAGACCTTGATACGGGGACATTCCTGATGGATTGAAATCTCAAAAGCCATCAATAGACCTCAGAGCAAGCAGGGGTTAGGATACGTTCGATGGTTTTTTCCGTTCGAACTTCTCATACGCCTTGATAATCTCCTGAACGAGAGGATGACGCACAACGTCCGTGTCGTTCAGGTAGATGAACTGGATATCCGGGATATCGGCCAGGACCGTGCGGATCTCGACAAGCCCGGATTTTTTTCCGGTCGGAAGATCGATCTGCGTGATGTCCCCGGTGATCACGACCTTCGAAGTCTGCCCGAAACGAGTGAGGAACATTTTCATCTGGCTCGGCGTGCAGTTCTGAGCCTCATCCAGAACCACGTAAGAATCGTTCAGAGTCCGGCCGCGCATATAAGCGATCGGGGCGATCTCAATGGCCCCGCGCTCCGTGAAACGCGCCACTTCGTCGAACTCGAGCATATCGTAAAGCGCGTCATAAAGCGGGCGGAGGTACGGATTCACTTTTGCCGCAAGATCGCCCGGAAGGAACCCAAGGTTTTCGCCCGCTTCAACCGCCGGACGCGTCAGGATGATCCGCGCTACGTGTTTTTTCTTGAGCGCATCAATTGCCGCGGCCATCGCAAGGTACGTCTTGCCGGTTCCCGCAGGTCCGATCCCGATCACGATGTCCTTCGACTGCATGGCCTTGAGATACGCCAACTGGTTTTCGCTACGCGCCTGGATCACTTTGCCCCGATGAAAAAAATGGATCCCCCCGGGACGCGGCGACAGGGAAATCTCGGGCTTCGCTGTTTTGGCGGGAGCTTCCTCATGTTCATCTTTGGCCCGGGACTGATATCCCCCGCGACGAACCATTTCAAGAAGACGGACAAAAAAACGGCTCGCGTCCTCAACGTTGCTCTTTTCGCCCATGATCTTCAGCTTGTCGTTCCGGGCGACGATCTTGACGCGATAATCCTTTTCGGCCTGACGGACGTTCTTGTCAAGGTTCCCGTAGAGCGCGTTCGCCTCTTCGTTCGAGTGGAGCTTAATGATCTTCTGCAAGGTCAAATCCTTTCGTTAAGAAGCTTTGGGACGTTCAATCCACATCCGCTTCGCGTCAATGCCGAGTTCCTTTAACTGCCGATCCGTCGCGGGCGACGGCGCGTCGGTCATCAGGCACGTGCCCTTCTGCGTCTTCGGGAAAGCGATCACTTCACGTATCGAATCCCGGTTCATCAAAAGCGTCACAAGCCGATCCACCCCGATCGCCAAGCCTCCGTGCGGCGGCGCGCCGAATGTGAGCGCCTTCAACAAAAACCCGAATTGGGCCTCCGCCTGTTCCGGCGTGAAATTCAAAAGCTGAAAGATCTTCGACTGAACGATCTGGTCATGGATACGGATACTCCCGCCGCCGGTTTCCGTTCCGTTGATGATCAGATCATACGCCCGCGCCCGGACCTTCAGCGGTTCCTTATCAAGCAACGGAACATCTTCCGGTTTCGGGGACGTGAACGGATGATGGCACGCATCACAACGTTTTTCTTCCTCGTTCCAGTCAAACAGCGGAAAATCCACGACCCACAAAAGCTCGAACTTGCCCTCGGGGATCATCTTGTATTTGTCCGCGAGCGAACAACGGAGCGCGCCCAGGGCCGTGACGGCAAGCTTAAATTTGTCGGCAACGATAAAAAGAATGTCGCCCGCTTTTGCCCCGGAAGTTTCGAGGATCTTCTGGATCCGCGCCGCATCAAAGAACTTCTGGATCGGAGACTCGACCTGTCCCGCCCCGGTCACCTTGAACCACGCAAGCCCTTTGGCGCCGTAATCCTGCTGGAGCCATTTGGTCAGATCGTCAAAATCTTTCCTGGAAAATTCCACCCCGGCCGGCGGCGTGAAGCAAAGCCCACGGATCTGGCCGCCGTTTGTGATCGTTTCATCGAAGACGCGAAAACCGCTTTTCTCGAAAACCGCGGTCAAGTTCTTGATCTCCATCCCGTATCGGAGGTCCGGCTTGTCACAGCCGTATTTGTCCATCGCCTCCTGGTAAGTCATCCGCCTGAGCGGCAGCTGAATGTCGATCTTCTTGGCATGCTTAAAGATATGCCCGACCATGCCCTCGACCGCCCCCATAATGTCTTTCTCATCGATGAACGACATCTCAAGATCGATCTGGGTGTGCTCGGGTTGGCGGTCCTTGCGAAGATCCTCGTCACGAAAACAACGAGCGATCTGATAATAGCGGTCATACCCCGAAACCATCAGGAGCTGCTTAAAAAGCTGCGGGGACTGCGGCAGGGCGTAAAACGTCCCGGGGGTGAGACGGGAGGGTACGAGGAAATCGCGCGCGCCTTCGGGCGTGCTTTTTGTCAGGTATGGCGTCTCGACCTCGATAAAACCCAGCTTGTCCAGATATTCGTGAACCAGCTTAAGTGCACGGTGACGGAAAGTCAGATTCTCGACCATCTCCCGGCGGCGGAGGTCCAGAAAACGGTACTCGAGACGGAGCTCTTCGCCCACGGTCTTTTCTTCAAGTTCGAAAGGCAGCGGCTGACACGGATTCAGGATCTCGACTTCTTCGGCCACCAGCTCGATCTCGCCTGTCGGGATCTTCGCGTTGACCGTCCCCGTGGGACGACCTTGAACTTTCCCCTTCACGCGGATCACAAATTCCGAGCGGAGCGATTCCGCCGTTTTGTGCATCTCCGCGTTCATCTGCGGATTGAACACCACCTGGGTGAGACCCCAGCGATCGCGAAGGTCCACAAAGATCAGGTTCCCGTGGTCGCGACGGGTATCCACCCATCCGGCCAAAGTTTCTTCTTTTCCGACAGAACTTTTATTCAATTCCCCGCACGTCACCGTCCTCAGCATAAATGCATCACCTTTTTAAAATGAGAAAGGACCTGTTCGGTCGCGATCTCGGTTTGTTCTTTCATTTCGAGGTCTTTGACCACCACTACTTTTTTCTGAAGCTCGTCCGGCCCCACAATCATCACGAACCGGACACCGAGCTGGTTCGCCTTTTTGAGATGCTGGCTCAGGGAAAAGGCCCCGGGAACTGTTTCGATCCGGATCCCCGCTTCGCGAAGCCTCACCGCCTCCTCCCGGCAGAACCGGAGGATCGACGGCGCGTCCTGAAGCGGCGCCAAATAAACTTTTTTCTTTTTCAAGACCTCGAAAAGCGCCGGATCCTGGCTCTCAAGCGCCGTCAAAAGCCGTTCTAGTCCGATGCTAAACCCCGTGCACGGCGTCGACTTTCCGCCGAGGTCCTGATACAAACGATCGTACCGTCCCCCGCCCGCCACCGCGTTCTGGGCGCCAAGCCCTCCGGCCGTGATCTCAAACACCACGCCGTTGTAATAATCGAGCCCCCGGACCAACCGGCGGCTCACATGGAACGGGATACCGCTATCTTCGAGCTTGTTCGCGAGTTGCTTGAACCTTTCGCTCAGCGGAAAAAAATCCTCCCATGGAGCGTTTTCGATCACGGGCTGGCACTCCGCGACTTTGCAGTCAAAAATACGCAACACGTTCTTTTCAAGACGCCATTGGCAGTCCTTGCAAAGATGCTGCTTGGCCCCGGAGAAATATTCCGTCAGCGATTGAAGCACCCTGACGCGGTCTGCTTCTTCGCCCAGGTCGTTTAGATTGAGCTGGATCTGTTTGAGACCCGCATACTGGAGAAACCGGTAGAGAAACGAGATGATCTCGAAATCCGCGTGCGCGGCTTCGTTCACGATCTCGGCACCGACTTGATGGAACTGGCGTTTGCGGCCCGCCTGCGGACGTTCCGCGCGAAACATAGGGCCGATGTAATAAAACCGCAAGGACTTCGCCTGGCTCAGAAGGCCTTTTTCGATCACCGCGCGCGCAACAGACGCGGTCATCTCGGGACGCATCGTCATGGCGCGCTGGCCACGATCTTCGAAAGAAAACATTTCTTTGTGAACGATATCGGAAGACTGACCGATGGAGCGGACAAAAAGTTCGGTGGGTTCGAGGATAGGGGTGCGAATCTCCTTGAATCCGGAAGCTTCAAAAAAAACACGGGCCTTTTCTTCGACCCACTGCCACTTTTCAGTCTCTCCCGGCAGAAGATCGTCCATGCCCGGGAAACCTTGGAATTTAGCTGTCATAAGATCGGAGTCCAACCACCCTTTCGGTTTGTCCCATCATACTAAAAGAGAACGCGCTTTTCCACAACGCCAAATTCCGCCGTGTAAGCAGTCTTCTCCTGAATGAGATTTGACGGAAGAAAATCCAGCGGCCGGAAAACAGTTAGAAGCTGAATTTACGGGTCTTGGAGGTGCGGGCTTTGCGGCGCCTCTTCTCAGAAGGCTTCTCGTAGTTCTTACGTGCCTTGAGAAGCTTCAGGATCCCTTCGCGCTCCATTTTCTTTTTCAAGCGCTTCAGGGCTCTTTCAAGAGGCTCATGCTCTCCAACATCGACTTTTAACACTCGGTATCACCCTCTCTGGTGTGGATTGATTTGAGGCGGTATTATACGGAATCGACCGCCATAAGCAAAGGAAATAAACGCCTACGCGAAAAACACCCGCCTCGACAGAAACGCCGCACCGGCACAAAATAAAACTTCACGACCCGCTGCTAATAAAGATGGCGAATTCTCATAAAAATATTAAAATAAAAGCATGACCAACCGTTACATCGAATCCTTCATCCGGCTTTTCTATCCCGCGGAATGCGAGATCTGCCGGAAAATGCTCCCGCTGGAAGAAAACATCCTTTGCGCCACCTGCGCCGAAGCACTCCTGGCACTCGCCATCCCCCCGGAGGAAACGTTCGTCGACGAACGTTTTGAGTTCCTGGATAACATCTGGACCGTCTTCAATTATGAATCACCGCTCAAAGAGCTCCTCCATGGCGTTAAATATGCACGGAAGGAATATCTTTTGAAGCCTTGCCTCACCCCGTCCGCATCACTGGCCCAAGCCGTTGTTTCCAGCCAAAGCTACGAGGCCCTTCTTCCCATCCCGATCGACCGGCTGAAATTCGTTCAAAGACACTTTAATCAGTCCGAATCCCTGGCAGACATGATGGCCTCATACCTGACCCGACCGATCACAAAGTCAATCCTTGTCAAACGGCACCCCGTCCCGAGCCAGACTTTTCTCGGACGGACCGAACGCGAGATCAATGTATACGGCTCCTTCAAGGTCCGGAACGCACAGAAAGTTCGGGGACGGTCTTTTCTTCTCATCGACGATGTTTTTACCACGGGCTCGACCGCCAATGAAGCGGCCCGCGTCCTGAAGCTCCAAGGAGCCAAACGCGTCGACCTTCTGGCCCTTGCACGGGCGACCCCGATAAAAACAGTTTGAGATTCACCCCGCCCAAAGCTATGATACTGGCTTCATAGCAATGCTTTCCCCCGTCATCCTCCGGAGAGGATCTTTCGCCCTTTTTGGGCTCCGGAGAACAAGGGTGCATCGAAAAGGAGATTCTGCTTGAAAGTTCTGGACCGGTATCTTGTAAGGGAATTGATTTTCCCGATCCTTTTTTGCTCATGCACCTTGGTGTTCCTCATCCTCGTTGCGGACCTTTTCGACAACCTGGACGAACTTCTCAGGAACAAAACCCCAGCCCTGATCATTCTCCGCTACTATTTCTCGCTCATGCCGATCGCCTTCACCCAAACCATTGCGTGGGCCGTCTGGCTCGGCACGATCTTCCTTTTGGTCAACCTGGGGCTGCACAACGAGCTCATGGCCATGAAAGCCGCGGGGCTGAAGATCCTGACGATCGTCCGGCCGATGATCTTCCTGGGACTTTTGCTGGGCATGATCACGTTCCTCATCGCGGACCGCGTGGTCCCGAAGACCTACCGGACCGCCAATGAACTTCTGGAGATCTATATTGAGAAGAAGAAAAACGCGGCTGACAAGAAGGTCTTCAAGAACGTCACCTACTACTCGGGCGGAAATACGCTGTATTACTTCCGGAAATTTGCCCCAAAACCCAAAACGGTCGAAGACGCCGTCATCGTCTGGCTGGATCCCGAAACCCATCGCACAACCCAGAAGATCTTCGCCAAAAAAGGCTCCTGGCAGGAAGATCACTGGCTTTTTGAGGGCATCACGGAATATCAAACCGACGTCGAGGGGGACGTCCTCGGAAGACCTCAGGTAATCGCCCAGAAAACTTTTTCCGAGGTGACTGTCACACCGCGTGATCTCGTCAACACTGCCAGCGAAAGTATTTTTCTTTCCTATCATGAGTTGAAATATACGATCGAGAAACTTAAAGAGAATGGCATTTCTGTATACGCCGAAGAAGTGGACCTTTACAGCCGCCTGGCAACGCCCTGGAAAGGGCTTGTGATGATGCTTCTCGCCATTCCGTTCCTAGGCTCCATCCGGACGCGCAAAGCCATCGCCCTGAGTGTACTGATCTGCGCAGGACTTGTCTTCACCTACCATGTAACGGACGCCATCATGCTGGCATTGGGAAAATCCGGAAAGATCCTGCCCTTCCTGAGCGCCTGGGGTGGAAACATCTTTTTCGCAACGCTAGCTTTTCTAAGACTGGAAAAAGCGAACTTTTAATCGCGCAGCATACCGCGATCGATCCTCAACGGAAAATCCTCGTCTGACGCGCTGGGCGTTGCCCATTGCGCTAAAAATCATTCTTTCGGCTTGTGGGCGACGCTCTCGTCGATCTGTAAATTTCCGGAATCAAAACTCGGAAGAGCGATCGTGCCTTGCGGACGAGGCACGTCCGGCATCTTCGCCTCAGGCCCAAAAAGGGACGCGAGAACTGCCTGGGCCTGGGAAACATCTCCCTCCTGCCCTGCCCCATCCGCCACCGGCGATTGCTCTGCCAAAACTCCCGGAACCATCACGGCACACAGAAAGAACAACGCGAAAAGGAAAAGGGTCAGACCCCGTTTCTCTAAAATAGGATCCGACCCTTTTTTCATATTAAATCTTGGTGCCCGAAGGAATATGGGTCCCCTTCGGAATGATCACGATGCCGTCACGGATATAGTAATTCTCGCCGTCCTTCTCATCGATCTTGTTGGGGTTCGTAATGCTCACATTGTCGCCGAGGCCGACATTCTTATCGAGGATGCAATTCTCGATCACACAATTCTTACCGATCCCGATCTTGCGATCTTTCCCCGGTTCGGGCCATTCATAAAAATCGTTGCCCATCAGGATGCTGTCGCGAATGACCGTCCCGCTTCCGGCCATGGACCGAAGACCTATGACCGACCGCTCGATCTTCACGCCGTTCAAAATGCAGCCTTCCGACATCAAAACATGGTCGAGTGTCGTTCCCTGGATCTTGGACGGCGGAAGAAACCGCGGACGCGTAAAAATGCGTCCTTGCGGAGAAAGAAAACTGAACGGCGGATTCGGGTTCGTAAGCTCGAGGCTCGCCTCAAAAAAACTACCGATGGTTCCGATATCACGCCAGTAGCCGGTGAAAACATGTCCGAACACGTTGTGATTCTCGATCGCCTTGGGGATGATCTCACGGCCGAAATCCTTTTCATTCCCCTGAAGCATGTCCATGAGGACGTCCCGTTTGAACACGTAAATTCCCATGGAGGCCAAATACATGGGATTCTTGGACTTAACCTGGTAAAAGTCGCAGAGAGACTTCGGCATGACGAACGATTCCACCGAATCATTCTTCGACGGCTTTTCGAGAAACTCCGTGATTTGCCCGTCTTTTTTCAGCTTCATGATCCCAAAACCCTTGATGATACGCTCCGGAACCGGCAAGGTCGCGACCGTCACATCCGCCTTCTGCATGTGGTGAAATCCGAGGATCTCGCGATAATCCATCCGGTAAAGGTGATCCCCGGAAAGGATAAGAAACGTATCCGTCGCCTCCGAACGATAATGCGGGAGGCATTTGCGAACCGCGTCCGCCGTTCCCTGAAACCAGTCGGTATTGTCGGTCGTTTGCTCCGCGGCAAGAAGCTCGACGCTCGTTTTGTGAAACACTTCGTAAGGATACGTCCGGTGGATATGCCGGTGAAGCGATGCCGAATTAAATTGGGTCAGGACGTAGATCCGGTGAAGCCCGGAATTGATGGCGTTGGAGATCGGAATGTCGACAAGGCGGTATTTCCCGCCGATCGGAACGGCCGGCTTGGAACGATAACTGGTCAACGGAAAAAGCCTTTTGCCCTGGCCCCCGCCGAGAATGAGCGTTGTCACGCGTCCGGTCATAAGCTCACCGATCCCATCAATGCCTCCTGCCCCGATTCGGGTTAAAGGTTAAAGATCCTTGGAACAGCACTGTTTTCCTTGTTGATCGTTTTCAAACAAAAAACAGTGCTGGAAATTTTTCCAGATAGTCTTGCGGAAAGTATCATTCTCTTCCATTAGAAGAAAAAGACGCGCGCGGAGTTTCTCGATAAAAGCTTCCTGCTGCGGGTATCGCTCCTGGTTCACGAAAAGATCGATCCGGCGAATATAATCGTTGATCATGAGCATGTTCTTCCGGATCTGATCCTTGACGATCCGGATCTCTTCGGAGGTAAACCTCACGGCTTCGCAATCCATTTCCTTTTTTTCGGGCTCCGGGATGTCACAACCGAAGTGCAAAATCATAAAGCATACCTCGTCAGAAGGTCCGGCAACTCCCTGCCGAACTCGGTTTTCATATACACCCGGAAACAGCCGGCTTTTTCGGCTTCGGGTTTTATCATGTTTTTTGCCTGCGTCACGAATCCCACCGCCGGCACATCCTTTAAATCGGCATTTTCCCGCATGTCTTTGAGCGTGATAAACGCCTCGGCCTCAAGGTGTTCCAAATCCAGGATCACCAAAAAGGGGCTTTCCTGGTGCGCCTGCTGGAGGAGCATGCCGGCCCTGTCAAAGTTCCGGACTTGCACATGCAGCGCGCCGGCGCATTTGACGATTCGGGCGGCCTCAACCATATCGCGCACCAGGGCGTACACTTTTTTCCCGGCCTTGACCGCTCCAAATCCCAACGCATCCCTTCGCATCGGTGTGTCCTTCGAAGCTTAACTTGTTTTCTGCCCTGAATCAAGAGCGGGCGGGATGATTTTCTTCAGAATAGCGATCTTTCGGGCCGCATCCTCGATCAAGGGTTGAGGACCACGGATCGATTCGAGCAAGGGAATCGCTTCCTGCCATTTCTCTTTCCGGATCAACGCTAAGGCGCTCTGATAAGTCGCCGTCACGGTGCTGACATACCCCTCCGTGAATGTCTCGAGAATCTCCTTTTTCTCGATCAAGTCCTGCTGAAGCGGCTGAAGGTCCGCCACAGTCGGAGGATTCGCGTTCATCAGACCCATGAGGGGGCGCTGGATATCCGCGTCAATATTCGCAAAAGAGGCAGGATATTGCGGAAGAGGCGCCTGGACCTTTGCTTTTTGCTGGGCGTTCCGGACAAGCGGTTCGAGTTCTCCGGCGGCAGCAAACGCCTCATTCCACTTTTTTTCTGCGATCAGGCCCATCAATTTTTGATATTGCGCTCCAAGGACTTCTTCCTGAGCGCGAAGATCCCTGTCGGCAAGACTTTGGTTCATGGCGGAAATCTTTGCCAAGGTATCGTTGGTGAACGGCCGCAACATGACAAGCGCCACCGCGCGATGTTTTAAAAGATCTTTGGAATAGAGCGGAAAACCCAGCGATTCCATCCAGAGGTTCCGGGCGGCAAGGATATCGCCTTTCGCAAAAGCGTCCGCCGCAGGCAAATATTTGGCCTTAAAAAGCTCCTCGAGTTTTTTCTTATAACTCCTTGCAAACGGCATTTTGTAAGCCGTTTCCTGGTTCTGGATCATCCCCATATACTGATCGAGCGTCCAAGCAGCCGAGGGCAGATGTTCCGCCCAACCGGTCTGCAATTTAACAGTTTTCTGAAGGATCTCCTGCTCTGACGGACCCAGAGTACGGGAAGCCGTCACAGGGATCTCCCGGGCGAGGATTTCTTTTTCCTGCGCCGAAAGAGCGTCAATGCCCGCAACGGCTGCCGTTTTAGCCGCCGCTTTCGGGTCTTTTGAAAAACTAATTGAAATGGCCTGAGAACCACCCGGAGAAGCGGCCCGGACCCTCCGGTAAATTTTCAATCCGAGAAATCCGACACCGGCCAGAAGGGCGAAGATTAAAACGATCTTTGCGAAAAGTTTTAGAACGCTGACCAACCGTTCAAGGCCGGCCCCAACTCTTTTGTTGCTGGTCGGACCTGGTTTTTTCTCAGCGGCAAGTTCGTCCTCCCGTTTCACGGACGAGGTCCAGAAACACGCCGGGCATTCCTTGGGCTCCGGATCTTCGGATTCAAATCTTTTGTCGCAGTGGTTGCAGATATAGCGGTATGACATGGGCACATTATACATGAAGAAAACGGGAATCCCAATATTGGGGTAGGCAACCCCTCTCAACTTGAAATCTGAAATTTCGCAAAGCGCTCACAGAATCCCGGCGGATCCGCCACGGAAACTCTTAAACCGACTTAGAAACCGCACGCTGGATCAACAACAGTTCTTCCAGGCGGCTGATCCCCGCATTTCTATTTCGAGGGACCCTCCCCGGTACGCGAAGGATCAAGGCGCTGGAAATCTCAGCCTTCGACGGCATAGGAGGGACAAAGTTCACCGAAGAAAACGTCCAGCCACTGAAGATAAATCCCGCGCACAAAAGCAGCCCCGCAAAAATCCGGCGGGAAAAGATCGACGGCGAAGTCAGCATGGCTTTCACCCCGGCTTACACCGGAGGCCTCAAAGGGTTAAAAAGCACACCGCAACTTCAATGCCAGTGTACTCCCTTTATCGGCAGAACAGCCAACGGGCTTCAGGGTGAAGCCCTGCGATGGGAAAAGCAAGCGAGGCGGGACTCAAGACCAAAGTCCTGCCATCCGTTTTTAAACCGGGTTTCGGGATAAGAACCCCTGTTTTTTATTCTTTCTCCTTCACCTCCACAGTGAATGTGGTGCCGCGGACTCCGGTCAGCGCCGTCGGGGTGCGAACCTCGAACGAGGATTCTCCTTTCAGCTTCTCCGCGTGCACGAGCACTTTTCCAACTGCGAGTTCAAGAAGGGTTGTCTTGTCGCCGGTCACGGTGTTGGTTTCCGCTTTACCGATCCGGAGAAAACTCCGCTCCGAAACCTCCACCTGACCCACCGCTCCCCCCTCCAGCAACATTTTGACCGAAGAACCGGTGATCGTTCTTACCTCATCCCCCGGGAGAAGAACCGTTCCTGTTGTCGCCGGTTGCCACTGTCCCCCGGGACTTCTGATGAATACGTCACGTCCAGGATCTTTCAATTCAGCCCGATGAACCTGGATCTCTGCAGGATTATCCCCCGTAGGGCCAACCCGGCCCGGTTGCGACGGCGGATTCACCACCGCAGCCTCTCCCGGGTTGTGCCGAAACACCGGAGTTGCCACCATAAGTCCCGTATTCTTCTTCACAAACTCGCCCGCCTTCCCTTCATCCTCCGCGGGATTCGGCACGGGTCTCTTGAAATCCACCCTCAAACCGCTCCCCTCTTCCAAGAAACTCACTTCGTTCGCGACATCCAGCACAAACACCGCGCCTTGATTCACAAAAACACTGGTACTGGTTTTGAACCGCAAAATATTCATCGGTTCAAAAAAAGATTCGACCGTATCGCGTAAAAGACGCTCCACGCTCTTTTCCGCACCCTCTTCTCCGTGTCTTGCGGCGTATTTCACATTTTCATCAAGTTGCCGATTAGCCTCGTCAAGATCCAATTTGGATAATCCCCTTTTTTCTCTCTTCCAGCCGCCGGGAGCTATCCGGTCCAGGTCATCATCCCTCAGAGGCTTCCCCCCCGACAGGCCTCCCGCCAAAACGGGATCGATCTTTTTGTAGGCGTCTTGTGGCACGATCAACCGATTGTAGAGAGTATCAGTCACGAGCGTTACGGCAACTTTTCCAAAAGCATAATCGCCGCTATATTCAAACGTCGAATCTTCAGGAGTGAAGGTACCGTCCACCGTAAAAGGGGCATAAGCAGGTATCACAGAATAAACGGGTTGGGCTGAAGTATTCGTGGAATTATCGCCCAAACATCCTCCGCTGTTCGCTCCCCAACTCATGACCGTTCCGTCGGCTAAAACGGCGCTATTATGTCCCCAAACACCCGAAATCCGGATCACCCCTGAGATCCCGCTTTTATCAGCTGCCGTTGACAAAAAGGCCTGAGAGGTCGAAGAAGTATAGACCGTACCCCATTCTTTAAGGGTCCCGTCGCTAAGAAGGGCTAGCGAAAAGCTTTGCCCCGCAGCAATATCCGTCACCAAGCTCCCTTCAAGCCCCGAAACCAGCACCGGGATAGGACTACTTGCTCCCCCGGTAATCGCCGTTTCAAAAGAAACACCGTTCCCAAGTTCTCCGCCCTGATTTTTTCCCCAGGCATACACGATCCCTCCTGGCAAAAGTGCCAGCGAGTGGCTCGTCCCTGCCGAGATCGCTTGCACTCCGGTCAAAAAACCAATCCCTCCTAAACCGCAAACTTGCGATGGGATATTTCGGTTGGTATAGTCTCCAACCCCCAATTCACCGCCAAGGTTGTATCCCCAAGCCATCAATGTGTCATCATCAGTTGCCGAAGTCCCGTTCGACATCCTGGCAAGTGAATGTTGATATCCAGCGGAAATTTCCGCAACACCGACCAAACCCGGAACAGCAACGGGAGCATACTGCGGCCCATCATTATGACCTAACCCCAACTGTCCGTAGGTGTTGCCGCCCCACGCCACCAACGTATCATCCGAGATATCTCCGACGAGCGCATTCTCCAACCGGACAAGAATATGCGAACCGCCCGCGGAAATTTCAACGGCTCCCGTCAGACCCGGGACCAACCCAGGCAGCAACCGGGAGCTGATAGAACTATCACCGATCCCAAGCTGTCCGGTGTTGTTGCGCCCCCAGGACATCACCGTGCCGTCTTTCATGAGAGCCAATGCATAAAATTGCCCTGCCGCAATACTGGCCACACCGGTCAGATATCCGTCCCCCGCGGAGTCTCGAACGAGAACGGGCGTATTCGAATTAGCAACCGACCCGTTCCCCAATTGCCCATAAGTGTTCGTTCCCCACGCATAGACTTTCGACCCGTCACTTTTAAGCGCTAACGTAAACTGGTAACCTGCAGAAATTTGGCCTATATCGGTTAAATTCAGCAGCTCGCCAAAGTCCAGGACCGCATGAACCGGTATCACGGACCGTGAAGCAGAATTATTTCCCAAAATATTTCCCCAGCTCACTAAAGTTCCATCATTCAATACAGCTGTAGAATGTCCCTGCCCAGCAGCTAATTGTAGGACACCGGAAAGTCCGGAAACAGCCACTGGGAGCGGACTGTCTGTTCTGGTCCCATTCCCTAACTGTCCGTAAGGATTATATCCCCAGCTGTAAACCGTCCCGTCAGTGAGTAAAGCTAAAGAGTGGGCACCCCCTGCGGCAATACTGGTGACACCTGTAAGTCCGGCTACGGTCACGAGCGAACTGCTGCTGGACAAAGTTGCATCATTTCCAAGTTGTCCGCGATTATCCCGCCCCATCGCCGCGACCGTTCCGTCAGAGAGAAGATACAGCGTATGGTAGGTGCCCGCCGCGATCCCTGTTACGGTCAAGCCGCCCTCGAGAGTTCCGACGACCAATAAAGGATTGGTCCATGAATAATAAGTGGAATTGGCCATTTGAGCATATCCGTTATATCCACTCCCATAAACAGTTCCGTCCCCCAAAAGAAACAGGGAATTATAGCTTCCGGCCGCTATGGCCGTGACGGAGCTGAGTCCCGATATGGCTGTAGGAATATCCCGGTTCCCGCTCCGCCCTAATTGCCCGTAGCTATTGTTTCCCCAGCTGTAGACCTTGCCATCCGCAGAAAGCGCCAGCGAATGATTCCCCCCCAACCCTGATGTAATCGAAGACCCTCCTGCTTCGGAAGGCCCCACTGAGATGCTGATAATGTTTTTTCCGGTAAGCGCCGTAAGAGTCACGGGAAATGTCCGGTCGGTTTCCGTGCCATCACCAACTTGGCCGTAATTATTTCGCCCCCATCCCACAACATTGCCGTTGGTCAAAAGCGCGATAACATGCGCACAGCCGGCCACTATGCTTTTAACCCCGCTCAGGAACCCGCTCCCGTCAACGCCGAGCACTTGTACCGGAAGATCGGTGCTCCCCGGAGCATTCACCCCGTTCCCAAGACGGCCATATTGCGTATTTCCCCAGCTCCAAACCGTGCCGTCCGTGCGCACAGCAACAGTAAATCCTTCACCCGCCGCTACTTGAATGGCATCGGTAAAATATCCGCCGCCCCAGGAAAGGTCCCAGGTCGAGGAACCCGCCTTGAGCTCGTGCCCCAAAGAAATCTTGAGTTCAGTCAAAATCGTGACCTTATTGGGACCGGCCTTTTGCGTAACGCCCGCCGTCGTACCGTCCCCGAAAAAGAGATTCCAGAACGTCCAGGGCGTATTGCCCCCGAACTGCCCCGCGGAATCCCCGCCCGGCCCGAGCACCGTAAATGTACCGCCGGTCATGTTGATCGTCCCGTCCCCCGTGACGCTTCCGCCTCCGACGGTCACGCTGTGTCCGCCCGTGAGCGTCACTCCCGTGTTCACCGTCAAGTCGCCGATTAACGTCACCGCGTTCTGCACTTGATACGTCACGGCCGAGCCGTTCTGGCTCAGGATCAGGTCATTAACGCCTGTGACCTTTCCGATCGTCGAGGAACCCGAGGAACTTATCGTCAGGTTCTTCCCACCGCCCGTGATTGTATAACCCTGCCCCATCGTGAACGCGGTACCCGCCGTAATCGTAATGCTGTCGGAAAGCGTAATGTCCCCGTTTACAATGATCTCACCGGCGTCCGTCACGTTCGACCCGAGCGTTCCGCTCAAATAACCGGCGCCATCCGTATTGTTCATGTACACATCCCCGCCCTTTAAAACTCCCGTCGAACGGAATGTATAACCATGCTCATGCAAAGATAGCGTCTCGATAGTCCCCTCATTCTCCACATCCCCTGTGGCATCGATCTCGATCGAACCGCGTTTCGCCTGCAGCGT
>DAOPYQ010000008.1:0-82378 GCA_035352955.1 Candidatus Omnitrophota bacterium
CATTATAATTTGCCCGATCAAAACCGCCACCGTCAGCCCCAAAGCCAACTCACCATAGACTGATGGATTCATCAACCCCGTAAGTATCCGCACCCCCAACAAAGAGCCCATCACCGCGATAAACTGGCCAAAGACAACCCAGGAGCCCTCTCTGAAAAGCCTCCGGAACCGCTCAGAACGAAAAGACATCGTCACTTACAGTAATCTCCATATGTCAGAACGATACCATCCCGGAGATTGGTCTTCGCCTTCCACCCCAGCGCGTTGATCCTAGATACATCTGTTAGTTTTTTAGGCATTCCATCGGGTTTGGTCGTATCCCAAACAACGTCTCCCTCGAATCCGACAACATCCCTGACCAGCTCTGCGATCTCCTTGATCTGCAAATCTTCGCCCGTGCCAATGTTCACAAACTCCCCAATCTTGGCGGCATCATAATTTTCCATCAAGAAAACGTCTGCCTCTGCCTGATCATCCGAATAAAGAAGCTCTCGGTAGGCCGTGCCGCTACCCCAGAGCGCCAAAGCATCCGCTGTAATCCCAAGCCCCTTCAGTGCACCGATCACATCGTCGCCTTCCCCATACCCCCGAGGCGCACCGAACTTAGCGAACTCCGCTTTAATTGCATCGATATCCTTCTTGCGCAACAATTTTGCCAGATGGAATTTGCGGATAAATGCCGGCAAAAGGTGCGACCCTTCAAAATTATAATTGTCGTTGATCCCGTAAAGGTTCGTCGGCATAACGGATATGAAGTTCGTGCCGTATTGTTTGTTATAATAACGGCAGAGCTTGATCGCTGCGATCTTAGCCACAGCATAAGCTTCGTTCGTCGGTTCCAGACATCCCGACAAAAAGTATTCTTCTTTCAAGGGCTGGGGCGCCAGCCTTGGATAAATGCAGGTCGATCCCAAATTCAATAGTTTCTTAACGCCAAACTTATAACTCGCTTCGATGGTATTAGCGGCAATCAGAAGATTTTGATAAATAAAATCGGCCATATAGGTACTGTTATCCAAAATACCTCCGACACGCGCCGCCGCAAGAAACACATAGTCAGGTCTTTCTTTCTCAAAGAACGCCTCCACTTCCGCCTGACGCGTCAAATCAAGATCCCGTCGTTCGCGCGTCAAAATATTGGTATATCCCTCCCGCTGCAATCTCCGGCAAAGCGCGCTACCGACCAACCCGCGATGCCCTGCAACATAAATTTTGTTTTTTTTGTCCATACCGATCCCTTCTTTTGTTTCTTACTCGATACGCATGAGACGCTTATAATCTCATATTTCTAAAGAGCAAATTGCCTATTTTATTTTCGGATGAATATTCCGGCACCAGGACATAGTTATTTCTTTCAAAAAAATCGACGATCTGCTCACGGGTCAAGGCCTCGGGATAAGTCGACACTTCGCCGTATTCCGTATAAAAATATTTACATATTTTCAAAGTTTCAGCGGCGCCTTCAAACACATCCTTTTCCGCCCCCTGGACATCCGACCAAATAAAATCGACGGCCGAAATACCATTTTTTTTGATCCATAAATCAAGCTGAATTGTTTGAACCTTCACCTTGCTCGGAAAAATCAGCCAGGGATGATCCGTCGCATTGGATATAACTGTTTTTATGGATGATGAATAATTCCATTGCTTCCCCATCATCGATATATAAAGCTTATTTAACCCGAGAAATTTAAAGTGGCGCAAGATATTATCCGACGGCCACCCCGACGACATATTGAGCATAGCCCAACCATCTCTGTTCGAAACTGCAGCTTCAATCAGCACGGCTCTTTTATCTTTGATCAAATTCTTAAAGGCTTTAATGCATCTTGGATCGGGCTCAAAACAATAAATTATAATTTTTGAAAATTCGTTTAAAAAACGCCGCGTGTCCAATCCCGTATGCGCCCCGAGCTCCAACACGACAGGATCGTCTTTTTTCAAAATACTTTTTATGGCTTTTGGATCTAGCTGCATCTGCGCTACCCCATGATAGCTTCTCTCATCAAATCACTTCGTCGAAAATCCGAACGGTTATCGAATGAGTTTTTTATACTGCTCGCAGATAGACTGGTATTGCGCACTATAAGGTTTAAGACAGGCAGCCTGACATATCTCAATCACGGCTTCCCGATCGCTTGCGCGGGTTCGCGTCTTTTGCTTCAGAAGCGCCAGACCATAATACATGTGATAAGCCGGCTTCGTAGGCTCCCGTCGTACGGCATGAAGAAGCGTCTTTAAATTCCCCGTCAGGCGATAATCTTCATAAAAATATACAGAAACAAGAGGGTTAAGATTTTGAGCAATCTTAAGTAATTCCGGGTCCTTATCGGCCATGCCCTTTTTAAAAACAAGCTCAGCCCCTCCCGCACAGGCAAGAAACACGATAAAACAGAAACTTAGGATCACCACTGGAATGCGCATTTAATCTCCCCTCTTGGACCGTCCCATGCCGTCGTAAAGCGCTGACGTTGGATCGGACTGCCAATATTCTTTGGAAGCCACATCCATGATGGTCAGTGGTCCATTCCAACCAGCTCCCGTGTCCATAGCCCAAACATTACACAGATGCAGAGGAAAAGTTCCCTCAAGAAAAACACAGGATGGGGTGTGACCAAGAAAAATCTCTCTATAACATCCGATCGGGTGATTGCGACCGGCTTTTTTTTCTTCCCAAGCCCGGCGCAAAAGATCCCGGTCCCAAGCCAAAACCTTTAGGCTCTGTGTTTTTAAAGGCTGGTTCGGATCAAACCCTGCATGAACATAAGCGCAACCATTTACTTCAAGACAAGAATGCGCTTTGTTCAAGAAATCCACATGTTTTGGCAACATCAGATCGCCGCCATAAGAAAGGATCGTTTGATCTCCGCCCTGTTCAAGCCAAAGGTCGGGCTTCAGCCCACGAATCGCCCAATCAAGGGTCCAAAGATCATGGTTGCCGATAACGTAATCGCAGTGTTTAAGACTGATCAATTCGTCAATACACTGCCGAACTTCCGGATACACATCGCAAACATCCCCCAGGACAATAAGCCAATCCTTCGCCCGGTCAAAACCCGAACGTTCAAGACATTGCAAAAATGCTTTGTGCGCACCGTGGATATCCCCCATAACAAAGGTTCTCATTCGAGCTTCCTCGCTACGCGAAGTATCGCCGCAAGATAGAAGATCATGAATCCGATCAAAAAAAGAAGCCCGGGAATCCCGGTCTCTGAAACGAGCTGCAAATAATCGTTGTGCGTGTAGCGCAAATAATCCGTCCCTCCCCGAAAATCAAATTGGCGATAGCGCGTAAAATTCGTCCCAAAGGTGCCAAGTCCGGTTCCGAGGATCGGGAAATCCCTGATCACCTTCGCCGTTCCCTGGTAGAACTGGATGCGATAAGCGTCGGGCCCTTCGATTTTAAAAATTTTATCGATCGAGGTCATATGAAACCGCTTTAAAAAAGCTTCGGGGCCGAGCCAAACCACCACCACCCCTGCTAGAAAAACAACGGCCACAAGAACCCCGATCAACCGTTTTCCTTTACGCGAACGGCCGATCGCCCAAAAAACAATCGCAAAAAAAATGATCTGACTGAGGATGAAACTCATAATACCTCCGCGAGAGGTAGACATAAAAATCGTTGCGACCATCACCGCAGACATAAGAAGATACCGCACGGCTTTATTGGCTTCTTTGGTCGAAAACCAAAGAATTTTTTCGACCAGACCTTTACGATAAAAAAAAGAGGTGTGGACAATGTTCGCCACAGCCATTGAGATCGCAACCGCCCCACAAAGTTCCATGAACCCGGCATAATGGTCATAATTGTAGTAAGGCCCGACCGGATTGGGGGCCGTCAGGCCGATCCAAAAAATCTGGCCGTTGTAACTAAATTTCTGGACGATCGCAAAAAGAGCGATCAGAAAACCGACCGTTATTAAAAAACCCACCATCCGCCGAAAAAAAGCGTGGTCGTAGACCTTATCCACTGCCCCCGCACCCAGCGCCAGGAGCACGACAAAATAAACGCCGTTGGCCGGGATGTGAAGGTTAAAGTCATAAAGACTATGGAACAAAAGCGAAAGAACACCTGTCAAACAGCCCAGCTTCAGGAATTCAGACTTTTGAAGACTCACCGAGTGAGCCGCTTCTTTTCCGGAAGTATCCGGAACAAGCCGCATCAGAACGGCTAAGAAGAAAAGACCGTAAGTCAGGAGTTGGATCAACCCACGCACCGTATCCGAGGGAGAAACTGACAAAGTAAAGTGTTTGCCCTCACCCAGACCTCCTGGGAGATACATTGCATAAAACCGGAAGGTCGACGGAGAAATATTCCGGATTATTTCCGCCGGCAACGGGATCAGCTGAAAAATAACGCTTACTAAGAGACCGAGTCCCAACCATGTCCATGGACAACGATACAATGGGGTCAAAGCTTCGGGACGCTCTAAATTGATCAGATTAAATATGAGGACGGAAAAAAAGGCGAGATACAGCAGAGACAACCAATGTACAGCTCCATAAAGCAAAGGGGCTGTTAGAAGAGCTAAAAACAAGAGTCCGTCTGCCAGCGGCAGCAACATAAGACGCTTCAAGCGTTGGAGTCGGTTTTTGTAATAAGACCCGGCAACTTGGAAGACTTGGCGCTTTTCTTGGTGGTATTCTGGCCGTAATGATAATAGTAGTAATAAGGCCCTTGCTGATCGGGGTTCACCATGTTAAGCACGGCGCCTAATACATGCGCGTGAACGGAATCAAGCGCTTCCGCGCTACGCTGCGCGGCCTGACGATGCGTCGAGCCAGACTTCACGACCAGGATGGTCGCATCTACCTTAGTCGAAAGAACAACCGCATCCGTCGCGGCCAAGATCGGCGGCGTATCAAAAATAATCCGGTCATACATTGCCGATAGTTTTGCGATCAGCTCCTCCATCTTCTTGGAGCCCAAAAGCTCGGACGGATTGAGCGGCACTTCCCCGCAGGTGAGCACATCCAGGCCTTTAATCGCGGTTTTGTGAATAAACGAATGAATGTCATCCTTGCCGAACGCGAGAATATCGATCACGCCATTGGTGCGATCCAATTTAAAAATGCTGTGAAGACGCGGTTTGCGAAGATCGGTGTCCACGAGAAGGACTTTTTCTTCCGCCTGAGCAAAAACCGTCGCCAAATTGATCGCTACCGTGGTTTTTCCTTCCGACGGGGTAGAACTCGTTACGACAAAGGTCTTTTTTGAAAGATCGGGATTGCTATAAATGATCCCAGTACGCAGACTTCGAAGCGCTTCCGCCATCAAGGAATGCCGAGATCGGTCTGCCACAAATTCAGGAACCGCATCTGGGTGTTCTTTGTCTCCTCCATAACACGGGATAGGAACCAGGCACAGAAGTTTCAGAGCTGCTTCCATATCCGCCACTGACTTGAAGGTCTGATCCAAAGATTCAAATAGGAAAACCAGACCGGCCCCAAGAAAAAAACCAAACACCAGAGATAACGCCACATTCAGCGCCTTGCGCGGCCGTTCGGGTTTGATCGGCACTTCCGCATAATCCAAAACCTTCACGTTCGTTGTGTCATTATTGCGCGCCAACACATCCCCCGGATTGCCTTCCTGCTGAATTTCCTCCGCGATTTTTTTATTTATCGAAGCGATCTCCCCCTTCAACCCCACAATGACCGGATGTTTTTCTTTCAGATATTTCAGCTGCTGACCCAAATCCGCCTCAAGTTCACTGCGTCGCTGGACCAACTGGTCCTGCGACGAGAAAAGAGCGTAGGCTTTCATCCATCCGTTGGCGATCCTTGCAGCCAAAACCGGATCCGGATCCTCCACGGCCACTTTGATAACCTGGGCCATGCGCACGGGAGAGACTTTGACATGTTTTTTGAGAGAATCAACGCGCTCGCTCTCGGTGATCGTTTTGAGCCTGTCCGCAGGCTTGAACCGACGGTTCCAGGGCTCGTACTTCCCAAGTTCTTTGATAACGAGGACAGCGACCGTGCGACTATTAAGAATTTCAATCTGGGAATTAAAAAAACTGATGCGGTCGGTGTAATCTGGGAGAACGGTATCTTCCACCTTCACAATCTTGGGCGGTTTGCCTTCCACAAGGATACGGCTCGTGGCACTATAGATGGGTTGGGCCGTAAATGAATATATAAGCGCTACCACCACGCAAATGCCAACCGCAGAGAGAATTGTTTGACGACGTTTCATCAGCTTGCTAAAGACATCGTGTAGATCAATCTCCTCGGCATCCGTAACAACGTGTTGTCTACCGTTTTCCCGCATCATGAAACTCCCTTAAAGAAGGCTTTCCGGAACAATCACAACATCGCCCGAGCGGAGCGTTACATTGTCTTTATCCCCGGCATGCTTATTCATAATGTCCCGAACCTTGACCACCACCTCTTCTCGAGTTCCGTCTGGGAGAGTATGGATCACTTTGACCTTATTCGGTGACGCAATCTTGCTGAAGCCTTCCGCTAGGGAGATCAACTCCACCACAGTCAGGCGGCCTTTGATCGGATAGACCCCCGGCTTTTTGACTTCACCCATGATCGAAACCGTGCTGTACTCCTCAATGAAAACGGTAACCTGGGGATTTACAAGATAGTCTTTTTCAAGAAGCTCTCTTAATTTTTCCTGAAGCTGCGCGACGGTCAGACCAACCACCTGAACTTCACCCACGAGCGGATAGTTGATAGCGCCGGCGGAAGATACCCGGACTTTTTGAGAAATGTTTTCGTTTTTACCGTAATAGACATCGATCTGGAGGGCATTTTCGGGACCGATCTGATATTCAGAGGACTGGGACGACGTCAAGGATTCGGCAGCCACTTCCTCTACCGCAAAAGCAGTTGTCGCTGCCCCCCCAAAAAAAACCGCTACCATGAAAAGGCAAAAAAAGCACCCGGGGACAGCCTTGCCTTGAAAGGACCGATTGAAACTAGAAAAAGAGGTCAACACGCGTGGAAACAAGGTTATCGCCATAGGACTCATGGCTGATATTCGAACTGCGTCGCTGGTACTCATACCCAACACCTACCTTACCCCAGTCCTTGACCTTATACTGTAGCCATGTCTCGGCACTGACGAGCCAGTCCCTGCGCTTCACATCATAGGCGGAATTGACCTGGGGATAGATATTGCGCGATATTGCGGGCCTCACCCAAAAACTAAAATTGCGCATCAGTTTCTGTTCCAACTTGGCGTTGAGGGAGTTCATGATGTAATAGTTGTCATTAGAAAAAGTAGATTCCATGGGAGTGGTGTTGTATTTGAGAGTCAAATCCGTACGTTCGGAAAACTTGGTAATCGTCCCGAGCTCGCCAATAAATCCGGCGTAACCTTTTCCGGAAGTATAGTCTCTTATCTGAAAACCGGTCTTGGCGATTCCAACGGTTTTTCCGGTAAGGTCGCCTTTTAAACCGCCCACAACTTGGTTGAAATGCCCGCTGCGCGGACGATTGTTCCAGTATTCGATCTGGCCATAAGAGTAATCAATCAAAGCCTTGGTTTTTGAGAACAGTTGGTAATAGACAGTGCCGTTGTAGACATTCTGATAATAATCAAGATCCAAATACTGCGTTTTCATGTACCGTTCGACGAAATTGGAGAAGCCCCCCTCAAAGGTGAACTTGTTCATTTCAACGCCTATCGTAGTCGCCGCACGATTTTCAAAACGTTTGACCAGTGTCGTGAATTCGGTCCCGGCCCGGTCCGACGTATCCTTTACATCGTCGTTCGCATTAAAATAACCAAAAGGCAGCTTTAAATTCAGATTCGCGGCGCCTTCATTGTTCATATAATTCTGTTTTGTTTGGTGGGAATAAAGTCCGCCCTCTCCCACATACATCAATTGAAGGAGATGACGCTCATCGAGCCCCATTGGGAGGTCTAGGAGAACTTTGGGCATAAGGGTGAAGATGTAATCTTTCGTGGTATTATTGGGGGTTCTGTAAACGTTGGTATCGTACTGGCCCTGGGTGGAAAACCCGGTTTTAATGGTGGCTTTCCCGACGCGAACACCCTTAACGTCTTTGAACTCGCTTCCGCCAATACGGATCCCTTCTTCCTTGTAAGACTCGCCCGCAAACGCGGGCTGAAGGATCAGCAAGCTCAAGAGCAGCGCCGCAAGACCCACCTTACTTATTGTCATCATTCATTCCTTTGTTTTTTGATTTTCAGAAAAATGATTTTATGTATTTACAGGGCTGATATCGCGAGAATCTTCTTCGGTCTGAACACTTGTATCCACAAGCGTGGTATCAGGAATGGCCGGAGGCTGATACCCTCCCACAGAAGGCGTTCCTGCAATAGTCGTCGTATTCCCGGAAGCATCGACAAACGTAACTTCCCCTTTTACTACATTGAGTCCGGCAGCATTCTCAACGGGCCCGTTGAGAAGAATCTGGGTTCCAACGCCAAGGGTCGCTGTCCCGCCATCCGTGGTAAGCAATATAGCCTGACCCGATGTAACCTCAAAAGACACAGAGCCCGAAGGGTCCCTGGTTTGGTTAACCGTAGTACCAGCCGAAATCTGCAACACCTGGCCTCCAATCACAACTTTAGCGGTGGATCCATCGGTGGTCGAAACCTGGACCGAACCATTAACAGCTTCTACCGTGGCGCCATCCTGAATCACAGGAAGCGGTTCGTTCGGGCCAACCGATATAACAGATCCGTCAGGCTGCGTGATATTCAACGTTCCAGCGCGGTTGTCAATTGTGACGGCCGCGAAAGAAACCGTTTGCATGACCCCTAACATAATAAACGTCACCCAAAAAATTTTCTTGATCATAACCCCCCCCCGTCTTAGAAATTTAAATACGATTATTTTTTAATCTTACACTGAATTGTACCATTGTCCATTTTTTATAAGAATTAATTCGCACTTTTCGAACGAGGGTAAAGCTCCTGGTATTCCTGCGTATAGACCCGGATCGCGGCCTCGTCCCCCTTCAACTCTGCCGCTGAAATAAGACGCCGCAACTCTTCCAGACGTCCGGTAATACGGTTCCTGAGAACCTTCCGGATACAGTCATCCAGGATCCGCTCCCTTTCGGCCGTTTCGTCGAGGGAGGCCATCACGGCCACGAACTGTTCCCGGTATTTGAGGTCCTGGATACGATTGAGGAGCGTGGAGACCGAAATTTTTTTCTTCGCCTCATAGGCTTCCCCAAGATACCGGAAGATCTCCCGGGACACAGGGACCTTGAGATCCTCTTCCTTGAGCGCATCCATGGCACGCTCACAAAAAGGCGGCACCTCGGCCATCAACACCAGCACCATCAACTCCTCACCCGCCGGCAACTCGGTCTTCGGAGATTCCGCAGCGACGGGTTCAGCGGCCCTTTCTTTGGGCCGTTCTTTCGAGCTACCCATTTTCTTGCCAAGATTTCCAAATTCGGTGCGAAGTGAATTCTCATCCACGTTCAGTGCCCGTGCAAGTCGCGTGAAATAATCCGAAAGCACGACCGTGTTCTTCACTTTAAGAAAGGTTTCGAACATCTCGCGGCTGATCTTGGTAAGGCCCAATGTGTCATGCCGGGGATAACGCTCCATCAGAATATGGAGTTTGTAATCAAAAAGGTCCTTAGCTCCTTTAAGCAGTTTTGCGAAAGCTTCGATCCCGTGCTTGTGCAGAAAATCATCCGGGTCTTCACCTTTAGGAAGACTCACGAGCTTGACCTGCATCCCGCCTTCCAGAAGGATTTCGAGCCCTCGAAGCGAAGCCGCCTCCCCCGCCTTGTCGCCGTCATAGACCACCGTCACCTCCTCCACAAAACGTTTCATCAACCGCACATGGTCTTCGCCGAGCGCCGTTCCGAGCGTCGCGACCGCGTTTTTGAAACCGTGCTGGTAAAGCGCGAGGAAATCCATGTAGCCTTCGACCAGGATCAGGTTCGGCCAATCGCGATCGATGAATTTCTTGGCAAGGTTAAGACCGAACAATTCACGCCGTTTGGAAAAGACCGGAGTTTCCGGAGAATTGAGATACTTAGGGCCTTCGGCATCGCCGATCAAACGACCGCCGAACGCGATGATCTTGTTCTGGAGGTTTTGGATCGGGAAAATAAGGCGCCCGCGGAACGTATCATAGTAGTTCCCTTTCGGAGATTGCTGAATGAGCGCCGCCTGTTTGAGAAACTCCTCGGAATACCCCTTTTTCTTCAGATGATCATAAAGGGTCCGCCATTCCTGCGGTGCCCAACCCAGTTTAAATTCCCGGATGATCTCGTCGGAGACCTGTCGCTTCGCAAGATACGCCCGCGCCGCCGCACCCGGTTCCTTGAGGAGCAACTGGTGGTAAAGTTCCGCGGCCCGTTGACAAGCTTCATACATTTTTTCTTTGATCCCGGAATCTTCCTTGGAACCCCGGCGTTCGGGCAAGGTAATGTGGGCGCGATCGGCAAGAAATTTCAGCGCCTCCGGAAAGGTCATGTTCTCGTGACGCATAAGAAAGCTGAAAACATCACCGCCCGCGCCGCACCCGAAACAATGGAAGAGCTGCTTTTCAGCCTGGACCATGAACGACGGGGTCTTTTCTCCGTGGAAGGGACAACAGGCCTTGAGGTGCCGACCAGAGCGTTTCAGGGGAACGTATTGGGAAATGATCTCGACGATATCGTTGGCGGCGCTCACCTGCTCAACAACATTTTCTTCGTAACGCGTCGCGCCGGGTACGGAACTCATATCGGTCCGCTAGGATTTCGAAAGCTTGACCGTCTTCACGGATTTTTCGAAAGGCTGGGCGATCGCCTCATGAATTTGAGGAACGATCCGCGCGACCGTCTGGCCGGAAAAACTTTGCCCGGGTTTATAAACTTTCTGGAGACTTTCGATCGGAAGGAATAAAAGGAATTGGGAAATAAAACTAGCAAGAAGCACAAAATAAACCACCCCGAGCCCCATGCCCCCGAGGAATTTTAGGCTCCCGGAAACCTCAAGCCGTAAGAACTTCCCGATAATATTCACGGTCCAGGACACTGAGATCCACACAAAAACACCGAGCAGGAAAAAAGAGAACGCTTCGGACATCTCCTGAGGCATCGAAGAAATGATCCCGCGCATGGAATCCGCGGCGCTGTGATAAAAGGTCATCACGAGCATGCTGACGAGAAGAACCGTGAACGTCTTTCCGAACATTTCACTGAACCCCTGGCGTCCCCCATGCACCAACCCCCAAAGGACCCCGAAAAGAACGATCCAATCAAACGCCGAAAGATGCTGAAGGGCCGCAAAGGCCGCGTTCTTCTGGAGAGAATCGATCAATTGCCACAACCAATCCATGCGCGCTCCCCCTTCTTTTAATCCACCGCCGTCCCGAAGACGCCGTCCTGGTAAAGTTTTTCCAAACGAAGCGTTATGATACACCCTTGGGCGGGACGTGGGTACTTAAAAAAGACTTTGAGGTAATTTGCCGCGCGGCCGTTGGAAAATTCCGCGTCTTTTTCTTTTTCCTCGCCAAGAATCCGCAGAGTTCTGCCGAAATAGCTTCCGCGAACCTCTTCCGCGATCCGTTCCGCCAGCACGATCAGCTTCCGGACGCGATCTTTCACCACCGCCGGCGGCAGACACGGCCAATCCGCCGCACGCGTCCCCTCGCGACGGCTGTAAGGAAAAACATGGGTTTTGAGCGGCCGTACGCTCCGGAGAAGTTCCACGCTATTTTCAAACTGCTCCTCTGTCTCGCCGGGAAATCCGGCCATCACATCGAGACTTAACGCAAAATCCGGAACCTGCGCCTGTAGCCGCCGGATCGTTTCGAGATAAAATTCGCGTGTATACGAACGATTCATCCGGCGAAGGACTTCGTTGTCTCCGCTCTGAAGCGGGATATGAAGGTGCGGACAAAACTTCGGAATCTCCCGGAAAGCCGCCACGATCGGCGCTCCCACATCCGTAATCTCGATAGAACCTAACCGGACCCTTTCGATCCCGTCCACCTCCGCGCAAGATTCGATGACATCCCGCAACCGAATCGTGCTGCCGGCAAACCGGAAGTCCAGACCGTACGCGCCGAGTTGAATACCGGTAAGGATGATCTCACGGTAACCAGCGTCGCGGAGCCGGAGAACTTCTTCGCGGATCTCCGAAAGCGCACGGCTCCGGGAGCTTCCGCGAACCAGCGTCACTTTGCAAAAGCTACAGACATGATTGCATCCGTCCTGGATCTTCACGTAGGCCCGGGTATGCCCCTCGGATCGGGAAACGGACAACGGCAAAAACGATCCGGGCGCAGGGGCAACGGAAACAGTGCCCCCCAACAACCGTTCCGCGAGAACAGCCTTGTCCTCGTTCGGGAAAACGGCGTCCACTTCCGCCATCGACTCGATCTCTTTGCGATTCCTTTCCGCATAACATCCGGTCACAACAATCCGCGCGGCGGGATGTTCCCGCCGGAGACGCCGGATCCAGTATCGATTCGTCCGGTCTGAATCTTCGGTGACCGTGCAGGTATTCAGGACAACCAGGTCGCAGCGCACGCCCTTTTGCCCTTCGATATCGCACGCGCCTTTTTTCTCCATGGCTTCCCGGATCGCCTGGGTCTCATACTGGTTGACCTTGCAACCGAGCGTATAGAACCGGACATTCGTGGTGGGGAAAAGACCGGAAGACATCAGGAGGGGGAAAGAATTCCGGAAAAACGGAGCGCGGCAACGATCCCGACAAAAGCGGTATCAGCTCGCAAAAGCACTTCCCCAAGCCCCACAACCCAGAAATTCTTTTCCTTTCGTTTCCAACGGACCCATGCAATCTCATCGTCGGAGAATCCGCCTTCAGGCCCGATTATGATATTCAGGGCGGTCATCCTGTCCTTGAGCGGCCTAAGCCCGGAAATCCATTCGGAAAAATATAGCGCACCCGGCCCGGGATGGAAGATCGCAAGAGGTTCTCCTTCGGGAATCAGTTCCACCGCGGTTTTGAGAGGAACCGGCTCTTTAATCCGCATGATATTCAGGGCCCCAGACTGTTTGCTGGCTTCGCGCGCGATACGGCACCAACGCTCCGTCACCTTGCCGACCTTCTCGTCCCCGATCTTGATCTCACAACGGTCCGAAAAAAGCGGTCGGAACTCCCCCACCCCGAGCTCCTGGGCTTTCTCCACGAGAAGATCCGTCTTTCCCTTCCTCAAAAGAACGGGCATCACCCGAAGGAAAATGCCGGTCCCCTCGACCGCCGTCTCCCCGGTAAAATGGGTCACCTCAAGACGGACCCGGCCGTCCTTCACAAACTCATGGATCATGGCCGTGGCCTCATGGCCCTCCCCATCCGTCACGAGGCACGTATCCCCGGCTTTCAGGCGAATGCTGTCCCGGAGATGCTGCGTCTCGGAGGGCTCCAGCCACAGTTCCTGACCAAGCTCCCCAAGCGGGACGGCGGTGAAAAATCTTCTTAATTTTCTGTTCTGTTTTTTTTCCGGCATAAATTCTTTCGAATTCCCCCAAGATCCCCGGGAAAAACAAGACCCGTTGGCGAGAAAGCCAACGGGTCCCGGATCTTCATGCTGCAAATGAATAAAATCTTGAAAAAGGTCCTATTTTTTACCCTTATCGTCGCCTTTTTTCTTATCGTCTTTCTTATCGCCCGAACCCCCGCCCTGGGCCGCGCCTTCTTCCTTCGGCTTTTTAGTGCGAAGAACGTTCTGGGCCTGCGGTCCCTTTTCACCCTGGACGATATCGAACTCGACCTCTTCATCCGGATTCAGACGTTTATAGCCTTCGCCCTGGATCGCGGAATAGTGAATAAAAATATCACGTTCCTCGCCTTCCTTGCGGAGAAACCCGAAACCTTTCACATTGGAAAACCACTTCACTTTGCCCTTGTCTGCCATACCGCCCTCCTTGAACATCTATTTCAAACTTCCGCTCAACAAACAACCCTGTGCCGGAAAAACACAGGCACGCCCTTCTTTAAAACCTATTTCACCTTAATCTTTAAAATAAGGCCCGGTTTAAAAACAACAACCTTCTTTTCCGGAACCGTTACTTCCTCGCCCGTCCTGGGATTGCGTCCTAAACGACCGCGCCGGTTCTTCACCTTGAACACACCGAAGTTGCGAAGTTCCACGGTCTCGCCGCGCTGTAGGCTTTCGGAAATAACATCCAGAGTCTTTTGGACGATCTTTTTGACATCGATCTGGGTGAGATTGGTTTCGTTCGAGACTTTCATCACGATATCTTTTTTAGTCAAGTCTCCACCTCCTTATATCGAAAAAGCAACTCCACTATTACCCAACTGCTTATCCTGTTTGAAGATGCAAGAAAATATCAAAACATCAGAGCACTGTCAAGCAATTTAAGTTGTAACTTCAATTGTTACAGGGAGTTAAAGAAAACAGGGATTTTAGACAGGAATTTTTGAAAATTTCTATTGGGAAATCAAGCAACGATCACCCACGTCGATCATTTCGTCCTCAGGAGCCCCATTTAAGCGGCTATGGCAATCTCTAGGTTGTTTTTATAAGTCTGCTCGAGAGAACCGAGAAGGCTTCCTCAACAGTCCAGAATTCGCCATCTTTTTTTACGCCGTCGAAATGGATCGCTTCTCCTCCAGAAATAGCCCAAAGCAGCGCCGTCACAGAAGTTTCGCTTTTCTCGCTTTTTGCTTTCGCGAACAGAACTCTTTTCCGCATCCACAGACACCGTTGCCGTCCGAATTTTTCAGGTTGTTATAAATTGATAAAAACAGCTATTTCGTGCAAAAGCAGCGGCGGGAATAAAAAACTCATGAAACCACTTCAAAAAACAGTCGGATCTATGCGCGAATCTTAACGCAGTCTTCCCCCAATAGCGCTTCTAATTCCTTGAACAACGCATCGGAGGTGGTCACTTTCAGATTCTCACCTGAATCGATGATAGTCCGGCCGCCTTTGGGGTCCTGGAGGGTGAAATAAACAGGGGTCGTCCCTTTGTGACGAAAGAGGATCTTACGGACCTCCTTGAGCACTTCGGGGCCGAGACCGGCAGTCTTGAGATTGATCGCGATCATCCTCGTGAAGCGTTTGGGAACCTCTTCGAGAGGGACCACTTCGTCCGCAAGGATCTTCGGCGTGTCGTCGCGCGCATCCACTTTGCCGCGGACAAAAACAAGGGAATCCTTCTGGATCTGGGCGAGCGCCGCCTTGTAAACGCTCGGGAACACGACTACTTCACAGGAACCGCTCAGGTCCTGAAGCGTCACAAAAGCCATCTTATCGCCCTTCTTCGTCAAGATCTCCTTGAGACTATCGATGATCCCGCCGATGGTGACTTCGGCCTGATGATTGAATTCAGAGAGCGTTTCCGTCGAAGCGGTCGCGTAATTTTTGAGAATCGTCGTAAAAGGCGCAAGCGGATGGGAGGAGACATAAAATCCGATCAGTTCACGCTCGTAGGCCAGCTTCTGGCTTTCAGGCCACTCCGGAATATCCGGCACGCTCGCCTGCTGATCGTGGAACGTCTCCTGGGCTCCCCCGCTTTCGAAAAAAGAAAGCTGACCGCGGCTCCGGTCCTTCTGAAGGTTCGCGCCCATGTCCAAGACCGGATCGAGCATGGCCATAAACTGGGAACGATGAAGTTTCCATTCGTCGAAAGCACCGCATTTGATAAGACTTTCCAGAACTTTCCGGTTACAGGTCCGAAGATCGACACGCTGGACAAAATCAAAGAGCGATTTAAAAGGGCCGTCCTTCATCCGCGTCGCGATGATCGACTCGATGGCCGTGGAACCCACGTTCTTGATGGCCGCAAGCCCGAACCGGATGTGATTTCCGACACAGGTGAAATCGGAAAAACTTTCGTTCACGGCGGGCGGCAGAACATTGATCTCCATTTTTTTCGAAGCCTCGATGTACTGCACCACCTTATCGGTGTTGCCCATTTCCGAAGTGAGCAACGCCGTCATAAACTCCACCGGATAGTGGGCTTTAAGATAAGCCGTCTGGTACGAGACCGCGGCGTAGGCCGTCGAATGGGATTTATTGAACCCGTACCCGGAAAAGTAATCGATCTGGTCCCAGATCTTTTCGGCGATCTTTTCCTTAGCGCCGCGCTTCAGGGCGCCGTCCATAAAAGCCTTCTTTTCCTTGGCCATGACTTCCGGGATCTTTTTCCCGATCGCGCGGCGAAGCGAATCGGCCTGGGCGAGCGTGAAGCCCGCGAGATCGCTGACGATCCGCATCACCTGCTCCTGATAAAGAATAACGCCATACGTTTCCTTGAGGCTCGGCTCAAGCGCAGGATGATCGTACTGGATGAGCTTGGGATTGTGCATTCGCTTGATAAAATCGTCCACCATGCCGCTGCCCAGCGGCCCCGGCCGGTAAAGCGCCAAAAGCGCCACAAGATGCTCGAAACGGCTCGGTTTCATTTTTTTTAGAAGGTCCCGCATCCCCGAACTTTCAAGCTGGAAGATCCCGATAGCATCGCCTTTTGCGAGCATCTCGTAAGTTTTCGGATCGTCCTCCGGAAGATTGTGGATATCAACCGCCGTGCCGCGCATTTTCTTCACGATCTTAACCGCCTCATCGATCACCGTAAGCGTCTTAAGGCCGAGGAAGTCCATCTTGAGAAGACCGATCTTTTCGAGATCTTTCATCGTGAACTGCGTACAGATCTGGTCCTCCGTTTTGAACAGAGGCACGTGTTCCGTCAGGTGCACGTCCGAGATCACAACACCGGCGGCATGGATCGAAGCATGGCGGGAAAGACCTTCGAGAGCTTTCGAGGTCTCGATCAGCTGCGCGATGCGGGAATCCTTCACAACCAGCTCTTTAAGCGCCGGCTCTTTTTCCAGGGCCTGATCGATCGTGATACCGAGTTCGTTGGGGATCGCCTTGGCAATACTGTCCGCCTCACCGTACGTGAGCCCCATGACGCGCCCCACGTCACGCACGACAGCCTTGGCCTTCATCGTCCCGAACGTGATGATCTGCGCGACATTTTGTGTGCCGTACTTGCGCTTCACATAATCGATGACCTCGTCGCGGCGTTCATAGCAGAAATCGATGTCGATATCAGGCATGCTGACGCGGTCGGGGTTAAGGAACCGCTCGAAATAAAGGTGGTGCTTGAGAGGATCGATGTCCGTGATGTGGAGCGCATAGGCGACCAGACTTCCCGCCGCAGAACCGCGGCCCGGGCCGACGGGAATGTTCTTTTCCCGGGAGAAACGGATAAAATCCCACACGATAAGAAAATAACTGATATAGCCCATCTTGGCGATCAGTGCGATCTCGAGACGGAGCCGGGCCTCGTAATCCTTGGGGATCCCTTCCGGAAATCTCCGGTTCAGATTTTCGAAGCAAAGCTCTTCCAGGTATTGCGTTTGGGTCTTCCCCTGCGGCGGCGGGAATTGCGGCAGGAAGATCTTGTGAAAATCCAGCTCGAGGTTGCAGCGCTCTGAGATCGCGATAGTGTTCTTGAGCGCCTCCGGGACGCCCCGGAAGATCCGCTGCATTTCTTCGGCGGACCGGAGGTAATACTGGTCGCCCTGATACCGCATGCGGTTCGGCTCGGCGATCTGTGATCCGGTCCCGATGCAGATCAGCGCATCGTGGGCCATCGCCTCGTTCTGATGGATATAATGGACATCGTTGGTGGCCACAAGCCCGACCTTGAGTTCCTTGCCGAGCGCGAGCGAACCTTCAATGACTTTTTTCTCCACATCGAGCCCGTGATCCATTACTTCGAGGAAGAACCGGTCCTTGCCGAAGATCTCGCTGTATTCCCGCAGGACTTTCCGGGCGTCGTGCGGCTGGTCGTGATAAAGGTAATAAGGAATTTCCCCTTTGAGGCCGCCGCTCAACCCGATCAACCCTTCGGAATGTTCTTTGAGGATTTCTTTATCGATGCGCGGGCGGTAATAGAAACCTTCAACGTAGCCGATGCTCGCGAGCTTCATGAGATTCCGGTAGCCTTTTTCATTCGCGGCCAGAAGCGTAAGATGGAAGGACGCTTCCTTGATCCCGTGGGCTTGCTTTTCGAGCCGGGACCCGGGGGCAACATACGTCCCCATACCGATGATCGGTTTGATCCCCTCTTTCATGGCCTGGGAATAGAACTGGATCGCACCGAAAAGGTTGCCATTATCGGTCATGGCAAGTGAAGGAAATCGCAGTTCCTTGCTACGGACCATCAGCGCATGGATCTTGCAGGTCGCGTCAAGAAGGCTGTACTCGGTGTGACAGTGGAGATGGACGAAATCGCTATGGGACATTGAGCTCAAATCTCAAAATTCAAAAATAAAAATTACGGAGTCGCTTCGCGACATTACAAGAAACGCGTCTCTTTGAGTTTTTCGTTTTGCTTTTGAATTTTGCTTTTTAACTTTTGAATTGATTATTATTCCCACTCGATCGTCGCGGGAGGCTTCGAGGAGATGTCGTAACAGACGCGGTTGATACCGCGGACTTCATTGATAATGCGGTTCGAGATACGGCCGAGAAGTTCCGGGGGCAATTTCGCCCAGTCGGCCGTCATGCCGTCAAGGGACGTCACGGCGCGGACCGCCACGGCGTTCTCGTAGGTCCGCTCGTCCCCCATCACGCCAACACTCTGGACGGGAAGCAGGACCGCGAACGATTGCCATACCTTGTCATAGTAACCGGCTTTCTTGATCTCATCGACCACAATCCAATCCGCCTTGCGGAGAAGATCGCAACGGTCCTTGCGGACCTCTCCGAGAATCCTCACCGCAAGCCCCGGCCCGGGAAACGGTTGCCGACCAACGATATCCTTGTCGATCCCGAGCGCGTAACCGACCGCGCGAACTTCATCTTTGAAAAGTTCTTTCAACGGTTCGACGAGTTTAAATTTCATATCCTTCGGAAGCCCGCCGACATTGTGATGACTTTTGATCATGCTGGTCGGTCCGCCAAAGTAGGAAACCGATTCGATCACGTCCGGGTAAAGCGTCCCCTGAGCGAGGAACGGTACCTTGCCGAGGCTGTTGGCTTCTTTCTGAAAAACATCGATGAACGTCTTTCCGATGATCTTGCGTTTTTTCTCCGGATCGATCACTTTTTTAAGCCGGTCAAGAAAGATCTTCTCGGCATCCACGACCTTGAGGTTCATCTTGAAATGCCCGCGGAAGGTAGTCTCAACTTTGTCCGCCTCTTTATAACGCAATAACCCGTTGTCGACAAAGATACAGTTGAGTTTTTTGCCGATAGCCTTGTGGAGAAGAACCGCAGCCACCGAAGAATCCACTCCACCGGAAAGCCCGAGCACCACGCGATCGCGGCCAACCTGCTCGCGGATCTTCCGGATGCTTTCCTTGATGAAAGATTTCGGAGTCCAGTTCTGCCGGCACCCGCAAACGCCTACCAGAAAATTTTTGAGGATGCGGGAGCCTTGTTCGGTATGAACGACCTCGGCGTGGAACTGGATCGCATAGATCTTTCGCTTGGGGTCACCCATCGCGGCGAACGGCGCATTCTCCGTATAAGCCAGCCGTTCAAAACCATCCGGGATCTTATCGAGCTTGTCGCCGTGGCTCATCCAGCAGGTCAATTTCCTTGCGACCCCCTTGAAAAGCGGACTTTCACGCTTGGAAATATGGAGCGTTGAAAAACCGTACTCGCGTTTTTTGGATTTATGGACCCGGCCACCGAGCTTGTGGGAAAGGAGTTGCATGCCATAGCAGATCCCGAGGATAGGAACGCCGCAATAGAAGAACCGGCGGTCCGGGATCGGAGCTCCCTTGCCGTACACATTGGCCGGAGAACCCGAAAAAATGATCCCCTTGGGCTTCTCGGCCATCACCTTCTCGAACGGCACGCTAAAGGGATACACCTTCGAAAAGACCTTGTTCTCACGAACGCGACGGGCAATGAGCTGTGTGTACTGCGATCCGAAATCCAATACAACAATGGTTTGGTCCATGAATGATCCTGATACAACGCACAACGCTCAACACGCAATGCAAAAGCCTTTCCGCTGCGCGTTGAGCGTCGACCGTTGTTCGTTATTTACACATTCCGAGTTTTTGTGCGGACTGAAAAAGTTTTCCTTCGGTCTTGATGGCCGGAGCGATCACGATCTCGGTCAACTGCATCTCCCGGATGTTTTTCGCGCCAACATTCCCCATCGAAGTCTTGAGCGCCCCGACAAGGTTCTGTGTCCCATCATCGAGCCGTGCGGGACCGTAAAGGATCTCTTCGAGCGAACCGGTCGTCCCGACGTGAATACGCGTCCCGCGAGGAAGATTCGCATGCGGCGTCGCCATCCCCCAGTGAAAACCGCGGCCGGGCGCCTCTTTGGTCCTGGCAAACGCGGAACCGACCATCACACCGTCCGCACCGGAAGCGATCGATTTACAAATATCGCCGCCTGTGGACATCCCGCCGTCGGCGATAATGGAAACGTACTTTCCTGTTTTTTTATGGTAGTGTTCGCGCGCCGCGGCACAATCGGCGATCGCGGTCACCTGCGGCACACCGATCCCGAGAACCCCACGGGTCGTACAAGCGGATCCGGGACCGATCCCGACGAGAAGACCCGCGCAACCGGTTTCGGCAAGTTCGAGAGCGACCTTGTAGGTCACGCAATTGCCGAGAATCACGGGAATCTTCGTTTTTTTGCAAAGTTTCGAAAAATCCACGACCTGATAGGCCTTGGAGATGTGGCGAACGGTCGTCACCGTGGACTGAACGACAAGGATATCGGCCCCCGCCTCTTCCACGATCTTGCCGAAACGTTCGGCCCTTTGCGGGATCGCACTCACGGCGCAAAGCACTTTTGCCTTTTTGATCTCCCGGACGCGCTTCACGATCAACTTTTCGCTGATGGGTTTTACATAAAGTTTCTGGACCAGTTGCGTCGCTTTCTCCGGCGTCGTTTTGGAGATTTCATCCAGGATCGCCTCATAATCATCGTAGCGGGTATAGATCCCCTCGAGATTGAGTACGGCCAAACCGCCGAGCTTTCCCATCGCGATCGCAAATTTCGGATCGACAACGCCGTCCATGGCCGACGCCAGGAACGGAATCGGAAGGGTCATCTTCCCCAAAGGCATCCGGATATCGACTTCCTCGGGATTGATCGTAACATCTCCCGGCACCAACGCGATCTCATCAAATCCATAAGCGCGACGGGCCTTGCGGTCTTTACCGATAAAAACTGACATGGTGGATCCTCCTTAGGTGGTGATGGCTGAAATGAAAAAAGGCGCAAAGACGAACGCTCGCTGCGTTCCCTTGCGCCCTTGAAATATGCTGGATGGATAATGTTTCGTGTCCCATTTGCGGTATCATACTAAAGCGTCTTTTTCTTGTCAACGCACGAAAACAGCTCAACGCGCAACGCACAGCGAGTCCTTTTTTCCGTTGCGCGTTGCCCGACGCGCCCTTCTTGCTTGTGCTTTTACGAGCAGGTGTGCTACATTATCCGCCATCATGCTGAAGATTTTCCGCAAATATACCAAAGTCATTATCTGGATCGTCGTCGTCTCTTTTGTCCTTTGGGGCGGCTATTCGATCAGCGCGATGAAAAAAGAGGGCCGCTTTGCCGGCGAGGTCTTCGGCAAGATCGTCACCTTCCAGGAATTCAACCGGTTTTACCGCGCCACCCAAATCTTCATGCCTTCGAAGGAACCGGTGAAAGACCCCGACCTTCTCCGCAACTACACCTGGCAGAACATCGTTTATTCCCGGGAAGCCCAACGCGAAGGCCTCAAGGTGACCGATGAAGAGGTCCGCGGAGAGATCTCAAACATCCTTAATCAGCAGGGGCTCATCAACCCGACCCCGGAACAATATAAGGTCTGGTTGACCCGGGCCCTGCAGATGTCCCCTCGCGAATTCGAAGAAGGCCTGCGGGAATTCATCCGGATCCAGAAATTGCTCCAGGGCAAGATTCCTGCCCCTGCGGTCCCTGAAGCCGGCAAGCCCGTCGACAAAAAGGCGGAAGCAGAAGCTTTCGCGAAGCAAAAAGAAGTATTCATGAAGTGGACCGACGAGCTGAATAAAAATTCCGGTTTCAAGGATTATCTCGCCGTCCAGCAGGGATCGACCGAACCCTCCGAACCGCCTCAGAGCTGATCCATGACGAAAAAAACCGTTGAAGAATTCGCGAAGCTTGTCGGTGGAACCGTTATCGGGGACGGAAGGCTCCTGATCGAGGGGATCACGAATTTCGAAAATCCGCTGAAGGGTCACCTCTCTTTCGTCCAGGACGAAAAAGGCTTCAAGATCCTCGAAACCTCCGAGATCGCCTGCATGATCGTTCCGAAACAAATCCAGCGATCCTCCAAAGTCCTGATCCAGGTCGATCATCCCAAACGGGCGTGGGCCGCACTTCTCCGGGAACTCTTTCCCCCCCGAAAATTCATCCCTGGGATCTCCCCGCAAGCTTCCGTCGCGAAATCCGCGAAATTGGGGCAGAACGTCACGATTGAGGCCTTCGTTTGTATCGGAGAAAATTCCGTCATCGGCGACGGAACGGTTGTGAGATCGAGCGCTTTTATCGATGAGAATGTCAAAACCGGTGCGAACTGCGTCATTCATCCGAACGTAACGATCTACCGGGACACCGAGCTCGGCGCGAACGTCATCCTCCACGCGGGTTCCGTGATTGGCGCGGACGGGTTCGGCTATGTCGCAACCGCGACCGCACACGAAAAGCTCCCCCAGATCGGCAATGTTGTGATCGAAGATGACGTGGAGATCGGATCCTGTTCGACGATCGACCGCGCAGCGATCGGTTCCACTCGCATCGGCAGAGGCTGCAAGATCGACAATCTCGTCCAGGTCGCGCACAACGTGCAGATCGGCCCGCACACCGTCATTTCCGCGCAAACCGGCATCTCCGGCAGTTGCAAGATCGGCTCTCATGTCACGATGGGCGGCAGTGTCGGGGTCGGGGATCACGTGGAGATCGGCGACTGGGCCATGATCGGCGCCGGCGCGGGGTTCCCTTCTAACAAGAAAGTCCCTGGTAAACAGATCTATTTCGGCCAGCCTGCCCGTCCTTACGCAGAAATGAGAAAACAGTTCGGTGCGCAGCTCCGCTCCGCCGAAACGTTGGATGACGTCCGCGCCCTCAAGAAAAAAGTCGCGGAACTCGAAAAGAGACTAGAAGAAACTTCTCAGAAGTAATCCCCTGCCAGCGCAACGGACAACGCGCAGCGTAAAGATCTTTTCGTGAAACGTTGCGCGAATCTTACTCTTCCCTTTTTAGCCGGATTAGGCTAAGGAATTCGCTGCGGGAGCGGGCGTCTTTGCGGAAGGCCCCAAGCATGGAGCTCGTAATCGTGTACGCGTCGGCCTTTTTAACACCCCGCATAGACATGCATAGATGTAAAGCCTCGATCACAACCGCGACGCCCTTCGGTTTTAACGCGTCCATCATGCATTCGGCAATCTGGGTCGTAAGGCGCTCCTGGACCTGAAGACGCCGCGAGAACACTTCGACAAGGCGCGGGATCTTCGAAAGACCGATGATCTTTCCGTTGGGGATATAGGCGATATGGGCCTTGCCATAGAATGGCAGAAGGTGATGCTCGCAAAGCGAAAAGATCTCGATGTCTTTCACGATCACCATCTCGTCGTAGGGCTCTTTGAAAACCGCATGCGCGAGGATCGCTTTGGGATCCATTTGATAGCCCTCGGTCAGATAGTGGAGAGATTTGGCCACACGGACTGGCGTCCGCTGAAGCCCTTCACGTTTCGGATTCTCGCCCAAAAGACCCAATAATTCCGCAACAAGTTTTGGAAACCGTTCTTCTGAATCGATCATCTTCTGCTTTGCCATAAATTCGCTCTCCCTGAGGAAAACAGGCGCCACTTACTGGAGCCAGTCCCCTATTTCAATGATTTTCGAACTGCTTCCGCAATCTTGATAAAACGCCCGCTTACCAACCCCTGGGAATCCTCCTGAACCACCGGCAGCCCTGAATCTCCGCACTCGCGGATCCGGGCCTCCAACGGAATGTCCCCCAAGAACGGGATTTGAAAAACCCCGGCCATGGTCTCGCCACCGCCTTTGCCAAAAATAGCGCCGGTCATATTTTCGACCACTCCGAGGATCGGGATCTCAAGCTGGCGGAACATATTCACCGCCTTCCGCACATCGGCAAGCGCCACTTCCTGCGGAGTCGATACGATCACGACCCCGGACAAATTCACCCACTGGGCGAGCGAAAGCTGAATGTCCCCCGTTCCCGGCGGAAGATCCACCACCAGAAAATCCAGCTCCCCCCAATCCACTTTATGGAGAAACTGTTCGATCGTCTTGTGAAGAAGCGGTCCCCGCCAGATCACCGGCTGCTCGGGATTCGCAAAAAAACCGATCGAGATCGTCGGCATCCCGTGCGCTTCGACCGGGAGGATCCTTCCGTCCGCGGTCCCGTTCGGCCGTTTCTCCGAAGGGATCCCGAGCATGATCGGGATATTCGGCCCGTAAATATCCCCGTCCATGAGCCCGACCTTTGTTCCAAGCTTTTTGAGAGCGAACGCGAGATTCACAGCCACCGTCGATTTCCCGACACCGCCCTTCCCGCTCGCCACGGCGATCACATACTTGACCCCCGGAATAGATTTTACCGCGGCAGATTCCCCTGCTGCGGCGGCACCGCAACGCGCCCGGGAAGAAAAATGGATCGTTACCGCATCAACGCCTTCAAGGGAACCGAGGACTTGCTCGATCCGGCTACGGAGCGCCGTCTGGATCAAAGAATCCTCCGACGCCTCCAGGTGAAGAAAAACATGTTCGCCGTCGATCGCAATTTCGCGAACGATCCCGAGTGAGATGATGTCCTCTCTCAGGACCGGCTCTTCGACATGCTTGAGATATTCGATGATCTTTTCGCGGGTGATCTTATTAAAAGTGGTCATAACTTCAAACGTTTCCCTTGGGCGCCTCGCTCGCCGACGGCTTCAGAAGGATCCACACAAGCGCCGTCATAAGGATCAGGAATCCCCATCCGAGGATCCCGTCATAAAGGATCTTGGAGCCCCAGAAAAGCGACCATTTCTGGTGCTGCTTCATAAAAATATCATCCAACCGGACAAAAAAAACACAACCCGCGTGAAGCCCGATCGACGCATAAAGCGACCCGCTCCGGTAGGCCGCCGTGTTCAGAGCCCACCCAAAAAAGAACAGCCCCACCGCCTGCGGCCAGAACTTCGGCCATGCGGCCAGAGACAGGAACGGCGCCGTCATTAGGCGAAAACTATCGACCACCGAAGGGGTCTGATCCACAAAGATCTTCTTGATCCCGATGAAATGGATGAGGGAATAAAAAACCGTCGTGACCAGAATGCTCAGAAACACACGGTTCCCGAAAGTTTTGAGAAGCGACCGGAACACGAATCCGCGAAAAAAGAACTCCTCCATAATCCCGATCAAAAGCCCCGTCGCGAGCGCCGCAAGGATCTTCCCGCCCCAGACCACCCACGGGAACGAATCCGGCGCGAAAACCGCCTGCCCCGCATAAACCCGCAAAGCGCCGACACTTCCCAAGAGAACGAGCCCCGTAAAAAAACCTGTTTTAAAAAGACCCAAGCTCCGCGTATTCCAAAGTAATCCGAACCGCACCAGCGTCTCCTTACGGATACGAACAAACAAAACGGCGGCCACAAGCGTCCCGATCATCACGATCCGCTGGAAGACCCGTTCGAACTTGTAGATCTTGTCGAACCCGAAAAGCCCGAGGAATTTCGGCAGCCAGACATAGAAGAACGGAGCGAGGACCGCGCTCAAAAGAAGGATCACCGCAAAAATGAGAACGAATTTAAAAAAACCTTTCATGATTTCCTTTCTTTCTTGGAGGGAGAAACATTCTTTTTCTTAAAATGAGCCATTTCTTATCATTTCAACTCAAGCACCAGTTCGATCTCGACCGCGGCATTCATGGGAAGACTTGCGACACCGACCGCGGACCGGGCATGCGTCCCCTGTTCCCCAAAAACATCGCCCAAAAGCCCGGAGGCTCCATTCACAACGGCCGGGATCTCATAAAAATCCGGCGCAGCCTGAACAAAACCGGTCATTTTTACGACCCGGGCGATCTTTTCGAACCCGATAAGATGCTTCATAACGCTAAGCGAATTCAGCGCCGCAAGACGCGCGGCCTTCTGGCCCTCTTCCAGCGACAGATCCCTGCCGACCTTTCCAGCCAGGACTTTCCCGTCCGCGTCTTTCGAGACCTGCCCGCTCAGGAAAGCCAGCTTCCCGGACACTACCACAGGTTGATAAAGCCCTACGGGTTTCGGCGCCAGAGGCAATTGCAGACCTATTTCTTTAATCTTGGAATCTACATCCATGAGGAAATTTCTCTCCGAATCTTCCGCCGGTATAACAGGGACCGCGTCACTTGCGCCCTATAATAAGCGTAGCAGTCCCAAAAGAAAAGGATTTCGTGGAAAGCTCAGAAAAACCCGCTTTTTCCATCCTCTCCATGACCACGGAGGGAGACTGGAAATGCCGCACGGACTCCGACAGGAACCGATAGGCGGTGTCGTTCCCGGAAACCCAACGCCCCACAAGCGGCAGGTAAATTTTCACGTACGGGATAAAGAAAAGTTTGAGAAGGAAGTTCCGGGGCCGGGTCAGCTCAAGAAAGGCCACTCTTCCTCCCGGTTTCAGAACGCGGAAAATCCCGCCAAGGAATCGCGGCATATCCTGTACGCTGCGGAGCGTGAACGCGGAAAGAATCAGATCAAAGCTGGCGTCCGGGAACGAAAGCTCATGGAAATCCCCGGCCTGAAGTTCCACCGGCAGCGGTAATTTCATCCTTGCTCGTTCGAGCATCGCCGTCGAAAAATCCAGGCCCACGGCCCTCGTCCAGGGTTTTACTTCCATAAAGCACTTAAGGAAATCCCCCGTGCCGACCCCGAGGTCCAAGATCGAATCCCCGGAGAGAAGATGTTCGCGCTCCAAAACGTCTTTGGCCTTCTGTCTCCAACCGTCCGAGGCGCCCAAACTCAGGATCCGATTCAGAAGGTCATAGCGCGGGCTGATCGAATCGAACGTCCTGCAGATAAAATCCTTATCCGGTGCCACGTAAGACTTCGTCATGACACAAGGCCCTTTTCCATCCGGTAGTCATCCAGGAAAAACCCGCCGCCGATATCCTGCGTCACAGATTCAACGTTCTTGAAGCCCATTCCCTCATACGCCCGGATCGCGGCAATATTTTTCTTGTTCACCGCCAGAACAACCTTACGAAACCCTTTCTTCCTGGCTAACCCTACCGCAAAAGCCATGACTTTCCCTCCGTAACCTTTCCCGCGGACCGGCGCACGAAGGTAGATCTTACTCAAAAACAGCTCCCTCTTTTCCTCCCTCGGGAGGATCCCAAGATACCCTTCCTCTTGGCCGTCGATCTGAATCAGATAATAGAAAAACCCTTCCTCAAGCTGCTCCGCAATGGCTTCCTTCGACTGAAATTTCTTGAGCATGTATTCGACTTGCGCCACGCCAACGATCGGGGGATAGTGCTCACGCCATATCTCCTGCGCGAGCTTCTCCACCCGGCTGAGGGAGTCCCCAGCCAACGCTTGCGTAATGATCATCGTTCCAGCCATGGTTCCTCGAATCTCTTTACGACATCGTAATTTGTGTCGCGCTGGACCGGCACAAAACCGGCATCTTGGATAAGACGGATTAGGTCCTCCCGCCGCGTATTCACCTTAATACCCGTAGGTTCAAGCACCTTATCCTCGAACAAGGTGCCGCCCATGTCGTCGCAGCCGAATGCGAGTGCAATCTGTCCGAGCTTCAGACCCTCCGTGAGCCAACCACTCTGAATGTGATCAAAATTATCCAGCATGAGCCGCGAGATCGCGACGGTTTTCAGGTAATCATCCCCTCCCGCAGACCTCACCCCCGCCAACACTCGGAGGCTGCCTTCGTGTTTCCGAGGTCCGACACCGGGTGCTGCATTCGGCTCAAAGTTCATGAAACTCCACGGGATAAACGCGCGGAACCCGTGCGTCAGGTCCTGCAACTCGCGAAGCCGGATCAAATGTTCGATCCTTTCCTCCTTTGTTTCAAGATGCCCAAACACCATCGTGGCAGTCGTTTTGAAACCGGCTTCATGCGCGGTCTTCATCACTTCGAGCCAACGATCGGAAGATATCTTCCTGGGACTGATCAATTTACGGACCCGTTCCACGAGGATCTCCGCCCCGCCGCCGGGAAGCGAATTCAGCCCCGCCTCTTTGAACCTCCGGAAAAGATCCGGCAAAGGGATACCCGATCTTTGTGAAAGCACGTCCATTTCAATGGCAGAAAAAGAATGGATATGGATCTTGGAAAATTTCTCACGGATCGCGCAAACGATATCCAGATAGTAGTCAAACCGGAGATCGGGATGGATACCGCCCTGGATCAGGACCTGCGTTCCGCCAAGATCCGAAAGCTCCTGTACTTTAGCGAGGATCTGTTCCTTGGAAAGGATATACGCCCCGGAAGCTCCCGGCACGCAATGGAACGCACAAAATTCGCAACCGATCGTGCAGACATTGGTGTAACTGATGTTGCGGTCCACCACGAAAGTCACGGCATCCCGGAAAAGCCTCGGCGTAACCGCCTGGGCGGCCTTCCCAAGCGCGAGAAGATCACAAGTATAAAGCCGGACGCCGTCCTCCAATGTGAGACGTTCGCCTCGAATGCGCTTCTCCAGGATTTTATCGTGAATATCCATTCAAACTCCCAAGGAGACCGGGACTTTTTCTCAAAAAGAACCTGCCCCTATCATTCGAGAAATCTCAACGGCTGCGGCAACGGTGAAAGCCCTTGTTCGTGAGCCAGCTCAAAAAAACGCGCGACCCCTTCGTTCATGTCAGAGGTCAACTCATACTGAAGATTCACGAAATAACCGAGCAACTGGCAGAACCGCCGGTCGTCAGGCGTGATCTCGAGCGCCTGTTTCAACAACCCCTCCGGATCGCTCAGGTTCTTCAGAAGATTTTCCCTAAGAAGGTCCCGGAAAGCCGCCACCTGCACGGGATATTGCTCCGCGGCCGCTTTACGGACGGCCCAAAGGGCGAACACGAACGGCTTGCCGGTCCATTGCTGCCACAATTCCGCAAGATCATACTTGTAAACCATGTCTTTGGGCTGGCAAAAAAGCGCCTGATCCCCGATCACGATCGCCGCCGGATACTTCTGAAGCATGGCTTCGGGATTCTGCTCCACGGTTTCGAAAGTGTTCGTAAAATCATACCGCCCTTTGAGCAGAATCCGCGCGAGCGTCACGGAACTCAGGCTTTCTTTCGAAAGTGCGATGACGGCACCATCGAGGGTTTCGAGCTTTTTCCTCGAAAGCAGTAGGACACTCCTTGAAAAGAGCCTCGCGCCGATCCCGAAGCCCAGGAGAAGATAATCGTCCTGATGCTGGAGGTATTCCATGGACGAAATGGGAGCCAGATCAATCTCGCCGCGCTGCATCGCATCGTTGATCGCCGCGGGATACGTTTCGAGGAAGCTCACACCCTGCTCCCACTCTTTTCCCTTGAGCGTTTCTGCGAGTCCGAAATAGAACGGCAGACAATTGAGGTAGCGGATCTTTCCGATCCGGAGTTGGGTCTGCGTGGTCATGAGCGTTCTGGAATATACCTGGAAAAACTTCCGACCCACCGGGGATAAAGAGCATGCGGTATGTCCATCTGGTCCAAGACCTTCCCCACCACAAAGTCCACGAGGTCCGACACCTTTTGCTGGGAACCGTAAAAAGCCGGCATCGGAGGAACGATCTTCACGCCTAATCTTGCAAGCTTGAGCATGTTCTCAAGATGAATAGCGGAAAGCGGCGTTTCACGTGGTACAAGAACAAACTTGCGGCCTTCTTTGATCGTGCAATCTGCGGCGCGGTGGATCAGATTCTGGGAAAGGCCCGACGCAACCGCCCCGAGCGTTCCCATGCTGCACGGAATGATAATCATGCCTTCCGTCGGGTACGACCCACTCGCGATCGGTGCGGTGAAATCGTGAAAGTCGTGGATCGTGATAGGAACGGGTTCTTTTTTTTTATTATAAAAAAGAGCCCTGTCCTTTTTTTTTATCAAGGGGGACAGTGCCTCAAAATCGGAATGGCTCCCTTCCTCACGCATAACGATCCGCGCGGTATCGGAGATAACGAGCTCCACCGGAATCTTCTGCTCCGCCAGAATCTCGAGCAGACGGATCCCGTAGATGGCCCCGCTCGCACCCGTCATCGCAACAACATAGGGTTTCATGAGGTAGTCCTGTTATAAGATTGCATCACGCTTTTTGCAGTTCTGACGAGCAATAGCACCTTCAGAAAAAATTCGAGGAGCCCGGCAATGCCGGAAGTACGAAGAGAGCCTCATCCCTGCGAGGCGTCGGCAGATGCGGTTTTCAGCGGCAGCTCAAAAGCAAAATAGCTGCCTTTCCCTTCTTCGCTTTCGACCCAAATCCTCCCGCCGTGCAATTCCACGATCTCCCGAGAGATGGTCAAACCAAGCCCGGTACCGCTGACTCCTTGCATGGCTTGGGATTCGATACGTGAAAACTTTTCAAAAAGCTTCGCGAAATCTTTTTCGGCGATCCCCGGCCCGGTGTCACGGATCCCGAGCTCGATCTTCTGCGCATCAGCCTTACGCTTTCCCACGACGGTGACCGTCCCACCGTTGGGAGTAAACTTCAGCGCGTTGCCGATCAGATTGGTCAGAACCTGACTAATCCGATCCTGGTCAGCCTCGATCTCCAACGGTTTTTCAAGCTCTGTATGGATCGTAATACCTTTGGTTTTGCTCCACGCCGCAAACTCGTTCACCAGAGTTTGAACAAGGTCTTCGGCGTGGAATAGCGTGGGCCTCATGGTGAATTTTTTCGATTCGAGCTTGGAAAGGTCCAAAAGATCGTTGATCAGTCGCGAAAGCCGCTCGATATTTCGCAACGCAGTCGCGACGTTCTTTCCCTGGCCCGGTGTGAGAAAATTACCGGCACTGGTGTCCGCCAGAAGTTGGAGGGACCCCTGAATACAGGTCAGCGGCGTCCGAAGATCGTGAGAAACATTGGCCAAGAATTCATTTTTAAGAGTCTCGATCTCTCGTTGTTTTGTGACGTCGGAGATCACGGAAACGAAACCCACGGTCTTGCCGTCCTCGCTCTCGATGACGGCGTTGCTGGCAAGGAGCACTTTTTTAACCTGATCATTCTGGCTCTGGATCACGATCTCTTTGCTTTTTGCCCCGTCCGCCGGCTGCTGCACCAAACTGACCAGCTGCTCTTCCTTCAGATCGCTTAAGATCGATTGGCCAATCTTTTCTTCCTTTTTGACCCCAAGCAGCTTTTCGGCGGCCGGGTTCATCAGCATGATCTCACCCTTTTTGTTTACCATGATCACGCCTTCAGCCATGGAATGGACAACTTCTTCGGTCTGTTTCTTTTCCTCCCCAAGTTCCTTAAACGAGGTATCAAGCTTTTCGAATTTCTCCGTCACGATCTTGACCTTATTGACCGCGATATCAAGTGTCTTGTTCTTCTCTTCGATAACGCGCTCGAAGCGTTCCCGTAGCTCGGTGGTCTTTTCCATCGTCTTCTTCTCAACTTCTTTGGTGACGATCGCGGAGAGCTTTTGCGTCAAAACGCTGGCCTGTTGGGTGTCCCCTTCGATATGCTCTTCAACCTCTTTTGCAAGTTTGTCCGCGAACGTCGCTTGGGGGACAGCCTCGGGCGAAACCTCGATCTCCCGCTTGCGCCGAAGCACTCCAAAAGCCTGAAAAATGAGGAATATGATCGATAGGACCAAAACGATCAAAAATATTTGCAGTGCGTCCATTAAAATGCGTCTCTCTTGGTTGCCGGCAATGCACGCTGGCCGTAAAACGTGTTAAAGATGGGAAATTCTACACCTTCCAATGCCTTTTCGACGAACCTTTTTACAACTTCGTCTATTCCGCCCACGCTCCTCCGGTAGGGACGCGGGATCCCTATAAAGTCACATCAAGTACCGCCGCGAAGAAAATCGCAAGGCTAACAACCACATTCATCAAAAAAAAGGCTTCGTTGACCCTGGCGACGCCAAAGTTACGAACCAAGAAATGCTCACGGAACAGAAATCCCGCAACCACCGCCAACCCGATCCAGTAAAAGAAGCCCATTCCCGCAATCGTCCCGGCGAGGCCCCAACAAAGAAAACTTATGGCGTGAAGCAAACGCGTCAGTTTCAAAGTGCTCGCGATGCCAAACCGAGCAGGAAATGAAAAAAGCCCCTGCTGAATGTCAAAATCGATGTCCTGAAGCGCATAAATCATGTCGAATCCGGCAACCCAGCAGGTCACACCGGCCGTCAAAAAAAGCGGCGCCCATGCACATTGCTGCGTGGCAGCGATCCATGCGCCGGACGGCGCAATCCCGAGGATCAGTCCGAGGATAAAATGGGAGAGCCACGTAAACCGTTTCGCGAAAGGATAAAGCCAAGCCAGTATCAACGGAACGGGCGAAAGCCAGAGGCAGATGTTCCCAAGCCGGGCGGCGCTCGTTTCGAAGATCATGAACGACACAAGAATAAGCACCCAGACAAGCGGTGCCATGATCCGGTTCCCCGGAAGCGCCCGATCCCGAGTCCGGGGATTCAGGGCGTCGATCGAGCAATCGAACAGACGGTTCAGCCCCATCGCCATCGTCCGGAAGCTCACCATCGCGACCGTCACCCAAACGAACACATCAAGATCCGGCCAGCGCCGGCCGGCCATGAAAAGCCCGAGATAAGCGAAAGGAAGCGCAAATAAAGAATGTTCGAGTTTGATGTCTTTAAAAAAAATCCCGAGTTTTTTTAAAATCAATCGATCGCCTTTTGTTAATTTTGAAACTCGAAACAGCTATCGAATAACGCAAAATCCGCATCGAGGGTTACTGGAAAATTTGAATTTAAGATTTATTTCGGGCTTCGCTTCTCGGAGTTTGAGGTTTGAATTTTGTTAAAGATATTTCGGATCGAGCCCGTATTCCTTCCACCGCGTCTCGACCCGGCGTTTGATCTCATCGGTCATGATAATATCCTCCGGCCAGGGGCGTTCCATCCCTTCATCTCCGCCCTTCCGGGTTGCGTCGATCCCGATCTTGGAACCGGAAAAATCCCGCGCGGCACCATGATCCAGTTCATCCAGCGGCCCTTCCCCGAACACGATATCGCGCTTCGGGTCCATATTATTCAGCACGCGCCAAGACACTTCGCGAAGGTCCTGGATGTTCGTATCACCGTCAAGCACCACGATCATCTTGGAAAACATCATCTGCCCGAGGCCCCAGATCCCGTGAATGATTTTCTTCCCCTGCCCGGGATAGCTCTTTTTGATCGAAACGATCAAGCAGTTATGGAACGCGCCTTCCCACGGCAGGCAGATGTCCAAGATCTCCGGAAACTGTTTTTGGATCATGGGCAGAAAGATCCGCTCGATCGCCTTGCCTATGTAACAATCCTCCATCGGCGCGCGGCCGACAATGGTCGAAATATAAATCGGATTTGTGCGATGCGTCATGCAGGTGACATGAAACACGGGAAAATCTTTGGCCCGCGAATAAAACCCCGTGTGATCGCCGAACGGCCCCTCGAGACGCAATTCACCTTCTTCGACATAGCCCTCAAGCACGATCTCGGCGTCGGCCGGCACTTCAAGGTCCACGGTCTTGCACTTCACGAGTTCGACCGGTTTCTTTCGCAGAAATCCGGCAAGCATTAACTCATCTATCCCGGCCGGCAACGGGCATGCGGCCGAAAACAGGGTCGCCGGATCGGCGCCGATCACACACGCCACCGGAAGCCGCCCTTTACTTCCCTTCCCGAGTTTTCGGAAATGTTCAGCGCCATCCTTATGGATCTGCCAGTGCATCCCGGTCGTCTGGTCATCATAAACGTGCATCCGGTAAAGCCCGACGTTCCGCTTCCCGTTCTGGGGATCTTGGGTAATGACCAGCGGGAACGTAATAAATTTACCCCCATCTTTCGGCCAACACTGGACCACCGGCAGCCCGTCCAAGATCGGCTTCTCGCCGGGCAGAACGACTTTTTCCTGGCACGGCGCGTGCTTCACCCTTTTCGGAAGCACCGCGTTCAGTTCCGTCAGTTTCGGGATCATCGCGATCTTCTCGAAAATCCCTTGGGGAGGTTTCATGTCAAGAAAGGAACGGATACGTCCGGCGATTTTAGAAACGTCTTCCACCCCTAAAGCGAGGGACATCCGCTTCGAAGAACCGAACAGATTGATCGCAAGCGGGACGGAGGAACCTTTCACATTTGTAAAAAGAAGCGCCGGCCCCTCCTTTTTCACGATTCGATCGTAGATCTCCGTGATTTCAAGCACAGGATCGACCGAAGCAGAAATTTCCACAAGCTCTCCGGCATCCCGGAGCGTCTTAATAAATTGACCGAGATCCTTAAAACCCATCCGCAGTCTCCTTTTTCCGGAAAAAATTGCAGCAAGCCCCGAAAGGCACCCGAACAATACTGGCAAGTCCCTGGAAAGCGATCGCTTGATTGAGCTTCTTGATGTGGACGTACTCATTCTGCTGAAAATGCCCCGACCCTCGAAGGAATTCGGAGGTCCTTTCCTCGACCTCTAGCTCAAACGGAAGATCGAAGACCGCAAGCACCATCACCACGGTGAAACATCCGAGACCCATATTGATAAAAAAGTTCAAAGGTCGAAAAAAAACACCGAGCAGGAACAGGGCCCATCCGGAAAATACCGCGATCCGAACCACCAACGCCATCCGGTTCTTCAGTCGGACCCAAAAGGTCATGTTGGAGAACTGGCTTTTGAGAAAAGCCAGCCGCGCGGCTTGGATGAGCGCGAGAAAATCCCGGCCCTCATAGATCTTCGGATCAAGAAAGAAGCCTTCCATCGAAGGATATTCCCCGGAGGGTTCAAGGGGGGTGACGCTCACGTGAAGGAAACCGCGCTGATCCAAAACATAGCGGGCCACTTCGCAGCCGGTGACCGCGGTCCGGTGGGACGGCAAGGTGTATTTCAAAAAAACCCATCGCAAATAGAGGGCGAAGCAAAGGGAAACCACGGCCGTCCCGATGAAAAAAAAACACTGGATAAGATTCATGGCGTGCAATTATAGGCCAACTGGAGCCACGACTCTATTGATTTTAAAACCTTTTCTGGCCTTCCGCGTTAGCGAGAGCCCTGGAATCAATGAAAAAAACCGAGGGGCTGGGGGTTTGGGCGGTTTACGGCTGCGCTTCAAGGAACCTTAAAAGGTTCTGCATATCTTCTGGCATTTCGCTTGTCAACCGGATCCATTTTTTCGTACGAGGCTGCTCAAATCCAAGAGCCGAAGCATGCAACGCCTGACGGCGGATCGGAGGAAACGGGGTCCCGTAGAATGAATCCCCCAGCACGGCATGCCCCATGTGCGCAAAATGAACTCGGATCTGATGCGTGCGGCCGGTCTTGGGGCGGATCTCGACGAGGGTCGCGTTCGGAAACCGCTTTAGGACCTTGAAACAAGTGGTCGCCTCCTTGCCTCCGGAAGGACGGACAACAACCTTTTTCCGGTTCAAAAATGCGCGCCCGACGGGTTCTTCGCAAACTCCCTCGTCATGCTGCACGACCCCCCGGACGATTGCGTGATAGACGCGGTCGATCGAGTGGTCTTTGAATTGTTTTGCAAGTTTGGCGTGCGTGTAATCGTTTTTCGCGACCACCAAGAGCCCGGAAGTGTCTTTATCCAACCGGTGGACGATCCCCGGCCGGATCTTGTCCTCGGAATTTCCGAGGTTCTGCACATGAAAAAGAAGCGCGTTGACGAGCGTGTGATGGGGATTCCCCGGCGCGGGGTGGACCACCATCCCGGCGGGCTTGTTCACGACAAGACAGTCGTCGTCCTCATAAACGATATCCAAGGCGATCGGTTCAGCGGGAAGTTCTTCATGCGGGGTATCGAGTTTTTCGACATGGATTTTTTCCCCAGGCTTGACGGCATAATGCGGCGTCACGACCTTACCATCCACCAACACACCGCCGTTCTTGATAAGCTTCTGGAGCTGCGCCCGGGAATGTTGGTCCGACATCTTCTGGGCAAGAAAAACATCCAACCGCTGCTCAGCCTCGTCAGCTTCGACAATGAATTCGGAAAAACGATTCTTCGGCATGACGTCAGCGGCCCTTTTTCCGGCGGGTCTGATGCTGCCGGAACATAAAAAAACCGAACGCCGCCGTCACGGCCAGGATACTCGTCCATTGACCGGAGCTCAGCCCCAACCAAACCAGATTGGGTTCACGGAAAAACTCGATCATATAGCGCCCGAAACCGTAGAAGGCGAAATAGAGAAGAGCAATCTGACCTTCGAAACGGGCGCTCTTCCGTTTCGAAAGAAGGAACACAAAAAGGAACAGGTCAAATGCGGCCTCATACAGCTGCGCAGGATGGACGGCATAGGCCATGTCAGGAAACCTGACAGCCCACGGGAATCCGCATTCCTTCCCAAAACAACAACCATTCAGAAAACAACCGATCCGTCCGAAGGCCTGACTGAGCGCCGTATAGGGTACGATAAAATCCAGCATCTTCCAGAAAGGGATCTTCTTTTTGCGGGCCGTAAGATAAAACCCGAGAAGCCCCGCAAGCAAACCACCGTAAACGATCAACCCACCTTCCCATACGGCAACTATCTTGAGCGGATACGCGAGGTAATACGAAAAGTTCTGCCCGATATAGGAGAACCGCGCACCCGCAAATCCCCAGACCAACGTCCAAAAGGAAATATCCAGTACATCGTCCGGAGCCGGAAATCCTTCCCGAACGGCGCGCCGCGTCATCAAAAAGACCGAAAGAAGCACGCCCAACGCGATACAAACGCCGTAGGAGTAAAGGTGCAGCGGACCAATGGACAAAAGGACCGGGATCATGATTTTTTCGCGGAAGACTTCTGCGGCAAGAAAAGGCTCAGAAGATAGAGGCAAACCCCGATCGTGATCGCGGAGTCCGCGAGATTGAAAACGGGCCAGATATGAAAATCAATAAAATCAATCACGGCGGCAAAACGCAACCGATCGATCCAGTTCCCGATCGCGCCGCCGAGGATCAGCCCCAAGGCCCAGCGATCGCGTTCCGACACATGCTGTTCGGGACGGTTGGCCAAAAAGAAAAGGGCCACAAGACTGATCGTGATCACTGTAAAAAGCACCGGCGCGGCATCGCTAAAAAGACCGAATGCCACCCCCCGGTTATGGACGAGCGTCAGGGAAAGGACCTTGGGAATCACCGGAACGGAAGTCTCGGGAGAGAGAAGCTTGAGAGCGAGGAATTTCAGAAACTGATCGGTGAGAACGATCGCCCCCACAAGGCCGTAGAAGAAGATCACAGACGGCGTTTGTTCTTTTCCTCTTCTTCCTGGGCCTTCTTAGAAAGACGGGTATAGGGCATGACCATCAGACGCTTCTTGGGGATCGCCTCTCCGGTCAGCTCGCAGATCCCGTAAGTCCCTTCGTCAATGCGCTTCAGAGCGACATCGACATCGTTAAGGATCTGCTGCTCGTTGGAGGCCAGCCCGATATTGAGCTCGCGGTCATAATTGTCGGTCGCTTTGTCTCCCACATCGGAAAGCTCATCCGGGCTTTCGCAACGGTCCCCGTTCAGGGAGTTTCCTTCGATCTGGGAAAGATCACCCACGATCTTCTTGCGAAGATCCATGAGAAGCCGCTTGAAGAGATCGAGATCTTTTCGGGAAAGCCTCTTGGCTTTGCTGGCCTTGGAAACTTTCGCGACCTTAAGAGTTTTGGAGGTTTTCGCCTTTGCGGGTTTGCTAGCTTTCTTTTTTGAAGCTTTTTTCGCCTTCGGCATAGGATCCAGATCCTTTTTTTTTGGAATTAAACCGCCCGACTTCCAAGCAGACCGGGGTTCGCCTTCCGTGTTCTATGATTCGAGGCGGCATTATACTGATGCCTGCTTGAGGAAGCAAGCTCTAAACAAGGAATCGAACGAGGTAAAAAAACAGAAAAACTCCCGCACTAAAGGTGGTGAAGAACGAAGTCTTTACCCTTTTTCTGGAGCTCTTTCTTGAGAACGCTGATGAAGGCCTCGACGACCACGGGATCGAACTGAGAACCGGCGCAATTCTGTAATTCATCAAAGGCCACTTCGATCGACCGGCCCTCTCGATAGCAACGGGTTGAAACGATCGCATGAAAACTGTCTACCACACTGACGATCCGGGCCTCGATCGGAATCTGATCCCCTTTCAACCCGTGGGGATAACCACTCCCGTCGAATCGTTCGTGGTGAGCCAGGATGATCTCCCGGACCTTCTTAAAATCAGTCAACGGTTCGAGGATCTTGGCGCCCTTTTCAACGTGCGTTTTCATGATCGCCCATTCGTCCGGGTCCAAACGGCCCGGTTTGCACAGGATCCCGTCCGGGATCCCGATCTTCCCGACGTCATGGAGGATCAGCGCGGCAGAAATAATATCCTTCGCTCGGCCCACGGTATCCATCCCGAGTTCCCGGGCCGTCATCAACCCCAACCGTTCGACTTCGGAGACATGCCCGAACGTATACGGCTCCTTGGCGTGAACTTCTTCGGCGAGCGAACGCATGATCTCATAATAAGTCCGCTGCTCCTTACGCCGCATCCCTTCGATCTCTTCGAGGCGCCGTTCCAGTTCACGATTCTGTTCAAGGAGGCTTTGATTGTATTCCGAGGTCTTCACCGCCATCGAACAATCGTGGGCCAACGTCTGGAAAAAAGTGACTTCCTGCTTCGCAAAGCACCGGCCGTTGAGGCGACGGCCGAGCATGAGCACCCCGACCAGCGTGTCCTTAAAATAACCGGGAACCGCCAACTCAACCTTCAGGTTTTGCATCGCCTTCTGCACCCCGGCAAGCTGTTCAGATTTGGAGTTTGAGGCCAAACGGAATTCGGCGCGGGAAAGCATTTTTTTAACGTCGGAAAGGAAAAGGTACTCCCGGGAAATAGCCTGTTTTTTCTTGGGATCGGAAAACCACTGGATCAGGGCATGATCGGGGTCGAACTTAACGAGATTGGCCGGAAGGCGGCCCGTCCCCTTGGAATTGACGAACTCGTAACGCTTCTTTTTGGAATCCAGGATCAGGAGAGAGGTGTGCGTCAGACCGAACTGACGGTCAATGAAGCGGGTAATGAGCTTGAGAAGACGGTCGGGCCGCTTGAGACGGACCATGCTGCGAGCAACATCCCGCAAAACTTCCTGATAATCAAATTTTCCGTTGTTTGTGAAACCGGTACCGGTCGGCATCGCAGACTTGCCCCCTCCGGGGGCGTTCCTTTCAGGCCTTCGGATCTCGAAAAGCACCCTCAGGCGATCTTAGCAAGAAGATCGATCTTATCCTGCACGTCCTTTTCGAGATATTCCAAGCTCAGGGGTTTGGTGATGTAATTGTCAGCCCCGAGACGCATGGCTTCTTCGATCTTGTCCTGCGTCTCAACCGCCGTCACCATAATGACCTTCACCTTCGGGTAGCTTTCCCGGATCTTCTTGAGTGCGCCCAACCCGTCAAGTCCGGGCATCTGAATATCCAAAAGCACCACGTGCGGCTGAAAAACCGCTACCTGCCGGAGGGCGTCCTCTCCCGAAACGGCAGTCGCCACCTTAAAATCACGGTCTTCAAAGAAAGACTTGAGGAACTCACAGATCTCCACTTCATCATCCACGATCAGCAATTTCTTCATCCTTGTGTTCTCCTTATGTCCTTGTTTTAAAAATCCGGATCTTCAAACCTTCTGGGCGGTCACCTCAACCGTACCGCTATTTTTGATCTCCGCCGCCGGAGGAATCTCCGTCTGGCGGGGCAACTGTATGATAAAAAGACTGCCTTCGCCAGGCTGGCTCTCCACCCGGATCGCACCACCGTAACGGTGTACGATCTGTTTTGTTACAAAAAGCCCTAGTCCCACGGCCTCATGCCGCGTTGTAAAAAACGGGTTAAAAACTTTGTCGACATGCTCCGGCGGAATCCCCCGCCCCGTGTCCGAACAAAAGATCTCGATCAGATCATCCTCACGGCGGTATTTCAGTTCCACCGTGATCCGGCCTTCTTTGCCGACGGCCTCAACCGCATTCAACAGCAGATTGAGAAAAACCTCGCGGACCTCCTGCACGTTCGAATAAAAACGCGGCAGTTCCGGATCCAGATTCCTCGTGATCTCGATCTGGTCGAGGGTCGCCTGATACGCTAGAAGCGCCAGCGTCTCGTCCAGCACCTTTTCGAGCGAAACCCAGTCCCGCGGGCCACGCGAGCCCTGCGAATACAAAAGAAGTTTCCTTGTAATATCGGCCGCGCGTCGCGTTTGCTTCACTATCGTGTTAAGCGATTCTTGAACGTTAGGCTCCAGTTGCTTAGGACCCTTCTGCATGAGAAGGACCTGTGCCTTGCCGGAAATGATCGCGAGCGGGTTATGGATCTCGTGTGCGATGCCGGCCGCAAGTTGCTCGATGGCGTTCAGTTTGGTCTTCTGGATCCACTGGGATTGGGAATCCTGAAGCTCGAAATTGAGCTGTCTGAGCCTCTTGACGATAAGCGCGTTGTGGATGCTCTGGGCGATCGTACCCGAAAATTCCCGGAAAAACTGAAAATCCGATTGGTCAAAAACAGTGTCGGGATAAAGTGAGCCGAAAGCGATGAGCCCCACCGGTTCCCCCTTCACGAAAAGCGGGATGACCCAGCCCGCCTGGAGAACATCGAAATCACGGGAAAGCGTGTTGGCTTCCTGCCAGGACAGGCTCTGCAGGAGCAGCCCCCGGACCAGCACATGCGGCCCGGTCTGGTGGATCAACTTGAGAAGCGGCGAATCGACCGCAAGCCGGATCTTTTTCGAAGCCGAGATCGCCCACCCGTAGGCCGATGCCACTTCAAAATTGTTCTGAAGCGGATCCGGGACAAGGAGCGCCACGCTCTTGAGATGCAGCACCTCGCCGAACGTGTTCACCACCAGGTTTGACAGCTCCTGGAGGTCCAGGTTCACGGTCAGTTCCTGCGCCAAATCCATCAGCGTCATCTGGGCAAAGGTCTTTTTATGAAAAAGATATTTCTCGAGGAACCATTTAACGGAACGTTCGATCGGCTTGAACGCCGCAAGAAAGATCCCGGTCATGATGAAGATCGGAAGGAGCGGGTGGTGCGCCAAGGAAAAAGGCAGAAGGAACGGAAAAAGATACGCGGCAAGACCGCCCAGGAAGAAAAGAATCAGTCCCACCAGGACCTTTTTCAGGACTTTTTTCGGAGCTCTCACGTGAAAAAGCGAAGCCTTTTCAGAAATAGAGCACTTCCTTTTGTTTATTTTTGGACTGTCCGGACGGCCTCAACACATTTGGGGCAAAGGACCGCGTGCTCCGGATCTCGGCCGACAGCAGAAGAATAATTCCAGCAGCGGGGGCATTTCGTACCGTCCGCCTTCACTACAAGAATATTGAGCCTCAGTTTTGTCTGGAGGACTGCGGAAACACTTTCTGTGGCCTCCATACCCGGCAAGGCTTTCGCCTCAAGACAGACCTGAGACACGACCATGACCCGAGCAAGTTCCTTTTCATATCTATGTAATATTTCGGCCGATTTTCCGTCTTCTGCATATAGAAAAACCTTCGCCTCAAGCCCCGCGCCGATCACTTTCGCCTCGCGTTGCTTTTCCAAAAACGGCGTCACCAGATCACGGATCTCACGGAGGTGTTCCCACTCCCCAAATTCGTCCCCCGGCTTCACGTCCCCGAGTACCGGCCAGCCGCTCGCGTGAACGGACGCCACGCCTTCTTCGAGCGGATAGGCCTTCCAGACCTCATCCGACGTAAAAGGCATGATGGGCGCTACGATCCTGACCAGGCTGGACAAAATGTCAAAAAGTACGGTCTGGGCGGAGCGGCGAATCCACGAATCCGGCGCCGCGGTATAAAGGGTGTCTTTGAGCGCATCGAGATAATAAGCGCTCAGATCCACCACGCAAAAATTGTAGACCTCGCGGTAGATCTGGTGGAATTCGAACCTGTCATAAAGGTCCGTCACGGTCTGCACGAGCTTTGCAGTCTTCACCATCGCCCAGCGATCAAGCGGATGCTGTTTCGCATACGGCACCCGGTGCTTCCGGACGTCGAAATCGTAGAGGTTCGAAAGCAAATACCGGAACGTATTCCGGATCTTCCGGTAAGTATCCACCAGCTGCTTCAGGATCTCGTTGGAGAGCCGGACATCGAACTGGTAATCACAGGAGGTCACCCACAACCGGAGCACATCGGCACCGAATTCTTTCATCACATCCTGGGGCGTCACAACATTGCCCGCGGATTTCGACATCTTCTTCCCCTGCCCGTCCATCACGAACCCGTGCGTCAGCACACTTCTAAAAGAGCTCTTGTTCTCCAGCGCGACTGCCGTCGTAAGAGCGCTCTGGAACCACCCGCGATGCTGGTCCGAACCTTCCAGATAAAGATCCGCCGGGAACTGAAGTCCCGGATATTGACGCAGAACCGCTTGGTGACTCACGCCGGAGTCAAACCACACGTCAATGATATCGGTCTCTTTCTCGAATTCACTTTTATGGCACTTCGGGCACTTCGTTCCCTCCGGCAGAAAATCTTCCGCCGCATGGGCGAACCACGCGTCCGCGCTTTCTTTTCTAAAAAGTCCGAGAATCTTCTCCTTGGACTCTTTGACAAAGTGTACCCCCGTACAATGTTTGCAGCGAATGATCGGTATCGGAACGCCCCAATAACGCTGCCTCGAGAGACACCATTCCGGCCGCGTTTCGACCATGGCCCCGATGCGGTTCTTCCCCCAATCGGGAATGAACCGAATGTCTTTCTGGATCGCTCCCTGCATCCGCGCGCGGAGATCCTTGTGGTCGATCTTCATGAACCACTGCGTCGTCGCGCGGAAAAGAATCGGCTTCTTGCAACGCCAGCAATGCGGGTAAGAATGCGAATGATCGGCCTCGTGCAGAAGAAGCTTTTTTTCTTTCAGGAGTTCCGTGATCTTCGGGTTCGCCTTAAAAACATGTTCGCCGTGACAAAAATGGAATTCTTCGGTGAACCGTCCGCGAGAGTCCACGGGCGAAAGAATCGGAAGCCCGTTATCGAGATGCCCGAACTTGTAGTCCTCTTCCCCGTGCCCCGGCGCGATATGAACGATCCCGGTGCCGTCTTCGCTGGAAACATAATCCGCAAGGATCGCGCGGCCTTTGCGCGCAAGAAAAGGATGATCGTATTCGACCCCTTCAAATTGCTTTCCCGGCAGGCTGAGAAGACTCTCGGCAAGCGGATTTTTTAGCTTCAGGGAGTGAAGGAACGGCACCCGTGCATCCGCGAGACACCAGATCTCGTCTCCGAGATCCAAAAAAGAGTACGAAAGCTCGGGATGAAGCGCCACCCCAACATTCGCCGGAAGCGTCCAGGGCGTTGTCGTCCAGACAAGAAAATAAACCGGTTTGCTGCCGAACCGGGCCAACTCGGTCGGGCCGATCTTCTGCCGCAAAGCCTCCTGCGCGACCAGAAATTTCACATAGACGGATTTTGAGATCTTGTCCTCATATTCGAGTTCGGCGTCGGCAAGCGCGGTCTCGCAATCAAAGCACCAGGGAACCGGCTTCAACCGCTGCTCGATGTAACCGTCTTCATACAATTTCAGAAACGATTCTGCGATCGAGGATTGATATTCGTAGTTCATGGTGAGATACGGGTTCGACCATTCCCCGAAGATCCCGAGTCGCTTAAATTCCTCGCGTTGGATCGCGACGAATTTTTCCGCGTATTTGCGCGCCTGCTTGCGGAACTCGACACGGTCAACCTCTTCCTTGCGCTTCCCCATCTCCTTCAGACACTGATGCTCGATCGGGAGCCCGTGGCAGTCCCAGCCCGGCACATAAAGCGCGTCATGACCGCGCATACCTTGATATTTGACGATAAGATCCTTCAAGACCTTATTGAGGGCGTGACCGATGTGGATGTGACCGTTCGCGTAAGGCGGCCCGTCATGGAGAATATATTTCGGCTTGCCCGCGGACCGCCGGCGGATCTCCGAATAAATCCCGTGTTCTTCCCAAGCTTTAAGCATCTCCGGCTCGCGCTGGACAAGGTTCGCCTTCATGGGAAAAGGCGTTTGCGGAAGATTTAAAGTGTCTTTGTAATTCTTAGCTTCGCTCATAATTCAGTCATGGGTGATGAATCACGGGCAACAAGATCGTTTCACGCTGCCCGTCATTCGTTAGTTTGGTTAAAATTTCGCGATCGCCGCCGTAATCAGCTTGTCCAGTTTCGGCCCGGCTTCATTCGCCGTCTTGATGATCTCCTGGATATTGCACGGCTCGAGATGATCGGGGTCACAAAGGTCGGTCACAATACTGAAACCCAGGATTTCCATGCCCATGTGGACGCCCACGATCACTTCCGGCACGGTCGACATCCCGACAAGGTCCGCGCCCAAATGCCGCATCATCCGGTATTCCGCCCTGGTTTCGAGGCACGGGCCGGTCACTCCGATATAAACCCCCTGATTCACCGGCACCTTGACCTCCCGCGAAGCCTGAACGGTCAGATCGATAAGCCGCTTCGAATAGGGCTCGTACATATCCGGGAACCGCGGGCCGAACTTGCTCTCATTCGGACCCACCAGCGGATTGACGCCCATAAAATTGATCTGATCGGCGATCAGAACAATCTCGCCTTTTTTATAGCCGAGGTTCACCCCCCCCGCCGCGTTCGAAACGATCAGGATCTTCGCTCCAAGCTGGCGCAGCACGCGCACGCCGAATGTCACTTCGTCAAGCGAATAGCCTTCATAGAAATGGAATCGTCCCTCCATCGCCGCGATCTTCTTTCCCGAAAGTTCTCCCAGCACAAGCTGTCCCTTGTGGGATTCTACGGTCGATTCCGGAAAATGCGGGAGCTTGTCGTAGGTCAGAACCGTTTCGGCTTTGATCCGCTTGGCGAGATTCCCGAGCCCGGTCCCGAGCACCAGCGCGATCTCGGGAACGAAATCCGTTTTCTTGCGGATCCCGGCAACACACGCATCGACCTTTTTCAAAAGAGTGCCCGAAGGTTTCTGGGTACGTTTCATAGGCATCGGATCATCCCCCGCTAAATTGGAAAGCCATTTTTAAAAGAACCGTCACAAGGACCCGGTTCGTCACATAAAGAATAAAAAACGCCAAAAGCGGCGAGAGATCCATCATCCCGAAACGCAGCGGCAGGCGCTTGAGCGGGTCCAGGATCGGATCCGTCACCTGCTGAAGGAACCGGACGGGCGCGGAAAACGGATCGACCGGAAACCAGCTCACGATGATCCTGGCAAAAAGCAACCAGTAAAGGATCTTGCAGATGCTGTCCACCATCAGCGCGGCCCCCTGAAAAATGATCCCGAACACGAACATGAAAACTCCTTGCGCTCAACGCGTAAAGCACAACGTAAAAGCTTTCCCGTTGCACGTTACCTTGAGCCTCATTAGTGCTTATTGGAAATCAGGGCTCTCCTGACTATCCGATCAATATTTAAAGCGGTCAGGATGACCGTTGCGCTTATTTTTTCCTCAATTGCCGGCTGCGGACCATTGCAGCGGCAAGCGCCCGGTGAAAGATCCTGCCGAATTTTTTCTGTTTCAGCACTTTGAGCGCGGCATCGGTCGTCCCCTTTTTCGAAGTGACTTTTTCCCGAAGCTCCGCGCACGAATGCTCCGATCCTTTGGCCAGAAGCGCCGCGCCAAGACCGGTCTGAACCGCAAGCGTCGCCGCCACATTCGCCGGCAGGCCCTGCATCACACCGAAATCCGCCATCAGTTCCATCAAGTGAAAGAAATAGGCCGGCCCGCTGCCGCTCACCGCGGTCACGAGATCAAAAGACTTTTCGGGAAGCCGGACAACCGCCCCGCACCCTGAGAAAAGATTCTCCGCGAAAGCGATCCATTTTTTATTCTTCCCGCAAACCGCCGTCATGGATTCGCCGACCTTTGCGCCAAGATTCGGCATCGCGCGGACCACTTCAGCCTTTCCGCCGAAAGCTTCCCGGATCCTTTCCGTCGTCAGCCCGGCCAGGATCGAGATCACGCAGTGGCCCGGTCTGAAGAAATATTTATGCTCTGCGGCGAACGGCGCGAAATCCTGCGGCTTCTGGGCAAGCATCACCACATCGGACTTATCCAGAAGTTCCACCGCCGAGGCCGCGCAATGGACGCGGGTCTTGCGGGCAAAACCTCTTGCTTTGGCTACGATCTTGTCATAAACCCATATTTGAGAAGGACTTGCGATCCCTTTGCGGAGGACCCCCTCAAGGATCGAAGTTCCCATGTTCCCGACCCCGATCAAGCCTATCTTCCATTTACCGAGTCTCTTCATACCCTACTCTCCCTAGGAAATATCAAAGAGCCAATTCTAAGCAAATTTGCGCCTTCTTCAATGGCAATCTTATAGTCCACGGACATTCCCATGGAAAGGACATCCCAGTCATAACCCGGAAATTTCTTCTTGAGATCTTCAAGAAGCGCTTTCGTCTTCCGGAAACATTCCCGGATCTTCGCCGTATCGTCGGTCAGCGGACCGATGACCATCAACCCCCGGACCCGGATCGCCGGCCGGGACGGAAGACCGCGGACAAAATCCTCGACCGCGGAGGGATTGAACCCGAATTTGCTCTCCTCGCCCGACATGTTCACCTGCACGAGGCACGGGATTTCCGTGATCCCTTTGTTTTTGGCACATTTCTCAATCGCGTCCGCGAGTTCCGCACGATCAAGCGAATGGATCAGCGCCACTTGCCCGACCACATACTTGACCTTATTGGTCTGAAGATGCCCGATCAAATGCCAACGGACGTCTCCGGGGAGCGCGTCTTTTTTCTCCTGCCACTCCTGCACACGGTTCTCTCCGAAATCCCGTTCTCCCACAGCATACGCTTCAAAGATCCGTTCCGGCGAAACCGTTTTGGTGACAAGCACCAACCCGACATCACGGCCGGCAATTTCACGGATCGAACATTTCAGATGTTGAATGCGGGATGCGATGGTCATGAAAATCTCAGGGGATCGGCTGAGAGGGTGCCGAGGACAACGTATCCGGTTTATTAACTTTCGCCCCACGGCCCTCGACATCCTTTTCGACAGCCTTTAAGAGATCGAGGAACTGGATCACCTTCATCCGGTCGATCAAAAAAGCAGGCTTCTCTCCTTCGCGGAGACCGTAATAAGCGTTCTGCTCGGACACTTCATTACCGAAGTGAAAGAACTCAGTCTTGCCAAGGTCCGGTTCGATCCAGATCCGGTCGTGGATAATAAAAAAACCGAGCTCGGCCTGGGATCGTTTTTCCCCGTCGAGGAATTCCTTAATATAAAAATTTTGAAGCGCCACGAGAACCTTTCCCATGGATTCCGCCGGCATCTTCTGCCCGAGCTTTGCGATCGGCTCCATCCAATACCACTCCCCCCCGGTATCTTTTTTCCACTGCCAGGTATTCGGCCCCATTTCAACCGAGACTTTATGGATCGTTTCCGGAGGAGCACGGAACACCCGTTTTTCCCTCAGTAAATAAGCACTTGGCCGAAGCGCCGAACCCATCTCCCCTTGCAACAAGAAATAACCCCGTTCCGAATCCCACCGCGCATACACGCCGTTGCCGATCGGGGTCTTTGCACCGAGCTTGAGTGTTTCCGCTTTTTTCCCGGGCATCTCGACGACCATTTCGAGCCCCGGCTTCGCAAGACCGTATTCGTCCCACTCTTTCGCGGCCCGCAAGCGCGGCCGTTCGGAAGCCATCCTCAACGCCATCACAAGCCCTCCGACGATCCTTCCATCAGCCGGATAACGGACCGGCGCGGTAAGCATCCAGCGGTCCCCTTCCTTTTCAAGAACCGTTTCCGTCTTTGCGGTATGGTCCAGGATCCTGAGACGTAATGGAACGTCGGTCTTTGCAAGTACAAAATTCCGGTTCACTTCATCGGGAGAAATCGTCAGGGCCTGTTTCTCAAGGCGGGTTTGAAAAAAATAAATCGCCATGACCGCGGCGAACAAAAGACAGAAAACGAACGTACGCCGGAGCCTCATGAAGTCCGCAACCGGATTACAAGATAGAGCCCGCCCAGCAAAAGAAACGTGAGCGGAAAAACCGCAAGGACCACGATCAAGAACTTCGTCCGCTGCGCCGCGTTCATCAGAATCGGACTAAAACGAAGTTCCGCGCGCCGCACATCGACAAAACGGTCGTCCCTCGCCAGCCAACGGATCATATTCAACCCGAGCTCTTTATTGCCGGAAAGGTTCAGATAACCGTTGGAGAGAAAATCACTGTCGCCCACGATAAGCATCCGCCCCCCTTGGGAGACATTGGGTGCAGAATGTGGGAGGGTGGATGGCGAAGCACCCGGTTTCTCGTCTTCCGCCTTGCGCTTTCCGTCAGCCTGTTTTTGTTCAACCGCCACCAAAACCGGCAGCGGTCCCGCCACGTCGGTTTTCATATCAAAAATCGCGTTTCCTTTTTCAAGCTGGGGAAGATCGGTCTCGGCCCAGCTTTCGTCGCTTGTCATGGCCAGCGGTGTCACTTCAAGCCCCGCGGGACCCTCGGTCGAAGGCTGGATCGTTCGCACGAGCGGAAAAAAGGTCGCTTCCTTGATCGTCCGGGTAACCGGGTGATCCACATAATACTGGCTCACGAGCGGCATCAGAAAATCCCCGCCCACAATTCGGCTCTTTTTGTCTACAAGCACGTTGTTTCCCATAACAACGCCAAACTGTTTCGTGAACTCTTCAAAGGAAGCCCCCGTCCCGGGATCCATCGGATCAAACATCAAAAGAACGCCCTTGCCGTTTTCAAAGGCTTTCCGGATATCCGCGAGCTCTTCGGGTTTCAGTTCCCATCGGGGGCCGGCAAGCGTCACCACCTGACAAGTGTCCGGGACATGATCCCGCGACAACACGATCTCATGGAGCATGGCGTTGTAACCTTCAAGGGTATCGCGAAACTTCTGGATTCCGTTCGGATCTTCCCCGAAAAGCTCCGCCTCACCGTGCCCCGTCACGAAACAAACATCAAGGTCCTTGGGATGAAGCAACCGCAGAAACGCGTTTGTGAAATCTTCTTCGCTGGGCCGGGTAAGGCGCTCTTCGCGCTCACCCACCCGCACCAGGATCACGGACGGCTCCCGGACGTTGAATTGTTGCGCAATACGCGGCCGGCGGTTCGGATCAAAAAAGTCATAATGAAAATCCGGATGATACCGCTGGCATTCCTTAAGGAACACCTCAAGCCCCTGCTTTACCGGATCCTCCTGCAAATAAAAAAGCACGACCTCAAGCCTCTGGCCCTTCAGCCCCCGGAGGACATCCGCGGTCGCGGGCGGAAGCGAATACACTTTTTCCCGCGTCAGGTCCCACCGGTAGTGGTAATTGGAGATCAGGAAATAAACCATCCCGAGCGTCGCAAGCAAAATAAGCGCTTCGAACAGCATCTGGAATTTCAGGAGAAATTGTCGCATCAGCTTTTCCAGTTCCGTGTTTCAACCGAACGGATGGCGAGATAAAGAAAATAGAGGAAAAAGAAAAGGAAATAGACCACGTCCTGCAAATCCACGATCCCGAGCGTGAAATGGCGGTAGTGGCCCAAAGGCGAAAGCGCCCCAAAGATCTTCGCCCAGACCCCGTCGCTGATCTCCGTGACCCACTCGAAGACCCAGAAGACCACAAGCACGCTGAATGTCCCGATCGCGCTCACCACCGTACTCCGGGTCAGGCTCGATACAAACACCCCGGCGGCAAGGTAAGCCATTCCCAGAAGCCAGAACCCAAGAAATCCGGAAAGCACGGGCCCCCAGTCGAGCTCCCCGCCGATCCAGCGGAACACCGCGAGATACCCCAGAAGCGGCACCAGCAGGAACTCAAAGAACCAAACGATCCCAAGCATTTTCCCCGCGACGATCTCAAAATCCGACAACGGATATGTAAAAAGAAGCTCCAGGGTCTCCTGCCGCTTCTCCTCCGCAAAGGAACGCATGGTCAGAAGCGGCACGAAAAAAAGGAGAATGATGCTAAGGTTCGAAAAAAACGAACTGAACACGAACTGCGTCTGATTAATCCCGTTGAGGCTCGAAAGACCGAATTGCCGGGGATCCATCGAGATCTTCACATAACTCAGCACCAGGATCACAAAAAAGACCCCCGTGACCAGGAAGAACAGGACCCCCATCATTACCCCGAGCCAGGAATGGAAGCATCCGGTGAATTCCCTGCGAGCGATCACGAACAGCTTCGTCATGACGGTTTTCCCTCGACCTTCCCTTCCTTCAGCAGGTGAAGGAAGATCTCTTCCAGAGCCAGTTTCACGCGCTGGATTTCCACAACCGGGATCCCGTGTTCCACGAAAAGTTTTGTGATCCGCGGCCTGAGGTCCTCTGCATACGAAGTTTCGAACGATAAATCGATCTCCCCGCGGGCTGCTTCGCAGGATTTCAACCCTTCGACCCCGGGAAGCGCCCTCAAAAGCCGCAACGCAGCCTCCTCATACTGTTTGCTCTGGATCACGACATGAACGCCATCGCGATCCTTCAGGCACGACTCGAGCTCACGCACGGTTCCGCTCGCAATGATCCGCCCCTGGTTAATCATCATCACGCGGTGGCAAAGCATGGAAACTTCGGGAAGGATGTGGGTGGAAAGAATGATTCCGCGATTGTGTCCCAGCGCGCGGATCAATTCACGGATCTCCGTAATCTGCTTGGGATCAAGCCCGGTCGTCGGCTCATCAAGGATCAGGAGCGCAGGATCCCCGATCAACGCCTGCGCGATCCCGACACGCTGACGGTACCCTTTCGAAAGCCGGCCGATCAGACGGTGCCCGACCTGCCCCAGCCCGCAAAGTTCCATTTTCCCGCGCACGTGAACGTTAAAATCCCGGCGACGGACCCCTTTGAGTTTGGCGACGAACTTGAGGTATTCGCAAACCTTCATGTCCGGATAAAGATTCACCGATTCGGGAAGATACCCGAGAAAGCGTTTCGCCTTTTTGGGATGCTTGAAAAAATCGGCCCCCTTGATCCGGACACGCCCTTGGGTCGGCGGAAAAAAACCTGAAAGAATGCGCATCGCGGTCGTCTTGCCCGCACCGTTGGGCCCGAGAAACCCGATGATCTCCCCCTCCTTGATCTCGAAGGAAACATCGTTGAGCGCAAGAATACGGCCGTATTTCTTGGAAACATTCTCGAACCGGACGAGAGGGGAAGGATTACTTTTTTCGCTAGCGATCATATCGTCTTTCATGGGGCAGAAGCTCTTTCAAAAGTCACCTGTCCCCTTTTCCATAGATCACGAAGGTACGATCTTTGCAAATTTCCGCTTGCCGCATTGAAGAATGATGGCTTCCCCGACCGTGATCACAGCCTTGGGGTCCGTAACTTTCTCCCCGCCTATCTTAACGCCACCTTGCTCTACCATCCGGCGGCCTTCGGACTTGCTCGCAACCAGCTGCGCCTCCGCAAGAAGGCTTACAATATCGATCGTCGGGTGGGCGATCTTTACGACCGGCACTTCATCAGGCAGCCCTTTGTTCTTAAAGATCTCGTCGAATTCCTCGCGCGCCCGTTTCCCCTCTTTTTCGGAGTGGAAGAGCGTCACGATCCGTTCCGCGAGACGCGCCTTCATCTCGCGCGGGTGCATCTCACCGGACTTTAACCCCGCGAGGATCCCGTCCACCTCGTTTTTGGGCATCGCCGCGAGATAGCGGTAATAGCGTTCCATCATGGCGTCCGAGACCGACATGACCTTCCCGAACATTTCTTTGGGGGTATCCTTGACTGCAATATGATTGCCGAGGCTTTTGGACATCTTCTGGACGCCGTCGAGTCCTTCGATGAGCGGCATCGTCATCACGACCTGCGGCTCCTGACCGTCCGCCTTCTGCAGTTCGCGCCCCACGAGCAGATTGAACATCTGGTCCGTCCCTCCGAGTTCGATATCGGAACGGAGCACCACGGAATCGTGCCCCTGAAGCAACGGATAAAGGAACTCCACAAGAGCGATCGGTTCTCCGGACTTGTAGCGCTTTGAAAAATCATCCCGTTCGAGAATCCGCGCAACGGTATACTGCGCCGTCAACCTCAGAAAATCTTCCGGCGTCATTTTCCCGAGCCATTTGGAATTAAAATAGACTTCGGTCTTTTTCTTGTCCAGGATCCGGAACACCTGGTCTTGGTACGTCTTGGCATTTTCCAGGACTTGCTCTTCCGTCAGCATGGGCCGGGTCTCGGATTTTCCGGAAGGATCGCCGATACGCGCCGTAAAATCCCCGATAATGAAAACAACGTCATGCCCCAGGTCCTGCAACTGGCGTAATTTGCGGAGAGGCACGGTATGCCCGAGATGAAGATCCGGCGCCGACGGGTCCGCGCCGTACTTGATACGAAGAGGGCGGTTTTTCTTGATCGAAACCTCGAGCTTTTGGGCAAGCTCCTTTTCGGAGATAAGATCCACGAGGTTCTCTCTGAAAACTTCAAGCTGATCCTGGACGGACGGAAACACTGCTATCTACCCTCCCCTCAATAGGTTACAAATCAGGGAAACATTTTAGCAATGAAGGTGGGGAATGGAAAGGACTTAGTAAAGGCGTCAGACACCCTTTTGAAAAAGGAGGAGAAAAAAGCAGTTCCTTACGCAGCTCGCGCGACGAGCTTCATCTCGACGAACTGCTGGGCCAGCTTGGCGATCTGGCTGATGATGAACCCGTTGGTGCCGTTCGCCCGGACTTCCGGCAAATTCTCAGCGACAAAGTTCTTCAAAAGATCCCCTCGCATTTGCGCATCGGGAATGCTGGCGATCAGATCCGCCAGGGATTTGAGCGGCATGGCCAGAGCACTTGCAACCGCAAGATCCTCGGCACCGATCTTCTCACCGAACGCGAAATGCGCGCCGTCCGCAAGTCCGGCCATTTGTGCCGCAGTAAGGTGCAACGTCGTGATCCCGCCCCGGGTCGACGCGCCAAGTCTGTTAAGGACCGCCGCTTCCGTTGTTTCCCCGGCCCGCATCGGCTCCACCCGAAGGATGCTTTGTTTCTCAAGGGCCTCAAGAACTTTCCCGAGCGATCCAAGCTCTGAGGCTGGCACGACGTCTTTACTCTGGATTTTTTTACGGATCTCCGAAATAAGCGCAGGCGATCCGACCGTCACAAGCGATGTCTGACCGTCTTCCGTCATAAACATTTTGAGAAGGTAATAAAGAGCCGTAGGATTCTGCGACAAATACTCCGTCATAAGGTCCTGACCAATCGCCAAAGTCCCGCGCGGATTCTTGACCGTCTGAACTGAACTGTCGGTAACGGTCAGCGCCCCCACAGACACGGGCCGGGAAATATACAACGGCTCCTCCCCCGGGATCAAACTATGGAGCACCGAACTATAGGCCGTATCATCCGCCGCGTAGCCGACCGGAATTCCCACAAGTTCCTGAAGCGTCCTCACGATCGCTTCCTTGCCGCCCAATTCATCAAGCTCCTCGATAAGGCGCGAAGGAATAATATTGAAATAGTAGTAGCGGATAAGCTCGAGCCGCTCGACCGTCATGAGTTCCCGGATCGTTGTGGCCGGAAGGATCGATGTGCGGACTTCGTTCCGGGACGGCCCTTTCGCGGGAACGCTACCAACTGTGCCAGAAAAACCGGGCGAAGGCAGGCGGATGGACGCCGGAGAAGAACTCGTAGCGACCTCTTTGATTACCGCTCTGGTCGCGGCAACCGGAATCGCAACCGTCTGAGGAACCTCCGCTTGAATACCTTCCGTCTGAGAAACTTTCGAACGCCTTTCGGAGCGTTTTCCAAGAAATATCTGAAAGTGAGCGTCCGCCTTTTCGAAAAGTTTAACGTTCGCGGGAAGATTGGGAGCGCGCTTCCCTGCAGAGGCTTCCTCGTTTTCCAGGATCCAGTGCCTCAGGGCCATCAGCAGCTGCTTGTGGAGGGCCGGATCCGTCGCCCGTATCCGGGAAAGCAACGAAGGCGTAATCGACACCCCGTCCAGGGAAGCAATAAATTTGGTTTCATCTGCGGGTATCGAAAATCCTCTGGAACCCTTCGTGACAGCCTCGCCCGTCAGGGGTTGCATTTCACGCCACGCAACCTCTTCGCTGAGAACTTCCTCTAAAGGTTTCAGAGCCTGAACTTCCCCGGCTTTTAACAACTTCGCCCGCCTGCTATCCACCGAATGAATCAACCCGAAGCCCAAGGTCATAGTGATCAAGACAACGGAAAGCGCCGCCATCAGACTGAGAAACGCGAACGACGCTACGGCAGTCACGATCATTCCGCCCGTCACCCACGTAAGAACTTTAAAGAACTGCTGCTCTTTCGACAACTGTTGGACCTTATCAAGGATATCCCTAAGGTTCCCTGTCTTTTTATCGTTGGTATTTTGTTCTCCAACCTTTTTACCCACAAGATGCGGAAACTCGGCGGCGAGCATACCCCAAACCCGGCTGGCGTCAGCATACTCTTGGGTCCCTCTGGGGTAATGGGCTGCGATCATCTTTAAAACATACTCCATCGGATGGTCCTGGGAGTAGATTGCATGGCTATTCTGGTCACCGCCCTTTTTATTCGTCTTGGGCGCCGAAAGAGCAGGCGCGTTTTCCAATTTCTTCGCAGCGGCCGCAGCACGCTCTCTGTCCTGAGCTTTTTCGACCGCAAGCTTATAAGCGCCATCCGCTTGACGGATCTCCGCCTTGATCGCAGGATCCTTCACCGCCAATTCCTCGGCCAAAGCCTTGGGGTCCCTTATCACTTCGGCAAGAGTCGCGGGCCGAATCTCGCCATATTTATCTTTGTCCGCTTTGTTCTGAACGGCTCTTACGGAATATCCTCCGGGCGCTGTGTAAACCACTTCAATGTTCACGTCCCGGCCGTCGATCTTTCTGATAACGGTGGCCAGGACAACCGGCTGGCTGGGCACTTTAGGAGAGGCCATTGAATCGTCCGGCAAGAAGCTGCCATTTTGCACCTGCCCCGTTTCTTTTTTGAGCTTGGCCGCCGCCTGAAGCCGCTTAACTTCCAAGTGACCGCTGAACCACTTTTGAACCTCGCTTATCACCCCGGGCATTTCTTCCGGAGTCGGCTCAGGCTGCGTTTTGAAGGTAAAAAGAGGTTCGGTCGGATTTTTCGGATCGAAATAAACAATAACCCCAAAACTGTTTTTCCCCCTGGTCACAAGCTTGTTCCCTATCAGAACCGGTTCTTTGGAAACAACCGCCGCGACGGGAGACATAGCATGGCTAGCGGATGCCGCAGGGGTCATCGGAGATATTGCCGCCGGCGCTCCCACCACAACCGTTGGGACAGCGCTTTGGGGTTTTTGCCCGACCAGCTTTGTCCGTTTGAAATTCTCCGCCGCAGCTTCAAGATCCTGGGAAGTTTCGACAATCTCAAGCCTGTCATCATCCGTCACACCTTTGACAAACCAACGGTCCTTAATCGAAGGATCCTGAGCCGGATCAAAAAGGACAACGTATCTCCGTCCTTGGAACTTAAATATGCCGAAAAGGATCCGCCCCTTGTAATCTACCGTCCCGTCTATGCCATAGCCATCAACACCTCGGTCATCTTGCCACGCCTCATTCGGGTTGCCGATAACCTGCGGCGGCGTTCCTTCAATGATCGCCAGAGGAATCTTATGTGAAATTCTGTAGCGAGCTCCGTCCGAACGCCGCTCGGCACGAAGCACTGAGGCTTCGGGAATCCTGCGCTGACGTCCACGGGCTTCGACCCCGGCGATCGCCATCTCGATATCTCCCGTAACGTTCGCGGCCATCTGTCTCCTGGAACGCTCCAGCTGACGCGTCATCGCAGCATCCGCTTCAGCTGCCGCAAGATCCGGATCTTCCGCCACATTCGCGACAAACTCGCGAGCCCGAAGCATCGCAAGCTGACGCTCGAAAGCAACGTCCACTTCCTGCGCTGCGGCGGCGGAATCTCCAGCCACGTCCGCGATCCAGAGATCATCCCCAACGCGCCGTTCCTTCCTCGCGGTCGAAACAATAAATTTTTCCGCAGCAGCGCTCAGAGGCTGCTCCTTACCGCCCACTGTCATAACCCAGGGGGATTCCCCGCGATCAAATGCGCCATAATCAAAAAGCACGACCGTCGATCCGTTCGTTCCAGGCAGGGATGCAAAAACGATCCGGTTCCCGGAATCTCTCTGGACCGGTCCGGAAACCACCACGGTCGTACCGCTAAGAGCAATCACCGCTCCAGTCGGAGATTGGTACCGGATCACCGCTCCTTCGTCCCGCTTCTCCGCACGCAACCGCACATCACCCCGGGGAGCACGAACGGCTTTCTGGAAAAGAGCCGGTGCGAGAGCTTGGGATGCTCCGAGGCTGAGAAGTTCGTGAAAAGCCAGTCGATCGCCCGTCGTCTTAACGCCTGTGATCAGAGTAGAGGCGCCTTCCGACCCGATCGCAACAGCCAGCGCCGCCCATCCGGGATTAAGCACGGATCCGTTTTGAACGTGAAGGCCCTGAATCCTGTTAATCGCCTGATCCAGCACCGCAGTATAAAATGCCGCCTGTTCCTTATAAACCGGGGTCCCGGCCTCAGGATCCTCAAACCGGTTGGTCTCGACATCTTTTCGTGCCACCCGGAGCAAATTCAATGCCGCAGAACGAAGCTGTTCCGCAGCAAGTATCGTATCCTTCTCGAGCGCCATCAAATGTTCCACGAGGATCTCCACATGGCCGGAAAATGGGTGTTCCACTTCCCTATGGATGATCAAAAGACCGATATCCCGCCTTATCCCGTTGATGTCCGCGATCGCCTGCGCACGGCTCACCGCTTCCGCCGTACTCCGGAGTTCTTTGCGATGTTGTGAACTGTTGCTGGCGAGCGCTATTTGCAAAATACCCGCAGGGCCGGAAAGAACTGGGAGATGTCCGGCCACGGATACCGTCTGAGCCTGCGGGTGGAACGACTTCTCCTCTTTCTTCGCACCTTTACCGGCTTGAAGATCAACCGATTCCTTCCCTTCGTCAATAGGAAGAGTGACCGATGTCGAACCACGACGTTCCGCGCGGATGATCCAGCCACCTTTCCCGTCCATGATCTGTTCCAGCTGATAGGTCAAAAAGTTAAAACCTTTATCATCCTCACGGTTTCCCTCCGTATTTTCATCCGAAGGATCTTTGATCCCTTCGATGCGTTTCGTATACCAGGGCGCGAAACCATTCAAGTCACCATCATTGGTAACTCTCCCTTTCAGGGCTTCCTCAACGTAACGGTTAATGAAAAATTTCATCTGCTGGGTACTTCCGGTAGCGGAGATCATCTCAAATCCTGCTTCATCCAGCGAAACGCCGTAAGCATCCCTAAGCTCCCGCAAAAGCCCTTGAGCCCACGCCCGTTTCGCCTTGTCCGTCGTATTCCTCGAAACATTCCGCAGCTCCGTCACAACGATCGCACGCGCCGCGACATCCAAATTCTCAAGCTGATTTTTTTCGATATATTGGGACTCGACCGCCCGCACAAGCTCGTTGGTTTCCGAGTCCCCGCTCGAAGCAAGCGCTTTCACGAGAATATCGCAACTATCCGCATAATGGGACTGCGCCAGCACATTTTTTGCGGCCGCCGGGAACGCCCCGAGATTCAGGTTCGAGATCCTCTTCAGATCGGCCAGGGCTTCGGCCGGCTCGGGCTTCTTGTCACTGCGCGTCCAGGCTGTCCGTTCGAAATAACCAAGCCGGGTCCCCTTTCGGATCTCGTCTTCAAGAGAACTGAAAATACCGGCCTTTGCCTTCGCGGCCCCCCCCAGAAACGCTGCCGCCCAAATCCCTTTCAAAGAAAACTCACGCCGTGTCATATCACCGCTCCGGATCTCCGCGCGATGCGAGGTTTCGCCCCCGGCACTCCGGGTCTTTTTCCCTGGACCCTGTAGAGAGGATTTTCCGGAACGGTCGGCCTCCTTCCGTTTTTCTTCCAAGATATGCCGGGCGTGAGAATAAACGGCAAACACAAAGATCGCCACACCGGCCACTGCAGCCGCGGGGAACAGCCATTGTCCGGCGTTCGTAATGGAAGATGACGCGTCCGCAAGGACCGGAAGTCCTTCAGTCCATTCGGAAGAACGACGCTCTTGGCGAGAAACCTTGTTTGTCGCCGGTGCTTCCGTAGCCTGGGCCGAAATCCCGAACCCCCGCGCGGAAACCACCTCGGCGGTAAAAAACGCCGCAACCCCCAACATCAGTGCGAGCGTTATGGCATTCGAGGCACGCCGCTCCGCCCTCGGACCAACGTGCGTCTCTCCGTATTTGGGCTCCAGATTCACGACCAGCATTCTGCGGGCCTCGGTCACATCGTAAAAAATACCGTTCTCCCCGAGTCCGAGGATTCTGGAAAATTTCCTGGCCGGTTCGCTCTGCCCCGCGATCCGCTTGATCGCGGCCATATCATGAGCGGCCAATCCCTGAAGGATCGCGTTGTAAAGGGCTTCATAATTCGAATCTCCCGCAACGCGGTCGGCGGCAGTTGAAAAATTTACGGTTTCCACCTCTCCGGGACCGAACGTTTTCTGTCCCGTAAGGTCGAAAACCTTTGCCACCGCGGATTTTTCAGAAAGTTTTGAGAGCATGTAAAGAAGACGGATCAGGCTCCGGGGATCGCGGGATTTGATCTTGCGGAAATTAAAGATCGCATTCTTGAAGTTCACGGTTCTCATAAAATCCACGAAGGACTCGAAATCGCCCTGTGCACTGATGTTTTGAAGTTCTTTAAAAACTTCCGACAACTCGATTTCACGCTGGTTGGCAACCTCCGCCGCCCGTTTTTGTTCGAGAAGGCGATCTTGCTTGTCCCCCAGATCTTTTTCCAGGCGCTGTTTTTCCCGCTGTTTCTCGGGGATCCCCGCCCGTCCGCCGTTCTCTCTCAGAGAGTTCACTTGAGCAGTAACACTGTGGATCGCCTGAACATCCGCCGCGATCTCTTCCTGGAGCCGGTTATGATCCGCCGTCAGGGCCTGGACCTTTTCCTGTGCCTGCTGAACCTTTTTTTCCGCGACTTCCAGCAGCCCCTTCTTTTCGTAAGGTTCCCAAGCTCGCGCGATCTCAAATGCCTGTTTTCCTTCCCCGAGAAATCCTTCGAAAAGCCGCACGGCCGGCCAGCTGCCTTCGATGTGGGCGAAAGAACTGAATTTTGAGAGATCCTGGAGAAAAGCAAAATTTCTGATATGTGCATCTGTGGCGACGCTCGCGAACCGCGACAGAACATACGTGGCCGCCTGCAGCGCGGCGATCTTGAAATACCGGTTGCGTTCGCTGAGCTTCCGGTTCCCGAATTCAAAAACCGGCACGCCGTCCACGGTCTTGATCGCGATATCAAGCCCGAAATCCTTCAGAGCCATCCGGATCTCTTCAAAAGGTCGCTGCGTCAGTGTGATGATCGCCCCAAAGGAAAAGGCATCGCTCCCAAAGATCTCCTCGATCGGTTCTTTGCTGAACGGGGCAACCCCCGAGGGAGCGGTAAAATTGATACGATGAATATCGGGTTTGCCCGCGGTCTCACGGGCCTTCAACACGGCCAGGCTTACGAAGAAAAGGAGCCGCACGAGGGTCTCGGCATTTAAGGACTGCAGAAAGAAAATACTGTAATCGAGCGTGCTGGCTTCTTCGGGATTATTGAAGAAATCGTAGAATTTCTGATACTCCGCCGGATACTCCCGCTGCAGCGCATCGATCGCTTGCTTGGCCTCATCAAAGGTCGCCTTGGAAATATGGGACTGCCCGTTAGAAGCGAACTTGCGGATCCGGTGCCAAAAGAAACCCTGGTTGAACCGGTTCAGGAAATCGTCTTCCTGAAAGACCCTCAGGAAAAATTCGAGTTTCTCCCGGGACATCGCCTCACCCTCGCGCGTCGCCAGTACATCGAGGGAATTAAGCAGTGCCAACGTCCGGAGATACTGTCTTTCCTTGCCGAAAGGCGCCGGATAGTTCCCGTAAAAAAGATTCTGGGTGCTGCGTTCGCCAAATTCGATCGTGCCGAGATCCACATGGAACCGGATGAGCCAGAGCACTTCTTCCACTTCTTCGGACGAATATCCCATCGTCTGCAAAATTGCGGCTTCCGCGATAAGCCCCGCCCCGATATCCTCATGGTTGCCGGCGCCGAGCCCGATCCCGATGTCATGAAAAAATACCGTCAGATAAAAAAGGTTCCGCCGTTTGGCGACCTTCGCCGCGTCTCCGTCGGTCCCGTAGCGGATGATCTCCTGAAACGCCTTGCGGTAAAGATCGAACTGCGCCTGGTTGAATTTGATCCCCTTCTTGAGCTTGTTAAACGTATCGAGGTCCCCTTTTTCGATCAGATCGAGGAATTCGATCAGTTCGAGCGTGTGCTGGCTCACCGTCTTGTTGGGATATTTCTTGAAAATATCCCGGTCTTTCCGTGAATCCGTTCCGCTCTCAACGCGCGGGAACCATTCGAACATGGTTTTGGTCTTTAAAAGTTCTTCCAGACGGGCCCGGATACTGAGTCCCTGCGGTTTCGTCGGGGCCAACGCCTCGTCAAGCAACGGCGGCAGACGGACGCCCTTAAGATCGGCGTGGTCCTTGTTCACGAGCGGAACCTCGACCCAATCGCCCCACCGCGGATGCTTCGCCCCGGACTTCGCCTTCGCCGGACCGGCCACGGCGTTCTTGTCCTGAAGGTGGGCCTGGACCTCCTGCCACCGTTCGCGCATCGAATCGATCGAGCGCCGCAACCATGTAGGCGAACCTTCTCCGAAGTGCAACGTGGAAAAATTCCTCTGGAGCGTCACAAGGCTGTAGATGAGGTCCCGCTCTTCATCTTCTTTGAAAATGTCGAGCGTTTGCAAAAGCTGCGGGATGATGAGCCAGGAATCGGTCGCCTCGTCGTTGAGGAAGATCCTGGCATAATGCTGGAGAAATGCCGTAAGCCAGAGGATCTTCTTGAGCGGTTGGGTCTTCTTGTCCGTGTAATCGTTACTCTCGACGATATGGTAGGCCTTATCCAGTTTGTCAACGGCGTCAGCATCCAGAGGAGCTTCCTGCCCTCTTCTTTGGTCAAAGAACGCCTTCAGTCCGCCTTCGGAGGTCCGCCGGTGCGCTTCGAGCAGACTCAGGATGTCGTAAGTGGTCCTCAGCTGATCGTAACGCGAAGAGGTGATCACCAGCGCTTCGGGAATATAGACCAGTTCGCGGATCAAGGTAACGTCGTTCAAGGCCTTCCAGAATTCGTCGAGATTCGCACCCGGACTCTCCAGGATCCCCTTAAAAGTCGCCTTTTTGTCAGCCGGAATATTCTGGTGGAACAGGTTGACCGCATCGGTCAGCTTCCCCCTCAGGTTCCGTTTCCGTTCGGGATCGGTCGTCGAAAATTCGATGCCTTTGAAATAAGCGTGTGTGGCGTTCCGGTAATCGCCGAGCTCCCGGTAATGGTCCCCGAGTTTCTCGAAAAGGTCCAGAAACTCTTTTCCGTTGATCTCGGGGATCTGCGCTTTTCCGAAAAGTTTCGCGACATAAGACTTCACCACATGCATCGCGCCTTCCGGATCCAAATAGTTTTTCCGGTATTCTCCGAGCAAATTCCGGATCGCCGGAGAAAATCCGTCCCGTTTTTCCATCGCCGGAAGGAACCGATCCAGAACGTTCTGGAACGGGGAAACCGCCTGAACGCCCGGGTTCTCAACATCCTGGACGATCAGATAATCCAGCACATTCATCAGCAGGAAAACCTGTTCCGTCAGGAACATTTCTTCGGTCGTGGCTCCCGCGGCAACTTCTCTCGAGGCGAGAAAAGCCTGGATCGATTCCTGGTAAAGAAGCGCCTCAACGAAAAGGACTGCGGCTTCCGTCGTCTTCTCGTCAAGTCCCTCTGTCCCAAAGACCGACTCGGACAACCGGACACGCTTGCCGGCGGGATCGTAATCTCCCATGACCCAGAGGGTCCTGCCTCCGTTGCTGAATTCGCTCACCATCGGAATGTTCCGCGCAAACTCGATAGCGCGGACCGCTCCGGCCGCAGAATAAGCTTCTTTGACCAAACCGTTCTGGGAAACAAGGCGGGAGAATGCCGTCTCGAAGATCTTCCGTTTCTTTGCTTTTTCATCGTCATCGCCGGAAAAACCCACTTGCGCAAGTTCTTGTTCGAGTGTCCCGCCCGTCGATATCTCGCCGATCTTCTGGGATTGATAATCCTGAGAAGGTGAAAGGACGCCGTCAAGCGCCCACGGCAGGCTCACGGGCAAAGGCTTCGCAACCCCGGCGACGCTTCTCCGTTCCGCACGGCTGCTGTCATCGAAAGTCCCCGCGATATCACTCCGGGCGCCCAGATCGGCATCCAGGATGTCTGAGACCGTACCGTCCGTCCCGACCAGAACCGTTCCGTCAAAAGCGACCGGCCGGCGATCCGACATTTTCCGCGTTCCGTGCCGTTTCGCGATCCTCGCGCCAAAATCGGCATTAACATCCGCCGCCGGCACGACAACTTCCCCGGTCACCCGGGTTGTCTTTCCGGCTGCCAAAAGAGATTTCCGCGAAGCGATCCTTTTTTCCACATTCCTGAGATCGCGCCGGAGATCCATAAGATTAAAAGCCTGCACCGAACTCGGAAGATTGTCCCCCAAAAGTTTCATCTTGGCCGCGATCCTGGCCTCAAGCGCCGCACGTTTGTCTTCCATCTGCGCAAGCTCCGCATCCAAAGCGCCGGCGCCCGCCGCAGAGGCTGCAACCTCGGCCCTCCGCTCGGCACGACGGTCGAGAAAAGTTGCCCATGGAATGTCATACAAGGGTTTTACTTTCAGGGTCACGGTGCCTTCGTATTTTCCGGAAACGGGCTGTTTAACAGGATCGACCCGGACAACGTTGATCTCAACAGAAACGTCCTCGTATTGTCCTGCGCCAACACCGCGTTTCCCCACCGAAATGATTTTCGTTTCGCCTTCCTCAAGCGTCAGATTGTTGTTCTCTTTTTTATCCTGTTGCTCTCCGAGGATCCGGATCTGGGCCTTCGCAGGAGTTCCCGGAAAAGTTTCCACGAGAAAAGCCGAAAAACCATTCCCAATGCCTTCCGAATGCTGCGGCCTTTGCGCATTAAGCGTCACTTCAAAAGGTGCAACTCTACGGGGAGCGTAATGTTGCACATATTCCCACAACAGGGAATCATAGTTGCCTTTCAGAAGAGAAACATCCCAACCTTTGACCCCCTTCAAAAGACCTTCGATATGTCGAAGAACACTCAGAGTGAACCCCTCGTCCTTATGCCGAAGAATACTCTGCGTAAAACCAACATCCCTATCCGGGGATTCCTCCTGCCGGATCGCGGCGTCGATCAGGGGAGTCAGCAACGGTTTTAGAAAAGGCAGTTCGTAGGGCATATACGTATTGATGGCGTGCTTGGCGTTTTTCCAGGTCGCAAACACCGCTTCGGTCTCAGAAACGCGCTGCCATTTCCATCGGCGAAGCACTTCCTGCACAGTCTCCTCTTCGCCCAACGCAAGACTGCTCAGCATGTCGCGCATGAGTCGCAGGTCATACGCCGTCAGGGCCCAATTTCCGGCAAGAAGGATGTCGGGAGAACTGTAAGCCATGACCGGAAATGCTTGGCCCCCCATCGCCTTGACGAGCCCAAGGATGCGGTCCCCGAGAGCATCGTATCCATGGACCACAAGGATCTCGTTGGGAGCCAGCTGCAAAACTTCACCGTTCGTGCCATTCTCAAGACGGGTCGTGATCTTGTGCCCTTGAAGCGCACGGGACACATCTTCCACCGTTTGATAATCCAGATCCAGGATATTGGCGTTAATCCCCCGCTCACGAAGTTTTGCGAGAATGAGATTGCCCAGTTCCGGCTTTCCGGAAGCACGCGGCCCGCCGATCAGGATCACACTACCCCGCTCTTCCGGAAGCTCGTCAATAGCTTCTTCGACGAGCGCGTCAAGTTTTTGTTGCATGGCCCGATCCGCTCGTCGGATCAGCTCAAGCCTCTTTTCCGTAGAGTCGACCTCGTTAAGCTCCGCCAAAGTCTCCGGCCGCCAACGCTTCGCTCCGGTATCCATAACATAAGAAGGATGCGCTTCATCAAAAGGAGCCGCAAGGTCCGGATCCGCCGCAAGCATCGCGTCCACGATCCGGCTGATGGCGATCTGATAGGCCGCCTCGCGAAGCGTGATCTTTTGAGACTCCGAAACCCGCGAAATATCATAGAATGCGCTCACCACCTTATCTTCCATAAGGCCATTCCCGGCAACCTCAGGCCAAAGCTCCCCGATATTGTTCTGCCTCCATTCTAAAGAGGAAAAAGCCACCCCGCCGTCGTTGGTGGCCACATCGGGAAGAATGATGGCGCCTTTGTCGAGAAGGATCTGTTCGGATCCGTCATTTTCAAGAGGGCCGTTCGCGCCCTCGGAAATGATCTTGGCACGAATAAGCTTGGCGATATCTTTGTTAACGGTTTTTTCCTTCGCCGCAAGCGCCAGGACCGTGACGTCGCTTGCCCAGAAATCTTCTATAGATTCCACGCGAGCGTCCTCAGGATGCGCTTTCGCATACGTCAGGATTGTGTTCTTTTTCGACGTCCCGTCCGCGTTCCTCTCGGCCAAATGCTTGTCGAGCGCGTTGAGATCGAGTCCCGTATCCTTCACGGCGGCCACAGCGACGGACTGGCCATCCACGAATTCCTTGATGGCCATGACGTGCGCTCCGTTATCATAAAAGCTTCGAGCCGCATAACTGCCGACATTCCCGTAAGCTTCCACGGCGATTCTCTGACCCGCAACACCGGCGCCGATCCCGAGACGTTCCCCGTAGATCTTCAGCGCTTCTCGCGTCACATAGTAGAGGCCCAGACCCGTCGCCGGAGTGCGCCCCGCGGCGCCGCCCTTGCCTTCTGGTTTTGCGGTCACGGTGGCCACAGGAGAGCCTTCACTCCTGTCGATATGCCGCTGGCCATAATAATGTTTCATATAGTATTCGAGATAAGGGAGGGCAGTCTCATCCTCCTCCGCAAGCGCAGCGCGGAATGCATCGTTATCGAAAAGCTCCGGATTCTTGATCTTCAGGAACTCATCAGCAAACCATCCCATTTCTCGGGAAGTCGTTCCGACGTCGCCGGCCGGCACATCCGAAAGAGGCCCGAAGGCGTTAGGATCCTGCTTTAAACATTCCGCCACATACCCGCGCATCAACCGCGCCAATTCCTTGACGGAGAGTTCTTTGGGATTGATCGCCACGCCGCCTTTACCGCCACCATAGGGAAGCCCCGCGATCGCATTTTTGACGCTCATTTCCGTCGCAAGGGCTTTGATCATAGATTCGTTCACCCCAAGGGCGAAGCGGATACCGCCTTTGTAAGGCCCTCGGTAGGGCGCATGACCGATGCGGTACCCATCAATGTATTGCGTCTCTCCGCCTTCATCCAGAGTCAGGGGGATCCTGACACGAATGACTTTCGTGAACTGTAACAACTTCTCAAGGATCCTTGGATCAAGCCGGATCTGCTCGGCCACTTTTCGGATCTGCGCCTGCGCATTCCTCAGGAAACCTTCCCCCTTCTCTCCAGCTTCCGTCTTGAGCTTCACACCCTCCGGATCTGTCTCCATATAACGAATCTTCTTCCACCGCTCAGCAATCTTCGCAGTAGTTTCCGACGCTCCAGCTCCCGCATCCTTCCGCAATTCCGAACGACGGACAGTCGCATCAAGCGGCCCAGCGGCAGCCGAACGCGCCACAAAATCAGCGGCAGTGATCGTCAGAGTCTTCAGATTGCAATTCTTGGCAAGCATGATCTCGACGCGAGTCAAAGGCAGTGCGGGATCGATCGCATCAAGAGGGATATCGAACCCCCGGGTCGTTGCGGTCACCGGATACATGTAAGTGCCAAGGACCCTTTCACGGGAACCTTTCAGCCCATAAACAAGAACCTGAATGTTTGCCGCCTGCCCCTCCTGAGAAAGTTCTGGCGCCAGAGTTGTCAAACGAAGCGATGCCGCTTCCGAAGCGGGTTTATTGGGAGTCAGAGCCCACAGAGCGCTCCCGGCCTTTTTGGCATCGTTGCGCTGGATCAAGACCGTTCCGTTCGTCACAATCACCGAAACAGCCTCCAGAGAGGTCCACCCCGCCGTAAAATCAAACGGATCCACCGGCGTCAGCGCTACCCGGTGAAAGCGTAAAGGCTCCGTCAGCATAGCGGAATCCGTAAAAGAAATGGTGTTCGTCTGCCCCGGCACGATCGTCATTTCGTCGCTCGTTACCGGCGTCCGTTCCCCTGTCAGTGCATTTGATCCCAAGACGAACGCAACCGCTTTAAAAGACGCGGCATTGGTCCCTGAAACAACAAATCCGATCGTTCCGGTCCCGCTCACCCGACCCGGGTCGTAGCTCGTGGTACGAACCACCAAGTCTTCCGCAAAAGAGAGAAAAGCCGACATAAAAAGAGCCGTAAACGCAATCCCCCTCGCGGCGTTCGAGCGCGGCGTAAGATTGCTCAGCCGCTTCTCGGCGCGAGACGCTTTTTGCTCCAGTAACGCTAACACGTCCGCGTAGAGAGCCGGCTGTCGATCCTTAAGAAAGATCTGCTCCTTGCCATGACTGCGCGAGATTCGAAGGCCTTCCAATCCCACGATGGCCTCGAAGTAAATGTCATGGTAAGGCATACGATAAACCGTGTAGTGATGAGCCAAAGTGGGAAGAGATTGGATCGCTACATCTCCGGACCGAAGATAGATCGCGTACTCCTGTAGCGTCAGATCCATACCAAGTTTCAACCTCGGCACGATTTCTTTTAGCCTTATAGCATTCAACGCCGGGGTCACAGCCGCGACGACCCGCGCAAAAACACCGCTAAAGCCGGATTTGCCGGAAGCGGGCGTTTCTTTTAATGCCGGAAGCCGGACAGGCTTGTGTTGGAGCGAAACCGACAGCGCCGCCGCGTCAATGGCGCCCGCAATCGTGTTCCCGCGCCTGGCGATCGACGTACCGATCACGCGATTCACCGCCAAGGCCTCTTCCAAGGTCAGAACGGCATAAAACTTCTCTGCAACCTTCGGCGCCTCCGTCAAATTCGAGGCCCGGAACACCCTGGCGACGTTACGCACTTCGTCTGCCGTAAAGGTCTCGGCTGAACCCTTTCGCGCAAGCACTCCGTTAAAAATATCCGCGAGCGACTGATACTGGCTCGCGGTCAACGCATCCTGCTCCGTCGCACCCGTCTCACGCAATTCCGCGCGCCAGGCGCTAACAAGAGCGCTCACGAACATATCGCGATGCCAGGACTGGCCCAGCACCCATTCGACCTCTTGTAATTCTTCAAAACTCATCATCCCCGCCCAGGCGAGGAAATCAAACCGAAGGTTCGCGCCTTCCTCTTCAGTCTTGCCCGGAAGAAGTTTCTTGAGCAATTCACTCTGGAGACCGTAGCCTGCGCGGCCAAAGATCTCGTTGGCGACAAAAAGACCGGCCCCTTTTTCAAAATCGATCCCGACCTGGGGATCATAATTAGAATCGCCCTTCTTGAACCAGGGCGGACTCGTCACGCCACCGCGGGGCTCGCGGATCGGCTGATCCGCGCGGTTGATATCGACGCCGCTCCCAATACGAGCCTTTTCATCTCGAGCCGAGGCGGACGCATTCTTCCTGTCATCATTGTCGTTACGCTGGGGCATGATGGCGAACACGATCACAAGCGCTCCGGCGGCCCGGTAGGCCGAAATCAGCTTTCGGTCAAGAAGCAATCTTTGTTCCTCTGTCACACTCGTTCCCTTCGCCGATCCCAAATATGCGATTGCGAAAAGACCGCGCGCCGCCGTGCCATAGTCCGAGATCGTCTTAATGGAAGGACATTCGATATCGTTCGGAAGAATAAGGCAGGAGAACTTCGCCCCCGGTTTCATGAAGACGCCGCGCATGAACTCGAGCGCGTCATCCATCACCATCGGCGTCGTGTCCCCCGCCGCGAGCGCTTTTTGATAAGCCTTTTGCGTTTTCAGATAATTTTCATAATTTTTCTTAAGCGCTGTCTGCTCGCCTTCAGGAAGCGCTTCAAAGATCTTCCTCATGTTCTCCGTGGTTTCGTCAGCCTTCATGGCGATGGCGAGCGCCTTGCCGAGATGACGGTCGAGAACGTTCCCAAAATCATCTCCCTCTTCGCGTTCCGCGAAAGGATCCACGTCCCTCTTGTAATCAAAAACCTTGTCTTGGTTCTCCGGACCGATCCCCTTCAGTTCGATCCCCAGCTGGTTGTGAAGCTTGGCAATAATCCCTTCAGTCGTATTCCCATCGCCGTTGATCATCTTGACGTAGCGCTCGGCCTTCTCCCGTCTGGAATCACGCAGCATTTTCTGAAGCGCGGGATCCCGAAGCTGAGCGATTGAATGGACCAGGACATAGATGGTTTTAGCTCCGGGGTAATTGATCTCTTTGCCCTCCAACGGCGTTCCCTTGGAATTAACCTGGATCTCGAAACCAACCGTAGCTTTGATGCCAAACTTCTTCGCGGCCGCGAGGAACCGCTCCGCTCCGGCCAACGTGTAATGATCGATAAGGCCTACCGTCTGAAGCCCGGCGCGCCAGGCGCGGTAAACGATCTCTTCGGGATAGAAGGGGCTGTAAGAATCCTTGCCGTGAACGTGGTTGTTGCTTTCAAGTGAAAGCGGCGCACGGCGGATCTTGCCCGCTTTCGCAAGCGCGACGATCTTGTCAACCGCGGCTTCGCGGGTAGCCTGGCTACGGCTCTTCAGATCGTTTTCGAGGAAAAGAAGTTCATTTTCGGAGGCGATGTCGTTCCCCATTTGATTGAGCGTGGGGTGGTCACTGCCGCGCAGGTCCGCGGCAAGTTTTTCATAAATGCGCGGGGGAATGAACTGCAGCACATACGGCAGATAAAGCTGGCGGAAGAGCGCGAGCGCGGCATTCGGGTTCTCTGCCGCTGCCTTGGCAAGGATCTCCGTCTTAAAATATTCCATTGCGCCTTCAAAATCGCGGTTGCGGTCGTTCTCGACTTTTCCGATATTGCTGTAAAAACTGAGCAGTTTCTCGAACCGTTTCGACCGGTATTCCGGATGCGTCGTATCGAACGCGAGCCTGAGGAGCGCCATCGTCCGGCGTAATTCAAAAGGGTTTGTCTTAAGGTCGATGGTTTCCTGGGCAATCCCGCTTTTTTCGATATCAAACCGGGCGACTTCGTCACCGGGGCGGGCCCCATAAAGAACGACCTGTATCGTTTCCTCGCCGGCGCGGGAGACTTTCTCGATCACGGCGCGCACAGCCAGTTTGTCGTCCGCCAGCTTCACCGGGTCGCGAAAGCTTACGGAATACGACTTGCTTCCCCACCCCATGCTTTTTACATCGTGGACCGTGTCTGGCCTGAGACTATCCGTCAACTGATCAAAATAATCGTAGGTAAGGCCGCGCTCCTGCATGATCTCCGGCACCGACGCAGTCGAGGCTTCAAGCGCCTCCACAGCCTTTTGATATTCTCCCTTCTGCACCAGATTCCGGAATTTCTCTTCACTGCGAACTTCCGCGCGGAAATCTCTGGCTGAAGCTCTTGGAAGGGCTAATCCCCTGTCAGAGGCCTGAGGCACCAACAGCAAAGTACCGTCCTTCGGTTCGACCACAAAGATCGTGCGGGAAGATGTTTGATAAGGCCGGAACCCGCCGGGCCCGGACGTTGTGAACATTTCAAGCCGGTTCTTCCGGACACGCGCGGAAACAAAAGTAAGCGGAGCCGACGGATAACCGGTCAGCATCGCCAAAGACACTTCTTTTGAACCGGCCAAACGCTCGAGCAATTTGACCCCCTGCTCAAAAGTCAGCCGCTTATTTTCGGACGGAGGATTCACGACCCGTGTCGCGACAATCTCCCGCAATTCCGCACGAGAGCCCAATATGTTCGCAAGCGCGGCTTTCGGGCTCTCCCCGCGCAGTAACTCGGCAGCGATCGCAGAGACGACAAACGGGCCCTCGGCGATCAAGTCTTCACCGAAAAGACCCCAGAAAGCATTGGGAGACAATTCCCTGATCGTTTGTTTATGACCATCCGAAATGACGGCGATGGAAGGAAAAGGCCGCGTCGGTGGTTGAGACGGATCCACAAGCAATGACATCTGCAGACTTACCACAAAATCCTGAACCCGTTGGGCCGCCATAGCCACCAGCGCCCCTTGGGACGCCTCCAGCATCACTGCCACAAACCCTGTGAATTCCCCTTTTTTCTCGAGGATGTCAAGAACCTGGCCCATCGTAACCACGTCGGCTTCCATGATTTGACCGGCTTTTGCATTCGGCTTCCGGGATTTCCCTTCCCTCCGTTCGGCCCTTTCACTCTCGCCCCATGCCGCGGCTCGCTCCTCGGGAGATTGAGCCTGGAAACGCCGCCACTCTTCGCGCTCCGCTTCGGGACCGGTCAATTGCGATCCGTCTTGCAAGGAACGGGATGCGGTTTTCCGCCCAAAGTCTTCAACATACCGGACGCCTGCCGCCTGAAGCAACTGCGCGACTTCAATTCCGACCGGCCCTGCCAGTTCCACATCGGGACCCATCAGTTGATCGAGGCGCACCGCATCGAAAAACGCCCCGCCCCGGAGCTCGGCACGGACAGTTTGGGCCTTCTCCTGATGTCCGCGGATCGCGGCGTCGATCAACTGGATACCGCCGCCCTGATCAATAGCCTTGCCCAACTCTTCGGGAGCGGGTAAGAAGAAATACTTTCTTTCCGCAAGAAGTTCTTCGTAGGCTTGTTTGGCAACCTTGAAACGATCATCCCCGGGCTTTATCACGCCAGGGACCTTCGCCCGGACACTCTCATAATAAAGCCCGCGAACGACCATCAGCTCGTTCTCTAACATCTGCTCTATCATGGACTTCACGGCGGTTCCCGCCGAAACATCGAGGCTTGAACGCTTCTCTTTCCGGGATTCCTCGGATCTCATGTCTCTTTCCGGAGCAGATACCCTCGCCGTCGCCGATACGTTTTCTGCCGGAAGAAGATACGGCAAGAGCCTGGGAGTAAAAATCAATGCGCCGCCGAGGGCTGCCCCTACGGCAAAAGTGATCCATCCCAAATAAGCCGCGCCCGTAAGAATGGCCACGGCTCCGCCCGCGTTCGGCGCGATAAGCGCAACAAGATAAAGGCCCGAAAGCCTGAAAGGCTTCGCAATCCCCGCCAACGATTGGGCATTGACCTCGGGGAAGAAAAACTTCATGGCTTTCCAAATCGGGACAAGCACTGCAGCAAGCGCCGCCAAAAAACCGATGTGCGCAATCGCCGCGATCAATTCCCAAACGCCGGAAAGCTTGTCCGCCACGACTTGTCCCACGGAGCGGTCCGCCGCCTTTTCAACAGACCCCGGTACGGTGATGCTTTCCCGCTTCTCGGCGCGGAATGCCGCAAACAGCTTGGCGCTCTTCTCCTCCGCGGTAAGTTTGTTCGCTTTTTTGTCACTGGAAGGGTCTTCAGTGACCCGGCCATCCTCATAAACGGTAACTCTTTTCTTCTCGCTCGACACCACAAGTTTCCCCGGTTTTGAGGTATCGATCCGGAACGCGCCGTAAATCGTAGGCTTGTTAACCGGCGTCACATCAATGACAGAAATATCGCTGCCAACGTCCGCAAAGGACAAAGCAGCGTTCTCGCCATACGGTTTGCACATTTGCCGGAACTGCTCAATAAATTTTGTCACAAATGCGGGCGTCGGGACCCGGACAAGCAGCGGACGAACTTCCGGACCCTGTTCCCGGAATGCCGCGACGTCGGCGCTCTTCCACTCCATTTCCCCCGTTTCCACTTTCGCGGATGTAACGCGGATGATCAACTTCTGAGCACCGGCCTTCGACCGGACATCGAAAATGGTAAAACCCGGAAAAATACCATGACCGTAATAGGCATCACTAAACTTTCTTGAGAAATCGGCACGCATTTCTTCGAATTTCTTTTCTTGCGTTTTCTCAAGCCAATACGAATACGCCCTCATATGCAGCGCGTCAAAAAATTGGCCGTAGTTGCGGTGTCCGGTCAGCATCGTCTTGAGCTTCAGATAGAATGCCCCGGTCGGACCTTCCTTGTCGTAAACGGACCAAAGGGCCGAGAGGATCTCATCTGGATAGAGCTCAGCCAGGCCCATCCGGCGGGTCATATCCGCCATGATCGCTTGCTCATCCCGCAATTCCGCGCGCCAGGCCCCATACGGGGATCCGTCATAACCGGTCTGGCGGCTATTGTCATCTGCATCAGACGCATTGGACGCTTCCTCGGCCGCCCTTGCCGCCTCGGCAGCGAGCTGGTTATCAAAAGACTGCAGAGCTTCGCTCGACCGGGGATCCCCGATCTTCCGCAATTCAGCCGCGATCATTTTTCTGAACGCAGGGGAATTTTTTTGATTCTTCAGCCTTGCGACTAATTCAGGCACACTCTCAGCCCCGCGAAATTCCACCAGCGCAGGAACCGCGGCCATACGGACATACTCGAAAGAAGAATCCAGCCCCTCCGCAAGCTCGGCCCACGCGCCCAAGTCTTTCAATAAGTCAGCGGTGGCCTCGCAAACACGGTAGTCCGGATACTTCAAATTGTTCCGGAGCCGGGGGATCACAGATTCCGGTGATCGTTTAAATTCAGGCAGCAAGTCCTGCAACAAGTGGGTCACCGCGATTCGCACGCGGCCGGCATCATCATTTAAGGCCGCCGTCAGTTCAGGAATGGCCCGGCTTCCGTCACGCTCGCGAAGTGCCCAAAATGCCGCAGCCCGAAGATCTTCATAGGGAGATTTTTTTTGTCCGGCAAGAATATCCCACTGCTTTTTCTGAAAAAGTGCGGGCACCGCGATTTCCCGAACCCGTTCCTCATCATTGACCAGTGCCAGGCTGAGCCCATGCAAATCATTGAGTTCTTTGATGCCCTCTACCGCAGCTCTCCGGGCTTGCAGGCTATCATCGGCTAAAGCGCCTTCCAGGAGAGGCAGGGCTTTGGCTCCCTCCGTTTTAACAAGTATCCGGAGGATCTTCTCACGGATCATTTCCGCTTTCAGGCCCATTTTGGATGGCTTCCAGATCTTCATCAGTCGGGGTCCCACGGAACTTCCGATCTCGATCAATCGGGCGGCAGCCTCGCTCGAATATTCCCAATAACCGAGTCTGCGGATATTCCATTGAACAGGATCTACGATCCTCAATGCCAAATAAAAAATCCACCTCATTGTTTTGACAAAAACGGTGATGACCGATGTGGCGACAAGCGCCAGAATGCCTGCCATCACGGCAAGGGTGAAGATTCCGCTAAAACCCCAGACCCCGAAAAACGTCACCGCCGTCATACTGCCAATAAAAATCTTGCCGAGCGAACGATCCCACATATATTGATCCCAAAGCTTAACCAAAACAGGCGCTTCCTTCCGCTTCTCGGCGCGAGGAAAGAAAAAACCTTTTTCCGGAGCAGCAGGTTTGACGTCGGCCAGAACCCAAACTCGCAAATCAGGCTTTGTGAAAGAGATCGCGTAAAGAACGACCGCCGACGGATCCGCTTTTGCCCGGGCAAGAGCTGTTTCGGATTGGATCGGCCCCCCGTCTTTGACGCTTAAAATGAATTCTTCGGGCGTCCGATGGTTCAGTGAAGTTTGAATGGCCTGAAGGCCGGTCGCATAACGCCAGGTAACATTGTCTACCTGACGGATCGCTTCCGGCATTCCCGTAAGGATCCCGTGCTCGAACTTTCCGTCCTTCATTGCCTTCGTAACCGCTTGATAGCGCATCGCGGTAATCGAGCGGAGCACTTCGGCTTTAAAAGCTGACAGAAGATCTTTTGTGAGGTCAACAGGATATTGACTGGAACCATAGCCGAGGCGATTCCCATTATTGAGACGAAAATCGACGAGAGCGCCCTTAGAAGTATCGCTACCATAAAACCGCACCTGCGTGAACGTGGGCCCGATCGAATCGTGATTTTCGATCTCGAGAGTGATCCGCTCGATCTTGGCGCCGCGAACTGTCAGCGGTGCAGAAAGCACAAAGTTCCGGGTGGAATAGGTATAGGCGATGTGCCTTGCCCGTTCTTCTCCGATCTGCGGGAAAAGTTTTTCATAGAACGCGGCCTGGACCAGAAAGTCAAAATTGATCCCGACTTCTTGGAGAATGCCGGCGATCTCTTCCTCTTTCGCCCGCGCTTCCGCGCGAGCGGCGGCGCTTTTAGCGCCGGTCAGGGCGGCACGAACGGTTTCAAGCTGGCCGGCATTACGAACGAACGGACGGGCAATACTGACAGCGCGGGTGATGATGTTTGCGGAAACCGGCGCGGCACCGCTCGGCTGGAACGCGCGGAATAAATACGTTTCCTTAGAGCTGGAGGGCGGATGGCGGATGACGGATGGCGAAAAACTGTTTACTCCATCCTCCTTCCTCCCTCCTTCATCCTGCTTTTTGAATGCCGCCATCACCGTATGAACGTAATCGAGCTTCCCCGCGTCGTCGGAGGACGTGATGCGCGGCGTGATGAGGGCGTAACTGTAATCTTTCGAGGAAAAATAATCGCGGAACGGACCGGAGTGGAAACCGCCGGTGATGATCACGGCCTTCCGGGCGCCCGTTTCTTTCAGGCGGCGCTCAACGCCCTGGATCATCTCAAGATCGCGCTGTTTTGCGCCTTCATAAAACTTCATCGCGAGGTCGAAGAGCTGGTCGAGATCGGAAAGGTGGGAGAAGTGGACGGCTTTGGTCCGGGCTACGGCTTTCGGGCCACGGGCCACGCTTTCAAAACGTTCCGCGATCACGGACGGCCGTAAAGTTTTCTCGTGGCCCGCGATTACTTCATAATCCTGGGGCGTCAGCTCCAGAGCGAAAAGCTTCTGCAGCAACCGGTAATCTTTCAGAAGCCCGACGAGCGTCTTCTCAGTTTCGGTTTTGGCGAGTTTTGTGAGAAGCCGCTCCGAAAGCTTCCCGGCTTCCTGCATCAACTGCGGGGCTTTAAGTTCGCTTTGGAGAAGCAACAGCCCGATAAAATAGCGAACGTTCGGAAACGCCTCGTAATTAAAATTGCGCGGCAGCTGCCGGACCATGTCCTCGAACAGAAGACTGGTCTCGGGATCGGGAAGCTGTTGACTTAACTGCTCAGACCTGAGCAATTGCTCAATCTGAGCATAGGTTGACGGATGACGGATGACGGATGACGAAGAACTGCTTGCTCCATCCTGAAGAAAGCGCTTCAACGCTTTCAGGAAATCATCCCGTTCTTTCGGGAAGGCCTTGCGATCGAGCTTCGCGGAAAGTTCCTGGATCTTGAAGATACGGACCATCATGGGCCAATCGATCTGGGCGCCGGGTCCGGAGAGATCAAGCCGCAGCCGTTTCAGGGCCTCCGCCTTCATGAAGGAAAACCAGGCATCCACAGGAGTCAGGTTTTTCTCATAGGACTCCAGCCGTTTGAGAAATCCGCGGAGGGCGTCATTCAGGTAGACGCTCTGGAGGCGCTCGATGCCCTCGTTCATATTGCGGAGGAATTGGTCGGTCTTTTCTTTCTGCCTCAGCGTCGCGGCGAATGATTCGCCGTTGGCGAGATAGCTTTTTAAGTTCTCAACACCCAAAGCTCTCGGTCCACGGGCGTCGGTCCACGATCCACGCACAGGCTTTTCCGTGGCCCGCTGATCGTGACCCGTGGCCCCAATTTGGTCCAGCAAATACAGTTCTTCACCGGTGACCAACGCGTGTTTCGTGAACGCGTCGACGATCTTCATCGTGAGTTTTGGGTCTTCCGGGAAGAAGTTCAGGCGGTCGGCGCCAAGTTCCCCGGCGCTGCCTTCGACCAGAAGCGTTTTGATGCCGTAGTTTTTTTCGAGATGATGAAGGATCCCGCGGATCTGCTGTTGAGCCTGGGAGTGGCCGTGCGCGGTCTGAAGCTGGATCACCGCCGGGCCTTTGCCGGACTTGAAATACTCGATACTGCCAAGCTCTCGCGGGATGGAAAAACCGAGGCTGGTATCAAGCGTGGCCTGGTAAGGAAGGGCGACTTCCGCGGCCAAGGGCGTACCTTGGGCAAAACCGCCCGGCATCCAGACCACATTCGTCACGAAGAACGTGACGGCCGTGAAAAGGGCAATGGCGATCTTACTTTTTTTACCGAAATAAGAACGTGAAATACTCGTCTCTTGTGTTTTATCCATAAACCTTTTTTGAGTTAAAGCTTAGGACATTCGGTTCGGCTTTCTTCGAATGAAGAAAACGGATTTTTTTACTTTTCTTTCGCGATTTAAAAAGTTGTCAGAAATATAACTGACGAAGTCAAAAAAAACAAGGGAACGGTTAAAGATTTTTCATTATTTTTCCGATATAACCTGATTATTTGTAAAGGGTTGCGACATCTCTGGGCGGAGCAGCACTCCCCTAGGCAGGATATAGCATTTGTTAACCGGTTATAACCGGATAACCACAACCGGCGAACAAAAAAATACGAAATTTTACACTCTTTTACGCCCTAAAAACCGAACATGAGGCGGCTTTGTCTTGAGCGGACTTGTTGCGTATTGGGGGTTGTCTTGAATTTGGAATTTGGGATTTAGAATTCCATGTTATATAATGCGTCCCATCATGATTGTCGTTTATTTGAGGAATCGGGAAATCATGACAGTCCCAATTTGATCAATTTCAGAGAATCTAAATTTGGGGCTGCCCTTGTCAATCATTCAGGAAATAAGATCAAGACGAGGGCTTTCCTGAATTCCTTAATGAACAAAACTCAATGAGAGTCAGGACCCATGTCAGAAATCCACCCTTCAGCCATTATCGGAAAAAATGTTGAGATCGGCGTCTGCAATGCGATCGGCCCGAACGTCATCATCGAAGACGGGGTCAAGATCGGCGCCCACAACAAAATCCTCTCCGGAGCCTTGATCGCCCGCGGGACCGAGCTCGGCAATTACAATACGATCCACATGAATGCGGTGGTCGGTCACGAGCCGCAGGACCTTGCCTACCGGGGCGAAGAAACGTTCACAAAGATCGGAAACAAGAACGTCATCCGGGAGTTTGTCACGATCCACCGCGGCACCAAGGCAGGCACCGCAACCGTTCTGGGGGACGAGAATTTCCTGATGGCCTATTGCCATGTTGCCCACAACTGCCACCTCGGCAGCAACATCATCATGGTCAACCAGGCGTCCCTGACCGGGCACTGTCACGTCGAAGACCGCGCGTTCCTTTCCGGAATGACGGGCTTCCACCAGTTCACGCGTATCGGAACGCTCGCCATGGTCAGCGCCCTTTCAGCGATCAATAAAGACATCCCCCCTTACGTGATCTGCGGCGGCCGCCCGGCCGTCGCGCAAGGGATCAACGTGGTCGGCATGAGACGTGCGGGGATCGGCCTCGAAACCCGCACCGAGATCAAGGAAGCCTATCGTCTTCTCTACCGTTCTGGGCTGAACGTGAGCCAGGCCGTGGAAGCGATCAAAAAGTCCCTGAAATCAAAAGAAGTGGCCCACATGGTAGAGTTTATCGAAGCCTCGAAGCGCGGGATCCTCGACGGCGCGGGGGCAACTTCGGACACCATTTCCCACCGAAAGAACCGCGGGTCCGCGGTCGAAGATAGAGAAGTCGAAGAAGAACTCTCCTGATTTGCGCAACGGTCAACGCGCAATGCACAACGCGGATAATCCTGCCAGGATAAATCTCAAAAACAAAAGATCAAAACTATAATCCCAAATACAAAATTTTCGCCTTGGGGTTTGTAACTTTGATCTTTAGATTTTGATCTTTAAACTTTCTTTAAGACCAGGATGGAGTTTTTGCCGCCGAATCCGAAGGAATTCTTCATCGCGACGTTGATCTTCCCCGGACGCGCCTCATTCGGCACATAATCCAAATCGCATTCGGGATCTTTGGCGCTGTAGTTGATGGTGGGAGGGATAACCTGATGCTGCATGGCCAAAAGCGTCGCGATGAGCTCGACCGAACCCGCCGCGCCGATCAAGTGGCCGATCATGGATTTCGCGGAACTGACCGGGATCTGATAAGCCCGCGGCCCGAACACTTTTTTAATGACGAGCGTTTCGGTCTTGTCGTTCAGAGAGGTCGAGGTTCCGTGGGCATTGATGTAATCGATCTCGTCGATACTAACTTCGGCATGTTCCAGTGCAAGCCGCATCGCCCGGGCCGCTTCGGTCCCTTCAGGGTCCGGCGCGGTCATGTGGTAGGCGTCGCAAGTCATCCCGTGGCCCAAAATTTCCGCGTAGATGTGGGCGCCGCGTTTTTTCGCGTGCTCATATTCCTCAAGCACTAACATCCCCGCCCCTTCTCCCAGCACGAATCCGTCGCGATCCATGGAAAAAGGGCGCGAGGCTTTTTCGGGCTGATCATTGCGGGTCGAAAGTGCCCGCGCGACGCAAAAAGACGCTACGATCCCCGGGAAAATGGTCGCTTCGGCACCGCCCATAATAAGAAAATCCAGTTCGCCGCTCCGGATCGCCGCAAAGGCGTAACCACAGGCGTCTGACGCCGAAGAACAGGCCGTCGCCAGAGAAAAACTGGGGCCCCTCACGCCAAGTTCGATCGAAACGTTCCCGGCACAAGCATCCGGAAACGACGCGAGCGCTGTGAAAGGATTGATACGCATCGGACCTTTTTGCATCAGGATCGCCGATTGTTCCAGGATGTACCCCACCCCCGCAAGGGCCGTCCCGATAATGACCCCGGTCCTCTCGCGAACACCGTCCCGTTGAAGGTCCAGCCCCGCGTCCTGCACAGCCATTTTGGAAGCCACGACCGCGAACTGGGTCGTGCGGTCCATGCGTTTGAGTTTCTTGGGAAGGATAAAAGCCGAGGCGTCGAAATTCTTGATCTCTCCGGCAAAGTGGGTGGTAAACGCGCTCGTGTCGAACGCGCTGATCATGGAAACGCCGCTCTTCCCATGGGAAAGGTTTTGCCAGAAGGTTTCTTTACCGAAGCCTATAGAAGAGACAACCCCCAAGCCCGTGATAACAACTCGACGGTTCTTGGGGGTTATCATTTTCTTCTTATTCGCTTTCGTTAAGCGGAGATCGGTTCGTTTTTGCAGGTCAAAGCGATCTTCCGGCCTTCGTGATCCACATTCAGAATGCTGCAGCGGATCGCTTCGCCGGCCTGATAACGCTTCGGAAGGTCCTGCGCGGAACATTCCGGGATCTCGGAAACGTGGACCAGCCCTTCGAGGCCGTTCTCAAGTTCTACAAAAAGCCCGAAGTTCACGATCCTCGTGATCTTCCCCTGGATCTCAAGACCCGTCAAAAGATCTTTCGTCAGGTCCGTCCACGGATCGTCCTTCAACTGCTTCATCCCGAGCGAGATCTTCTTGGCATCGGTGTCGATCGCGAGGATCATCACTTCAACCGCATCGCCTTTTTTGAGCACATCCGCGGGCTTCGCAACCTTGTGCGTCCAAGAAATATCGGACACGTGGAGCAGGCCTTCGATACCCGGCTCGATCTCAACGAACGCGCCGTAATCGGTCAGGTTGCGGATCGTCCCGTTCACACGGACACCGACCTGATATTTGTTGGCCACCGTGGTCCAGGGATTTTCCTGGGCCTGCTTGGCGCCGAGGGAGATCTTCTTCGCCGCGGTGTCGAGGCTCAAGATCACAACGTCGAGTTCCATGCCGATCGAAAGGATCTCGCTCGGATGATTCACACGTTTCGTCCAGGAAAGTTCGCTGATGTGGACCAGCCCTTCGATCCCGGGCTCGAGCTCCACAAACGCGCCGTACGGCAGGATGTTCACGACCTTGCCGTGGACCTGATTGCCGATGGAATACCGCTGATCGACCGAAGTCCAGGGATCCGTCCCCTTCTGCTTCAGCCCGAGGGAGATTTTGCCTTTTTCCTTATCGATGCCGATCACGACCACTTCGATCTCATCGCCGAGTTTCGCGAGGTCCGAAGGATGGGACACACGGCCCCAGCTCATGTCGGTGATATGGAGAAGACCGTCGAGGTTGCCGAGGTCGATGAACACGCCGAAATCGGTGATATTCTTAACCTTGCCCTTCACAAGCTGACCGACCTTGAGGGTGTTCAGCTTTTCCGCGCGGGCTTCATTGCGGCTCTTTTCGAGCAGGTCCTTGCGGGACACAACAACGTTCTTACGCTTGTGATTGATCTTTACGACCAAAAACTTGCTTTGAAGACCGATGAAGGCGTCCTGATTGCGAACCGGCTTGATGTCCACAAGCGAGGCCGGCAAAAAGGCTTCCATGCCGATATCGACCATAAAACCGCCGCGGACCTTGCGGGAAATACGGCCTTCCACAATGGCCCCTTCTTCGGCATTCGAGAGGATCTCGTTCCAGGTCTTCTGACGGTCAGCTTTCCGTTTGGAAAGGATCGCCGTACCTTCCACGTCATCAAAACCTTCAAAAAGGACTTCGACTTCACCGCCGACAGTCAATAGCTCCGGCTGAGGAAATTCATCCTTGGGCAGGATGCCTTCGGCTTTGTAGCCGATATCGACAACGACGTCGCGCTGATTGACCGCGATCACCGTTCCTTTAACGACCTCACCAGGCTGCAAATTCTGACACAAAGACTTCTCGTACAATTCTGAAAACTGGGAATGCATAAGAGAAAAACCTCCTTGAGAGTACCCTTCCCATTGGGATGCATGAGAATGGGTGCCCGCGCTGTTGCTTCCCTCTCGGGCCTAGACGCTCTGGTCAGACACCGAAATCAGCGCGAACATTGGGAGTATAACACATCTTTTAGATTTGGGAAGGGCGATTTTCGCAGTTTGCAAAAATCCGGAGCACGGGAGACATGGCCCGTGCCACAAATTCATCTTTCGCGAATCGTGAACCGGACTTTAAAACGCTTCGCGCTTTAATTGCACCCGATCAAGCAGACAACCGGAGATTTCAACAATCACCGGGAGGACGGACGACCCTCCTGTGCGCTTAATGTTTTTTTCAAATACCGTTGATTCACTGGGCCGAAATCTTCAGCTTTCTCCGTATCGTTCATTAAAGACGCTATCGTAGGCCGGAAGTAGTCCGCATTCCCGCAGCATCCATTAATATAATCGACGTACGCAGCCTTCCCCGTCAGATCCCCCCACCACTCCTGAGCTTCTTCTCTGTTTCTCGCACAGTTAGGATAACCGACAGGCGAGTGCTTGGCCTCAGCCCCGGAGCTTTCGTCACGCAAGCCTAACGAATGCCCCAACTCATGCAAAAAACCCTTTGCGAAGCTGTTTGTGCCTTTATACCTTGCCTTGCCCAGAACGATCAGAGACATTTTGTCTATGGATGAAAGCTCGGCGCAAAAGCTCGAGCTCAGAGCATCCACGATCACCAGCTTATAATCGGATCCAAGACGGCTTGAAATGCTATCCAAAAAGTCTTGGCGGACCTTCAAGGGTGGGAAATCCTGCACCCTTTTAAAAATGGCCGCCACCTCCTTCGCCGACAGCGTAACGGTATACGCGCCTATCGCTTGAGCAAACTCCTCAAAGGGCTTCGTTTCGGAGAGTCTCCGCATCATCATCGCGGCATCTTTCAAAAAATCATCCTGCCTTTGATAATTCAGAGGACAAAACACGACATTCAAAACGGCGGAAGGCTTGGGTGCGGAGCGCCCGGGAAGAAGCTTAAGCTCGTAAGCCAAAACGTTGGCCGAAAAACAAAAAAAGATCAAAAAAAAACGCTGACTCTTTTATTCAAAACTGATTCCTCGAAAAAAAGCACGCGCTGTCGGGTGCCTTTTATCCTTTTGTGCAATTGCGCACACACCGGCCAGTATAAACATATGTGGTCGAAGTCCCGATCTTAGATTCGAATCCATAAACTGGCTCGCTATAAACGGTCGCTGATGTCCAATCCGAAGGACAATTCGCTGGCGTACACGATCCATTAATCGCATCAGTCGCGACGCTCGTCCACTTAACCCAACCACACGCCAAAGTCATCACTGCGGGGCTGCTCACGCCTGATGCCACCCACGCGGAACCGTTAGAATGGTACAGGGCACCAGAACCCTCTGTTGAGTAGGCCACTTGCCCGGCAGGGCCAACAGTCCAATTGGCAGGATCACCTGTTTGTGGCTTGAGCCGTATATCGCCGTCTCTATTCGGTAAATCCCCCGCATCCTGAACGCCACTATTATTCGTATCCCCCGCGGCTAATCTTTTTGCGTTTATGTTGTTCGTCTGCAATTCCTTATACTCGCCGTACGGCGCGGGATAATAGGTCGTCAGCTCGACTTTTCCAGCGTGGGCGACGGGTGAAGAAAACAACGTCAAAAAAGCGGCAAAACCTATCAGATTTTTTTTGACCATTTTCATCTCCTTATTTTGTAATGCACCACGCCCCGCAAAAACGAAGAATGTGTCCTCTGCGTTTAAATTGCTTGCCGCTTCCGCCGTGCTTCGTCCAGGAAACGAACCAGGGACCTGGAATTTCCGCAACAGAGATTTTTCTTGAACTGCCGCAGCACCTTCTCGAAGCGACCGATCGCACCGAGAATTTCTTTCTTGTTAGCCAGAAAGATCGGCTGCCAGATCGACGAGTCAGAAGC
>DAOPYQ010000009.1:0-78584 GCA_035352955.1 Candidatus Omnitrophota bacterium
CCGCCAGCGTTCGTTCTGAGCCAGGATCAAACTCTCCGAAAAGAGTATTTGATCCGTGTCCTGTCTTTCGACAGGACGTTTGCAAAACTTACGATCCGGCTCCGCACACAAAAATGAGAAAGAACGATTTCCGAAGACAAAAATTCCCCCCTTACAGAGAAGAATTCCCGGAAGAAAACGAAAATCGGAAAAATTAGATTTACAAAGAAAAATAAAAACTGAAAGACTTCAGTTCACCCGTTCCCGACAGGTGGCGAGCATTATACGGACTGAACAATCCATGTCAAGCATTTATAAAATAAATTTTCACTTTTTTTTCGGCTTGGAGAAGCCTACACGGCAACTTCGTTTTTTGCAAGCCCCCACATCTCTATTTTCTAAAAAATTTTACTTTTTGAAGTCTGTTTTTGAAGGAAAATCGGGTGGGTCTTTTTGTCTCACTTTGTCTATAGAATTTTGATCGCCGCTCAGTCGCAAAGGAAGGTACAAATAAAACCGTTCGTTTAGATATCCGAAAATTCGTCTGTCTACGGCGACAACCTGCCGATACTCATATTCTCCATCCTTTGCCACCGGCATGGGTTGCTGAAAAAGAAAAAGAATTCTTCTTAAATCTCCGAATTTCTCTTTTGTTTTTTCAATCGCAGCGCCAAGATCTTCCCTATCGCAAGCCCCGAGCTCTTTCGTTGGGTAATAATAACGTGCGAAACTTTCCGTACAGGGATTCCAGAATTTCACACCGGGCAAATACGGCAACAACCCGACGCAAACCCTGCGGGGCGCTACGATCACAAACCCCTGATTGAAAACATGCTTCGTCTCATCGAGAACCTTGATCGCTTCAGCCATCTGCTTTGCGCCTGAAAAAGGCAGATAGTTTTCCAGCACATAGACAAAATAAACATTCTGAAGCTGCAAGACAAAGAAAACCGTCATCAGAATCATCGCAACGCTTCGGGCCTTTTTAGTCCAAAAAGAACCTGGCTTCCCCCAAAAGGCAAAGCGCGCGCCGTCCTTTTCCGGGTAGTTTTGGGAGATCCAAAGCGCGAACAAAAGACTTATCAGAATGAACCCGTGGTGCCGATAGTTCCCCCCTTGCACAAACAAAAAACCGAAGGCGAGATAGGCTAACGATATTACCAAAATTAATAGCGGAAAAAATCTTCCTGATAAAAATATACCCGCCATGACCAGAACTGAAAAAGCGACAACCGCCGTCAAGATCACGAACGGGAGCGAGTGCGGCACAATATCGAAGAATGGAAAAAAAGCATTAATGGTTGGGGCCACCATATACCAGGCATTAAACGCCAGTTTGTGGCCGGCCTCAGCATGATTCGCCGGCAAAGAATGCGCGATAAAAAACGCCAGCGCTCCGCTCGCAACCATCAGACCTAAGGCCGCCAAAGTCCGCGGATCACCGCGGAACCGCTTCCGCTGCTCAATCGCAAAAGCAAGCAGAAGACCTGCGCCTAATCCGAAACATATAAAATCGGACTGGAAAAGCAATGAAACTAGTAAGGCGTAAAGGATCGGCTTGGTTGTACGCTTGGGGTAAAAATCTGCGATCAAAAACAACAACATGATCGCCAGCATATAAGGCCGCACGATCACGGAATACTCATAGACCATCAGGTATGAAAAAAGGAAAAAGGAGCGGAAGATCCGGCTAAAAGGGGCCCGCGCTAAAAATAACCATGCCGTCACAAGAGTAAAGACGGCGTTAAGAATGGATTGGGAGAAATACGGCAGCCCTGTTTTAGCTAGCGGCAGGAGCAGTGTGTGAAATAGGCCGGGATGCCTGTCCCAATTTCCAAAAATGATCTGCAAGAATTCGCCGAGATTCGAATCGCGAGCGATCATCCAGGGGAGCGCTTCATCCGACCATGGTTCGTGATGCCAAATCCCAAACCAGACAAGCGCCCAATAAGGCACGAGAAGCCAGAGATCGCTTCTTCTGAACTTTGCCTCAGCGGCCCAATCAATAAAATGTTTTATTTTTTCTCGTAAAATAAACACCCGCGGAAACCCCATAGCGGAAAGTTAAAAACCGATCATGCTAAAAAGCCGCGCCTTCATATAGTGATTGCTGATCTTCGTGTCCAAGCGGGTCACTTCATTGACGAGCTTCGAATGAACATCGTTGAATCCTTGATCCATCTTGACCATTTTTTCGTACTCGATCCCGCCCAGTTGGATATATTCCTTCACCTTCTGGAGTTCTCCCTCATCATACCAGACCCCGTGATCCGAACAGGTATCGACGACAACTCCCGAATAAGAGCCCCAGATCTTCCGGTTCATCAGATTCTGGCAAACCGGGCATGGAACATAACGAACCGGCTCGACCTTACCAAGCAGAACGTAATATTTCCGCAAGCGCCTAAGTTCATCCATGGAAAAAACATCGGGTTTGATTTCGAGAACTCTTTTCTCCTCAAAATGGTCGATCCATACCCCTTTGCAGCCCGGGCAAAAGTCGACTTCATTCCCGTCGTTCACCGCGGTCATTAATTTCTTCCGGCACTTGGGACAGTCCATCGCTCGACCGTTACGCGTTGCGATCTTCAGCTCACCGCTCATGAGAAACCTCTTTTATTCGACGGTAACTGATTTGGCCAGATTTCTCGGCTGGTCCACGTCCCGGCCATTAAGAACGGCGATCTTATAGGCAAAAAACTGGAGAGGAACGACTGTCAGGAGCGGAGAAAGGATTTCCGGAACTTTGGGAATAGAGAAAAAATCTTCGGCCATTTTTTCCAACGACCGGTTCCCTTCGGTGCCAATCACGATCACGATCCCGTCGCGAGCGCGGATCTCCTGGATATTGGAGACCATTTTATCGTAAGTGAGAGAGGCCGGCGCGATACAAATAACCGGCTGTTCATGGTCGATCAGGGCGATCGGCCCGTGCTTCATTTCCCCCGCGGCATAGCCGTGAGCATGCGCGTAAGAGATCTCTTTAAGCTTTAGCGCACCCTCGAGCGCCGTCGGGTAATTGCATCCCCGACCGAGATAAAGAAAATTGCGCCTCGTGTAATGTTTTTGAGCGCAAAGCGCGAACCTTTTCCCTTCCTTAAGAACCTTGGCGCAATAGTCCGGAATCTTTTTGAATTCTCTAAGGATATTTTTGAGCTCAACCGCCGGAATCGCCTTCCGCGTCTTGCCTATATAGAGAGCGAGCAGAAGAAGCGCCGCAAGCTGTGCGATGTAGGCTTTCGTGGACGCCACACCGATTTCGGGACCGGCATGGGTATAAATAACCGAATCGGCTTCCCGCGCGATGGTGCTGCCCACAACGTTCACGATCGCGAGCGTCGCCGCTCCTTTGCCTTTGGCTTCACGCAAAGCGGCTAGGGTATCGGCCGTTTCGCCCGATTGAGTGATCAAGACCACAAGATCCTTTTTCCCGAGGATTGGGTTCCCGTAACGAAATTCGCTCGAGACCTGTGTCCGGCACGGGATTTTGGCATATTGCTCGAGGGCAATGCTTCCGACCAAACCGGCGTGGTGGGCCGTCCCGCAGCTCACCATAAAAACCTGCTCGATCTTTTTTAAACGGTTCAGGAATTTTTTGTCCAGCGTGTCAAAAAAAATCTCGCCTTCCTTATCGATGCGTTTCCCGAGGATGTTCTTCAGGACCTCCGGCTGCTCATGCATTTCCTTAAGCATGAAGTGCGGGAAACCCTGCTTTTGCGCCTGGGAAACATTCCAGTGGACCGTCGTTGGATGCCGTTTGATCCATGATCTTGTTTTCGTGGAATAGATAGAAACCTCTTGGGCGGTAATAACGGCGAGGTCTTCATCCTCAAGATAGATCACCTGACGGGTATAGGGCAAAAGGGCCGTGACGTCGCTGGCGATGAAATTTTCCCCCTGCCCGAGACCGATCACAAGCGGGTTGGACCTTTTATAGGCAATGATTGTTTCGGGGTCTTCTTTGGAAAAAAGGACAAACGCGAAAAATCCGTGAAGTTCGTTCACCGCCTGGCGGACCGCATCAAAAAGATTCGCCTTTTTGCGATAGTAGGCCCCGATCAGCTTGGCTCCGACCTCCGTATCGGTCTGGGAAGAAAAACGCACCCCTTTTTTCTGAAGGGCGCTTTTGATCGTAGCGTAATTTTCAATGATCCCGTTATGAACGAGGGCGATCCTCCCCGTGGCATCCGTGTGGGGATGAGCATTGGCCCGGGACGGTTCACCATGGGTCGCCCAGCGGGTATGCCCGATACCGATGTGCGCGTCGATCGTAAAATCGCCGAGCTTCTCCTTGAGAGCGTTAAGCTTCCCCTTTTCCTTCACGAGAAAAAGGTTGCCCTTCTGGTGATTCAGACAGGCGATCCCCGCAGAATCATAGCCGCGGTACTCGAGCTGCTCCAGCCCCTGGACCAGGACCGGGATCGTATTTCTATAACCTACATATCCGATGATGCCGCACATAAAAAACCCCGCGCAACGCGCAACGTTAGAGCGCACAACGCCCGCGTTGATCGTTGTCCGTTGAGCGTTGCGCGCTTGGTGCGGTATTATACCGCACCAAGTAAGTTTTGACAGATGATTTCCTTTTCAATAAGATAAACCTCGAGGGAAAAGCCATGGCTGAAAATCGTCGCAGACATTTTTTCATCAACAAACCTCTCCAGATCCGCTACATGCTGTTCGCCACGCTTCCCGTTCTTCTCATTACCGCCGTTGCCCTGGTCGGGATCTACCTCGGGATCTGGGGAAAAGTCCTTGATGCGTTCTCGAACGAACAAACGCGCAACGACATGGTGACCGCTTCCCGCATGATCGAGTACGAACAAGCCCGGCATCCGGAGACCACCGCGGGATTTTCATCGCTTTCTCTTTTCAAGCAAACGGAAAAACTGAGCGAACGGCAACGCGAGGTCTTCAAGGACATCCTAAACGAAACGAACCGCTCACTCCTTTGGAAATTCGGTCTTCTTCTTTTTTTCATCGCCTGGGGCACTATTTTTGTCTCTCACAAGATCGCGGGACCCCTCTACCGTTTCAGCAAGGCGTTCCATGACGTGGAAAAAGGAAACTACCGCGCCCGCATTTTTCTGAGAAAGCTGGACGAGGGACATCCTGTCGCAAAGGAATTCAATGCAGCGATCGAAAAAACCGACCGCCTTCTCTCGGACATCAAACGCCTTTCCGCGGAAAACGATGCGCCTCAGGCTGTCGCAAAGATCAAAGAGAAACTCTCCACGATCCAAACCAGCGCTGATGCTTAAACGTCTTGCCTGTTTATTGTCTGTCCTCTTTCTTTGGATCTCGAGTTCCTGCGCGCCCTCGCTGGCCGCCTTCGAACCGGCCCCGGAAGACACCGAGCTCCTAAACAAGATCGAACAAGACACGCTCCAGTATTTCGTTCGCCTTTCAGACAAAACAACTGGTCTTACCAAAGATTCGTCTCGCCCCGGATCACCTTCTTCCATCGCGGCAACAGGATTCTCCCTGGCGGCGCTCGCTATCGGCGGCTCCCGCGGCTGGATCCCCCAAGACTTCGCGCAGGCCCGCATCCTGGCAACTCTCAAAGTCCTTAGAAATAAAGCCGCGCAACAGGAAGGTTTTTTTTATCATTTCATCGATCCCCGGACCGGAAACCGCGTGTGGTCTTCCGAGGCCTCCTCGATCGATACCGCGCTAGTGGTGGCGGGGGGGCTTCTTGCGGCCCAATATTATCCCGGCACCGAAATTGAGACGCTCGCACGCGAAATTTATGAGCGGGTGAACTGGAAATGGATGATGAACGGTTCCGACTTCATCTGCATGGGCTGGACCCCCGAATCAAAATTCTTCCCTTACTATTGGGATTCCTATAACGAGCTCATGATCCTCGTCGCTCTGGCCGTCGGTTCGCCGACCCATCCCGCCCCGCCAAAAACCTGGGAGAGATGGCTGCGTCCCCGGGGAGAATTCAACGGCCACAGCATCATCTACGCTTCGACCGGCTCGCTTTTCACTTACCAGTTTTCACATGCCTATATCGACTTCCGGGGCCTAGAAGACGGCGGGACCGATTATTTTGAGAACTCGCGCGACGCGACTCTCGCCAACCGCGATTACTCCATGAGCTTTGCATCGAAATATAAAGGGTACTCCCCCACCTCCTGGGGGCTTTCCGCTTCAGTCGGACCCGGCGGCTACAAAGCCTACGGTGGAAAACCCGGAGGCGGGCTTCAGGACGGGACCGTCGCCCCCTACGCTGCTTTGTCCTCTATCGTCTTCACCCCCGACCTTTCGACGCAAGCCGCCCGTTTTTTTTATGAGAACTATCAGAAGGAGCTGTACGGCAATTTTGGATTTAAGGACGCGTTCAATCTGGACAAAAACTGGTGGGCAAACGAATACCTCGGAATCGACCAAGGGATCACACTGCTGATGCTAGAGAATTATCTGAACGACGAAGCGGTTTGGAAAAAATTTATGCAGTTGGAACCCGTCCGGAAATGGCTCGAACTTACGGGTCTCAAGAAGCGGCCGGCACCCCAAGCATCGGCAAAGATTTAATCCGTTCCTTTTCTGATAAGCCTCAAGGCCAGCTGCATCGCTGCCTCTTCGATCATCTCGCGCGTCAGATACGTGCCCCTCTTGATCTCTTCTTTGATCTCACGGACACGCCCGAGATTGGGCTCGGGTTCGGTGGGAATCAAACGCAGGTATTTCCGGACCTCCTCGCGATCTTTTTCAGCGGGTGTCCGCTCGCTCGGGGCCTGAATCCTGAATTTAAATCTTTGCTTTTCTGCCACGCTGTGCATTCTTCCTGCCTTTGTAGCCACATGCGGCCGTCCTGGGATAAAACAACTACACGGCTTTTTCGCTGTGACTCTCTGTGTATCGGCGCAGCGTGGTAAAACTTAATGCATTTGTAACAATCGAGTGCTTTTTTCTCCCTCTCCCTTGCGAAATTAAGCGTCCAAAGTCAGGTGGCCGGCCCGTCTCATCAGATGGCCGCGAAGCCGTGTCACCACTTTTGTATGGATCTGGCAGACCCTTGATTCGGAAACATCCAGGATCTCGCCGATTTCCCGGAGCGTAAGATTCTCGTAATAGTAGAGAACGATCACGAGTTTTTCTTTTTCCGGCAAGGTATCGATCGCCTCGGCCAAAAGCTCCTTTACCTCGGTTTGGTGAACATAGTTAAACTGGTTAGTGATCAGCGAATCTTCGATAGTCTGGAGCCTAGAAATGGGCTTATTGCCGTCATCGTTCTGCCAAACCTCATCCAGAGAAAGGAACGTCGTGGAATTGAGATCGCTGTAGATGGAATTCAGATCATCGGTCGAGATCTTCAATGCCTTGGCGAGTTCGTCCTCGGTAGCAAGACGGCCGTTCTTTTCTTCCAGTTCCTTGCATTTTTTATCGATCTCACGAGCGCGTTTACGCAAAAGTCTTGGGGCCCAATCAAGCTTGCGAAGTTCGTCCATAATGGAGCCGCGGATGCGCGACACGGCATAGGTCTCAAACTTATTGCCCTGTGAGACATCGTACTTGTTGATAGCATCGAAGAGTCCGAGGATGCCGTAACTGACGAGATCATTAAATTCGACATTCGGCGGAAGACCGATCGCCACGCGGCCGGCCACATATTTCACCAGATACAAATACTTTTTGACGATCTCTTCACGCAAGGCAAGACTTTTGATTCTCTTGTACTTCTTCCACATCTTGATCTCATCTTCGTGCATGGGGGTCTCCTTTGTTGCTCAAACGGCAGAATTCCCGGTTATTGGGGAAGTTCCTGCTGTTCGAGGATTTTTTTTATCTGGGTTAACGTATAATTCTTGGACTGTAGAATCTTGATCTGCTCGAGACGGTCGAACGCCTGTTCATCATAAAGCCGGTGACCGGAAATCGTGCGCCGGGCCTCATGGATCAGCCCCGCAACGGTATAGTTATGAAGCGTCTGCCGGGAAAGCCCCGTGTACTGCATCACCTCGCCGATCTTATAGAGTTTTTCTCTTTTCATAGCGATGCACCCTTCTTTTGTCCCTGCGTCATGATCTTTTTCAACGTGGTCATGGCCCTTGGGTCTTCCGGTTCAAGCAACAGGACCTTTTCGGCAGTGAACTTCGCCTGCCCGAACTGCCCCTGCGACGCAAACCGGTCTGCCTGGTCGCGATATTGCTCCAGGCGATCGGAAATCTCCTCTTCGTACATTTTGGATACAAAAAGCGTTTCGGCCTTTCCTTCCTTAAGCGCCTGGCCCTTAATTTGATCGATGAGTTCGGAGGCGTCATTGTTCCCGGCATCATAAAGAAAGACTTTTTCGGCCGCGAAAAGCGCCAGGTCATATTGCTTCATCGCGAAAAGCGAACGGCTACGTTCAAGCCACGATTTAATCTCATCCCGACGTTCGTCTTTTCCCATCTCTTCAACGGCCTGCGGCAACAGATGTTCTTTTTGACGTTCGATCTCTTTATCCAGAATGTCGGCCATAAGCTTTGCCGCCTCAGGATTGTTTGGATCTTTTTCGAGGGCTTCTTGCGTGAATCGGCGGGCGTTATAGTACTCGTGGGCTTCGTAATATTTTTGCGCTTGCTGCAAGGGCTTTTCCTTTTTCTTTCCAAAACCGAAAAAGGCTTCTGCGGTTTGAGCGTTCCCGAGAATCATTGTCGTCATTATCATTATTATAATCGCTCTCATAGTTTATAAAATGTAAACTACATTTTATATATTACAATCTATACATTTACACTTTATGGTCAACGTGTTTTTAAAATTTTTTTAATGATCCACAACTAATAGTATAGCCATAAAGATCGTAGCGCTATATGTATGCTATATGGTGCTATATTTTTTTAGGGATTTTAAAGAATGGACGATAATCCAGACACAAGAACCTGAATCCAATCATGATTTTAGGAGGATAAAATGACGCTTTATGATGAATTGGTTGACCTAAAATACCGGCGAGGTTTTGCAACGCACGAATTGATCAGACGGTTCCCTGGCCAAATCGAGCGTGTTAGTGAAGTTGCTTTGCTGCATATTCCCGATGAAACTTTAAAGGAAGTGATCCCGGAGCAGGACATTCTCCAGCGCTTGCTGGATCTGAAACGACAGTACGTGGGAATGATGCATAGCGTCTGACTGAACAATCGCTTTGAAATATTGACGCGGCGCCGTAACGAAAACGATTCGATGGAAGGACCCCCTCCCCCACCGTTTCCACAAATGCGCTGACCGTTTCTCTTGGGTCCGGGCCTTCGGGGCTGATATGAAACGTGGCCGACATGTCCGGAAAACATAAAGTTAAAAAAACAAACCCGTAGGGGCAGGCCTATGGACGCTTATGAAAAATTGATCGAGCTGAAATACAAAAAAGGCGTCCCGACGTTTAGGCTGATCAAACAATTTCCACGCTTGAAAAAGAAGATCCATGAGGTTGCGCTGATAGGACTGCGGGAAACGACCTTAAAGAAGACCGTTCGCGATCGCGGAGAATTAAAACGTTTTTTGCGATTAAAGAAAAAGTACGCGAAGGTTTTATGCCGGCGAAAAGATCCCGGAGGGAATTCCTGGCTGGGGCGACTCTGGAAGAATTTCTTTTAGAACAACGCCGCGACAATCGCTACTTCGGAGAAAAAGCACCCATCTTGCGGAATTTTTGGTACCGCAGCTCGGGAAGATCTTTTCTTGGGATCTCCTTCAGCTCCTTAAGGGCATCGTTCACGGCCTTGCGTATATTTTCCGCTGCGGCGTTAAAATCCCGGTGCGCGCCGCCCAAAGGTTCGGGAATAACCCCGTCGATCACGCCGAGCTGGAGAAGGTCCTGCCCGGTAAGTTTTAAAGCCGTTGCGGCATCCGGAGCACGCGTTGGTTCTTTCCAGAGGATGGCCGCACAACCTTCCGGAGAGATCACCGAATAATAAGCGTTTTCCATCACAAAAATCCTGTCGCCCACACCGATCCCAAGGGCTCCGCCGCTCCCTCCTTCACCGATCACGATGCAAATGATGGGAACTTTCAGATCACCCATTTCACGAAGGTTGTAGGCGATCGCTTCCGCTTGTCCGCGTTCTTCCGCGCCGATCCCCGGATATGCTCCCGGCGTATCGATGAAACAAAGGATTGGAAGATTGTTCTTCTGCGCGAGCCACATAACACGCATCGCTTTTCGATACCCTTCCGGATGCGCGCTTCCGAAGGTGCGCATGAGGTTCTCTTTGGTGTCGCGCCCCTTTTGATGACCGATGATACAGATCGGTTCCTTCCCCTCCCACTTTGCGATCCCGGCAATGATCGCCCGGTCATCGCTAAAGCGGCGGTCACCGTGGAATTCGAGAAAGTCGGTCGTAAGATAATTGACGTAATCCAGCGTGTAGGGCCGCAAGGGATGGCGCGCAACTTGGACGCGCTGCCAGGGAGTTAAGCTGTCAAAAATGTCTTTGATGGCTTTTTCGAGTTTTTTTTCCGCGCTCTGGATCTCGCCCGAAAGATCGATCTCGCCGTGGCTCATCTTGCGGAGTTCGTTGATCTTCTTTTCCATGTCGACGACCGGACGCTCAAAGGACAAACAAGCGTCAAAAATATCGCGCGATCCAAGCTTGATCTTTTCTTTCGGATCGGTCGCTTCAACGCTAACTTGAGCTTCGATTTTCTTTTTCTTAAGCTTTTGGGCCACGGTTTAATCCTTTACGGTAACTTGGGCCCCGGAGGGGACCATGCGGTACAGTTCTTCGACTTCCTCGTTCAACATACGAATGCAACCCTCCGAAGACTGGGTCCCGATGCTTTTGGGATCGATCGTTCCGTGGATCCCGTAACCGGGCTTGTCAAATCCCATCCAGCGGGTCCCCAGCGCATTCTTGGGACTTCCCGGAGGCAGGATCGCGCCCGTCTTGAACCAGGTCGGGTTTGCCAGCTTGTTCGTGATCTTGAATTCTCCCGCCGGAGTCGAATTCTTTTTTCCGGTCGCAACGATATATTTTTTAATCGGCTTCCCGTCGGAATAAAGCGTCAGCGTATTTTTGGTTTTATCAATCAGGATCGAGAAAGGCGCGGTTTGGATCTTGAGTTTCATTCCCGGATAAATAACGTCTCGGGTCATACCGTTAAGTTTTTTGATAAAACTTGCGGTCGTGTGGTTTTTAATCGCGAGCAAATAAAGGCTGTCGCCCGACTTCACCTCATAGGAAATACTGCCCGGCGTAATCTCCTTCGAGAATAGCGCGTCCCAACGCTGCTTCATTTCCGCATCGGTCGCTTCGGGAAAAGTTCTTGGAGCTGCGGTTTCCGGAACAACCGCCGAAGGAGCCTGGGCCGGCGTGCCCGAAACCGCTTTTCCATCAGGTTTCACAACCGCGATCGCTGCAGGAGCCGGGATTGGAGAGGGCTCTTTTCCCGCCGCCGGCCGGGGATCCCCCGAAGGGGCGAACGGGAAAACGTCCCCCGCCATTTTCCCCGCTGATGAAAGGCTTTTTTCTTCTTGTGCGAGAACTCGCGAATTTTCCGACTTGCTATCTTCGGAAAAACAAATCCGAGGGGCAATGCTCGCAAGAATCAAAATTGGCAGAAGAAAGAAAACTTTTTTCATTTTTTACCCGCAAAGAAGGATTGCGATAATAATGCCCAAAAAAGCACCGGCAATAACCTCAAAAGGAGTATGCCCGAGAAGTTCTTTGAGACGTTTCTCCGGAACGGCGCCCTTTGCATAAAACTCGTCCAGGACCTCGTTCAAAATTTTCCCCTGACGCCCTAAATGGCGCCGGACCCCCGCCGCATCGAACATCGTGATCAAACAGATAATCAGCGCCATGAGAAACGGGATTGTGTTGAACCCGTAATACAACCCGACAGAAGCTGCCAGGCTGGCAACCGTCGCTGAGTGCGCGCTCGGCATTCCACCGGTATCAAAAAGCCATCGGACATCAAACTTCTTCTTCGCGGCTCCGCCCAGAAGCACTTTGAGGAATTGAGCCACGAACCAGCTTAAAAAAACGGCGAAAAAGGCTCTTTCTGGACTAAACGGGGGATTCTCGATCAGGATCATGCTTTGGCTCAGAGAGACCTAAAAAGGGTTGACACCCTGCTGTTGATGATTTAACATCATAAAAATATTGATTTTTAAATATATTAAATTAGCCGTCCAGTCTTCGAGGGAATTATTATAGGTTTCACATACTGAAAAAGCAAGCTTGTTTGTTCCGTCGGAAAGAGAGGAATCGTCCATGATAAGGATCAAAAGCGCCTTTGCCCTAGGAATCCACGCTTTTCCGGTCGATATTGAGGTTGATATCGGCGGAGGCCTGCCCCAACTCATCGTCGTAGGTCTTCCCGATACTAGCATCAAAGAAGCCCGCGAAAGGGTCCGGACCGCCATCAAAAATAGCGGCTACCCTATCCAACCCGATAAGATCACCATCAGCCTCGCACCTGCCGACATCAAAAAGGAGGGAGCGATCTTTGATTTCCCGATCGCATTGGGGATCTTGGCCTGTCATGGCATCATCCCCCAGGAAAAATTGACGGGTTATACGTTCCTCGGCGAGCTGGCCCTGGACGGCGGGCTTCGCCCCCTAAAGGGTATGATCGCCATTACGGCAGGGGTAAAAAATCACGCCTTTGTCCTTCCCGCCGAGAACGCGGAAGAGGCCGCCCTTGCCAAAGACGCGACGATCTATCCTGTCAGAAACCTGAAGGAAACGGTCGAATTCCTTCTCGGCGAAAAACCGTTGGAGCCTCTCCGAGGCCGCTGCTATAAAGACCCCGGACCGGCTCAAAATTCTGTCAATTTCTCGGAAGTCCGAGGCCAGCAGGCCGCCAAACGCGCCCTTGAGATCGCTGTCGCTGGTTCGCATAAACTCCTTTTGATAGGCCCTCCCGGCAGCGGGAAAACAATGTTGGCGCGCCGAATCCCAACGATCCTCCCTTCCATGGAATTCGAAGAGGCTTTGGAGATCACCAAGCTGCACAGCGTAGCGGGATTGCTCCGCGAAGGATACGGTCTCGTCAAAGAAAGACCTTTTCGCTCTCCGCACCACACTTCTTCCGCGATCGCTCTCGCCGGAGGCGGAACTTGCCCAAGACCCGGTGAAATGTCGTTGGCGCACGGGGGCGTTCTTTTCCTAGATGAGTTCCCTGAATTCCGGCGGGATGCCCTGGAAACTCTTCGCGGCCCGCTGGAAGACGCCTGCATCACCGTTTCGAGGGCTAAGAGCCAGATCACGTACCCCGCGAATTTTCTCCTGGTCGCAGCAATGAATCCGTGTCCGTGCGGTCATTTGGGCGACAACCACCGGACATGTCGATGCTCGCTCGGCCAGATCCACAAATACCAGTCCAAGATCTCAGGCCCGATCCTCGACCGGATCGATATCCACGTTGAGGTACCTGCGCTTTCCTTCCAGGCCTTGATAGGACCGGAGCTAACGGAAAATTCTGAAACAATCCGTAAAAGAGTCTGCGAATGCCGCGCCATCCAGAAAGCGCGTTATCGCGCAAAACCCTACCAGACGAATTCCCAGATGTCCCCGCGCGACATCAAGAATTTTGCAACGCCAGACGCCCCGGGCCGTAAATTAATTGAAATGGCCATGAAGGAGCTCCGCCTCTCCGCCCGCGCCTATTATAAGATCCTTAAAATCAGTCGCACTATTGCCGACTTGGCTGGGTCTGAACAAATTCAAGGTGAACACATCGCTGAGGCGATCCAGTACCGCAGTCTTGATCGCCAATGGTGGTCATAAAAAAGGGGATGATAGAGATGACGATTAAATTCGTTCCGCATGGAATTATCGAAAATAAAATTTTTCTTCTTCGTGGGAAGAAGGTCATGTTCGACAAGGACTTAGCGGCGCTCTACGGAGTTACAACGGGAGCCCTCATCCAGGCCGTAAAAAGAAATATCCAACGTTTTCCGGATGACTTTATGTATCAGCTTACCAAGCAAGAGTTTACGGCTTTGATATCACATTTTGTGATATCAAAAGGACGTGGCGGAACCCGTCAGCCGCCCTACGCTTTCACAGAACACGGCATCTTGATGTTATCAAGTGTGCTAAATAGTGAACGCGCTGTTCAGGTTAATATCCAGATCATGCGGACATTCACGAAACTGCGGGAGATGCTGGCGAGTCACAAGGAATTGAGGGAAAAGATCGAAGCGATGGAGAAAAAATACGACCATCAATTTAAAATCGTTTTCCAGGCAATCAAAGAATTATTGGAACCACCGCCCGTCAAACCAAAGCCGACGATCGGGTTTCACGCTTAAGCTATCCCGCAAATGGTAGAAATCATTGTCCCATTGCCAATTTCTTTTCCCCTGTTTTTTCATCAATCCAAACCAAGAAATGGACACCTGGGGGCGTGGGCATATTGCCTTGAAAAAAGATCGCCCATTCTTCTTTTGAGGCGTCGTAATCAACTCGATCAATAAAATATTCTTTTAAGCTTCGCCCCCTCTGGACGGCGTATTCCTTTGAATCAGCGATAACCTGTTCTATGGAATATTTCGGAGCGACCTTACCGTTATTCACTGCAGCTCGTGCTTGAGTCAAAAAAATAAAACAGCTCACCGCTGATAGAAAAATTATCCGCTTTTTCATTTTATTCTCCTTTTGATAGAAACGCATATGATTCCACATTGAATAAAGCCTCTCAAATCACAACCCATTTATCGGCTTACCTGAACTGGCCTAAAGGACCGCCCGTTGCTCCCAGCGGATAGGAATCAGCGGAACAAACTCAGGATACGCGTAGGTTGTATAGAGCCCCGTTTTTGTTGATTAATTTAAGGAATACGGGACTACTCCGCTCTTCAAGGAGCTGTCGCGAATCGCGGATAGCAAATCCTTGTTCCGATACTTGAAATCGCGCAGACGATCAGTGCCTCGGCGGGCTCACAGCAAATTCAGAGCGAGGAGATCGCGGAGGCGATTCAATCCAGGGACCTGGACAGATAGGGTTGGAGTTAGTCACATCCTGGATTGGATAACACGAGGAATTACTTTAACTTCCCCCGCCGGTGGGGTGGCCACCAAATAAAAAAAGCTTTCGCCTTAATCACCTTCCGAGGAACAAATCCGAACTGCCGGCTATCCGCGCTCTTTGCCGAATTATCTCCTAGAACAAAATAAGAATTTTGAGGGATCTGGATCACCAGTCCACCCTTTCCGTACTGCCACTCCTCGATATTAAAATACTGCCGCTCTCTTGGAAATTCGGGCGTTTCCAAAAGTTTGTCATTAATGTAAATATGACCGTCTTGGATTTTGAGCTTCTCGCCGGGCAATCCTGCTACCCGCTTCAAAAGATCTTTTTTCGGGGCTGCCGGAGACTGAAACACGACCAAATCACCGCGCTTGGGGTTCTCATGCCTGTAAATCCACTTATTTACAAAAATCTTATCGCCTGGCTGAAGGGCAGGAGACATCGATTGCGTGGGATATTTATAGGGAGAAATAAAAAAAGTTCGCAAGGTAACGGTTGAAACGGCGCTGAAAATAAGCGGGAACAACCAAAGAAGAATAACGCCGTTTATAATGTTTTTGTGGAATCGGGAAAATACATTTCCATTCCCGCCGTTTATTTTGTCCGCACTGCTGTAGGCATCGTTAAGAACGAACAGTTTGATCACGGGATCAATGATGTGCGCAATGACAACGCCCAAAGGTTTGAGCAAGGCGCCGAGAAATGAGGGGGCTAAAAAACAGAGGACCATACAGCCTATCGCTTTCCCAATCTGGGAATTATAAATTTGCCCAAGTCCAGGAAGCCACAACGATAAAAAAACTGCGAGAAAGGGCTGCTTTTTTACAACGGGGACTGTGGCGTTGTTTTCCTGATTAAATTTCTTAGCGGTTTTGTAAGAATCAAACAGAATAGAGAGCCCCAATACGGTCCCCAAAAGACCTAAAAAAATGGAAATGACCGGGCTTGCTCCAAACAATACTGCGATGATCGAGAAAATTAAACCTACGCCAAAACCGACGGCGAGCAGAATAAAAACACAACCTTTGGTCTTCTGCTCCGCATAGATTTGCCCGACACCGGGGAAAACAGAGGACAAGACAACTGCCAACCAAGGATCTTTCATAGATTAGTTAATCGACCCCCGTGCGATTTCCTTGATTTTAAAAGCCGATCTCGACCAATGCCTCCCGCTTCATGATAACCGCCTAAAAAAACTCGGACCGGGCCCATGCTCTGGTTGTTGGTTTTGTTTCTTCGAAATATCTAGATTTAAAAAATAGCAAGAAATAACTTTTGTTATCAATGAAAGCCAATGCCATCTTAATAATAAATACGGCATTTGCCTTTTTTCTATTCGACAAGTATACTTTTTTTAGAAGTGAAGGAAGTATATCCGCAAGGCTGTTGCGTTCCAAAGAAACCGAAAGGGGTTTTACCGCCCACTTAACCAAAGGAAATTTCGGATGGCAACACACGCAGCAGAGCAAACATCGATAAATAAAATGTCAGAGGCCAACAGCGTGGAACGTTCGCGACCCACCCGCAAGAAGAGGGTCCTCGTGATCGAGGACGAATACAGCGCCAGCAAATTCCTGACCCTGCGGCTGAAGAATCTCGGCTGCGAAGTCACGACGGCTTTTGACGGCATGACGGGCCTCAAGGAAGCCCTGGAGAAATTACCCGACCTCGTTATTCTTGATCTTATGATCCCAAAGCTCCCGGGCGAAGAGGTCTGCAAAGGCATCCGGGAACATCTCGACGAAGAGATCGCCAAAATCCCTATTATCATGCTTACCGGAAAAGACTCTATGGTCGACAAGATCCTCGGGAAAGTCTTGGGGGCGGACGCTTATCTTACCAAGCCCTATGATTTCGCCGACCTTCTCGAAAAGATCAGACAGGTCATACCGGATTTTTGACATTATAAATAAGCGTTAAGCAGCCCCGGGGTCGTCCCATCGGACCCCTTGAACTGAGGAAGGGCGTGAAAGATGGACCAGAAAAAGTTTTTACAGCCGGGCTTAAGGCTTCTGCTGGTCGAAGATGACCCGGAATTTGCCGGCATCCTGAAGATACGCCTCAGTAAAGAAACGAACCCGCCGCTTCTCGTCACTTGGGTGCCTGATCTCGCCCAGGCCCTTCTTGCCTTGAGGGAACCTGTCTGGGACCTGATTCTGCTCGATCTGATGCTCCCGGATTCAAGCGGTATCCAGACCTTCATAACCGTCCGGGCACAAGCCAACCATGCTCCCATCGTAATTATGACAGGGCTCGACAACGACAACCTCGCGATCGACGCCGTTCGCAAAGGAGCCGAAGATTTTCTGGTCAAGGGCGACACCAACAGCAAGTTGTTGCTCCGGATTATCCATCACGCGATCGACCGGCATAGCATCAAGGAAAAGCTCGCTTCCGTCACGGGCCGGCTCCGGGAAACCAACCTCCGTCTTGAAAAAATGGCAATCTTGGACCCTCTCACCGAGCTCTACAACCGGCGGGGACTCCAGCATTTATTGAAGCGCGAAATGCAGGTCATGTCGCGGGAAGGCGGCCAACTCCTCGTCCTTTTGATCGACCTGGATGACTTCAAGTATATCAACGACACGCTCGGCCATCCCGTCGGGGACCTCCTCCTCAAGGAAACCGGCAAAAGGATCAAGGAGTCGGTCAGGCTCTCGGACCATGTGGCCAGAGTCGGAGGCGACGAATTCATTCTCCTGCTCCCGAAAACCGACCTCCGGGAAGGGATCCAGCTTGCGGAAAGGATTCGCCTGGCCGTTTCAAACACGACCATCACTCTTTCTGAAAAAGCAAAGGTGCGCGTCACCGCAAGCCTCGGCCTGACCCCCGTCACGGAAGAGGTCACTTCCATCGACGAACTCCTGATCATGGCCGATCCATTCCTCAGACGCAGCAAAAACGAGGGGAAAAACCGGGTTTCCTACGAGGTGCTGCACGAGTCAGAGCAACATCCCCGTGCAACGGTCCCCCATCACCTGACAAGCCTGATGCGCCAAGGAAATGATTTTTTTGCCCTCAAACAACCCATTATCCGTCTCACTGACAATTCGGTCATCGGATACGAATTTCTTTCCAGGCTTAAAAGAGACAACGTCTACACCCCCGATGAGTTCTTCCGGATCGCCATGGAAAACAACATGTTGACGCTGGTGGACCACCACTGTTTCCGCTCCTGCATTTCAGCCTCCGTCGCGCTTCCTCCAGAAATGCACCGGCACATCAATCTCTTCCCGACCACCATCATCGATCTCCCGGTAGAGGAGCTCGTCGAAAAACTGGCCGCCACTTGCCCCGCCCATAGCTATTGCTTTGAAATCAGCGAGCAACAGCTTCTGGGGGAACCCTCTTATTTGATCGGCCCGGTACAAACGTTCAAGCGGTATGGGATCTCCGTCGCCGTGGATGACGTCGGCTTCGGCAACACCTGTTTCGAAAGCCTGATCCTGCTGGAGCCAGACGTAATTAAGCTTGATAAAAAATATGTGAAAGGAATCGCGCAAAATCCTCATGTGGAACGCTCGTTCCGCCGCATCCTTAAAGTGGCGGAGGATCTGAACGCGGAAGTCATCGCCGAAGGAATTGAAACCGAAGAGGATCTCCAGCGGCTCAAAGAGCTCGGAGTAAAATACGGTCAGGGATTTTATCTCGGGATGCCGGCCTAGGCGCGACCATGAAAAATAACGGCTGTAAAAAGACAAAAGACCCCATCGTTTTTCACGCGTGGCTAAGGTTCGTCCTGGCTTTTGTGTTCCTGGTCTTTTTCGCATGCGGCAATTTTTTTATTCTTAGCCAAAAAATCACAAAGGTCGAAGAAGTCACCTCCTTGATCGGCTTCATGGAAAGTCAATGTTCGGTGATCCGTCAGGCGACCTTCTCGGCCGCCGCCTACGCCCAGTCCAAAGACCCGACGGAACGGCAAATGTCCAGGGAAAACACCCACGAACAGCTCGCATCCCTTTTCTTTTTCGGGACAACTTCGAACGACATCGCCTCCGGACACACCCAGCTAACGCTTCCTATCACGCGAATCCTCCGGAAGATCTATACCTCCCCCCCCGGGTTCCTGAACGACCGGGTCAGCAGCTATATTTCTGTGACTAGAAAATTCCTTCTTGGGGCGCCTTCGGGACTCAGTTCGGGAAACCCTTTTCTGGTATCGCTTAAGAACCAAAGCGCGGAACTGATCGGGGCCATGCGAACGGTAATCGATTCTTTTCAGACAACCAACGAAGCCGCGATCCTGCGGTTGCGCTGGATCGAAACAGTCCTCTTCGTCGCCGACCTCGCGTGTCTTGCGCTGATTGCTTTCTTTGTGGTGATCCCCTTATTGAAGAGGACCGGCATTTATCTGCTCCAGATGAGAACCGTCAATGAAGCCCTGGAAATCAAAGTTTCCGAACGGACCGCCGAGCTTGAACAAAAAGCCTCGGAACTTTCGCAATCCAACCAGTTCCTGCGGGAACAAATGGAGGAAAGGCTCAAGGCGGAGCGGGAGCTTCTCAAAACCAACGCCTTTCTTGACTCGATCATCGAGAACATCCCGAACATGATCTTCATCAAAGACGCCGAGGAACTGCGCTTTGTCCGTTTCAACCGTGCGGGAGAAGAACTCCTGGGATATCGCCGCGAAGAACTCCTCGGAAAGAACGATTATTCTTTTTTCCCGAAGGCGCAAGCCGATTTTTTTACACAAAAAGACCGGAATACTCTCGACGGAAAAGAACTCCTGGATATCCCGGAGGAGCCGATCGAAACGCGAAAAAAAGGCCCGAGGATCCTTCACACTAAAAAAATCCCGATCCTCGACGCCAAAGGAAACCCTTCCTACCTGCTCGGGATTTCCGAAGATGTGACCGACAGGATCCGCTTTGACCAGCACCTCCATGAACTTTCCATGGCAATGGAAAACGCCCTCGACGGAATCGCCAAACTCGACCAAAACATGAAGTTCCTGAGCGTCAACAGGGCCGGCGCCGCCATGATGGGATACACGCCCCAAGAAATGGTCGGACTAAACCGGCTTGTGACGGTTTGCGCCGAAGACCATGATAAAGTCCGGACCGCTTTCGAAGAAATGTTAAAAAGCGGCAAGGCAGAAACCGAAGTGAAAGCTATTCGCAAAGACGGTTCGGTGTTCTACCAATTCGTCGTGATGGTCCGCACCCATGACAAAAAACAGAATTTCACCGGACTCTACTGCTTCATGCGCGACATCACGGAACATAAATACCGGGAAGCTCTGGAGATCAAATCCGAGCTTATCCAGATGGTCTCGCACGAATTGCGCACGCCGATCCACTCGATCAAAGACGGCATCAGCATTGTCCTCGAAGGGCTCACGGGCGAGCTCACCGACGAACAACGGGAGGTCCTTACCATCTCCCGGCGCTGCGTGGACCGTCTGGTCCGACTCGTCAATGATGTGCTGGCGTTCCACCGGTTTGAGGCGGGTGTGATCGAATTTGTGATGAAAAAAACAAACCTCAACAAAACGATCCAGGAAGCCACGGACTCCATGATACCGCTCGCGCAGGACAAAGATCTTTCCATCGACCTTGAGCTTCAGAAAGGGCTGCCTGAAGTCGAAATGGACCGCGACAAGATCCTTCAAGTCCTGACAAACTTTCTCCAGAATTCGATCAAATTCACGGCAAAAGGAGGGATTACGATCACATCTTCCCTCGAAGGAAAAAATGTCAAAGTTTCGATCAAAGATACGGGGATCGGAATTCAGGAAAAAGATTTTTCGAGACTTTTCAAAAAATTCGGGCAGGCTGAGACGGCGAAGCTGATCGCTCCGGGCGGGACCGGGCTTGGGCTTGCCATCTCGAAAAAGATCATCGAAGAACACCGCGGCACGATCAAAGTAGAATCAGAATACAAAAAAGGCAGCGTTTTTTCTTTCACCCTTCCCTTAGAACAACCCAAACCGGCTTCGAAACAATCCTCCTCCGTATTATAAACTTCTTCGGAAAAGCACAGCCCGGGCAGGGGCTTTCATGGAATGAAAGTTGCGACGTTAGCGGAGTAGAGTTTGAAGAGAGCTAATCGGCGTGGCGAATCGACTGAACGCCTGAGGCATTCAACCGGACCGTCACAAAAGGCTTGGGTTCCTTCGAGGACGCACGTATCACGCGGATCCGGATTTCCGCATCCTTGCCCCCGGCGATCCATTCCGCCGGAATCGTGATCGCCCGCTCGGATGAACGGACCTCCCCGAGAACTTTTCCTTCTTGATCCCGGCCGATCCATTCTGCCCGGTAGGACGTTCCGGTGGCGGATTCGCAACCGTGCTCTACGGCGAGATCGCGGAAAGAAAGTTTTCCGGAACCATATTCAAAGCTGTCCAGCGGACTCGCTTTCGCGAGCCAGTACCGGACGATGATGTCGCGGCGCTCCATCAATGTCTTTGCGATGTAATCCGAATCCTTCGGATCTGAATATTGCCCCGCTTTAACGGCCGCTCGGATATCGTCATCGGCAAAACTCATAAGAATCTTGGCGGCCCAAAAACCGTCTGCAGCAGTGACGAGGCGAGAGGTCTCGTAAGGCAGCTGAACTTTGTACCGGGCCGGATCGAAAAACGCATTGCTAAAATAGCCCACAGCGGGAGAAACGCTCGCCGTCTCATCCGCGGCGCGCCACTTCTTCTGCCACGGTTTTTCGCGAAATCCGAAGGCTAGGATCGATTTAAAGGTCTCCCCAAAGTCCACCGCATATTCATAGCCGACCATCGGAGCCTTAGGGGCGTTCTGCGCCGACCCGAGCGATTTGTCAAAATCGATCAAATAGTGCTTCAAAAAGGTTGGACCGTTCTCCGCGACCAGCATGTCGACCGTATTCCCTTCGCGAACATCGTCGTTATTGAGCCAACCGGAAAAAACGGCGAGGGCGCGAACCTCGCGACGGTCCCGGTGGTTGACGGGGTCCGCGGAATCTTCTTTGCGCCGGGACTCGAAACTAAAAAATCCTTTGTTCTCGCCTGAGAGAATTTTGCTGGCTGAGGCCCGGTAGAACCCGTCGGCCGTCTGGGGAAGGAACAGGAGATACTCCTGCAACAGCTTCTGGTTCAAAGGCTTCTTGAATCCGCTGTTGTCCCAGGAGAGAGCCCCCTCCGCAACGCGGATCTGGTCCGCCTTGATGCGAAGGATCGTATATTGAGGAACATTGTATCCGATCGCGTAATAAAACCGACTGGCAACGATCTCGGCACCGGTCGCGAGCTCAAGATTCCCGACCGAGTCGAATTTCAGGAAATACGTATCCCCTTTGGCGTCTTTTACATAGAACCGCGGCTGAACGCCTTCGTGCTCACTTTTCGTCACGACAAGCGGCTGACTCATATCAGGGCCGGAGGTCTCCGAGTACCCCTTCTCGAGGTCCTGCGCGGAAAGTCTTTGTCTTCCCTGCCGGTTCGTAAAAAAAGCGGAATCCGGAACCTCGTCAAACACGTTCACATTTGCGGAGGCAAGTTTTTTTCCTGAGAGACGCCGCCACCACCGGCCAAGATCGATCTGGTTAACGCCTTCGCTATAAACGTTCTGATCGAAAAGGTCCTTATAAAAACAGGTCTCGTTCTTTCCGGTCTTTTCCAGATCCCCCGCAGCAAGCGCCGTGGCCGACGCGCACAAAAACGCCGCGAACGCCCCCCCCAGCATCCCGAAAAAAATCGTCTTTTTCATTCTCTTGCCCATTCTGTTGCGCCTGTTAAAAAGGTAGTTTGTTCTTAACGTAGAACCGCGTGCCCTCATCCCCGTGAGCCACGGAAAAATCGAGAAGCATGTTCTGCGCGTAAGTTACGTAAAACCCGATCCCGTAGGACTCTCTCAGGTCCTTCAGCCGGAAGGCCCATGAGTCTTTGGAAGTCTCGCCCTGATCCCAAAAAAACGACGTGCTCATTTTAAAATCGCGGTACTCCCAAACAGTGTAACGGTATTCCAGGTTAAAAAGAACGGCGCTTTTGCCATAAAAACGGTTAAACACAAAAGCCCTCTCGGTTTGGCTGAGCCGGGGGAACGTCCCCGAACCGCCCAGCTTCGTCATATTGTAAAAGGGAACCGTACCATCGTTGACGGCATCATTAGATTCTCCGAAAATCCTCGTGACGAAGATCCTCCGGGGAGAAGCGATCCTGAAATATTTAGCCGCGTCAACCTGATAGGTGAAATAGCGCGCGGGAGAACCGTTAACGCCTTCGGTGAACTTGAAAAGGAGCTTCTGGTAACTTCCCCGAGTGGCGAAATCCTTGCTGTCGCGCGTGTCGCGCGTGAGACCGAGGGAATATCCCAAGAGGTCATCGCCATAAAGGCCGGGGATGTCCTGGCCGGCAAAAATATTCCGGATATCCCCCTTGCCGTCATGCGCCCTGTTGCCGATGTTTACATGATCGTAGACGAACTTCGACGCGAGGTTCCAGACCGGGGAAAACTCGTATCCGCCGACAATCCCAAGGCTAGTCGTTTCCTTCTTATAAGAAGTGCTGTCGCCCAAGCTTGTGTTCGGTCCGATCCCGTAAAAAGTTTCGTTTTCTCTCATTTCATACTGAAAGATACCGGAAGTATAAAAGCCGGTATCCAGAATCCTTTGCTTCCCGAGCTCCGAAGCTACCTGAAAAAAGACCTTCGGGCCATACCGGACCGCTGTTTTCAAGATAAGGTCCGGATGATCGTCTTTCCGACGGGCAAGGCTAACCATGTCAAACGTAGCGCCGAATGCGGGGAAAGGCTCAGTGTCCATCGAATCAAGGTGCGGGGTCACGCCGTATTCGACCGATTTTTCGTAGATCCACTTGGCCTTTTTATCTATCCGATATTTCTCGGTAAGAACCGCGCCCTTGTCCATCGGCCATTTCAGAAGCTCGAACGGAAACGCGATCGCCCGGGAGAAAGGGTCCTTGAGGTTTTTTGACGTGAGGGGTTCCTGCGCATAAACGGAATCATAGCGGCCCGCCTTCGGGTCAGCTGCGAGCGCTGCCGCGGCAAATCCGGCGCAAAAGATAATAACGGTGAGAAAACACTTTCCGAACTTCAAAATAAATCGCTCCGTTTTAAGAACTCTTATGAATAGAGGACCGAACAGGGCGTATTCTGCACTTTTTTCCCGGGGGAATCAACCCCCGCCTTCACGACGCGTCCCGTTTCTCGAACGCATCTTCGATCAACCGTATTTCGGGCGGCGCGCCTTCGATCCATGTCACCGCCACCACATCCAAAGAGACCGGCGAGCCGGTCATCTTTTTCTCCTTCAGATACCATGCGGCTAGCTTGAGGATCTTATCCTGTTTTTTCGTATCCACGGCCTCTTCGGGAACGCCAAACCGTTTCCCTGAGCGCGTCTTGATCTCGACAAAGACGATCCGCCCTTTTCGCTTTGCGACGACATCGATCTCCCCCAGAACACACCGGTAATTCTTCTCGAGGATCTCATACCCGTGCTTGATCAAAAATTCCCGCGCGACAACCTCACCTCTTTCCCCGAGCGAGAACCGAAAAGGCCTCGGGTTCGGTGAAAGCTTCACAGGACGGCTCCTTGAAGCGCCTCCCGAACGGGGGCAAAACTCCGGCGGTGAACGGGAGAAGGGCCGACTTCACGAAGCGCTTTTAAATGCTCGGCCGTTCCGTAACCTTTATGGTTGTGGAACGCGTAGGCGGGGTAAATTTCATGCAGCTTATGCATCCAGCGGTCGCGGAAAACTTTGGCGATGATCGAGGCAGCAGCGATGCTTGCGGATTTCTGGTCGCCACGGATCACGCCCTTTTGTTCCAAAGGAAGGTCGATCCTCATCGGACCGTCGATCAAGAGAAGGTCCGGGGTGCGGGTGAGGTTCAGCACCGCCTTTTTCATGGCAAGCCGCGTGGCTTCGTAGATATTAATCTCATCGATCATGCGCTCGTCGGCAATCCCGATCCCGACAAGCGCCGAACGCGCGATCACGCCGCAAAGTTTCTCGCGCTGGGAAGCGCTGAGTTTTTTGGAATCATTAACACCGGAAAGGTCTTCCGGCCGGAAAACGATCACGGCCGCCGCGACCACAGGACCGGCCAGGGGACCCCGACCGGCTTCATCCACACCAGCCATCCACCCTTCGCGCCCGCGAGTTTCTCCCCGGTCAAACTCCCGCAACTTTTCTAAAAGCTGCGCTTTCCGAAGATCCTTGGGGCGAAGGGCCATGCGCCGGCTCCCGAATAATTATTGCCGTTTCAGATAATAAAGCTTCGACCGGCGGGCTTTCCCTTTATGGCTGACCACGATCTTTTCTACGGTCGGTGAGCACAACGGGAAGATCTTCTCGACTTTATCCCCATAGCTTTCTTTTAAAACCGTAACGCTGGCGCGAACGCCCTTGCCCTTTTTCCGGATACAGACCCCTTCGAAAAGCTGGGTGCGGGTCTTATCGCCTTCTTTCACGCGAATGTGGACCTTGAGGGTGTCCCCGATGCGGAATTCCGGGGTTTTTTTTGATTCGAATTCTTTTTCAACGATATCCATTTTGCTCATGTTGTTCTCCTTGATGATGGCTTGATCAGATCAGGCCGTTTCCGCCGCGTGACCTTTTCGGCCTCTTTACGGCGCCACTCGTTCACTTTCTTATGATCCCCCGAGGTCAACACCTCCGGGACTTCCCATCCGCGGTATTCCCGCGGTCTTGTGTAATGGGGATATTCCAGCATCCCCGTTTCAAAACTTTCGTGGCTAAGCGACTCCGCGTTCCCGAGAACTCCCGGAACCAGCCGTACCACCGCCTCAATCAGGCAAAGTGCCGGAGCCTCGCCGCCCATCGTGATAAAATCGCCCGCTGAGATCTCCTGATCGACCAAGTGGTCTTTCACCCGCTGGTCAACACCCTCATAATGTCCTGCGATCAGCACCAAATGTTTCTTTTTGGCAAGCTTTCTCGCCAAAGGCTGACTCATCGGTTCGCCCTGGGGGTCCAGAAGCACAACCCAGGCTTTCTTCCCGATCTTCTCGACACACTCAAAGAGCGGCTCCGGCTTCATCACCATTCCCGCCCCGCCGCCGAACGGTTTATCGTCTGCTGTTTTGTGCCGGTCGTGGGCCCAGTCTCGAAGATCATTTACCCCAATCTTGACAAGGCCCTTGTCCTGCGCCTTTTTCAAAAGCGATTCGCCCAGCGGGCTTTCGAAAAAGCGCGGAAAAAGCGTTACGAGATCGATCCGGAGCGCCATCAGCTTTCCGGAGGACTTAAGCTTTTTTTGCTTTTTTCGTCTGGCGACGCAAGAGACTGGCAACGGCCGTGCTGACCTGTGCGCCGTTCTTCACCCAGTAATCGAGACGGTCCTGCTTCACCACGAACGTATCTTCTTTCGGAAGAGCGTTGTAGTAACCGATCTCCTCGATAAAACGCCCGTCTCTGGGCATCTTGGCATCACTGACCACAATGCGCCACTTCGGGCTGTTTTTGGTGCCAAAACGTTTCATTCTTACTTTAACTGCCACATTGCCTCCCTTTAATTTAAAGATCAAAACGCAAAGATCAAAACGGGGCCCCTACGGGGCATTTAATCAAAGCCGCCGAGCGGCTTCCCCAACTTTGATATTTGATTTTTGAATTTTGCTTTTTGTTTATTCTTTTTCTCTCCGGATCGTCGCCCCGAGAGTTGTCAGCTTTTGTTCCAAATTCTCATAGCCGCGGTCCAGGTGATACACACGCTGGACTTCTGTATTGCCTTCCGCCACGAGCCCCGCCAGCACAAGCGCCGCACTCGCGCGAAGATCGGACGCCATCACCGGCGCGCCGCTAAGCTTCTTTACTCCGTGAACGATTGCGCTCGGCCCTTCCAAAATGACTTTCGCGCCCATACGTCCGAGCTCCGGAACATGCATGAACCGGTTCGGATAAATCTTCTCCGTCACAATGCTGATCCCGGGCGTCACGGCCATCAAAGCCATGGCCTGAGCCTGAAGATCCGTCGGGTACGCCGGATACGGAAGCGTCGTAATATCCACGGGCTTCAACCGCCCCGCCTTCCTGACCCGCAAAGCATTTTTAAATTTTTCAACCCGGACGCCCGCCTGACGAAGCTTGTCCGTCACCGCGTTCAAATGTCCTGGCTCTGACTTCCTGATCAGGATGTCGCCTCCCGTGATCGCCGCCGCAAACATAAAGGTCCCGGCCTCGATCCGGTCCGGAATGACCCGATATTCAACACCGTGCAACTTCCGGACGCCTTCAATCTCAATGCGCGGCGATCCCTCGCCTTCAATCTTCGCGCCCATCTTTTTCAGAAACCGCGCCAAATCGACCACTTCCGGTTCGCACGCCGCGTTTTCGATAACGGTTTTGCCGTGCGCCATCACCGCGGCCATCATCACGTTGTCCGTCGCAAGGACGGAGGACCCGTACGCCCCGCCGAGAAAAATATCGGCGCCGCGCAGTTTTCTGTTGGCCGTAGCTTTCACGTACCCGTGCTGGATATCGATCGTCGCGCTCAACGCCTCAAAACCTTTGAGGTGAAGATCGATCGGCCTGGGGCCGATAGCGCACCCGCCGGGATACGAAACTTCCGCTTTTCCCAACCTCGCCAAAAGCGGGCCGAGAACGCAAACCGAGGCGCGCATCGTCTTAACCAACTTGTACGGCGCAAACGGCTTCAAATTCTTGCCCGGCTTGATCTTCAGCCGGCCGTCTTCCAAGATCGCTTTCGCGCCAAGCGCCCGCAAAAGCTTCACCATGGTGTGCACGTCCCACAGCGACGGAACATTCTCGATCACAGATTCTTCTTCGGTCAGAAGCGCTGCCGCCATGATCGGAAGGACCGCGTTTTTCGACCCCGAAACATCCACCTCGCCATTAAGGCGGGCGCCACCTTGAATGATGATCTTATCCATGTTTTATACCAAAATTCAAATTTCAAAAATCAAAACTAAGGAAGCCTCTCTGCGACTTTTATTGAATCGTCCCGCAGGGACCCCAAAGTTCTGCTCTTTGCGTTTTGATCTATTAATTTGCTTTTATGGCGATAATGACTCTTTCGATCCCTGAATAGTCCCTAAAGCGCTGAATATTATCATAACCTTCATTCCGAAGCCACTTTGAAACCTGTTCCGCCTGGCCCAGGCCTACTTCCAAAGCAAGCGTTCCACCGTCTAAAAGATGCCTTTTTGCCCCGGCAATGATCTTTCTATAAAAATCCAGGCCATCTTTTCCCCCGTCCAAAGCCTGCCGGGGTTCAAATTTTAGTTCTTCCTGAACATTTTCCCAATCCGCGGCTGCCAGATACGGTGGATTCGAAACGATCAGATCCCACTTCTCCGCCTCAGAAAAACCTCCAAAAAGATCTCCTTGAACCAATCGGGCCCGTTCCCGCAAACGATACGCCGCAATATTTTCCCGGGTAACCTCCAGCGCCTCCCCAGAGGCGTCCAGCAGCGTCCCCCGGGCACCTTCACACGCGCGCAAGATCGCGACAGCAATCGCGCCGGACCCGGTCCCGATATCGAGAAAAGAAAAAATTTCTTTGCCGGACATTTTTATCGTTTTCAAAACTTGCTCGACAAGGATCTCGGTCTCGGGACGCGGAATAAGGCAGCGCTTGTCCACATAAAGCGTCTCTTTCCCAAAATGCGCCTCCCGAAGTAAGTAGGCCAACGGGATCCGCCGTTTGCGAGATTCCAGAATTTCCCAAAAACTTTCCTGAACCGTATTGTCCATCGCCTGCCCGGGCTCAAGATAGAGTTGAGATCGTGAACAGTCCATAAGCTTCATCAGGATCCGCTCGCATTCTTCCTTCGCTTCATCGATCCCGGCGTTCAAGAGCTCTAGTGTACCGCGTTGAAGCGCCTCGCTAATTTTCATACGATAAAAATGCCGGACAGCCTCACAGCGTCGTGAGAATCCGGGCCTTTTCGTCCTCGCCCAGAGCTTCGACCACCGGATCCAGACGTCCGTCCATGATCTGGTTCAAGCTATAGAGCGTCAGGCCGATCCGGTGATCGGTCACCCGGTTGTCGGGATAATTATAGGTCCGGATCTTTCCCGACCGGTCCCCGCTTCCGACCTGTTCCTTACGATTCTTCGCCACTTCCGCTTCCTGCTGCTCGCGGCGGAACTCAAAAATTTTCGCGCGTAAAATCCGCATCGCCTTGGTCTTGTTCTTCAACTGTGAGCGCTCGTCCTGACAAGCCACCACAAATCCTGTCGGCAGGTGCGTGATGCGGACCGCGGACTCGGTCTTGTTCACGTGCTGCCCGCCGGCCCCCGAAGCCCGGTAAACATCGATCTTAAGGTCCGAGGGTACGATCTCGATCTCCTCTTCTTCGACCTCGGGCAATACCGCAACCGTCACGGCGGAAGTATGAATGCGCCCGCTCGCCTCAGTCCGGGGCACACGCTGAACGCGGTGGATCCCACTTTCATATTTAAAGCCATTGTACGCATACTGCCCCGTCACGCCGAAAATGATCTCTTTGAACCCGCCGATACCGGTCGGGTTCGCGTCAATCACCTCGACCTTGAGCCCGTGGTTCCCGGCGTACATGCTGTACATCCGGAAAAGATCCGCCGCAAAAAGAGCGGCCTCTTCCCCGCCTGTCCCGGCCCGGATCTCAACGATCACATCGCGAGCGGCATTCGGTTCCATATCGCGAAGAAAAAGGCCTTCCAGATCCTCGACCCGTTTCGCCTGTTCCTGCTCCAGAGCCTTGACCTCTTCCTCGATCAGGCTTTTCATCGCCGGATCGCCTTGACTCTCCGCAAGGCTGTGTTTCAGACCCGCGATTTCCGCTTCAATTTTGCGGTATTGCCGGAATCCCTCGACGATCGGGCGAAGCCGGGCCATCTCTTTACTCAGCTTTTGAAACTGATTGCGTTCGCGCATTGCTTCCGGCGCGGCAAGTAAAGACTCGATCTCGCAAAATCGTTCCTCGGTTTTTTCCAGCCTTTCGCGAATTCTCATAAAAAGCAGGGGGATGGGGATCGGATGACGGATGACGTAAAACCAAGCGTGTCATCATCCGGCATCCGATACCCGATATCCATTATTTCCCTTCCGCCTTGACCTTGTCCCTGAGCGCCTGGAGCTTTTCCTTTTTGGCGACATCCGAGAACTTCAACTTCACCGGCGGCCTCGGGGCGGCCTTCGTCGACTTTTTGCCGACCGAAACGCGGCCTTCGAACTTTTTCTTGAAACGATCGATGCGTCCGGCCGTATCCATCAGCTTCTGCTTGCCGGTGTAGAACGAGTGGCATGCCGAACAAACATCGATCTGGATCCGCGGCATGACACTGCGGGTCTCGATGATGTTGCCGCAGGCGCACTGGATCGTGGACGGTCCGTATTTGGGATGGATTTCTTTTTTCATGTTATTTCTCTCCTTTGTTCATGTTAAGCAGGAATTCTGCGTTTGTTTTTGTTTTTTTGAGACGATCCACCAGAAGCTCCATGGCTTCCGAGGGATTCAGTTCGTTAAGGACTTTCCGGAGAATCCACACCCGGTTGAGCTCGTCCGACGGCATCAGGAGATCTTCCTTACGCGTGTTGGATTTCTTCACGTCGATGGCCGGATAGATCCTTCGCTGGAAGAGGTTGCGGTCGAGCTGGAGTTCCATGTTGCCCGTTCCCTTGAACTCTTCAAAAATAACCTCGTCCATGCGCGAACCCGTATCCACGAGCGCTGTCGCGAGGATCGTCATACTGCCGCCCTCTTCGACGTTACGCGCCGACCCGAAAAAGCGCTTCGGTTTGTGGAGCGCGTTGGAGTCCACGCCGCCCGAGAGAATTTTCCCAGAATGAGGGGCCACGGTGTTGTACGCGCGCGCAAGACGGGTGATCGAATCAAGAAGAATGACCACGTCGCGTTTGTGTTCGACGAGGCGCTTGGCTTTCTCGAGAACGATCTCGGCAACCTGAACGTGCCGGTCCGCGGGCTCGTCAAAGGTCGAAGCGATGACCTCGCCTTTGACCGAACGCTGCATGTCCGTGACTTCCTCGGGACGCTCATCGATCAAAAGAACGATCAGATAAGAGTCGGGATGGTTGGTCGTAATGCTGTTGGCGATCTTCTGAAGAAGAATCGTTTTACCGCTGTAAGGCTGGGCGACGATCATTCCGCGCTGGCCAAAGCCCACCGGCGTCAAAAGATCCATCACCCGCATCGAAACCTCTTCCTGTATGGTTTCAAGATTGATCCGGCGGTTCGGATAAAGCGGCGTTAAATTGTCAAACGCGATCTTGTCCTTTCCGCTGTCCGGCTCCTCGAAATTGATGAGCTCGACCTTAAGAAGGGCGAAATAACGTTCGCCTTCCTTCGGCGGGCGGATCAGGCCGCCCACCACGTCCCCGGTCCTGAGATTGAACCGGCGGATCTGACTCGGGCTGACATAAATATCGTCAGGCGACGGCAAGTAATTGTAATTGGGGGAGCGGAGAAACCCGAAACCGTCTTCCAAAATCTCAAGCACGCCCTCTCCGAACATCAGTCCGGATTGCTGGGCCTGTCCCTGGAGAATTTTAAAGATAAGATCCTGGCGTTTCAGCCCGGCCACATTCTCGATCTTGAACTTGTGGGCCATCTTCTGAAGCTCGCTGATCTTCATCTTCTTCAGGCTGACCACATCCAGCGGCTTTTCGCCGGATTTTTGCTGTTCCAGGGCCTTTTCCAGGGCCTCGCCGTTCGCGGCCGCGTCTTCAACGGGCGGCCTCATAAACCGCTTCGGCGGACGGTCGTCCGTCCTGCGGTGATGATGCGGCCTGTCCGTTCTTTCCGGTCTTTCGGTTCTCTCAGGGGTCATTGTTTTTTTGCTCCTTTGTTAATGAACGCATAACCTTCGGCGCAACAGGCCTCGGGCTATTTGCTTGAACTAAGCTTTGCTTTACAAAGGGACTCGAGTTTCGTCCAGAGGACCACGGTGTCCCTTCGGGTTTGATAAATAGAATTCGAATTATCCAGAACAAAATCCGCTTTCTGGATCTTGAGCGCCTCGGGCATTTGCGCCCGTTCGCGCGCCCGGATCTCTTCGTCGCTAAAGCGTCTTTTGCTGAAACGCTTGCGCTTTACGGCATAGTTACATTTCACGGCAATGACTTTGTCGCAGAGCACTTCAAATCCGGCCTCGAAAAGCAACGGGATCTCCACGATTACGATCTCGCGACTGCTTGCTTCGATCTTATCTTTGATCTTCTCGAAGACATACGGATGAACCAAAGCCTCAAGCCGTTCCCGCTTCTTCGGATCGGAGAAAACCTCGTTCGCAATCACGCTGCGGTCCAGTTTTTTCCCGCCCTTTTGGCAGGCCTCTGTAAAAAGCTCCGCGACCTGTTCAAAAACCGGACTTCCCCGCTTCAGGGCCTTGTGCGCGATCTCGTCCGCGTCCAGGACCTCCGCCCCCAGCTTCCGGAAAAACTGCACGACGGTACTTTTTCCCGTCCCAAACCCGCCCGTCAAACCGACAACCAAAGATTTTCCCATGCTGTTTTTGCTCTTTCCCGGTTGTTCCGGATCCGTTGTTGTCATTCCTTGTACCAGGTCGCACCCACGGAAACATCCGCTTTAAGCGGCACTTTGAGCTTGTAAGCGCTTCCCATCTCTTTCCGGACCAGCTCGGTCAGGCTCGCAATTTCGCTTTCCGGCGCATCGAACACAAGTTCGTCGTGGACCTGCAGGATCATCAAACTATCGTTTTCTTTCTTCTCCAGCTGCTTCTGGATGGCGATCATGGCGATCTTGATCAGGTCGGCCGCAGAACCCTGCAACGGCGCGTTGATCGCGGCGCGTTCGGCATAATGCCTCAGTTGGGCATTGCCCGCATGAATGTTCGGAAAATAAGAGCGCCGGCCAAGGATCGTTGTCAAAAAACCTTCTTTTTTTGCTTTTTCGAGCTGCGCGTCCAGAAATTCCCGCAGTTTCGAGTAACGCTCAAAATAATTTTTAATAAATCGGTCCGCTTCTTGGATCGGGATGTTCAGATCCTGAGACAGACCGTAACTTGTTTTTCCGTAAACGATGCTGAAATTGATCGTCTTGGCCGCGTTGCGCATTTCGCGCGTCACGTCCTTCTCCGGAACCCCATAGAGCAGCGTCGCCGTGAACGCGTGGATATCCCGGTCTTCCTCAAAAGCTTTCGTCAGGTTCGGGTCTTCCGAAAAATGCGCCAAGATACGAAGCTCGATCTGCGAGTAGTCCGCAGAAAGGATCTTGCCGCGCCCCCCTTTGCGCTCGCGCGGCACAAACGCCTTGCGCACAAGCCTTCCCGTCTCGATCTTGACTGGGATATTTTGGAGGTTTGGGGCAGAACTCGACAGTCGTCCCGTATCCGTCGTGGTTTGATGATAGGACGTATGCACACAATGCGTTTCCGGGTTGACCATCTCCGGAAGCGCGTCCAGATACGTCGATCTCAATTTGGCACGCTCCCGATACTCGAGGATCTTTTTCGGTAATTCATATGAAAGAGCCAGCTTTTCCAGGACGCTCGCGTCCGTCGAATAGCCCGTCTTGGTCTTTTTGAACGTCGGCAGCTTTTTCTGAACGAAAAGCACGTCCGCGAGCTGCTTCGGCGAATCGAGATTGAATTCCCCGCCCGCTTCGGAAAAAATATCCTTCTTGAGCGCTTCGATCTCTTTACCTGCCTTGTCCGACAACTTCTTGAGGAACGGGATATCCAACGCAACCCCGTTCATTTCCATTCTCGCCAGGACCCCGGAAAGCGGCAGCTCTACCTTTTCATAAAGCCCGTCGAGATCCAGCGCTTTAAGCTTTGGCCTTAGGACCGCCGTCAAACGGAGCACGCAATCCGCGTCTTCACAGGCATAGGCTGTGATCTGTTCGAGCGGGACTTCCGCCATGCTGATCTGTTTCGCACCGTCCACGGTTTTTCTTTTCTTTTCTTTGAGAGTAACCGCGGCGGCCCCGGTCTCCGCTTCGCTTTGATTGATCGGCGCTGAAGCCGTTTCAAGCAGGCTTTCCGTCGTGATCTTTTTAACGTTCAGGTATTCCAGCGAGAGATCGTCAAGATTATGATTCCGTTTAACCGGATTGATCAGATAGCTCGCGATCATCGTATCGAACGCAACACCCGCCAGCGTAACACCCGCCCGGCGCATGACGATCTCATCGTATTTGATGTTCTGCCCGTACTTCCCGATCTTTTCATCTTCCAAAACAGATCGTACCGCTGCAAGGACCTCTTCGGCCGGTAACCCCGGGCCCTGATGCTTCGGGCTGGAAACCGGCACATAATAGGCCTTGAACGGCTCCCAAGAAAAACTCATGCCAACGAGTTCCGCCAACATCGGATCGCTCGAAGTCGTCTCGGTGTCAAAGCTGAACGCCGCAACCCTTTTAAGCTCCTTGCACAGAGTCTGAAGCTCCTTAGCGTTTGTAACGGCCTTGTAATCCCGCTCCTTCTCTTCCGTCGCGTTTTGAAGTGCGGTTTCTTTTAAAAGTCCGCGGAACTCGTAACGTTTGAAAAATTCCGCGAGCCCCGCCGCATCCGGCGTCCCAATGCGGATCTTCTCCCAATCGATCTCAAGCGGCACCGCCGTATCGATCGTCGCGAGGATCCGTGACATCTTGAGGTCTTCGGTATTCTCCGAGATCTTTTGCCGTTGCTTTTCCGAAGAAAGCCGCACGAGTCCACCTAAAAGGCCCTCGACCGAACCAAACTCTTGAACCAGTTTGATCGCTGTTTTCTCGCCGATCCCCGGAACACCGGGGATGTTGTCCGAAGCATCTCCCATGAGCGCAAGAATATCGACCACCTTGTCCGGGCCAAGCCCGCCGAAACGTTCTTTGACTTTCTCCGCGTCAAAAACGAGATCATCCTTGTGCGGCTGAAAGATCTTGATCCTGTCGTTGACGAGCTGGAAGGCGTCCTTGTCCCCCGTGACAATAAAGACCTGATGGCCTTCCTTTTCTCCGAGAGTGGCCAGCGTCCCGATCACGTCGTCCGCTTCATACCCCGCTTTTTCAAAGAGCGCCCAATTCGAAAGGCGGCAGAATTCCTTGATGGGTTCGATCTGCTTCACAAGCTCCTCAGGCATGGGCTTGCGGTGCGCCTTATAGTCCTTGTACTTTTCGTGCCGGAACGTCGGTTCCTTCCGATCGAAACAAACCGCGAAATGCTCCGGTTTCTGCCCCTCCACAAGCTTGCGCATCATGGTCACGAACCCGTAAATAGCGTTCGTGGGCTCTCCCCGGGAATTGGTCAGGTTGGGGATTGCGTAGAAAGCCCTATAGCAGAGGGAATGCCCGTCCACGAGGAACAGTTTCCCCCCTTGAGGGACCTTCGGGGTCTGCTTTGTCATTGTAAGATCAAATTACAGGGTTTCCTTCATTGGCATTCAGAACTACACGGAAAGAGATAAAAGCGGCTAAATTAGGCGATGGATTTTAAATCGGATCTTTCTGTGTGGAATTTTTACCCGTCCTGATCCTTGTTTCACCGGTCAGGGCCGCCCTTCCTGCTCAAGGGCGGCCATAGAATAGCCAAAGCCTATTTTAGGGTCAAGCTTTATTTAAAACTTCAGGCGTCTGGGTCTGTTCCTCTATTTTTTTGATTTTACAGGTTGGATCTTGGAAAGCTGAAGCCCGAGCTCCCGGGAATCGGCCGCAACCTCAAGCGCCGCCTCATAACCGATGATCCCCTGGGCGTAAAGTTGCTTGAGACAGTCGTCGAGCATGATCATACCGTACCGTGATCCGGTCTGAAGTTCGGAGAGGATCTGATAAGTCTTTCCTTCCCGGATCAGGTTCCGGATGGCCGGAGTGGCGAACATGATCTCGAACGCCGCGACGCGTCCTTTGCCGTCCAGCCTCGGAATCAACACCTGGGAGATGACCGCCACGATCGTTGCGGCAAGCTGAACGCGAACCATCGGCTGCTGCTCCGACGGAAACACGTCGATGATGCGGTCCACCGTACGCGCGGCGCCGGTCGTGTGCAGGGTCGAGAAGACCAAATGCCCCGTTTCGGCGGCGCGAATAGCGGATTCCATGGTCTGGAGGTCGCGCATTTCCCCGATCAAAATAACGTCGGGGTCCTGGCGAAGGGATTTGATGATAGCCTCGGCAAAGCTCGGCACATCCTCGCCCACTTCGCGCTGGGTGACCACCGATTTTTTGTGAGTGTGGACAAACTCGATGGGGTCTTCCGCGGTAATGATATGGCGCGGAAAATTTTCATTTATGTAATTGAGCATGGTCGCAAGGCTGGTCGTTTTACCGGAACCCGTCGGTCCCGTCACCAGCACGAGCCCCCGAGGCAAGTTTAGAACTTCGATGAGCTGTGACGGGAGTCCGATGTCCTGAAAATTATAAAAATGAGATGGCAGAAGGCGCAGCACGATCGCGTAATGCCCCTGCTGCTTATAGCAGGAAACGCGGAAACGTGCCTTATCCTTGAAAGAAAAGCCGAAATCGATACCCCCGTTCTCTTCGATCTTCTTTCGCTGGGCCTCGGAAGTGATCTCTCTCGAGAGCGATTCCGTGTCTTGGGGCGTAAGCGGCTTCTCCCCGACAGATACCAGATCTCCCACCATGCGGTAGGTGACCGGTCTTCCAACGGTCAAATGGATATCCGAAGCTTCTTTCTGGATCGCGCCGAGCAGGATCTCTTCAATCGCCATGAACGCACCTCGTTGGATGGATTTCCCGCCGCAAAGCACGGGCGGGGCCAATGACACAAAAACCGTTTGTTAGCACTGTCCTTTATTTAATTTTATGGATCGACAGCCTCACGCCGCCAATCCCTAAAAATCAATTGATCGGCGGCACTAAGTATGTTTCGACTTCACCTTGAAAAACCTTATTAAAAAACCCGGGCGGCGATGGCCCACAGGGCAAGCGAGACAAAAGACGCTAGAAGACAGATCACGGGCCATCCCCGGACCGACGCCGGCACTTTTGAAAAAAACAGCCGGTACCGCAAACCGAGAAGTGCCGCCTGGAAACCGCCGATCCCGGCCACAATAACAAAAACCTCGCCAAGCCCCTGACGAAGGTCGGCGGAGTGCTGGGACACCAAAAACGCGAGGAGCGCCGCCGTCAGAAAGAAAATATCTGTTTTCCCCTGATAGCGCGAAAGGACGTAGCCGAAAACCCCGAAGAATAATATGCCGTTTTCGCGGGCCAGCGGCCGGGTCGCGTCAAACGCAAGCGCCAGGGCATAAAGCGCGAGAAGGATCCCGGCCGTCAGAAATCGGTCCAACGCTTCGCGCCAGACGCCAAAAAAGTCCGGCCGGTGCCGGGCCAGAAGAGCGCTCTTCTGGCCGCGGATCGCGAGCAAAAACCCGAACACCGTGATCATTGAAAATGTCGTCATAGCGCCTTAAAAGGTTGATTCTTCCATGCGACCGCCGCAATCGTCAGAAGAAGAAAGATTCCGGCCGGCTGGGCAAAAACGGCGGCGCCCAACGCCCCGCAGAAAAAAACCCTCCCGAGATCCATCGCGAGGACAAAACACAGAAATCCTGCGCCGCTTAAAAACCTGTCCCAAAAATACCGCGGGACAAGCCGCGAGAAGACCCTGACCCGCGCGGCTTTGTTTTGCGCTTCCAAAAAAGAAACGGGCATCAGAAAAAAAACGCTGACGATCCAGAAGGGCGGTAACTTTGCGAGCGTCCAGGCGGCTTGTGCCCATGCGAGGAGCCACAGAAAGAACGCGGGCCGAAGAAGTCTTTCGGGGAACAATCGCCGGGTGAACCAGAAAAAAAAGACCGTGATCCATAAAAACAAAACAGCCCACGCCGCTTCCGCCGCCATTCGCGTGAGGTCAAACGGGCACACCATAAAAGGCAGGTACGCCAGAAGGATCCTTGAAAAATAACTTTCCGGAAGTTTCATAGGCCTCTTAGCGGCTCCACTCGCGCGCGACGTAAAGCAGCGCAACCAATGCAAAAAGAAACAGGACGAAGAATAAATATTTTAAAGTAGCGATAAGCGCTTGTTTGACATTCATGAGGAATGGCCTCTTTTAGGCTCTCGCGAACGGCAGCCGGCCGGCCGGATCCAGAGATCGAGCCATGGGATAAGGAGGTTCATCAAGAGGATCGAAAAAGCGGCGGCGCTTGCCGAAAACCCTCCGGGAGCCAGAAGCGCGCTCAAAATAGCCGCGCCCGCCGCGAACCAGCGCGTTCCTCTTCTTGTGAGCGGCGTCGCGACGGGATCCGAAAAAAAGAAAGCGGCGATCAAAAGAACTCCGTTCCAGAAAGCAACGGTCCCTTCATACTGTCCCGCAGCGACCGCGCAAACAACGGCGATCGCAATGAAAATAAAGGGCACTTCCCGATAGCCCTGGTTTTGCTTCAGATGGATCACTCCGCTCAGGATCAGGGCCCCAAAGATCGGCCACGCTCCGGTGGCGTCGAGAACCAGCGGTTCGGTCATCGCTGATGGAAAACTCACCTGAAGAAAAACCCGCGCGAGCAGGACCGGGTGAAAAAGATAAGACCCGGACCCTCCGAAAAACTCCCGGCCGGCAACGATCGCGAAAAAATTCCCGAGAACGATCAGCTCCGCGGGACACGCCCGCGGCGCCAGAAGCGCAAACAAGACCGCGATCAAAACCGTTTCGCCGGTGCGAAGTTTTTCTTTTTTAAAGAAAATTTTCGCCGCAAGGAATTCGAACGCCACTGCGCTGACAAGGCTTAAGAGCAGGACGTGAAGAAGTTCCGCTTTGCCCGCCAAAGGCGCGGCAACAAAAACCGGTAACGCCGCAACGATCTGCCTCCAGCCTCGCCGGGCAACGGAATCGCTCCCGAAGATGTGCGGCGGAAGGGTCGTGACAAGCGACGCCGCGACCTCAACCATGAAACACCGCCTCGCGGAAGGATTTTGCCGCATGGATAAGGGCAAGCATCGGACGTTTCGACGGACACACATAAGCGCAATTTCCGCACTCTATACAACGGGAGGCGCCCCACGCTTGGGCGATCTCATATTCTTTCTGCTCTGCGGCCAGCGTGATCATAGCCGGAGAAACCGCGACGGGACATGTATCCACACACCGTTTGCAACGGAGGCAGGGCTCCGGCACTTCTTCTTTGGCGATCTCCTTGGGGAGCGCGAGGATCGCCGCCGTGCCCGCCGTCACCGGCACCGCGAGATCGCTTTGCGCCGTGCCCGCCATCGGCCCGCCCAAAATCACTTTTCGCGGCTCGCGCATCACGCCTTTGCAGGTCTGGATCGCGTCCTGGAACGAGATCCCCAAAGGCAGCCAGAGGCTCCGCGGCTCAACCACGCATTCCCCTCCCACCGTCACGACCCTTTCATAAAAAGGTTTTTGGTGCGCCACCGCTTCGTACACCGCAAACGCCGTCGACGCCGGGAAAATAACGGCCTCGTCCTTTTTTTCTCCGAACCATTCTTCGAGAAGCAAGCTCTCAAGCCCCTGGGGATAGCGCGCGGGGACGCTCCGGACCTCGGCGTAATCCCATTTCAGAAAGTAGATCTTGCTCTTGAGGAGTTCGATCACTTCGGAATTGCACTCTTCGACCGCGAAAACGATCCGCGCCGCGCAGGCGGCTTTTTTAAGAAGCTCCGCGCCGCGAAGGATCTCCACCGGGTGGGATTGGGTCAGGATCTGCTCACAGGTGATGTAAGGCTCGGGCTCGCAAACGTTCACGACAATCGTCCGGACGCCGGAATGTCGCCGGAGTTTCGCATGGACCGGTTCCATGGCGGCATCCGTAGTCACAAGCCCCGCCTGGCGGAAGATCTCCGGAAGTTCCGCGGCAGGGATTTGCTCCCACCCTTTGCGGGTCTCCGTGAAATTCGCGGGCGCCGGACGCGGCTCACCTTGCCTGCGGATCTCCACCGTCAGGGAACTCCCTCCGGACGCGTCGGAGACGCGCTCGATCTTCCCGATCACTCCCGGCATGCTCGCGTGCACCGCTACGCCGTCGGTCGTTTGGGATGCCGCGATCTTCATTCCGGTCTGAACGGACTCATGTTCCGCAACGCACGGCAAAGATCCCGAAGGGATCACCACGCGAACCTTGGCGGGCGAAAGGGGCCGTTTGAGATTCCAGTTCAAAAGGCTCGCGTCTTTTTTTCTTTCGAGACGGAGACCGGTGGATTTTCGCAGAGACAAAGGTCGCCTCTTTCGTGTTATTTTTTGGAGATGGCGCCGGCAAGGCCGCCCAGGAGCTTGTCGACCTGGATCCGCTCCTGAAAAACCTCTTTGAGCTGGCCGAACTGGCAGCTGTCCATGTTCAGGTCCTCGACTTCCGGCAGACTCCCGAGAATCGGCACGCCCGAAAGATCGTGGATCACTTTCGGATTGGTCAGCTCCGCCATGGAATAATTCGTGGTGGAAACGCGGTTGAAAATAATGCCGCGGATCTCGAGCCCCCGGATCACCGCCGCGTCCACAGTTAGAAGCGTGTGGTTGATGGCGCCAAGCCCCGCATAGGAAACGATCACCATGGGAAGCCCCATGTCGCGGATCAGGTTTGCAACATAATAATCCTTTTTAAGCGGCACCATGAGCCCGCCCACGCCCTCCACGATCATAAAATCGTAATGCTTCTGAAGCTCGCGGTAACTCCGGAGGATCTTCTGGACATCGATTTCTTTTTTCTCGAGCATCGCGGCAACGTTCGGAGAAAGCGGATTGCGGTAGCGGGTAGGACTCGTCAGCGGCGCGTACTGGTTCTGGGCAGCCTCAAAAAGGAAAACGGCGTCCTGAGAAATCAGTCTTTCGTCCGGCCCATAGCATCCGGTCGCCACAGGCTTCATCACGCCCACCTTCAGACCGCGGTCCCTCAGCGTCAGGGCGAGGCCGGCGGAGATCACGGTCTTTCCGACTTCCGTGTCCGTTCCTGTGATAAAGATCCCGGCGTTCATTTGTTTTGCTCCGTTACTTCTTTGATTGACTCATACGTCACATCCAACAGTTCGTTCAACTGCCGCTCCGTCATCGCGAGCGGCGGCATCAACACGATCACCGGCCCCAGCGGACGCAGGATCGCGCCCTTTTGACGGGCCTGCTCGATCACTCGCGCGCCGATTTTTTCTTCCGCTTTAAAATTTTCCTTGGTCGTTTTATCGCGAACGATTTCGATCCCGATCATCGTCCCTTGCTGGCGAATGTCGCCCACGCACCGGAGCGCGTAAAATTCTGCGAGCCGCTTTTTCAAGAGAGCGACCTTGGGCTGCAACATTTCGATCGTCCGGGCTTTCCCGAAAAGATCCAGCGTCGCGATCGCGGCCGCGCACGCGAGCGGATTCGCCGTATACGTGTGCCCGTGGAAAAAGGCCTTAAAGTCCTCGTAGCGACCGAGGAACGCGCTGTAAACCTCTTCTGTTGTTATGGTTACGGCGAGCGGAAGATAACCTCCGGTCAGGCCTTTGGCGACCGCCATGAGATCCGGAACAACGCCCTCGTGCTCCGCCGCAAACATCTTTCCGGTGCGCCCGAACCCCGTCGCGACTTCATCAAAGATCAGAAGCGTATTATACTTTTTCGTGAGTTCCCTCGCACGGGAAATATAACCTTGCGGCTGATCGATCATTCCCGCCGCCCCCTGCATAAGCGGCTCCATAACAAAAGCCGCGAGCTCTTCGTGGTGTTCGCGCAGGATCTTTTCCATCGCGGCAAGCGATTCCTTTTTAACCCGCTCCGGATCATCGCCAGTGCTCCATCGATAACGGTACGGCGACGGGATCTCGATCGTTCCGAATAAAAGTGGCTTGTAGATCTGGTGAAAAAGATCGATCCCGCCGAGGCTGACTGAGCCGATCGTATCGCCGTGATATGCGTTCGTCAGCTTCGCGAACTTTTGTTTTCTGTTCTGCCCGCGCTGCTGCCAGTATTGGTAGGCCATCTTGAGCGCGATCTCCATCGCCTCCGACCCGGAGTCGGAGTAAAAAACACGCGAGAGTCCCTTCGGCGCGATCGCGATCAATTTTTCGGCCAGCTCGATCGCCCGCGGATGCGTAAGGCCAAGGAACGTTGTGTGCGCGATCTTCCCCAGCTGCTTCCGGATCGCCGCATCGATCTCTTTGACGCGATGCCCGAAAACGTTGCACCAAAGCGACGACACGCCGTCGAGATACCTCCGGCCTTCTGTGTCGATCAGGTAACACCCGTCCCCTTTTTCGATAACGGGGAAATCCTCGGTCTGCCAGCCCTGCATTTGCGTGAAGGGATGCCAGATATATTTTCTGTCTTTTTCAACAAGTTCGCGGTGGTTCATCATGGTTTCTCCGCTTTTTTATTATCCCTGGCTTCTACAAGTTTCCCGATGAAATAATATTGCAAACTTCCCGCCAGGCCTAAAACAACATAGGGTAAGAGCCAGTTCGCCGCGATACCGCTTACAGAAGCTTTCATCACGCTCATTAAAAATCCGAGAAAAACGAGCAAAAGCGAAGCCGGAAAATCCGCGAGCATGAATAACGCCCACGCCAGAGAGCCCTCCGGCAGGGCTTGGATCGGGAAATACAAACAGAGCGCAAAAGCGCTAATCACGCCCGCGTGCGCCAAAGAAAGTGTCAAACCCAGATCTTTAAGATTTCTTCGATGACTTCGAATGAGCCACAGAACACTTGCCGTCATGATAACGCCTGGAAGGATCACCACCGCGTTCTCTCCTGCCGCTACGGTCAAAACCTGACGTGGACGGTAAAATCGTAAAGCTCATAATCATGGATCAACGACACCCTCCGGGACAAATTTCTTTTACAAAAATCAAAAATGGCCGCCGGCTGCGGGTAAAAAAGCTCTTGTCTCATGCGCTCCGGGTCCGAATAGGCCGTCAACATATTGAACGCCATGCCTTTAACGCTCACCTTGGCCATGCAGAGCAGCACCGCTTTCACATAATCGTCCCATTGGGAAACCGGCGTCTCTTGTTTGACATTAAAAATGCCGCTCGCCACCGTATAATCGGCTTTCTTGAGGCTTTGTTCGCAAGACGTGAAACGGCAGCCCGGCCGTCCGGCATAAAGAGCCTTCGCTTTCGCAATAGCCTTTTTTAAAATGTCGAAGCCGCAATACCGGACCCGGTAACGACGTTCCTTTAAATACCGGACCAGCGCTCCGCACCCACAGCCATACTCGTTAAGGGAGAAAGAACGTTCCTTGCCGACGATCCCGAGCAGCTGATCAAAACGTATTTCCTGCGCTTTTTCGGAGTTCCATCCCGCCCCTTCCGGGGTCGGTCCGAACTGCCGCAGTTTGTCTTCGTAGAAGCGGCGCGTCCGGGCCTCAAGCTTACTATATTTTTTCATTCGTTTTTCCGCTCCGGTCATAAACGGCCCGGACGGTCGTCAGGGGCCGGTCCTTCACTTCCACGAACAGCCTCGATAAATAGATCCCCAGGATCCCCAGGCAAAGCAGCATGAGCCCTCCGATCATCCAGATCGAGATCGTCAATGAAGCCCACCCTTCCAGGTAAATGCCGTATAGGAACTGCCGAGAAAAAAGATAGCTCGCGGCCACAAACGCGGTGCCAAAAACAAAGCATCCCAAATAAAAAATAAAAATCAGGGGCTTGTTTGAAAAACTGGTGATCGCGGTCACTGCCATGGAAACGCGCTTTGCCAAACTATAGTCGGTCCTCTTCTTCCATGTTTTGTCGACGGGATAAGGGACCTGGTGAAACCCGGTGATCGCGCACACGCCGTCAAAATAAAGCTCCTTATCGCGATACTCCAGCAAGGCGTTCACATACCGCCGGGTTAAAAGACGGGCCATGGTCGAGTTCCTCGGAATGTCATACGCCGTTATTTTGCTGAACAGCGCATAGAACAGACCGCCCAGCATCCCGCGAACAATCCCGCCTTTCCGGTCCTGCTGAAGGCCGTAGACCGCGTCCGCTTTGGTTTTTTCGAGGTGCTCAAGCATCCCCTTCAGGATCTCCGGAGCTTCCTCAAGATCGCTATCGAGCAAAAACACGAGCTTCCCCGAGGAAAAACCGAGCCCCGTCATCACCGCTTTGTGCTGTCCAAAGTTTCGCGACAGGTCGACGACCTTGACCCTCGGATCCTTCGCATGCTCCTCGAGAATGATCTCCAGGGAATCGTCGGGCGAACCATCATTGACGTAGATCACTTCAAAATCCGCCGTTACAGACGCGGCCGCGAGAACCGCCCGGCGGTGAAATTCCCTGAGGTGGGAGGCCGAATTATAGAGCGTCGTAACGATCGAAAGTTCCATGTCGGAAACCTTTCCTGAAAAAGTTATGCTCCCGGGGCCGGGAAGTTCTCTCCAAAATGTTCAAGGGTGCTTTTCTAAAATCTCCGTCGCGTGCTGAACAACCTTCCGGACCTCTTTTTTCATGCCGATCCAGAACGGCAACCGGACCAGACGGGAGCTGAGATCGTCCGTGACCGGCAGATCGCCGTGCGCGCGGCCGAACTTCCGACCTGCCGGCGAAGAGTGGAGCGGGACATAGTGAAAGACACTGTGCATGCCCCTTCTGAACAATTCTTCTATGAAGTAAGTCCTCTGCGCGAGACTTTTCAGCAAAAGATAATACATATGGCCGCCATGTTGGCATTCCTCCGGAACAACAGGCCTCCTGATCCCTTCTTTTTCCAAAGGCAGGAAGCCGCGGTGATAGCCGTCCCAGATCTCCAGCCGCCGCTTTTTGATCGGTTCCACTTCCTGCATTTGAGCCCACAGAAAAGCCGCCGTGATCTCTCCCGGCAAAAAGGAAGACCCGAGGTCCACCCACGTGTATTTATCGACCTGTCCCCGGAAGAATTTTGTCCGGTTCGTCCCTTTTTCGCGGAGGATCTCGGCGCGTTCGATAAAACGCTCTTCGTTGATCAAAAGCGCGCCGCCTTCTCCCGAAATAATATTCTTCGTTTCGTGAAAACTGAGGGCGGCCAGATGTCCGAGGCTTCCCAGGGGTTTCCCTTTATAGGAACACGAGACGCCCTGCGCCGCGTCTTCGATGACGAAGAGCCGGTGACGCCGCGCGATCTCAAGGATCGGATCCATTGCGCAGGAAATTCCCCCGTAGTGCACGGCTACGATCGCTTTGGTCTTTCCCGTGATCGCCGCTTCGATCCTGCTCTCGTCGATGTTCATCGTGTCAGGACGGATATCCACAAAAACGGGAATGCCTCCGCGCAACACAAAGGCGTTTGCCGTCGAAACAAACGTGTAGGACGGCATAATCACCTCATCTCCCGGACGGATGTCCGCCAGGATAGCCGCCATTTCCAGCGCCGCGGTGCCGGAGTGCGTCAAAAGAGCTTTCCGGCAATGGAGGTTCTTTTCAAGCCACTGTTGGCAACGCCTCGTGAAATCCCCGTCCCCCGCCAGGCAAAGGTTCCTGTGCGCTTCCGCGATATAGCCAAGCTCCTTGCCCGTCATGTACGGCCGGTTAAAAGGGATCTCGCGCATTTTTTCCTTTTTTTGTTTGGATCTCTTCACGACACCGGCGCAAACGTTTTCATGTACCGCGTCGCGTTGGGTCCTTCATTAAAGATCAAGTCGAGAATGCTGACCTCGTGCGTAAAAGGACTGATGAGTTGATGATATTCCGGATAACCCGAATAGTCCATATAGGTCAGTCGAATGCCCGCCGCCGCAAAAAGTTCTTCCCGGAGATAATTTTTAGCCGCCGGCCCCGTAATGTATTCCCTGGTCCCGATCTTCGTACAGATCTCCACCAGCCGCGCCGAAGGGTCGCTTTCTTTCAGGTCATAATCGCCTGAACTTGATAGGACCGTCTTGACCCCCAAAATGTCATTAATGACGGTTATGAGCTTCAGGTTGATCGGGCTTAAGTATTCCTCCCGGAAGTCCCGATAGACCTTTTCGAAAAGATCCCGGTATTGCTTGAAGAAAGGCGCTTTAGCATAGGCCTGGGAGAGGGTCTTCCAGTGTTTCTTGGCCCAAAAAGGATCGGCCACTTTGGTGTCCTTGATCTTTTGATCAAGATGGGCCTGAATGACGGGAATGGTGATCCATTGAACGCCAACGGCAGTAACGATCTTGTTGCGGTTCCTCCAGTCGTTTTTCGTGTACTGAACGTCGTCGTACACCACGAAATGATCGGCCCTCCGAACCATGTCGAAGTACCCCTTCCAGGGGATGTAGTTGGATTGGATCACAACCGTTTTTGACATCTGGGTATTCTAGCCCGCGAAACCGTTTTTTTTAAAGGAATAATACTCCGGAATGAAAAATCACGGACAGAAAAAAAGAGCCTTCACAAGAGCTGCCCAACAGGCCGACGGCTTACACAAAGGATCCCGCCAACTTGTTCCCGCCTGAGACGACCACCCGGGTCCTACCGTCAAAAAACGGCACTTCGGCAGATAACCTTGGGGTGAGGCTCAGGTTTTTTTCAATTTTTCGAGAGCTTCCCACCGTTCATACATTTGGGCGAGCCCTGCAGAAAGGGCCTCCGCTTGCAGTTGAACGCGTGAGATCTCTTGCGGGTCTTTTTGATAAAATCCCGGCTCTGCCATCCTCTGATAGAGTTTCTCCTGTTCAGCCTCAGCGGCCTCGATCTTCTTGAGAAGCGTTGCCAACTCACGCTGTTCTTTCGCGGAAAAAGCCGGCGAAACCGGTGACGCCTGAACCCCGGAACCTTTCGAGGCGACCGGAGTTTTAGAGGCTCCCGCGGCGGGCCGCACGACACGCTGGCTCAACCAGTCGTCATACCCTCCCGGATATTCCCGGACCACTCCGTCAGCTTCAATGGCCATCGTAGAGGTAACTACATTATTCAGGAACGAGCGGTCGTGGCTGACCAAAAGGACCGTCCCCGGATATTCCACAAGAAGCTCTTCCAGAAGCTCCAGCGTTTCCACGTCCAGATCGTTGGTAGGCTCGTCCATAACTAACAGGTTCGCGGGTTTGGTGAAAAGTTTCGCGAGAAAAAGACGGTTGCGCTCTCCTCCCGAAAGAACCTTCACCGGGGTCCTGGCGCGATCCGGCGAAAACAAGAAGTCCTGGAGGTACCCGATAATGTTCCTCGGTTTTCCGTTCACCATGACGGTATCGCCGGATTCGCACACATTTTTCGCAACCGTCTGTTCTTCATCAAGTTGTTCCCGGAGCTGGTCATAATACGCGACCTGAAGCCCCGTCCCGAGATGAAGGGTCCCTTTTTGCGGCTCGATCTGCCCGAGCAGGAGCCGCAGCAGCGTCGTCTTTCCGCACCCGTTCGGACCGATCACCCCGATCTTGTCCCCTCGCATGATCTTGGTCGTGAAATCCCGGATCAGGATCTTCCCGTTGTAGCCGTGGGTCACATGATGCACTCTGGCGACCAGATGCCCGGAGGACGCAAGAGCCTGCGCTTTCATTTTCACCGTGCCCATCGCCCGCCTCTCGGCACGTTTTTTTTCTCTCAGCCGTTGCAGCGCCACCACCCGCCCCTGATTCCGGGTCCGCCTGGCTTTGATCCCCTGCCGGATCCAGATCTCTTCCTGCTCCAGTTTCTTTTCGAAACGCGCGCGTTCGGCTTCTTCCGCGTCGAGCGCCATCTGCTTGCGCTCAAGAAAGGTCGGGTAATCGCACGCCCAGCTAAAAATCCTTCCCCGGTCAAGCTCCACGATCCGCGTCGCCAGATGCGTCATAAAAGTCCGGTCATGCGTCACAAAAAAAAGTGTACCGGAATATCCTTTAAGGAATGCTTCGAGCCACTCGATCGCCTCGATGTCCAGATGATTGGTCGGTTCATCGAGGAGGAGGACCTCCGGCTTAAGCACAAGCGCCCGGGCGAGGAGCGCCCGCTTTTTTTGTCCCCCGGATAATTTTTCAAATTGGCTTTCCGGATCGAGCTTCACACGGGCGATCACCTCTTCGACCTCGCGGTTCATCTCCCAGGCCTGCGTGTGGTCCATTTCGGACTGCAGATCGCCGAGCTGTTTCATGAGCTGCTCGGAATATTCCGTCTGGAGGCGGTGGCTAACATGGTGATAATCGCTCAGGAGCTTTACGCGGTCCCCCAGCCCCGAAAGAACGAGATCGAAGACGTTCCCCGAAATTCCTGCCGGGACTTCCTGCGGCAAATGCGTCACACGAATCCCTCGCTGGTAAACGACCAGCCCGGAATCCGTCTTGAGCGTTCCGGCCATCACTTTCATCAGGGTGGTTTTGCCCGCCCCGTTCCGGCCAAGCAGCGCGACGCGCTCCCCCGGCTCAAGCTGGAGGTCCATGTGATCAAAAAGGGGCGGCCCTCCGTAAGCGAGCGTGATGTCCTGTAGGCTGATCAATGCCATGGGTTGGTTTCCTTTTTTATAAAATTCAGATCTCGAGGCATTCGCCGTCCGCAAGGCAACGAACCCTGTTCCCGAAATGCTCGCGGAAGTCTTCCGGATGAACGGTGTGGATCGGGACAAGCGCATCCGGATCGACGGCCTTCGCAAACCTTTTAAGGTCGGGAAGGATCGCTAAACCGCTCGCGTGCATTTCCTTGAGCGCGATATCATGCCGGTCCAAAAAAGCCTGCGTCCTCTCAAAAGAGGGTTCCATCGTATACTGGTTCCAGACGAAGTAAAAAAGTGCTGACCCTTTCGGGATCCCCACAGCCTCGAACTCGTGCGCGGCGCTGTCGCGGAACATCACAAAAGCTTTCCGGGCGGCCCGCTGCAAAGCGCTCGTGCCGATCTCATAAGGCCTCCAGCGCTCATACCAGTGCCGCAGGTGCCGTTCCGCAAGCTTCTTCATAAAATGATTCGTAAAAAGCACCTTCACGTCCTTAAATCCGTTCGTCGGCACCGGCAGGTCTTTACGATCGAGCTCGCAAAGAACGTTCGCGGCATAAAGATCGAGAACAAAGATCGCGCCGCATCTTTTAGCCGCCTTGTAAAAAGTCACGAGCCGATCGACGTGTTGTCCAGAACAAATGAAAAGTTTCATGCCGTCACATACGCGGGCCGCGCTCGCGATCTCAAGCTCGAGTTTCTCTTCGGTCGGCGTGTCCTCGTCCTGCCGGCCCGTCACGGTCCCTTCCATCAAGAGAACGTTTACGCCTGAAACCGGCTCGCCGACAAACCTCTCCAGAAGTGATTTTTTTCGGCCCTGCCCCCGGAAATCCCCGGCATAAAAAACTTTTTTTCCTTCCGCCTCTACGAGAAACGCCATCGCCCCGTACGCGGAAGGATCGACCGGGAAAGGCGTGACCTTCATATCTCCGATTTCGACAGGCGCGCTTCGGTCTTCCAGCAGGACCTTCTTCTCATAAAGCCCCGGTCTGTCTCCGAGGAACACCTCCGCGGCTTTCAGCATCGGCTCGGCATCCGCCCCAAGATAAAGCGGAACGTCCCTCCGGATATACTGAAACAGGCCGTAGTGATCCTGGTGAGAATGGGATAACAGAACCGCATCGACCGGCTTTTCGTCCCCCAGCCCCCAATACAAACCGGAAACGTGCGGCAAAATACCCTCCCGGACCAGCTCGGGAACGGTTTTTCCGTGGAGGGAAAAATTCTTGTGCCTCTTTTTTTGATCGCGTGGATCGGTCGCCCGCGTCACGAGGTCGATGATGATCCGGGCATGCTCCGTAAAAAGCTCAACGCACGTCCCGCCGACCTCATGCGTGCCCCGGTGAATGATAAGCTGCATGGCCTGAAAGCTGTCCCTTTCTTATTCGCTAAAATCCCACTCGACGATCCTGAAGCAGTCCGGGGCGATCCCCAGATTGATCGCGGCTTCCAGCCATTCGAGCTGGATATTTTTCAGAACCTCTCCGATGCGGTGCCGGGATTCAATGAACCGGGTCTGCCCCTGGGCATCCCACACAAGCACGTCCCAGCAGCCGTTAAAATTTCCGGCCTTTTTTTTAATCGCGTTAAAAAGTTCCTGCTGGGCCGGCGGCAAAGAGATCGGCTCCCGATAGGCCGGAAGGTCGGGCCTGAATTTTCTCCGGTAGGTATCGACCCAAACGCCCTGCCATCCGTCGGCTTCCCATAAACGAAGGATCGCAAGCTCGGGAAAAGACGGCTTCCCGTCGAGATCGATCACAGGTTTACCGCCATAAGTATCGCGCGGGGTGATGCCGGTCCACGGTTTGAGCCGGAGAAAACATTTTCCGATCTCCACGCACTTCCCGGAAGAAAGCTGGATCTTTTCTGTCGTTTCGACGTTCACGCGTTCCCTTTTTCCCGGTCCTGTTTTCCGGTTTTACACGCATCCCCGCGACAACAACAACCGGGCATCAATGTTTTAAAGATGATGACGACACCAAGCGCCGTCAGGGCGATGGCAGACCAAGATGATTGCCACCAGGCAAACACGATCACAAGTGCTCCTACGAGCACGGTGCAACAGCAAGGCTTTGGTTTTGCTTCTTTTTGTTCGTCCACGGTGCGCCTCCTTCGTTGGTTTCGGTGTGCCGTTCTGCCGCTTCAGAATTCGGAATGTGCGGGAATTATAGCAAATCCCGGCGCCCGCTATGCAGAGATCGTTCTCAGGACAGGGCTTGGAGAGCCGTCAGAAGGACCCGGATGTCTTGGGAAGTATGCGAGGCCGATACAGTAATACGAAGCCGGGCCTTGCCTTTGGGGACGGTCGGAAAACGAACGGCCGGAATAAAAAGTCCTTCGGATAAAAGTTTCTCGAAAGCGACAAGCGCTTTTTTCTCATCGCCAAGAATGACCGGAAGAATGGCGGACTCCGCCGGCCCGGCAACGAACCCTCCGGCCTTCAACCCTGACTCAACCGCGCGGATATTCTCCCAGAGCTTTTGCCGGATCGCGGGTTCTTCTTCGATCACGCAGAAGGCTTCGCGCGCAGCCTCGCAAAGGACCGGGGGTAGCGCTGTCGCAAAAATAAAAGGACGGGCGAGATTTACAAGATAGTCTGTCAGGATCTTGTCCGCAGCGACAAATCCGCCCAGGCCACCGACCGCCTTCGAAAGCGTTCCCATAATGATGTCGATCCCGGGCGAAAAGCCTTCCGTCGCGCCGCGACCGTTCGCCCCGAGAACGCCGGTGCCGTGTGCGTCATCGACCATAAGCAGCGCGCCGTATTTTTCCTTCAGTCTCACCAGCTCCTTCAGGTCCGCAAGGTCCCCATCCATGCTAAAAACGGTTTCGGTCACAAGGATCTTCCGCCGCGCGCCGTTGTGCGTCTTCAGAATCTCTTCGCATTTTTTGTAGTTCTTGTGGGGAAAAACCCGAAGCTCCGTTTTCGCAAGACGTGCTCCGTCGACTAGCGAAGCGTGACAAAGTTTGTCCATAATGACGACGTCTTTTTCACCGGCAAATGCCGTCAAGATGCCGAGGTTGGCGAGAAAGCCGGTCGCAAAAACAAGCGCGCTCTCTTTGCCTTTGAATTGCGCGATCTTTTCCTCAAGCGCCCGGTGAACGGTAGAGGTCCCGGAAATAAGACGCGCGGCGCCGGCACCGACGCCATATTCTTCAAGGGCCTTTTGCGCCGCTTTTACGACGCGGGGATGGCGGCTCAGCCCGAGGTAATCGTTCCCGCAAAAAAGCAGGAGTTCGCGCCCGTCAAACGAGGCCCGCGTCCCTTCATGATCTTCCAGGACGCGGAGCTTGCGATAAAGATTTTGCGCCGCGAGATTTTCGAGTTCCTTCTGAAAGGTTTTCAGCATTCCGCTCCTTTTTGCCGCTTGTTCTAACGCGCGGGTCGTGCCCGGATTAAATTTTTCGAAAAGCGATGGCTTTGACCTGCCCGCCGAATCCCAAAGAAATCTTCACGGCGGTGCGGACCGAATGCTCCCGCATCTTCCTGGGCGTGTAATCCAGATCGCACTGGGGATCTTTTTCCTCGAGACCCACGGTCGGGGGAATAAAGCCCTCTTGCATCGCGAGCAAGGTCGCGATGATCTCAACGGCCCCCGTCGCGCCGAGCATATGACCGGTCATCCCTTTGGTCGAACTCATCGGGATCCTGTACGCGCCTTTTCCGAAAGCTTCTTTGATCTCGAGCGTTTCGTAAAGATCGCCCTGCTTTGTCCCGGTGCCGTGAAGACTAATGTAATCGATCTCTTTCGGGGTAAGGCTCGCCCTTTCCATCAAAACCTTAAGCGTATAAGACAGGGCGTGGTCTTTCAGATCGAAATGGATCGGGTGCGTCACGTCCTGCCCCTGTGCCGATTCAAGGATCTCGCCGTAAATCCTTATCCCGCGAGCCTTTGCGCTCTCCAGCGTCTCGAGAAAAAGAACGCCCGCGCCATCGCCGACCAGAAAACCGTCGCGCCTTTTGTCAAAAGGACGGATCACGTTCTTTGCGAGAGCCTTCATATTATAATAACCGGCAAGCATCAGCGGCGTGATCGAGGCGTCCGTCGCGCCCGCAAGGCAATACTCCGCGGCCCCCTCCGAAACCACGCGAAACCCCGCGATCAGGGCCGCGGCCCCGGTCGCGCACGCCGCGACATAGCAACGGGCCGGTCCCCGGATCTTCATGCGCCGGGCGATCCACTGGTCCGCAAAATTCGGGACCGCGCTCGTGTACATCCTCGCGCCCATGATCGCGCTGGGATGCCGGAGAAACCGCTCTTGGAACCGGTCGAGGGTACATACGCCCCCTTTGGAGGAGCTCACGGAAAGACCGACCGAGTAGGGATCAACGGAGGTTAGATCAAAATGCGCGTCAGCAACCGCTTGCTCCGCCGCATCGACCGCGTACTGGATAAGGGGGTCGAGAAGATGCGTGCCATGCCTTTTAGGATTGAAATTCTTAACGCGGAAAACGGGCGGAAGCTTGCGCCCGTCGATCACCGGAAAGCCTTCGGAATCTTTTCCGCAAGTCCCCTTCTTGAGGTTCTCCCGAAAGGTCGCGAGATCGTTCCCGATCGGCGAAATCACTCCCATTCCGGTGATAACAACACGCCGTTTCATAAGCACTGTATGTCTCCGTTCACTTGAAGCGGGTAAAGGGGTCCGATTCTACCTTATAGGGGACGCGATTCAAAATGAAAGACTTGCCCCGTCACCTGGCGCATCAGATCCGACGACAGATAGACAAGAAAGTCCGCCACTTCTTCGGGATCGGAAAAACTTTTCAGCGGGCTCATTTCCAGATTCTTCTGCAGGATCTCTTCCGGAATCGCGGCGGTCATGGACGATTTCATGAATCCCGGATTTACGGCGTTCACGAGAATTTTTTTCCGCCCGAGCTCCTTGGCAAGGCTCTTCGTCATCGCGATTAACCCGCCCTTGGACGCTGCGTAATTCGCCGCCCCGTAAAGGCCCGAGAGACCGGCCCGGCTCACGATCGTAAAGATCTTGCTCGGCGTCTTCCTTAAAAGAGCGGGCAAAAGTTGTTTGGTAAGATAAAAAGGGGCTTTGAGATTCACGGTCATGACGCGGTCCCATTCTTTTTCCGGCATTTTTTCAATCAAAAAATCGGAGGTCATGGCGGCATTGTGGATAAGAACGTCGAGCCGTTCGTTCTTTGCTTTGAATGCACCAGCAAATTCGTCCATGGTTTTTGCGCTGGAAAAATCCACCATGCTTCCGCGCGCGCCAAGGAGCTCCAGTTGGCGGGCCGTTTCTTCATCGGCGAAATAGGTAAAAAAAACATGGGCGCCATGCTGAACGGCTTTCCGGACAAAGGCCTGCCCGAGACGGCTCGTTCCGCCGGTGATAAGGATCGTTTTATCTTTAAGGAAAGATTCCAAGGTTCAGCAGGTCGCCGGGGAAGTTCCGGCTTCGGCACAGCAAAGGTGCGCGGACTCGATAACGGGGGCGTTATAGCCGCAGCGCTTCAGCATTTCGATGTCTTCGCGAAGCGGGTTGCCGCCTGTCGTAAGATAGCCGCCGACCACAAGACCGTTGGCGCCACCGCGCAAGGCTTTTTCCTGAAAATAAAGTCCGAGATTCAGTTCACGACCTCCGGCAAGCTTGATGTTCGCTTGGGGGTGAATAAAACGGAAAACGGCGACTGCCTTGACGACTTCGGCCGGGTCGATCGGAAGACGCCCCTCAAGTGGCGTTCCGGGGCGCGGGTTGAGAATGTTGACCGGGAGGCAGTGGAGCTCGTATTTTTTCAGCTCGAGGGCGAATTGCACGCGATCTTCCCACGTCTCTCCCATCCCGAGGATCCCGCCGGAACAAAGCTCCACGCCGTTCTCACGTAAAAAATCCAACGTTTCGGCGCGTTTGTCATACGTATGCGTCGACACGATCTCCGGATAAAACTCACGCGAGCATTGTAAGTTGTGATTGAAACGACGCATCCCCGCGTCCCGCAGCAGACGAATCTGGTCCGCGGTAAGGTTGCCGAGCGACCCGTCAAGATAAAGCGACGTCTCCGCCTTCAGGAGCCGGAACGTTTCAAGAACTTGCGCAAACTCCGCATCGTTCAACGTCTCGCCGCTGGTCACCACGCAAAAACTCTGAATACCGTTCGTTTCACAGCGCTTCGCCTGCTCAAGGACCTCGCTCGGTTTCATCAGCGGGTAACGCTTGACGCCGGTTTTGTAATGAGACGACTGAGAGCAGAACCCGCAATCCTGGGAACAAAGATAGCTCTTCGCATTAACGAGGGAGCAGAGATCCGGTTTGGTGGAGCGGAAATGACACGTGATCGCGTGCGCAGACTCGAGAAGAAAATCGATTTGTTCGGGGTCCTCGAGGGTTATAAGCCGGACGGCCTCATGGTAAGCGATTGCGCCCCCGGAAAGAACCCTGTCCTTCAGTCCCTGGATAAAAGCCTTCATGGTCCGTTCAAGTCCCCCGGCGAATTATGCCTGGGCGAAAACTTCCCTCGCGACGATGCCGACCACGCCAAGCGCGACGGCGTTCTCGCCGAAAGCCGACGGAATGATCTTCACCTGAGTCGCAGCTTCTTCAACGGCCCATTCTTTGACCGTATTCTTGATCGAGTCAAGAAGCGGCGCGCCGCAATCCTCGATCCCGCCGCCGATCACAACAACTTCAGGGTTGAGAAGATTGACGATAAACGCTATTTTTTTGCCGAGATCCTGCCCCGCCTGTTCGACAACCTTAAGGGCCACGGCATCCTTTTCCTTCACGGCTTTCACGAGATCTTTGAACGCAAGCTTGTTGAGATCTCCCTGCACATAATCTTTCAAAACCGAGGCTTCGCCCTTTTCGACTTTCTCGCGGGCGTTCCGGACCATCCCGATGTCCGCTTCCCATCGCCCGAGCTGCGTCGCGATCTTAAAGGAATAGTCCTTGCTGGCGTGCGGACTCGTGATGCCAAGTTCCCCGGCGGCGCCGTTCGCCCCGCGGTAGATCTCCTCATTCATCAGGATACCGCACCCGACGCCGGAGAACATGTAAACCATATGGCGCACGTCGCGATCCAGACCAAGCCACTTTTCGCCCAGCACGGCCGCGTTCGCGTCGTTTTCGACGATCGTTGGAATGTTGAGACGCTTTTCGAAAGTGTCTTTGATGGAAGAGCACACCGAAATATCTTTGTCGCCGAGGCTTTGCGGCCAACGGATCGTACGGCCGCGTTCATCAATGATGCCCGGGACGCCGACCCCGACGCCGACGATCTTGGATTTGTCGATCTCGGCTTTTTCGATGATCTCCGCCGCAAGATCGACCATCTGCAGGATGACCTTCTCGGAATTCTCCGGAGCGCGTTCGCGTTTCACCTCGCTGATCACGTTGATCTCAAGGTCCACCAAAACGCCCACCATGCTCATCATATTGAGGCCAACGCCGACGATGTATCCGGCCTTGGGGTTGAGTTCCACGAGCACGGGCTTGCGTCCGCCGGTGGATTCATCCAGTTCGCCTTCGACAACAAGACCCTTCTTGATGTAATGATTCACGTAGTTGGACACCGTCACGATATTCAGTTCGGTAAGTTTTGAAATGTCGGTACGTGAAATAGGGCCGTTCTTGCGGACCACTTCGAGGATGCCAAGATTCTTTCTTTCCTTGTCGGTCAAAATGCGATCTTTGAGCATTTGCTTGATGATCATGGGGCGATTGCTCCTTTTTCCAAGGTTGGCTCTTGCTGTAACATTATTATTTACAGTGATATAAGCGCCACTACCGGCACCTATTTTAACTCGAAACAATGCTTTTTCAAACCATTAATTGAGCGGCGTTTGTACCACCTTTAAAGAACATTTTCGCTCTTTTTTGATCCTTAAAGCTTAACTGTAAAAATCTTCCTTCAGAAGATCTTTGGCTTTTTGCGCGATCGGGTCTTTATGAAAGATTTCTTGGATAATGCCTTTTTTTAAGTGATTGGCCAAGGCCAGCAGAATCATCCCTTGGTCGAGAGCAAGATACTGGCTGTCTACTCTTCCGCCCGGAAAAGAGATCGAATCATAAAACCCGTAGACCCCGTAAGCCTCAAACTTCAACAGCTCGCGAATATTTTTAATGGCGTCCTTCGGCAAAGTCTCAAGAGCGAGACATGCGGCGTACGGAGCGATCACTCCTTTGTCGGGGTACCCTTTCGCGCCGAGCTTTTTAACGCCATACTCGCCGTACTGCCATTGCCGGCCGCTCGCCGTAGCCGCAGGAGAGATTCCCCAAACAGGATACTTCTTTTCTTTAAGCGCGTAATCCCTATGAATCTCCGTCGCAATCCTGTTGTTGCGACCCAACCCCTTCGGCGCAAGCTTCCCCTCCTGGATCACAAGCGCCGGCATCAGGAACTCAAAAAGGGATCCTCCCCAGCTCGGAACGAACTTTTCCTTGCCGTTTTCATAATAACCTTGGAAATAATCGACGCCTTCGCGCTGAACCATTCTTCCCCTCGGCTTCTGGGTCTGCCAATCCCATGCGTCGGGCGCCGTCCGGTATAAATACCACCAGTGCTCACGCGGCAGATCCCCTTTCCCGATCCCAAAAAAGCTCATCGCCCGGGCCTCTGTCACGAGCATCCCATAATGGTAGGGCGCGGGGCTGTCGCGGGTTGTGTCATACCCCAGGACCAGGTGGTTGTTCTCCGGATCAAGAAATTCCTGAAAATGCATTTCATCAAGGAACCGCGACGCCTGCTTGGCGATCTCGCCCGGGAAAGCCTGCCGGGTCACCACAAAAGCAATGGCGAGCCACCCGTTGTCCACGCTTGAAACAAAATTATTCGTAACGTTCAGCCGCGTCGTTTCATAAAAGTTAAAGAAGAAGCCCTTCCACCGTTGGAGCTTCCCGAGCGTCGCAAAAACTTTTGCGACCCTTTCGGCGGCTTTTTCGTTCGAAATGATCCCGAGCTCTCTCGCGGCGACCGTGCCCATCAGATCCATCGCAATGTTCGTGGGAGAGGTGTACATGGCCGCGAGGGGGAAATCCCCCGTTTTGATGTGATCGACCACGAGATCGTTCTCCCGATTCGCGGCTTCTTCGAAATAACGCCAGGTGTCCCGCGCGATCACGGAAAGCATTTCGGAATCCTTTTTAGTCTCCAAAAGCTGTTTGCGCCGGCCGCTGTCGAAAACCACCCTCGGAAATCCTTTCAAATTGTCCTCCGTACTTTCAAACCCGACCTCCGGATGGCCAAAGAAAGCGATCTCGTCAAACCTGAGCTTCCCGACGGACCTTTTATTCCCGGCCGTGATCGTAATGTCCAGGTGGTCCAGTTGATCCAAGTCCAGGCCTCTGAAAGTCTCTATCGGTAAGATCGCGTCATTCCACTTCGGAGTTTCGAGACAAGCGCCCGTAATATCGCCGGCGACGGTTCGCCCAGACCAGTCGGTCAGAAAAATCTGAATGCGCCCGTCAAAAGGACCCGTGCCCGCCGGTTCGAGCTTGCATTTGACCGCGACAAAATGGGCGGCGCTCATATCGAGCCTCGCGAGCGGACTCGCGAGCGAGACCTGCTCCTGCTTTCTGAGGTTGAACCGGACCTCCAATGAATGCCCGGCCCTCATCCCGCGCGCGTCCTCTTTGCTTCTTTCGAGACGCACATTTCCCGCCTTCTCTCCCTCGAGAGTCCAGAGAGAACCGAAGCGGTTCTTTTTGTCCGGGGATGAAAAATCATCGATGACCTTGAATTGGGTCGAAATGATCAGCGGCTTGCCGGCGGGAACTGTTTGATAAACACGCTCCGCCTCAAGGGGCTGATCCTCTGGGGCAGGGCCGATCTGCTGGAGATAGATTTTTTTCTGTTCGCCGGGAGCTGCGGAAATTTGGGGAGGAGTCTGGCGGCGCGGCTTTTGAGCGGCAGTTCCCTCCCGGGCCGCGGCGCCTAAAACCGCCAACGTCATAAAAAAGAAAAAAGCGCCCCTCAGGTTTTTTACAAAACCCGGGGAGCGCTTTTTTTTCTCAGGCATGAGCCGCCTCTCAACCGAGCGTAACTTCGACCCGGTGGGTTCTCCCGTCGCGAAGATCGGGAATAAGATTCGCCTTCTGCTTCTTTCCGTCCACCAGGAGTTCTTTGACCCCTTGCCCGGCGCCCGCGGGATTTTTGACCTCGATCAGATAGGTCGTACCGCGGAAAAGACGTTTCATTTTAAATCCATTCCACTTTTTCGGGATCACCGGATCGACCAGCAGTCCGTTCGCGACAGGGCGAATGCCTAAAAGCCAATTCATCGCGACCACGGCGTACCACCCCGCAGAGCCGGTGTACCAGGTCCACCCGCCGCGCCCGTTGTTGGGAGAATCGGGTCCGTCCACATTTCCGGGCGTCACATAAGGCTCCGCGTAATAAAGGTCCGGCTCCATCCCCCGCAGCGCCGGGTTGAAGCTTTTATAAACCTGATAAGCTTGTTCTCCGTCGCGCATCATCGCTTCGGCCTGCACCGCCCAGGTTCCGGCATGCGTGTAAAGCCCGCCGTTCTCGCGAACGGACGGCGCATAACGGGTGATATAGCCGATCGAGGCATCGGTCTGGTTGTAACCAGGAGTCAAAAGCAGCGGCCCGTATTTTTTGTAGAGCCATTTCGCCGCAGAATCCATGGCGATGCGTGCGCGTTTTTCGTCCGCGGTCCCCATCATCACGGCCCAGGTCTGACAATTCAAAAAGATCTTGCCGGTCTCACATTTTTTGCTGCCGAGGGGACGCCCGTCATCGCGCGTGGCGCCGAGATACCATTCCCCGTCCCAACCGTGTTCATTAATGGCGCGCTTAAGAGATTCGGCCCGTTTCAGATATTCCGCAGCTTTTGCTTTGTCGCCCCGCTTTTCCATGAGCGGCGCGATGCGGTTCAGGATGCCGTAGAGAAAGTGCCCGAGCCAGATTGATTCGCCTTTCCATTTAATCCCGACATGACTCAAGCCATCGTTCCAATCGCACTCGCCCATCAGCGGCAACCCGCGCGGAGAAAACCGCGTCAGCGCTTTATCGACCGCTCGGAGAAGATGGTCGTAAAGCGGGCCGGAGGTGATTTTTTTCGCCGGATCCTTCGGGTCAGCAAGGAACTTCACATCGGTATCGAGAATGGACTCGTCCGCCGTCTCATCAAGATAATTCAGCGTGATGTAGTCGAGCCACAAAAGATCGTCGGAGCAGTTGGTGATCGCTCCCATGCCCGTCCCATGGTGCCACCAGTGGTACACCGTGCCGTCCGGGAATTGCTGCTCGGCGTGGAGAAGGATCTGCTTTTTCGCAAGCTCCGGACGCGTCGCGAAAAAGATCTGGCAGTCCTGAAGCTGGTCGCGAAACCCGTAGCCGCCGCTCGACTGGTAGTACGCGCATTTTCCCCAAATGCGCGCGGAAATCGCTTGGTATTTCATCCAGGTGTTCGTCATGAAATTGAGCGCCTCGTCCGGCGTTTCGACTTCGGTCGCCCGAACAAAGGAATCCCACAGCGACTTCACCTTGGAAAGCTCGAGCTCCGCAGCATTCGGCGACGAATACTTTTTAATGATCCGTTCGGCCTCTTCGCGCGTCCGGGTAGAACCCAACATAAAAACGATCGTCTTTGCTTCTTTTGGCGCAAGATCCACATCGATTTGAAGACTGGCGGAGGCGTCGCCCCATTTCCCCTCGGAATTGCGGCACTTCCCCTCCACGACCGCGGCGGGAGCATGCTGCTCGCCGTAACGGCCAAGAAACGCTTCCTTGTCGCCATCGTACGCGACAGGCTTGGGATACGCGGCGTGAAAACCTTGCAAAGGTTTCTCCACGGCGCCGGTCGAAATAAACCCGGGCACAAGCGGCGCGCGTTTGATCCCATGGATGCAACCGTTCTTGCGGTCGATCCAGGTTTCGATAAAGGTTTTCTGAAACTCACGGTGTGTATCGGTCCAGCTGCCGAGGCACCAGTCAAAATAAGTAAAAAGACTGATGCGCCGCTTCTTCCCGCTCTCGTTCCTTACGGTCACTTTCCAGACCTCGACCGGATCTTCGACGTCCACGAAAACAGTTTTCTCGAAACGGATCCCGTTCAGCTTTGAAGTCAGCACCGAATACCCCTGCCCGTGACGGACCTCAAAAAAATCATACTTGGGCGTGCACGGCTTCCAGGTCCCGGACCAGTAATCTCCGTTATCGCGATCGCGGAGATAAATGTACTTCCCCCAGTTGTCGCGGATCAGGTCTTGATCCCACCGCGTGATCCTGGAAAGGTTGGAGTTGTCGCGCCAGGAGAACCCGGAGCCGGTTTGCGATTCGATCATGCCGTAATCACCGTTGGAGATCACGTTCACCCACGGACGCGGCGTGTCAGGGCGCGTGATGACGAATTCCCGGCCGTCCGGCGTGAAGTACCCGTACTTGGAAGCGAATTTTTTTTCGACGTTGGCGTCCGCGGCCCGCGGCTCACGGTTGAGTGCTTTTCTTTTAGCTTTTATTTTCTTCGGCATGGATAAAAAAGTCCCTTTGTATGTGTTTTTGTCGTGGAAGAATCTTTTCGCGTTTACTGTTTTTGCTGCAGCTTTTCGTTGATCTTCGGCGCAAGTTCTTTCATCGCCTCAACCGCCGTTTTTTTCCCGTTAAAAACAAGATCCAACGCCGGGTTGATGAACTTCTCTTCTATTTCGCGCCACTCCGGATGGAAGGGGCTGAAGACCACGTGCTTGACCGCTTCGTTGAGCATCTTTTTGTTTGCAGGAGGCGCCGGATCTTTGGCAAAAGCGTCGCTTTCGGCAACGGACATCCGCGCCGGTTGCGCGAGGCCCCGTTTCGCGAATTGTTTTTGCCCTTCGGGCGCGGTCAACGCCTTGATCACTTCCCACGCTTCCTTTTTCCGTTTGGACGACCGCAGCAACGCATAGCCGGTCCCGCCGGTCCCGAACGCGCGGATCCCCTGATCGTTCTTCGGGAACATCACGACGTCCCACTGGAAATCATAATTGCGAAATTGCGGAGTTTCCCAGATCCCGGAAAGGAACATCGCGATCCGGCCATTGGTGAACATCTGATCCGCACCCATCCCGAAGTTCCGAAAAGCCACAGGCGTCGGCATCGCGTCATAGAGGTTGCTCAGATCCGCGTAGAACTGCAGGCCTGCGATCGACTTGGGATCGTCCAGAAGCGTTCTCTTCGGCTCCGCAACATTGTCGACGAGTCCGCCGCCGTTCCCGTAGATGAAATTCTGCCAAGCCCATCCGTAGAATCCGTACTGGGTCACGCGACCAGCATCGTCTTTCTTGGTCAATTGCCGGGCTAACCGTAAAAGATCGGCCCAGGTCCAGTCATCGGTCGGATAAGGAAGGCCTGCGGCGTCAAAAAGCTTTTTGTTGTAATAGACGCACGCAAACGGTGCGATGTCCCGCGGCGCGGCGTAAAGTTTCCCGCGATAAGCAAAGCGATTGATGACCGGCGGGAAAAAATCCGACTTGTTAAAACCTTCCGGGTCCGAGGTCACATACGGGGTCAGGTCTTCAAGGACTCCCTTGGTGGCAAACGTCACAAACTGGTCGACTTCGGTTGCGATGATGTCCGGCGCCGCGCCTCCGGCGATCCGCGTAAGGATCTTGCTGGCGTATCCGGTATAGGGGGTATGCTCAAATACGATCTTGATCTCGGGATGTTTTTTCTGCCACCCCGAAATGGATTCCGTGATAATGTCAATCTCTTCGGGGGTACCCCAAAAGCTGACCTTCACTTCCGTGGCGCCTTTGTTATCCTGCGCTTGGGAACCGCAGCCGGCCAAAATAAAGATCATAAAAAGAACAAAAAAACCCTTCGCCCAATCGTTTTTTACTGTCAACATTCGGAATTTCCTTTTTTTGAAAGGCCTTTACCGGAGCTGCTAGAGATTGTTCGTTCCCACAAAAATATACACGACAAAGTCCGTGGATTATAGCATGGTGCTTTTTGAAGTCAAAACTCCCTTTTGTTCTTACCCTCGTGAAAGGCCGACCTTCTGGAGCATACGGTCAAGATCATCCAAAGACGTGTAGTGAATTTCGATGCGCCCTTCTTTCTGGTTCTTCTTGGGGTAAATCTTGACCTGCGCACCGAGATGATGAACGAGCCGGTTTTCAAGATCGACGATCTCCGCGCTCAGATGCCGCGCGGTCTTCGCCTTCCTTTTATGAGCGTTGCTCCGCGTCACGATCAATTCCACCTGGCGAACCGAGAGATTCTCCTCGACGATTCTCTTGGCCATCTGCCTCTGATGTTCGGGCGTTAACATCCCGAGCAGCGCCCGGGCATGCCCTGCGGAAAGCTGCCCCGAAACCATGTACGCTTTAATTTCGTCGGGCAGGCGCAAAAGCCGGAGCGTGTTCGTAACTGTTGTGCGATTCTTCCCCACGCGTTTGGCGACCTCCTCCTGGGAGATCATCCGCTCTTCCACAAGCCTCTGATAAGCTTCCGCCTCTTCGAGAGGATTCAGGTCCTGTCGCTGAATGTTCTCGATCAACGCCCATTCGAGAAAATCCTCAGTGGCGATGTCTTTGACCACGGCCGGAACTGAGGCCAACCCGCATGCCTTAGCCGCGCGAAACCGTCGCTCGCCGCAAATAAGCCGGTATTGATTTTCCGCGGTGCGTTTGACGATGACCGGCTGGAGGATCCCTTTTTCGCGGATCGAGTTCGCTAACTCGTCAATGGCAACGGGGTCGAACACCTGGCGCGGCTGGTCCTCGTTCGGCAAAATGTGCTCGACTGAGATCATTTGAAATCCCGGTCCCGAAGAAGTCGCTTGAGCGACAACCGTTTCGGTTTTTGAAAAGGTTTGATCGAAATTTTCCTTCGACGGTTCCGGTATGACGGCTGCCATTTGTTCCTTGTAGCTATCCGGTATCAATGCACTTAATCCTTTACCAAGCGCTTTTTTCATAATCGTAACTCCTTATCTCTTAAAAGGTTATGCTTCAAGAATTTGTTTGGGCTGCCGGAACTTGTTCGCCAGTGCCTTCAGTTGCCGGAGCTTCCTGAACGACTGTTTTGGTTTCGCCGGAAAAAATCTTCCGGTCCTCTTCGGTTCCAAATCTCACCAAAAATTCTTTTGCCAAATCCACGTAACTTTTGGATCCGCGGCTACTGGGATCATAAATGACCGCCGGTTTCCCAAAACTAGGCGCTTCGGACAATTTCACCGACCGCGGCACCACGGTCTGGAAAACTTTTTCTTTAAAATAATTCCGGACCTCTTCGATCACCTGCTGCGTCAGATTGGTCCTGGCATCCGCCATCGTAAGAATGACACCCCCAAGCTCGAGGTCGCTGTGAAGGTTTTTCTTTACGAGTTGGTATGTATTGAGAAGCTGTCCGAGCCCCTCAAGAGCATAATACTCACATTGAAGAGGAATTACAACATAACTACTTGCAGTTAAAGCATTTATGCTCGTCAATCCCAAAGACGGCGGGCAGTCAAGAAAGATGTAATCATAATCTTTCTCAATTTTTTTAAGCTGATTCAAAAGAATGTATTCTCTTTTTTCTTGAGAAATCAGATGCATCTCCGCCCCAGCAAGATGCGCATTAGACGGAATAATTTTTAAATTCTCTATTGTTGTTACTTTAATACATGTGTTAGGGTCAGAGTTTTCCACAAGAAGTTGATATGCTGTGGATTCGTTTTCATTCTTCTCTATCCCAAGCCCGCTTGTAGCATTGCCTTGTGCATCAAGATCTATTAACAAAACCTTCTTTCCATTCATCGCCAAAACAGCTGCGATGTTTATTACTGACGTTGTTTTTCCAACGCCCCCTTTCTGATTAAAAAAAGAATATGTTTTCCCCATAGATCCTCCGGATGTTTCACGTGAAACGTTGGCTTATATAATATATGACATCGACAACAACTGCGGATATTTTACATGCCTTTTTTCGTCTTGCAACTTAAAAGTTTGCGGAAACATCTAAAAGAATCTTATGTAAATAGGCGTTTCTAGACAGAAAAAAACAATCTTTGTCTGTCCTTGAATTCATCCCGCAGGAGAACAATCTATGCGATTTTGAAGAATCAAATCCGGAAGAAACTTTGCCCGCGATTTTTTCCAAGGAGCAATGAAAGACTGTCCCATAAAAAATTCGCGCCATAGTACATTAAAATCTATCTTAAATCGAAACGTAAGGATTCGTTCTAATGTTTCACGTGGAACGTAAGAAATATGAATCTTCGCAACAGTTTCTATATAAACGATTTGATCTCTTACATAATAAGACTATGACGATTCATATTCTCATTTTTTATATAGAGTTACAGTAAAATAGACTTGCGCTAAGAAAAGACACTTCTTTAGCTTCACGCAAGCGTTATAGTATTGTTTTTTCTTGGAGGTTAAATCTTGGAAGGATTTTTTCTTCGCGCTTCTTTTTCAATATGAACAGCGAGGAGGGAAAGATCGCAGGAAGAAATGCCGGGTATTCGTGCAGCTTGACCGATTGATTCCGGTTTTATTTTCTTGAGCTTTTCGCGAGCCTCCCGACTAACGCTTGCCAAGCTTTCGTAGTTCGTGTCCTCTGGGATCTTCCGTTTTTCGAGCTTTTTAAATTGTGCGACTTCGGATTTTTGACGCGCAATATAGCCTTCGTATTTGATCTCTGTTTCAAGCTTATGAATTTCTTCATCATTTAAATTGCTAGAGTGTAAACCGTTTTCTATCAATGCTTTATAAGTTACATCCGGACGTTTTAAATATTGATACAACGTGTCTCCAAGAAACCGTTTTGCTTTCAGTTTTTCCACATCGTCGGCAATGTTTTTTATGCTCCGCTGATAAACTCCGTAAACCTCTTTTGTAATGATGCCAAATTGGTATCCGTACTCCATTAATCGCTCATCCGCATTATCCTGACGAAGCAACAGCCGGAACTCGGCGCGGGACGTGAACATCCGGTACGGCTCGTTAGTCCCGCACGTTACCAAATCGTCAATCATCACCGCAATATACGCCTCCGTCCGATCCAAAACAAATTCGGCTTCGCCGCGAAGTTTCCGGACAAGATTAAGGCCGGCCATCAGGCCTTGAGCTGCGGCTTCCTCGTAACCGGACGTGCAATTAATCTGGCCCGCGAAAAAAAGATTCCGGATCTTTTTCGTTTCAAGCGTGTGTTTAAGCTGGGTCGGCGGCGCGGCGTCATACTCGATCGCGTAGCCGAACTTCAGTATCTCGGCGCTCTCGAGCCCGGGGATCTGGTGAAGCGCGGCGTCCTGCACGTCTTTCGGGAGCGACGTCGGAAATCCGTTCATATAGATCTCGTCGGTATCACGTCCCTCCGGTTCAAGATAGATCTGGTGACTTTTTTTGTCCGGGAACTTGACCACTTTGTCTTCGACCGAGGGGCAATAACGCGGTCCTATTCCGACGATCCTTCCGGCGTAAAGCGGGGAGCGGTGCAAATTGTTCCGGATAATCTCGTGCACCTTCTCATTCGTGTGCGTCAGATAACACGGCCATTGTTCGATAACAATTTTTTTTGTGCGGTAAGAAAACGGCGGGGGAGGCTCGTCGCCCTTTTGTTCTTCCAAATGCTCCCAGCGGATGCTTTGCTTGCGGAGGCGCGGAGGTGTGCCGGTTTTGAAGCGGACGAGTTCGATCCCGTTTTCGCGCAAAGATCCCGAAAGTCCGACCGCGGGAGGTTCGTCACGCCGGCCGCCGGGATAATGTTCTTCACCAACGTGGATTAGGCCGTGAAGAAATGTTCCCGTGGTCAACACCACATGCTCCCCATAAAATTCTTCGCCTTCTTTCGTCCGGACCCCGCGGCATTTCCCGTTTTCGACAATGAGCCCGACCACCTGCCCTTGTTTCAGAGTAAGGTTTTTTTCGGACTCGAGAACGCGCTTCATATAAAGCTCGTACTGCTTTTTGTCCGCTTGCGCCCGCGGCGCCCAAACTGCGGGACCTTTGGACCGGTTAAGCATGCGGAACTGGATTCCGGTCGCGTCCGTCGCGAGACCCATCTCGCCGCCCAGCGCGTCGATCTCGCGGACAATGTGTCCTTTCGCGAGACCGCCGATCGCGGGATTGCAGGACATGCGGGCAATGGCATTGACATCCATTGTCACGACGAGAACGGGAAAGCCCGCGCGGGCAACGGCAAGGGACGCTTCAACGCCGGCGTGGCCGGCGCCGACAACAATCGCGGAGTATGGTTGGGTGGAGTTCATAGTCGTTCAACGGTCGGCGCGCAACACAAAGACCTTTTTCGTTGACCGTTGTCCGCCGTGCGTTTCTGGGGGGTTATTGATCCTCGTGGTGCAGGACAACAACGATCCGGTTGATGAAAACCTGCTGGATGATCGAAAACATGTTCTGGAGCGTCCAGTAAAGCGTCAAACCCGACGGCATGTTGTAGCAGATAACCCCGAAAAAGATCGGCATGAAATTCATGATCCTTTGTTGCTCGGGGCTTGAGCCGGGCTGTTGCGGCATGAGTCTCTGGTACCAGACCTGCGACGCAGCCATCAAAACCGGCAACACGTTCACCGTGTTCCATCCGAGAAGGGGGACCGTGAACGGAAGAGCCATCAACTTGTCCGGAGCGGAAAGGTCCGTGATCCAGCCGATAAAGGGCGCTCCGTGCAGCTCAATAGCTTCCGGCAACAGCCGGAACATTGCGATAAACACGGGGATCTGGATCAACATCGGAAGACAGCCCATCGCGGGATTGACTTTGTTCCGCCGATAAAGGGCCATGATCTCCTGCTGTGCCTTGGCCGGGTCTTTCTTGTGGTGTTCCTGGATGGCTTTTTGTTTCGGCGCAAGGGCCTGCATTTTTTTCATCGACGAGTAGCTTAAGTGCGTGAGCGGCGCAAAAACGAGCTTGATAAGGAGCGTCAGGATCACAAGCGCCCATCCGAAGTTGTGCGTGTACCTGAAGAAAAATTTCAGGACAAGCAGGATCCAGGTCTTGAACGGTCCAAAAAATCCGCGGGAAAAAACATTTTCAAACCCGGCGCCAAAAGATTTCAGCGTTTCATACCGCTGCGGCCCGGCATAGATCAGAACCTTTTGCTCCGCCGCTCCTCCGGCAGGAACAGCGACCGGCTCGAGAATGAATTTCGCGAACAGGTTTTTCTCATCCGCTCTCGCGCTGCCGTCCACGATCTTTCCGTCCGGCTTCACGAGAAGCGCAAAATACTTTTTAATGAGCCCCGCCCAGGCGGTTCCCGCGGGGAACGCGTATCCTTTTTTCTTCAATTTCCCGAGGTCCGCAATGTTTGTTTTGTCGGTATAGGCAACGGCGTCATAATACCCGTAATGTTTTTGATATCCTTCTTGATACGCCATGCCGTATCCGATCTCGATAGGAATATTTTTTTCTTTTTCGGTGAGATTTTTGATCCGGACCAAAAGGTCAATGACGGGCCTGTCTTCGTGCATTGTATAGGTTTTGAAAATCTGGTATTCTCCGGGAAGCTCGTAAGAAAATTCGATTACTTCGCCGCGAACGCCCTTGCGGACCATTTTAAAGATGGTTTGCGAAAGATTCGCCTTTTCGTGCAACACGTTCACGCCGAAGATCCCGGCCGCGCGCAGATCGCCGTCAAAAAAGTCCGTCCTCGTCAACGCTTCTCGGCCATGTTCCCCGAGAAACGAAAGTCTCGTCACGGTCCCGCCTAGTGTAGAAAATTCTATTTTATACAAGGGGCTTTCAACGAGAACGGTCGCCGGCGCAGGAGCCTGAGAAAAAACTTTGTCGGCAACCGGCGCGAGCGTTTCCGTTTTTACCGTCGGCTTGTAGGCCGGCGCGACCGAAACCTGTTCCTGCCTGGGTTGCATCGCCTTATAGGCTTCGGGAAAAAACCATTTGACCGCGTAAGGGTATAAAACAACGATCAGAACCGCGAGAAAAATAGCTTTGATAGAGTTCTTGTCCATGAAAGCTCCTCAGTTAACGGGGTCGTATCCGCCCGGGTGAAAAGGATGGCATTTGAAAAGCCGTTTTACGGCAAGCCATCCTCCGGCAAAAGACCCTCTTTGTTGAATGGCTTCCTCGGCGTACACGGAACAGCTTGGAGAAAAACGGCAGCAGGGGCCTGCCAGCGGAGCGAGACATGCCCGGTAAAAACGGATGAAGAGTAAAAGAAGATGCTTCAAGCCCACGCTCCTGCTTTTTTAAAAAGCCCGATAAGTTCTTTTTCCAGAGCTTCAAAGGAAGGCTTTTGTTTCCCGGACCTCGTCTTAACGAAACAGGCGACCCCTTCTTTAAGAGAAGTCTGATGCTCCCGGAAGATCTCGCGGATCCGCCGTTTCAGAATGTTCCGGCCCGTTGCTTTCGTACAAGTGCTTCGTCCCACCGCGATGCCGATCATAGGCAGCGCGCGCGTCGAGGCTTGCCCGGTCAACTCCTGCGGTCCCACCCACAAAAAACAGAACGCCCCTCTTGCAAAAATCCCTTTTTCGACAAGGTTTTTGAAGGCCGTCTGTCTGCGAATGCGCTGATCCGCTTTTAACCGTTTGGTTTGTGCCAACAGTTAGACTTGGGTCAGTTTTTTCCTGCCCTTTTTCCGTCGACGCGCGAGAACTTTACGTCCTCCCTGGGTCGCCGTCCGGGCAAGAAAACCGTGCTTGGAGCGCCGTTTTCTCTTGGAAGGTTGATAGGTTCTTTTCATGAGGCGTGGATTATAGTGAAATTCATTCTGAATATCCAGAAATTTGTTTTGTGATCGAAGAAAAGTTTTCGCCTTCGCTTGTCCGCGTTTTTCGCGAGAATATTTTAAAAAAGATTCTTAAACATTCTGGACAAAAATATTTTTTGGGGTAAAATGCACTCCTGTTTTCGCTCTCCAGGTTTTCAGCATGCCGGGAGGGCGGTTTTTTGATGATTTTCAGGTTGTTGAAAACATGTTGATACCTTTTGTATCTAATTTCCACAAAAACAAGCTTTCATGAATAAAGTTATTAAAAGTATTTAGTCTGTTCCTCTTTATAACCTGTTGAAAACTCACCTAAAGCTTTCTCTTTTATGAGTTTAGATGTTTCGTCGACAAATAATGTTCTCCCGGCAGAGGTTTGGAAGAAAATTTGCTCTATTTTATCCAAAGAGCTGAGCGAGCGTTCGTTCAAAACCTGGTTTGATCCCGTGGCATTGCTCTCTGTGGCCGGAGACTCTTTGACTCTGCGCGTTCCTGACAATTACTACGGAAAATGGTTAGAAGATCATTATCAAAACCTTATTTCTTCAGCCGCAGAAGAAGTCCTTGGACATCCGGTTAAAATTCTCTATCAAGTTGTAGAACCTCCTAAAGCGGCCCCGTCGCTGCCTGCGCCTTCACCTATACGGGAAAGTGAAGGCTTTGTGGTAGGACTGAACAAGAGTTACACCTTCGACGACTTTGTGATCGGACCGGGAAACCGTTTTGCTCACGCTGCTGCAGTCGCTGTAAGTGAAGCCCCGGCAAAGCATTACAATCCTCTTTTTGTTTACGGCCCGACTGGCCTCGGGAAAACCCATCTTCTTCAATCCATCGCGCATGAAACCCGGCGGCGGCATCCCAACTTTAAGATCCTGTACATATCCAGTGAAAATTTTACGAATCAATTAATCACCGCGATACAAACGCGCTCGACCCAGCAATTCCGCGCAAAATATCGTTCTTTAGATCTTCTTCTTATAGATGATGTCCACTTTATCGCCGGAAGAGATTCTACCCAGGAAGAGTTTTTTAATACTTTCAATGCTCTCTACGATGCTCATAAACAGATCGTTGTAACGAGCGACCGCCCTCCTAAGGAGATCCCCGAGATGGAGGAGCGTCTTGTTTCGAGGTTTGGTTGGGGGCTCGTCACAGATATTCAGCCCCCGGATTTTGAAACCCGGGTGGCGATTCTTAAGAAAAAAATGGAGCGGGAAACCGTTGTCGTACCTGATGATGTGGCTTATTTCATTGCGGGTAAGATTAAGTCTAATATTCGGGAATTGGAAGGTGCCTTGATCCGTGTGGTGGCGTATTGCACCCTCACAAACTCCACCATGGATATTAAACTCGCGCAGGAGGTTTTAAAGGATTCTTTTAAGGAGGAAGCTCAAAAATTCTCCATTGAGGGCATTCAGAAGGTGGTGGCGGATTATTTCAATGTAAAGGTTTCTGACCTCCGCTCAAAAAAACGGACTCTTTCTATAGTTAAGCCGCGACAAATTGCCATGTACCTAGTTCGGGAATTAACGGGACATTCTCTTCCAGAGATCGGGGAGTTTTTTGGCGGGAAAGATCATACCACCGTGCTTCATTCATGTAATAAAATTGCTAAAGAAAAAGACTTAGATGTTGGTTTAAGGTTGGTGTTAGATAAACTAACCGCTCTGTTGAAAAAAGAAGGGTAGTTATCCACAAGAATTTTTTTTGTAAGTGTTTTTTTTTAAATAAGTTGTGTTATTATCCACAAATCCACAGGGATTATTACTAAGGTTACTATTTTTCTTAATATAGAATAAAAGCAAAAGGAGTCTAGTATGGAAATTAAGATTCTAAAAAGTGAGTTGCTTAAAAAGATCGCTTTAGGCGTGAATGTTGCCGCCTCTAAGCCTAGCGCTCTTCCTATACTGAATAACCTTCTCCTTGAAACACAAAAAGGAGGAAAATTAAAAATTATCGCCACTGATATGGAGGTGGGGATATCAACAATTGCAACCGTGGAGGTTATTCAAGAAGGGAATATTACAGTCCCTGCTAGAAAATTTCATGAGATTGTTAAGGAACTCCCTGAAGGAGATGTGGAGATTTCCGTTACCAAAAACAACACCATTAATATTAAAGCTGGTAAATCTTTTTTTAAAATAATGGGGTTAGGAAAAGAAGAGTACCCCAAACTCCCAGAATTTTCCCTTAACGATGCGGTGGAAGTGGAACAATCTGTTATTAAAGAAAGTCTTTCATTGACATCTTTTGCGATCTCTCATGATGAGACGCGCTATGTGTTAAATGGCGTATTAATCTCCTTTCAAGGAAACAATATCCGTTTTGTGGCAACAGATGGGCGGCGTCTTGCTTTTTTTAAAAAAGAAACCAAACAAAAAACAGCGAAAAATATTGATATGATTGTCCCATCAAAAACCATCCACGAACTTTTAAAGCTTTTAGAGTGGGAAGGGACTGTTAAAATTATCCACACGCAAAATAAAGTCATCTTCTCTTTAGGGGATACTTTTTTAACCTCAAGTTTGATAGAAGGGAATTTTCCTAATTATGAACAGGTGATTCCCAAGGAAGAAAAAACACAAGTGGTCGCGAACCGTGAAGAGTTTTTACAGGCGGTCCGCCGCGCGGCGCTTTTAACTTCTCCTGAGGCGCCAGCGCTTAAGTTTGATTTTATAAAAAATAAAATCATTGTTTCCGCCAAAACGCCCAATATGGGAGAAGCGAAAGAGGAGCTCCCCGCGGAATTTCAAGGAAATGAGGTTGCGATTGGTTTTAATCCGGGATATTTTCTCGATGTTCTTAAAAATTTAACTGAAGAAAAAATTACGATTTCGCTTAATGAGGCGGATAAACCCGGACTAGTGAAAGGGCGCGACGGATATTTGTACGTTATTATGCCGATGCAGCTCAATTAATTTTCAGGAAAGCCGATAAAAAAAGCGGCTTATTTTAATGGATGATATCAAATCGATCCTTCCTTCCGTGTTTAAGAGTATGGAGGATCCGGAGAAGCAAAGAAGAAGCCTGTTGATCAGGGAATGGCCGAGCATCGCAGGCGCCAAACTAGCAAAACACACCAAACCGCAGCTTTCTTCCAAAGGCGTTCTGTTCGTCCGAGTGAACGAATCGGTGCTCGCTTTTGAGATCAGTCAAAAATATCGGCAGTCACTTCTGAAGCGGGCGCAGGCGGTGTTGGGAGAAGAAGCGGTCATCGACGTTAAGGTTTTTGTGGGGTCATAAAGAGGATTATGGCAAAAGAAGACAAAGAAAAGAAGGACCCGTCCGGCGGGAAGTACGACGCGACAAAAATCCAGGTACTCGAGGGCGTTGACGCGGTCCGGAAGCGTCCCGCGATGTATATTGGCGACACCACCCTTCGCGGGCTGCACCACCTCGTCTACGAAGTGGTCGACAACTCCATCGATGAAGCGCTGGCGGGATATGCCTCGCGCGTTGATGTCGTGATCAACGCGGACGGTAGCTGCACCGTGCTCGACGACGGCCGCGGCATACCCGTGGACATGCACAAAACCCAGAAGAAATCCGCGCTTGAAGTCGTCATGACCACTCTCCACGCTGGCGGTAAATTCGACAACAAGGCTTATCGTGTCTCCGGCGGGTTGCACGGCGTCGGCGTCTCTTGTACGAACGCTCTTTCCGAATGGTGTGAAGTCGAAGTCCGCCGCGACGGAAAAGCTTGGCATCAAAGATATGAGCGCGGCCGCCCGGCGTCCAAGGTTATTGAAAAGGGAAAAACCAAAGAGCGCGGAACAACCGTTTCTTTCATGCCGGATAAGGAAATCTTCGAAAAAACCGAGCTTAGTTTCGACACCCTTTCAAACCGCCTCCGCGAACTTGCGTTTCTCAACAAAGGGATCCGTATCACGATCCGCGACGACCGCGACAAAAAAGACATCAAAGAACATATCTTCCTTTACAAGGGCGGCATTTCGGAATTCATTCAATACATCAATCGTTCCAAGAACGCGCTCCACAAAAAGATCTTCTATGTCGACAAGACCAAAGACGAGGTCGAGGTCGAGGCGGCTTTTCAGTATAACGACAGCTACGGCGAAGACGTTTTTTCTTTCGCTAACAACATCAACACCGTCGAGGGCGGCACCCACATGAGCGGTTTTAAGACCGCCATTACGCGCGCCACCAATCAATACGCCAAAAGCAAAAACCTTCTCAAAGACATGGATGCCGGGTTAACCGGGACCGATCTTACCGAGGGACTTGCGGCGGTCATTAGCGTCAAAGTGCCGCGGCCGCAGTTTGAAGGACAGACCAAGACCAAACTCGGGAACGGTGAAGTTGAAGGTATCGTTTATTCCGTGATCTATGAAGGATTGAGTGCGTTTTTTGAAGAGAATCCGCCGGTCGCCAACAAGATCGTTGAAAAAGCCGCGCTTGCTTACCGCGCGCGCGAAGCCGCGAGAAAAGCTCGCGAGCTGACCCGCCGCAAAGGAGCGCTGGATTCCGCGTCGCTGCCGGGCAAGCTGGCCGATTGCTCTGACGACGATCCCGCCAACAGCGAGATTTATTTGGTTGAGGGAGATTCCGCCGGAGGCTCGGCGAAACAGGGGCGGGACCGCCGGTTCCAGGCGATTCTTCCGCTGAAGGGAAAGATCTTGAACGTTGAAAAGGCCCGCATCGACAAGATCCTCTCGAACGAGGAGATCCGGACCATCATTACCGCGATCGGCGCGGGGATCGAGGAAGAATTCAACCTCGAAAAACTCCGTTATTACAAGATCATCCTCATGTGCGACGCCGACGTGGACGGCAGCCACATCCGGACGCTTCTGCTCACCTTTTTTTACCGGAAGATGAAAAAACTCATCGAAGGCGGGCACGTTTATATTGCCCAACCGCCGCTTTACAAAATGAAGCGGGGCAAAGAAGAGCAGTATGTTCAAACCGAAGAACAAATGAACAATCTTTTGCTGAATTTCGGGCTGGAAGGCGCGGTGCTCAAGAAAAGCGGCGCTAAAGGAACGATCGAAGGGAAAAATTTTCGCGAACTGATGGACCTCGTTCAGGCCATGACCGATCTTGAAAGGTCTCTCGCCCGGAAAGGGATCCTCTGGCATCGGTTCATGGAAGCGCACGACAAGAAAAAAGGATTCCCTCTTTTTCTCGTAAGAGCACTGGACAAGAATGAAGAGATTTTCTTTTACACCGAAAAAGAAGTCGAAGACCACGTCAAAGAACTCGGGAGACAGCGAGAGCTGAAAGCCAAAGAAGAGGCGAAAGCCGCCAAGGCCGAGGCAAAAGAAAAAGAGAAAGAAAAGGCCAAAAAAGACGGAAAGAAACCCGCCAAAAAAGGGCCGGAACCCGAAGAATCCGAGGAAGAGGCCGTTGATACGCGTCCGCTCCACGAGCTGATCGAGATCTTCGAGGCGAAAGAGTTCGAGAAGGCCAGAAAGCGTCTCGAAAAGTACGGATTCGACTTCTCGGATTTCGAGGCCGGAGAGGAAACCGGCTTTGAGCTTACGGTGGAAAAAGAAACGATGGAAGTCAAAGCGCTGCGCAACGTTCTCGAGCACATCAAGAAGAACGGGAAGGATGGCATGACGCTCCAACGCTACAAAGGCCTCGGGGAAATGAACCCTGAGCAGCTTTGGGAAACGACCATGAATCCCGAGACCCGGACGGTTTTGAAAGTGACATTGGATGACGCCGTGGCGGCGGATGAGATCTTTACCGTACTGATGGGCGATGCCGTCGAACCCCGCCGCGCTTTTATCGAACGGCACGCAAAAGCCGTCAGGAATCTGGACGTTTAAGGAAGAAAAATGGCAGACGAGCAACCGCAAAAAAATTTGTACGCGATGAATGAAAAAGTGATCCCCCGGCCGATCGAGGAGGAGATGAAGGATTCCTACATCGATTACTCGATGTCGGTGATCGTGGGACGCGCGCTTCCGGACGTCCGGGACGGGTTGAAGCCCGTGCACCGGCGCATTCTTTTCGCGATGAACGACCTCGGACTTGTCCACAGCAAGCCGTACAAGAAATCCGCGCGTATCGTCGGCGAAGTGCTCGGCAAATATCATCCCCATGGCGATACCGCTGTCTACGATACCATGGTCCGCATGGCGCAGGACTTTTCGCTCCGGTACCCTCTTGTCGAAGGGCAGGGGAACTTCGGATCCATTGACGGCGACAGCGCGGCGGCCATGCGTTATACCGAGGCCCGGCTCGCGTCGATCAGCAACGAATTGCTCGACGACATCGACAAAGACACCGTTGATTTCGCGCCGAACTTTGACGAGTCTCTCACTGAGCCTTCCATTCTTCCCGCGAAGATCCCGACACTCCTAGTGAATGGTTCCACGGGTATCGCCGTGGGCATGGCGACGAACATTCCGCCGCACAACATGACCGAGGTCGTGAAGGCGCTGATCGCGACGGTTGAAAACCCGGACATTACGATCAAAGAGCTTACCAAGATTGTGACCGGACCGGATTTTCCCACTGGCGGGCTTATCATCGGCCGGGAAGGGATCAAGAAGGCCTACGAAACCGGACGCGGGCAGATCATCATGCGCGCGAAGGCGGCGGTCGAAACCTCACGGAACAAAAAAGACGCGATCGTTATCACGGAAATCCCTTACCAGGTCAACAAAACCTCACTGATCGAATCCATTGTCCGCCTTGTGGAGGATAAAAAAATCGAAGGGGTCGCGGACATCCGAGACGAATCGGACCGCGACGGAATGCGCCTGGTGATCGAGCTGAAAAAGGACGCAATTCAGCAAGTCGTGCTGAACAACCTTTACAAGCATACGCAGTTGCAATCCTCGTTTGGCGTGATCATGTTGACGCTGGTGGACGGCCAGCCCCGCGTTCTCACGCTGAAGCAGATGATCGAAAAATTCATCGATTTTCGCGTCGAGGTTATCTTGCGACGGACCCGGTTCGAACTTGATAAGGCCGAAAAACGCGCCCACATCCTTGAAGGTTACAAAATAGCGATCTCAAACATCGACAAGGTGATCAAGATCATCCGTACGTCCAAGAGCCCGGAGATTGCGAAAGAAACCTTGATGAAGTCCCTTAAGCTCTCGGAGATCCAGGCGAAGGCCATCCTTGAGTTGCAGCTCCAGCGGCTTACTCAGCTTGAGCGGTTGAAGATCGACGAAGAATATCTTGAGCTTATTAAAAAGATCGAATATTACCAGTCGGTTCTCAAGAGCCGCCGGAAGGTGCTCGACATTATCCGGGAAGAAGCCCAGGAGATCCTCAAGAAGTACGGGGACGAGCGCCGGACGAAGATCGTTGCCGCGGAAGGAGACATCGACATCGAAGATCTGATCGCGGAAGAAGACGTGTTGATCACGATCTCGCACGCCGGCTACATCAAGCGGATCCCTGTTTCCATGTACCGCCGGCAGAATCGCGGCGGGAGCGGCGTGACCGGCGCAGGGGTGCGCGACGACGAGGATTTCATGGAACATATGTTCATGGCATCGACGCATGATTTCATCCTGTTCTTCACGAACCAGGGGCGAGTTTACTGGCGCAAAGCCTATGATATCCCGCAATCTTCCCGGCAGGCCAAGGGGAAAGCGATCGTCAACTTCCTCTCGCTAACCCAAAATGAACAGGTTTCCGGATTTTTGCAGGTCAAAGAGTTTGATGATAAACGTTTTGTGGTGATGGTCACCGCGAAGGGGGTCATCAAGAAAACGAACCTGATCGAATATTCCCGTCCACGGTCTTCCGGCATTAACGCGATCACGCTCCGCGACAAGGACGAATTGGTGTCTTGCAAAATCACTTCCGGCAAAGACGAGATCTTTATTGCGACGCGAGACGGCAAGGCCATCCGTTTTAAAGAAGACAATGTCCGCGAGATGGGCCGGAACGCCAGCGGCGTGCGCGGTGTGAACCTTGCAAAAGGCGACGAAGTGATCGCTGCCGAGATCGTGGATCCCAAAGCCACAGCGCTCACGGTCACGCAAAACGGTTTCGGAAAGAAGACGTTGTTTTCCCAGTACCGGATCCAGTCTCGCGGCGGCAAAGGGATCATCAACGTCAAGGTTTCGGAGAAGAACGGAAAAGTTGTGAACGTTCTGACCGTCGCCGAAGAAGACGAGATCATTATCGTGACTACCGGCGGGATGGTGGTACGCTGCCCCGTCAGCCAGATCCGCACTTCCGGCCGGAACGCCGTGGGCGTGCGCGTCATGCGGCTTAAGGAGAAGGACAAGATCGCTTCCGCCACTCGCGTTGTTGCCAAGGACGAAGAAAACGGGGCCGATGCCCAACAGTTAGATCTCCTGGAAGAGAAGAAAACAAAAAAGTAGCCCGACAAGAACCTTTTCCCGCCCCCGGCGGAGCAGAAGGACGGAAGAAGAATCATGCTCGACCTTAAACTGATCCGCGAAAACCCCGAAGCCGTCCAGCGAGGCCTCGCCTCCAAGGGCGTCTCCCTAGACCTTCAACCCCTGATTAAACTGGACGCTGAGCGTCGCGCTATGCTTAAGGACGTTGAGGAACTAAAGGCTAGAAGGAATACGGCTAATAATGAGATCGCGCGACTCAAAAAACAGGGGAAGTCCGCAGAAACCGTAATACTTGAAATGAAGACAACATCCCAAAAAATATCAGAAATAGACCAGAAAGTGGGAGAAAAAGCTGTAGAAATAGAGAAAAAAATGCTTATGATCCCAAATGTTCCGCTTAGCGATGTTCCTGTAGCTAAAGGCGCCGAGGGAAACAAAGTTGTCAGGACTTGGGGCGAACCGAGGACGTTCGAGTACAAGCTTAAGGACCACCTGGACTTGGCGACCGGCCTTGGGTGGTTGTCCATGGATCGGGGAAGCAAGATCACCGGAGCGGGATTTCCGGTTTATTTTGGCAAGGGGGCAAAGCTCGAGCGGGCGCTTATCAGCTTTATGCTGGATCTGCATGTCAAAAAGCACGGCTACACGGAAGTTTGGCCGCCGTCCATTGTGAACCGGGCCTCTATGCGCGGGACAGGGCAGCTTCCCAAGATGGAGCAGGATATGTATAAGCTAGGGGACGACGACCAAGGGAGCGGCGATTTTTTCCTGATCCCGACGGCGGAAGTGCCCATCACCAATTTGTTAAGAGATGAGCTTCTCGAGGAAAAAGATTTGCCGGTCAAGTATACCGGCTACACGCCTTGTTTCCGGAAGGAGGCAGGTTCCTACGGGAAAGATACGCGCGGACTTTCTCGCGTTCATCAGTTCGACAAGGTGGAGATGGTTAAATTTGTGAAACCGGAAACGTCCGGCCAGGAACTCGAAGCCCTCGTTCGTGACGCGGAAGAAGTTCTTCAGGCGCTGGAACTTCCCTACCGGGTCCTTTTGCTTGGAACGGGGGACATGAGCTTTGCGGCCGCGAAGTGTTACGACCTGGAAGCCTGGGCGCCTGCCACGAAAAAGTGGTTTGAGGTCTCAAGCTGCAGTGTGTTCACGGATTTTCAGGCGCGGCGGCTGAATCTTCGTTACCGGAACGCGCAGACCCAAAAACCGGAATTCGTCCATACGCTGAACGGATCGGGCCTTGCCCTTGCGCGGATCGTCCTTTGTCTTCTTGAAAACTTCCAGACCAAGGACGGGCAGGTCGAATTTCCCAAGGCGCTTCAGCCGTATCTGGCCTGACCCGCGAAGTTCCTTTCTTGACCATTCTCGGAAGAAAACATACACTTTAGCGCGTTTTTATAATTCAGAGGGCTGCGAGCCTTTGGGAGCGGACGGTGAACAGAACCGTTGCTCTCAAGAGAGGAGCCCGGATTAGTTTGTGGAGAGGTCGCATAGCCCGGTTTAGTGCGGCGGTTTGCTAAACCGCTGTGGCACGAAAGTGCCACCGGGGGTTCAAATCCCCCCCTCTCCG
>DAOPYQ010000010.1:0-68491 GCA_035352955.1 Candidatus Omnitrophota bacterium
AGCGCTGCTTGTCATTTCGGGAACGATGCTTTTTGTATTTGCTCGTAAAAGTTTGAAAAGAAACATGGTTGTCTCTCCGAAACCTGTCGCCGGTGGTTATTTAATCCAATCGGGCATTTACGGTATTATTAGACACCCTGGATATGTAGGAATTTTTATGGCCTCTTTTGGCGTTAGCCTTTGGAAGCACGATTTGGTCAGAATAATATTGTCCTTATGTCTTTTGATTTTATTTGATGTAAAAACGAGAATCGAAGAGAGCTGGTTGAGTAAGACTTATGCTGACTATGATCAGTATAAAATAGCCGTGAAGAAAAAGTTTATTCCGTGGATTTATTAAGCCCTGCATGCTAAGAAGTTCAATTGTTTATCCGAGTTCTTTCGGAATCGAGACCATTTTTACGGAAGGGTGGGATGTCAGAAAGTATGGCTGAATAATGAATATCCTAATATTTACGATTCTTGTTTGGATCGGTTCCGTAGCCGCTGGTTTTTTGGGCTCGCTGACCGGCTTAGGAGGCGGGGTGGTTATTATTCCGCTTCTCACGTTGGTTTTTGGCGTGGATATACGGTACGCCATCGGAGCTTCTCTCGTCTCGGTCATTGCGACTTCTTCCGGGACTGCCGCGACATATCTAAAGGAAGGCTTCAGTAATATCCGGATTGGGATGTTCTTGGAAGTCGCTACGACCGTCGGCGCTCTCGCGGGCGCATTTCTGGCGCTGCGTCTATCAACTCCCATCATTGCCGTGATTTTCGGTGTCGTCCTAATTTTCTCAGCCTTCATGTCGAGTCGCTCTCGAGATAATAGGTCAGAGATCCCTAATACGGATAAGCTCGCCACTTTTTTAGGGATGGACGGAGTGTATCCGACGCCCCAGGGATTGAAGTCGTATCATGTCCGGTCTGTTCCTCTGGGTTTTGGATTGATGTTCATTGCCGGAATTATCTCGGGTTTATTGGGCATCGGTTCCGGAGCTTTAAAGGTTTTGGCTATGGATCAGGCCATGCGACTTCCATTCAAGGTTTCAACGGCTACGAGTAATTTCATGATCGGGGTGACAGCCGCAGCGAGTGCGGGGATCTACCTTGCTAAAGGGTACATCGCCCCGGGCCTTGCGATGCCGGTCATGTTAGGCGTGTTACTTGGATCGTCTTTGGGGGCGCGGCATCTTTTTGAAGCGGAAACTCAAAAATTACGGATCGTTTTTAGCATAACTATTTTTCTTTTGGCGCTTCAAATGATCTATGCCGGATTAACAGGCGGAATTTTAAAATGAATGATGCTGGGCAGGAGTTGAAGAATCATCGAACGGAAATCATCATGAGCCACCTCTTGAGGACAGGGGTTGTGATCTCTGCGGTGATCGTTTTTGCTGGAGGTGTCATCTATCTGTTCCGGCATGGTTTTGAGCCCATAAATTACAAGATATTTCAACGGGTGCCCGTTGAACTCTGTTCCGTTAAGGGCATATGGGGGAGCGTGCTTTCGTTTCATGGTCGGGGGTTGATCCAACTCGGACTCTTGCTATTGATCGCTACGCCGGTGGCGAGGGTATTTTTTTCGCTCATTACGTTTGTCCGCCAACGGAATATTATCTATATCTTTGTGACGGCGATCGTGCTCGCCGTTCTAGCGCATAGCCTTTTAATTCGGTGAGGCAGAAGGCTAAACCATTGAACGAATGTCGTAATTTCATTGCAAGACGACATTGGTAAATATCGAATGTCGCTTTTCATCTGGAAAGCGACATTCGCAGTAGCTTTTCTTGAAGCCCTATCTAAGAATGTACCGGTATGTGGAAAACGTACCGTGACATCATTCGTAAATATCCCAGGATTTCTCTCCAAGAAGAACGGCGGCTTATCCGAGAGGCTAAACGCGGTGGCAAGGCTCAAGCCCAAGAGCTCGTTCTGCGCCACATCGGCTTTGTGATCTTCCGAATTCATAAACGAGCTTTTCCGGCTTATGCGCGACGGTTTGGGGAGGACATTCTTTCTCAGGCAATCGTTGTTTTATACGAAAGAGTTCAATCCTATAACCTACGCTACTACGACAAATCCGGGAACTTTAAGCCGGTTCGATTCGTATCCTATATCTGGAAATTCATCGATGGGTTGATCCTGGCATCTCTGAAAAAGGAACTCCGCCATGAACGATCTCACCACCAACCCGATTGGGGGAGGCTGCCCGCGCAACCGGAAGCAGAACCTGTCGAGGTTTGATTCGCTGAATAGTGGGACAATAAGTCCCACAATCGTTGGTTTTTCAAAATGTCCGCCCTCTGGGGCCGGACATTCCTTATCCTATTCATCAATATGATCTTGCAGAAATGTCGCCCCAAAAAGACCGGACAAAACGGACATTTTTTCGGCCTTTTTCATACTATGGACATCTCTGGACATCAGGAAATCGGGTCTATACCGCTACCTCTGCGGCGCCAACGTTTGACATGCATAGATAGGTAGCTGTATGATGCAGCCACTGGTTGGTATGAGCGTATGACACCATAGTGACGTGAGCGCGTCACTTCTCTTGTCACGCTCTACCGGACAGAGATAAAATCCCCCGACGGTGTCGGGGGATTTTTACTTTCCAGCCCATTTCATCCCGATTATTTCCATCCCAAATCTGCCCGATGCCTCCCCAATGTCGATTGGTAAATGCCCCCAGGTTAATGGCCCGTTCTGTGAGTTGCAAAAAGAGCTAGCGCCAAAATAGACCATTAACCAGGTATGAGGCCGAAGGTTTCCGATTTTGAGGCATATATCTCTGGTTAATGCCAACAAACACTTCCGAGGTGGGCGCAGCACTTTTCGGAGTGGAAAGGGTAAGAACTTAAGCGAGGGATTTTTGCCACGAGGCGGCTTGTTTCTGCCAATCGATCTCGTTTGAAATGTGCCGGATATTTCGCTCGGTAATCTCGGATAGGCGGGAATTCGGGGCGGTAACGATGTCTTCCTGTGTCTGGGGACAGAGATAAAGCAGGCTCATGATCTGGTAAAGGCGAAAAAGGCTGATGTGGGTTCAGCCAGCGATCCGCTTAAGGTCTTTGGCCCGTCCATCTGCAAGCATAGCCGGGATGGGGTGGACGAGGAGGAGCTGCTTCCGGATCAGCGGCTCGTTAGCGAAGGAAATATCAGTGGTATTTGACAATCTTTTCCTCAAATCTTCAAGCGGCAGATCAATTTCGTGTTTTTTAAAGCGCCCCGGTTAATTCAATGCGCCTTTATGTTTAAAGGTAGACAGTTAACTGGTTGACATAATGCGAGTTGTCATCTATTATTCAAATAGCTTTTTTATGCGCACGGAGCACGGAGACGAAATGGACAAACGCAAAGAAATCACCATTGACCAAAGAAGGGCTTATTACTGGGGTAAGGTCCGAAAATATTGCGAGCGGTACAAGGATTTTGATTGGCCTTCAACGGAATTAATCCTGAATTTTGCTTACACTCATGATGTTCTGGTTTCCCTCAAAGCGCATGCGGAATTCAATCTATCCCCCTCAGCAATGAACATTCTGATGATTCTTAATTTTGGTGACGATAGGGGGTACATGCAGCAAGAACTGAGCGGCTTGCTTTTGGTGAGTCGGGCTAATGTGACGAAGGTCATTGATGGCATGGAAAAACAAAAGTTGGTATTTCGAAGTTCGTCACAAGATGATCGAAGAGCAAGATTTGTAAAGCTTACAGACGCAGGCAAGACTTTAGCGCGCCGTGTTATCCCGATTCAAAATAAAAAATTCGTTCGTATTACGGCAGGCTTATCCAAGAACGAAATTAAAACTTTAAATCAATTGCTGACAAAGTTCAGCGCATGGATTGTTGAAAGTCGGTCATGAAATGAAAACAAAAGAAACTGGAGTCTCGATTTCTAATCTTTGCGCTTTGATTTTTAAGGGTGTGTCTCATTGCTTTAGCGTCACGGCTCTTTGGAAATGGCCTGTTTTGATCCTGTTTTTGGGGACCACCGTTCTCATGGGCGTGGTTTCCGGATGCAAACCGAGGGACGCAATGCCCCCTCAGGGGGCGGAAGTAGCCGTGGTCACTCTGCAAACCGAGAGGTTAGCTATTACAAACGAGTTGCCTGGCCGCACGAGCGCTTTTCTTGTTGCGGAAATCCGTCCCCAGGTTAATGGGATTGTCCTGAAGCGATTTTTTACCGAAGGTTCTGACGTTAAGGCGGGTGATGAACTTTATCAGATCGATCCTGCGCCATTTCAGGCAGTGCTCGAACGTTCCGAAGCGAATCTGGTGGCCCTTCGGGCACGGGTAAGCCGCTACAAGGAAGCTCTCGCGGACAAAGCCGTGAGCCAGCAGGCTTTTGATGACGCAAACGCCGCTCTAAAACAGGCTGAAGCGGAACTTAAAGTAGCCCGCATCAACCTTGATTACACGCATATTGTTTCACCGATCAGCGGTCGCATCGGAGCTTCCACCGTGACGGAAGGCGGTATTGTGACGGCGTATCAGCCCGTTGCTTTGGCCACCGTTCAGCAGCTGGATCCGATTTATGTGAACGTGCCTCAGTCCGCGAATGATCTGCTTCGTTTTCAGCGTTCTTTTAAAAACGGAATTCTCAATCGCGATAAGACACAAAAGAGCACAGTTTTGCTCATTCTGGGAGACGGTACGCCGTATGCATTCCAAGGGACGCTTCAATTTAAAGATGTGACTGTGGATCCCACCACGGGGTCTGTGATTTTGCGCACCGTTTTCCCGAATCCGGAAAACATTCTTTTGCCGGGTATGTTCGTTCGTGCCATTATTACGGAGGGCGTCATGGAACAGGCGATTCTGGTCCCCCAGCAAGGCGTTGCTCAAACCCCGAAAGGAGAATCCGTGGCGCTGGTGGTGGGTGACGGCGAGAAGGTGGAGCAGCGGATGCTCACGTTGGATCGCGCCGTCGGTGACAAATGGCTTGTGTCGTCCGGTCTTCAGCCGGGGGACCGGGTCATTGTCGAAGGCCTTCAACGGACCAGACCCGGCGCTGTTGTGAAGGTGGTTCCGTTTGAACCGGGTCAAAAAAATGATCCTGCGTATGGCAAAAACGTTTCATCGCCGCAATGACCCAGTAACATGACGCATTAGACGGAATACCCCATGATATCGAAATTTTTTCTTGATCGGCCGGTGTTTGCCTGGGTCATTGCCATCATCCTGATGGTGCTGGGCGTATTGGCCATCACGCAACTTCCCATTTCGCAATATCCTCCTATTGCGCCGCCCTCCATTGCTATTACGTCTTTTTACCCGGGGGCTTCCGCCGAGACTGTGGAAAACTCCGTGACCCAGATCATCGAACAAAAAATGACCGGGTTTGAAGACCTGATCTACATGTCAGCGAAAAGCGATTCTGCCGGCGCCTCCCGTATCGAATTGACCTTTAAAGCAGGGACCGATCCGGATCTTGCCTGGTCCAAGGTTCAAAATAAACTCCAGCTTGCCATGGCTAGCTTGCCGGAGGTGGTCCAGCGTTCAGGTGTGACGGTCAGCAAATCCACGCGGAATTATCTGATTATTGTGGGGTTGATCTCGGATGACGGCAGTATGGACGGCATCGATTTGCGGGATTACGCCCAGTCCAATCTGGAAAAGGTCCTGGCGCGCGTCCCCGGAGTCGGGGAGGTCGAGAACTTTGGTTCTCAGTATTCAATGCGTGTTTGGGTGGATGTCGACAAGCTAACGAACTATAACCTCACCGTAGCCGACGTTGTCGCGGCGCTGAAGGCTTACAACGTAGAAGTTTCCTCCGGGCAGTTCGGCGGGCTTCCGGCCGTGGAGGGCCAGCGTCTGAACGCCTCGATCATTGTTCAGAATTTACTTCAGACTCCGGAGGAATTTGCCAACATTCCCGTCCGTAGCAATCCGGACGGAGCCGTTGTCCGGATCAAGGATGTGGGGAGAACGGAGCTTGGGACCGAGTCCTACGATGTTGAAGGTTTCCACAACGGCAGACCTTCTGCGGGGTTAGCCATCCGCCAGGCTCCCGGCGCCAATGCGCTTGATACGGCAGATGCGGTCAAGGCGAAAATGAAGGAGATGAGCCAGTATTTTCCTCATGGCATGAAGGTCGTGTATCCTTACGATACGACACCCTTTGTGAAAGTCGCCATCGATGAAGTGGTGAAGACCCTTTTTGAAGCGATCCTGCTGGTTTTCCTGATCATGTATTTATTTATGGGGAACTTTCGGGCCACGTTGATTCCGACCATTGCGGTGCCTGTGGTTCTTTTAGGGACTTTTGCAGTGTTGAGCCTTTTCGGTTTTTCCATCAACATGCTGACCATGTTCGCCATGGTGCTGGCGATCGGCCTGTTGGTGGATGACGCTATCGTGGTCGTCGAGAATGTGGAGCGGATCATGGGCGAAGAGGGACTCTCTCCGCGGGCGGCGACGGCGAAGTCCATGGAGCAGATCACGAGCGCCTTGATCGGGATTGGGTTGGTGCTCTCGGCGGTTTTCGGGCCGATGGCGTTTTTCCCGGGTTCGACCGGTGTGATTTACCGTCAGTTTTCTGTGACCGTTATCACGTCCATGCTGTTGTCGGTGGCGGTCGCCTTGATCCTGACGCCCGTTCTTTGCGCTTCGCTGCTGAAGCCGGTACCGAAAGGGCATGAGCCGGCGGAAAATGCGATCTGGTTCCTGCGCCCTTTTTTTCAGTGGTTCGACAGGACTTTTTTTAAAATTCGAGACGGATATATCAAGTTGGTGGGGCATTCTTTAGCCCAAAAATTGCGCTATTTGTTCCTCTATGGGGCGATCCTGTTTCTCATTGTTTTTCTGTTCGTGCGGCTCCCGACGGGGTATCTGCCGGATGAAGACCAGGGCATCTTGCTTTCTCAGATCATTATGCCGACAGGCGCGACGCTTGAGCAGACCAAAGCCGTCGCGAATGAAGTGAAGCAGTATTTCCAGGAAAAGGAAAAAGAGACCGTTGAATCGTGCATGGTGATCGTGGGAGTGGGGTTCTCGGGCAGGTCGCAAAATAACAGCATGGTGTTTGTTAAACTGAAGGACTGGGAATTGCGTCATCGGAAGGATCAGAAGGCCAAGGCGATCGCCGGAAGGGCCATGCGGTATTTCTCGGCCAATCGCAAAGCCATGATTTTTGTTTTTCCTCCTCCGGCTGTCGTCGAACTCGGCAATGCTCAGGGTGTGGATTTCCAGCTGGTGGACCGCGGCGGCCTCGGTCACGCGGCTCTCATGAACGCCCGAAATCAGCTGTTGGGTATGGCGGCTCAGGACAAAAGGCTCGCCAGCGTTCGACCCAACGGCATGGAAGACGTGCCGCAATTTCGGGTGGATGTGGATTGGGAGAAAGCCGGCGCGTTGGGATTGCCGATCAGTTCGATCCACAACACCATTTCGGCGGCGTTTGGTGGCACGTATGTGAACAATTTCATTCAGAACGGCCGGGTTAAACGGGTTTATGTCCAAGCGGACGCCTCATATCGCATGCTCCCCAAGGATCTGGAAAAACTTTATGTGCGCAACAATGCCGGAAAGATGACCCCCTTTGATTCGTTTGCATTGACGCGCTGGGATTTCGGATCTCCTCAGCTAGAACGTTTCAACGGATTCTCGTCCCTGAATATTTGGGCGGAGCCGGCGGCGCATCACAGTTCCGGCGAAGCCATGCGGGCTCTGGAAGAGATTATCTCGAAATTGCCAAAAGGATTCGGCTATGACTGGGCGGGGCTTTCTTATCAGGAACGCATGGCAACGGCCCAGGGGCCTATCCTTTATATCTTTTCCATTCTTGTGATCTTTCTTTGCGTAGCGGCACTGTATGAAAGTTGGAGCATCCCTTTTGTCAACCTGTTGATGCTTCCGCTCGGCGTGCTTGGCGCGCTCACGGCTACTTTTTTGCGGGGATTTCCTAATGATGTTTACTTCCAGATCGGATTTTTGACGACGATGGGGCTTTCGACCAAGAACGCCATTTTGATTATTCAGTTCATCAAAGAACAGATGCAACAAGGCTTGGGACTTGTCGAGGCCACCCTGGCATCGGTCAAGATCCGGTTCCGGCCCGTCATCATGACGTCGTTGGCGTTTTTCTTCGGCACGTTGCCTTTGGCCATCGCCACTGGTGCCGGTGCCGGTGCCATGAATGCCATCGGGACGGCCGTGACCGGCGGAATGATCTCAGCGACATTCATCGACCTCGTTTTCATTCCGTTGTTCTTTGTTCTTATCTCGCGCCTTTTTCGCAAGCGTCAGCCGAAAATCGTCGCAGACGACGCGAAAGCTCCGGTTTTACCGGGGGGCAATTGACATGAGGCGATCATTTGTCGTGACCCTGACGCTGGTTTTGGGGTTGAGCGGCTGCACCATGGTCCCGAAATATAAGCGGCCCGACGCTCCGGTCCCGAGCCAGTGGCCTAGCGGCGCTGCTTACCCGGTGGCGGTAATACCGCCCGAGGGCAGTCCCGAGGTTCCTCAACTGAAATGGCAGGAATTTTTCACTGATCCCAAATTAAAAAAGGTCATCGAAACGGCCCTCCAAAATAATCGGGACCTGCGGCTTGCCACTCTGAACATGGAGAGGGTGCGCGCCCTTTACGACATTCAACGGAGTGAGTTGCTTCCCAAGGTCTATGCGGACGCGGGAGGAGGGGAACAACAAGTTTCTGCTGATTTTGTGGCGCCCGGCGTTAAAAGAACGTCTAAGACTTATGATGTTAATCTGGGAATTGTTGCTTGGGAGATCGATTTTTTCGGCCGCATCCGAAGCTTGAGCCAAAAGGCTTTGGAGGAATATCTGGGTACGGAGGCGGCCCGGAGGAGCGCGCAGATCGCGTTGGTGTCTTCCGTGGCCAGCACGTATCTGTCCTTGGCCGCGGATCGGGAGAATCTTGCTTTGTCGGAGGAGACGCTCCAAAGTCAGACATCTGCCTGCAAACTGATCGAGCGGCAGTATGACCTTGGGGTGGTGAGCAAGCTAGACTTTCAACGCGCTCAAATACCGGTGGAAGTTGCCCGACGCGACGTTGCCTTGTACAGGCAACTCGTTGCACAGAGTCAAAATGCATTGGATCTTTTGGCGGGTTCGTCGGTTCCGGAAGATCTCTTGCCGGTTGACCTAGCTAGCATTCAACCTACTACGGATATTTTTCCCGGACTTTCTTCCGAAGTGCTTCTCAGGAGGCCGGATATTATGGTTGCGGAGCACCAGCTAAAAGGGGCCTATGCCAATATTGGAGCGGCTCGGGCTGCCTTTTTCCCTCAGATTTCACTGACGACCACGCTCGGTTCTGCCAGCAATGATCTTTCGCATTTGTTCAAGACCGGCACGGCCACTTGGCTCTACGGGGCGCAAGCGACGATGCCGATTTTCGATGCGCGCACGTGGTTCGCTTATCGGGTGAGCAAGGCAGATCGTGAAATTGCGGTAACTCAGTATGAAAAGGCCATCCAGACGGCGTTCAGAGAAGTTGCCGATGCTCTCGCCGTCTACGGAACCGTGGGACAACAGGTGGCGGCACAGCAATCCCTGGTCGATACGGCCGCTGAGACCTACCGGCTTTCGAATTTCCGTTATGAGAAAGGCATTGACGATTATTTGGGCGTTCTGGATGCGCAACGCTCTCTCTTTGCCGCACAGCAGGTACTGGTTTCCCTCCGGCGGGCCAAGCTTGCTAATCAGGTACGTCTTTATGTCGTGTTGGGCGGAGGCGGGGAAGATGTGGCGGAGGCTAGGACTTCTCTGACAAAACGGATTCTCCGGTTTCTTCATATCTGATGCCGATGAAAAATTCAGAAAGGAGAGCCGCAGTGAAAGAAAAATCTTCCGATTATTTCAAGGATCCTTTCGTATGCATCAAAGCATTCATGGTAAAAGAGCATAAGATTTTTCTTCGAAGTGGGGTTATGTTTTTCGATGGTCTTGCATTGGCAGAGTTGAACGAAACTCCTCGTTTAAAAATGTCCGATATTGCAGAAAAGACATTTTCGACTCGCCCCGCAACAACCTTTTGCGTGAATCGTCTGATCATGAACGGTCTTGTAAAACGGTACCGCTCCCAAGAGGATGACCGGAGGGTCGTTTGGGTAAAAATTACTCCCAAAGGTAAACGATTATTCAAATCCATCCAGAAAAAATGGGAATTATTTCGTGGGGACATTTCAGCGGGGAAGTTTCGGGAAAATGGTAATCCTTTCGTTTGTTTCTCTCCTGTCAATGACTCGTATGGGGTGTAAGCGCATCCAATCTGATCTTTGTCTCCCTATGACATAAGGAGATACGATAAAAATAAATCCCAAGTTGCTGATGAACGAGCGGGTCTAGGCCTATAACCTTCGGCGCTATGATAAGTAGAGGAATTTCAAACCTCATCGCCTTGAATCCTACATCTGGAGATTTATCGATGGTTTGGTTCTGGCGTCATTTAAAAAAAGAATTCCATTGTGAACGATCCCACAATCATGCTATGCCGATGGGGGAAGGCTGCCAGTTGAAGAATTTGTTAAGGCTTGATAGGGTTCCACGTCTGCCCTTACTTTTTATGTCTATCTCTGATTTCAGGCTTTCACCAAACTCGTTAATGATATATAAGGCGACATCAAAAATGATTACTACCGCATTCTTGTAGTATCACGAGGCCATTCTGGGACTGTTGGAAGAAGCTGCCAGTAAAACGCTCCCGAAGGGATCATTGACAGCCTTCATTTTCTGCAATAACATGCATTAATGTTCATATAAGCATATATGAAGAAAGCCGTATGCATGAATTGTAGCGTCTGAAATGTGATTTTGCGTTAGAATGCCCTCCCGAAAAATGATCGTGAAGTTGGAAAGGGGGGGACCCGCCAATTTTCAAAGCAGGCAAGCTATCTCGGTCCTCGGCGGAGCTTTAAGCGCGTTTTTGCCCGGCGGTTTTCTAAAGTGATAAAACACAGCATGATGCGGACATGTTTTGCGTCGGCAGCTTTTTTGAAAAATGGTTCCAATTTAAAAAAAACTTTTCTTTAACTTAATTATACGAAAGAGACCTCATGTTTTCCCCCAAATTAGTGACTTGTCTTAAGGACTATTCAAAAGAGAAATTTTTCACAGATTGCATTGCGGGATTCATTGTCGGGGTGGTTGCAATTCCCCTGGCGATTGCCTTCGCCATTGCCTCAGGAGTTTCTCCCGATAGAGGTCTTTTTACGGCGATCATTGCCGGTTTTCTTGTTTCTGTGCTGGGCGGGAGTCGTGTGCAGATCGGCGGTCCGACAGGCGCTTTTGTGGTCATTGTTTACGGAGTGGTACAGAAGTATGGGATTGACGGACTTATTATTGCCACCTTGATGGCGGGCGCTCTGCTTGTGATCATGGGGTTCGCAAAACTCGGGACGGCGATCAAATTTATTCCCCATTCAGTGATCGTGGGTTTTACGAGCGGTATTGCGGTCATTATCTTTTCATCCCAGGTTAAAGATTTCCTGGGTTTGAGTATTGATAAAGTTCCGGCCGAATTTGTGGAAAAGTGGCATATTTTTATCCAGCATCTCGGTACGGTTAATTATGCAGCGTTGATCCTAGGCCTTGTCACGGTTTTTATTATTACCATAACCCCCATGATCTCCAAGCGCGTCCCGGGCGCCCTTGTGGCTCTTATCTCAGTCACGGCTATTGCGGCATTTTTTCATCTGCCCGTTGAGACGATCGGCAGTCGTTTCGGGGAACTGCCTCACGGGTTGCCTGTACCGCACTTTCCTCTTTTAAGCTTTTCAAGGATCCGGGAACTCTTTCAGCCGGCGGTGACGATCGCTCTTTTGGGAGCGATCGAGTCTTTGCTTTCCGCGGTTGTCGCCGACGGTATGATCGGCGCCCGACATCGTCCGAATACTGAGCTGATTGGACAGGGGATCGCGAACCTCGGCTCAGCTTTTTTTGGCGGCATGCCCGCGACGGGAGCAATCGCTAGAACCGTTACCAATATTAAAAATGGCGGAAGAACGCCCATCGCCGGTATCGTTCATGCGATTACGGTCCTCCTCATTATGCTGTTTTTGGGCGGTTTGATTAAATTTGTTCCTCTGGCTTGTTTGGCCGGTATTTTGGTCGTCGTCTCCTATCATATGAGCGAGTGGCGGTCGTTTTATGATCTCTTCAAGGGGTCTAAGGGAGCTAAGATCGTCTTGGGGCTGACGTTTCTTCTCACGGTTCTTGTCGATCTCAATGTCGCCATTGAGGTCGGGGTCGTGTTGTCCGCGTTCCTCTTCATGAAACGCATGTCGGATGTCACGGATGTTAAAGTTTTTTCCAGAGAGTATGAAGAGGATGAGAGAATGGAGAAGGGAGAGGATCGACCGTTGTCTGCCTTTGTTCTTCCTCCGAAGGTTGAGGTCTATGAAGTTAACGGCCCACTGTTCTTTGGAGCAGCTAACAGTTTTGAAGAGGTTGAACGTGAGATTCATGAAAAACCCAAAGTGCGGATCCTGCGATTCCGGGATGTGCCTTTGATTGATTCTACGGGGATGCACGCACTTAAAAGTTTTTATAACAAGAATAAAAGGGAAGGCATCCGTCTCGTTGTGACCGGGCTACATGTGCAACCGCTCAATGAAATGGTCAAATCGAATCTTTACGATCTTGTGGGCGAGGAGAATGTTTTTGCTAGCATGAAAGAGTCGATCGCGCGCGCGGAAGAATTGTTGAAAGAAAAAAAATAAATTCACCTCAATTTTGCGAGGAAGGGTTTATGAAAAAAATAGACAGCATGGTGTTCAAGATCAAAGCGGATTTTTTAAAAGCTTTGGCGCATCCGGCCCGTCTCCAGGTCGTGGAATATCTTAAGGGCGGAGAGGCCAGCGTGGGAAAGCTTGTCGCGGCGTTGGGGGTCGAACAGTCCAGTTTGTCGCGGCATTTAGCCACCCTTCGGGATCTCGGAGTGCTGGAGGCTCGCCAGGAAAAGACAAATGTTTATTACGCTTTGCATGATCATGATATTTTTAAGGTGTTGAAGCCGATCGCCGAGCTTCTCCGGAAAAAATTAAGAAAAAGCGAAAAGATGCTGGAGAGTCTTGGTGAGGATTAAGGATTGTTCGATAAGACGAAATAGTTTTTAGTCATCTTTTTTCGCGTTTTTCTAAGGCTGGAAAGAATATGCAAAAAACATTCCGTGAAATAGTAAAAGCCTTTGAAGTTGAAGAGAAAACGCTTTATCAGTGGCTGAATGATCGGAGTATGCCGGCGGTTAAGGCCAATGGCCAGTATTATTTTAATTCTGTCGAGGTTTTGGAGTGGGCTCTTAAATATAAGATTCCTTTAACGCTCGGAGCCTTAAAACTCTGCGGAAAGAGTCGTTCGAGCCAGGACATTATCACCCCAGCTCTTATCCGCGGGGGAGTTCATTTTGGGATTAAAGGAAATCGTCGCGAGGAGATTTTTGGGGAAGTCTTAGGTGTTCTGCCTCTCCCGGGCCATTTGGACCGGTCTTCTTTAAAAGATATGCTGATTTCCCGCGAACAAGCGGGCACGACAGGTATTGGGAACGGGATCGCTATCCCGCACGTCAAGCACCCCGTGATCTTTGCCGGTCTCGATCCGGTAATCGGGCTTTTTTTTCTGGAAACCCCCGTTGATTTTGCTGCGCTGGATGGACAAAGGGTCCATACGCTATTTGTGATATTGTCCGGTTCTTTCAAAGGACATTTGTCGCTTTTGGCGCGCTTGGCGTTTTGTTTGCAAAATGAAAGCGTTCAATCGGTCTTAAAACGTCAAGCGAATGCCGAAGAGATCCTCGCGACATTCCAGGTTGCGGAAGCAAAAACCGCGCAGGCCGGCTAAGTGGAAAAATTACTTCGTACGCCTTGGTTTGTTCCTCTCGGTGAATTCTCTTTTAGACTGGATCCCCTGGGCCTTGTATTCCTTGCCGCGATCACGATCCTCGCTTTATGTGCCGGAGTTTATGGTTTTGGATACATGCGTCCTTATCAGGGAAAGAAATCTCTGGGGATGCATGCCTTTTTTTATCTGATCTTCGTGCTCGATCTTGTTTTGATCACCACAGCCAACAATGCGATCCTTTTTTTGGGGGCGTGGGAGATCATGACTATTTCTACGTTTTTCCTGATTATCTTTAACGATGAAAAATCCGCGGTGCGCAAGGCCGGATTTATTTATTTGATAGCGTCCCATTGCGCGACATTTTTTCTTTTCCTGATGTTCTTTTTGATGGCGCATGCCGCAGGGTCCATGAGTTTTGATGTGATGGCGCAGACGGGTTTTTCGCCAGCCTTTGCGGGGGTGGTATTTCTCCTGGCTTTAGCCGGCTTTGGGGTTAAGGCGGGATGCCTGCCGATGCATATTTGGTTGCCGCATGCCCATCCGGCGGCACCCTCCCATGTCTCAGCCATCCTGTCGGGGGTCGCGATCAAGATGGGGATTTACGGAATCTGCCGCGTATTGTGGATCGTGAAAGTTCTTCCAGATTGGTGCGGGTACGTTCTTTTGGTGATCGGTGTTACCTCTGGCCTCATGGGCGTTTTATATGCGCTTGGCCAGCATGAGCTTAAAAAGCTATTGGCGTATCACAGTATTGAAAATATCGGCATTATTGCTCTTGGTCTCGGGGTGGGGTTAGTGGGACGGAGTCATCAGGTTCCCTTTCTCGCGGTCCTCGGGTTTGGCGGAGGGCTCCTGCATGTTTTGAATCACTCGCTTTTTAAAGGGCTTTTGTTTTTGGGAGCGGGTTCCGTTATTCAAAAGACGCACTCCGGAGAGATGGATCATCTCGGGGGTTTGGCAAAGACATTGCCAGTCACCAGCGCTTTTTTCCTGGTGGGGGCGATCTCGATCTGCGGTTTGCCTCTCTTCAACGGGTTTATTAGCGAATTCATTATTTATTTCGGACTCTTTCAAGGACTTTTCGGGCTTCCTGTTTCGGGAGTGATCTTTTGTTCGTTGGGGATCTTGTCTCTGGCTCTCATGGGCGCTCTTGCCTTGGCCTGTTTTAGCAAGGTCTATGGAACCGTTTTTTTGGGAAAGCCCCGCGTGGATTTAAAAGAATCTTCCCGAGGATCCGGGGCGCAGAAAGGGATATGCGGCGAGGAGACATCCAAGTGGATGCTTGTCCCCATGATGATCCTAACGGGATTATGTGCATGGATCGGACTTGTTCCTCAAACCGTAACCGGTTTGGTTTTCCGCGGCGGGGCCTATCTAACGCATGTGGATTTTTCAACACTCCAACTTGAACAGGTTCTCATGCCCCTAACGCTGGTTGTTTTGATCGCATTTCTGTTCCTCCTGATCGTGTTGTGTTTGATCTTTATCCGGCGACTTCTTTTGGGGGGAGCGCCTATGCCGATTCGGGAAACATGGAGTTGCGGTTTTTCGCAGGTCTCAGCGAGGTTTCAATACACCTCAGCGTCTTTTGCCCGAACAATCGTCGAATTGATGCGGCATGCGCTGTTTTTCCGCCGTCAGGGGGGACAAATTACGGGCTCTTTCCCGGGGGAAACCCGCGTGGCTTCTTCGGTTCATGATGCCTCTGAAGAGATGATTTTTGGTCCGGGGTTGGCTTTTCTAAATAATCTTTCTAAAAGGCTAAATCGTAACCGCATGCGTCATACCCAGCTCTACTTGATGTACATTCTTTTATTTCTAGTTTTCTTGTTGATCTGGAAATTAAAATAAAAAACGAGGTCGTTTGTGATCTTGATGCTAAGTAATGCATTCCCGGTTTTGTTCCACTGGTTGATTCTTTGTCTTCTTTCGCCGTTTTTTCTCGGTGTAATCGCCAAAGTTAAAGCTTTTTTTTCTGGAAAAGTGGGCCCCTCGGTGTTTCAACCCTACTTTGATCTAGCGAAGCTTTTTCGTAAAAAATGTGTCTATAGCCATACCATCACATGGATCTTTCGTGTGGCGCCCGCGGTGGTCCTTGCCGTTATGCTGGTTTTTTCACTGCTGGTTCCTTTTGGTAGATTCACCGCTCCGGTGCAATTTTCGGGCGACATTCTACTGGCCGTCTATCTCCTGGCTTTGGGCAGGTTCTTTATGATCTTGGCCGCTTTGGACACGGGATCCAGCTTCGAGGGCATGGGCGCCAGTCGTGAAGCGTTTTTTTCGTGTTTGTCAGAATTGGCGCTGTTCATGAATTTTATCACGCTTGCGCTGCTCGCCAAGAGCCTCTCTTTGTCTCAGATGATCGGCTCGGGCTTTTCTTTGTCCTTTGAAGGTTTTGATCCGGCACTATTTCTGGTCATCGCAAGTTTTTTTATCGTGCTGTTGGCCGAAAACTGCCGTATTCCGGTAGACGATCCGGAGACTCACTTGGAGCTTACGATGATCCATGAGGTGATGATATTGGATCATAGCGGCGTCGACCTGGCCTACATGCTCTATGCTGCGGCAATGAAATTATTTATTTTTTCCGGGATCCTGGTTTCTCTCATCATTCCGGTTCGGACCGGCCATCCGGTGACGGATACGGCGATTTTTCTTTGCGGGATTTTGGGGTTGGCGGTCTTCGTGGGGATCGTGGAGTCGTCGATGGCACGCCTGCGCCTTAATCGCGTAAGACTTTTATTGCTGATCTCATTTGCTCTGGCGTTTTTCGGTCTTATTGTAAGTCTATGGAGGGCCTAGGGGTATGATGTCCTGGATCGATGTGAGTTGCATCCTGGCCGTGTTCCTGGCGCTCTCTCTTCTGGCAACTCATCGTATTGTGGGAATGATCAAGATCTTTGCATTGCAATCTTTCTTCCTGAGTCTTGTGCCGTTATTTATGAGTGCGGGTGCCATTTCGGGTCGCACTCTCACGCTTTCTCTCGTGACGATGGCGTTCAAAGCTGTGTTGGCACCCTCCATTTTATTCTGGACGATCCGGCACATCTCCATGCGTTCCGAGGTCAAACCTATTCTCGGGTTCGGAACCTCGATCCTCTGTGGGTCGGTATTGATCGCCGTTGCTTTCTGGATCTCTTTGTCTTTGAGATTGCCGGGAAAGTTGGTGCCAAGTTTGATTCTGCCATGTTCGCTGGCGACGATGCTTTTGGGTTTTATGACCATGGTGACCCGTACCCGCGCCATTACCCAAGTGCTGGGATATATGGTGATCGAGAACGGGATCTTTCTTTTTGCTCTATCACTACTGGATGCAATGCCGGTGTTTATTGAAATGGGCATCTTGCTGGATATTTTTGTCGCGGTTTTTGTCATGGCCATCGTGCTGAATCACATTAATGAAGAATTCGAACGGACCCGGGGATCTTCGAGTCGGCCTAAATGGGGGGAAAGTAATTGATTCTGTCTCTTTTAATTGTGATCCCGCTGGTGGGGGCGCTTGTCGTATGGTTGCCGGCGAAAGCCATGTTCAGGCTGTGGTTGCTATGGGCCATGTCTCTCGGTCACGCCCTGGTGGTGGCATCCTTTTGGTTGCGGCGGCCGGTCCCTGAATGGCAGGGTTATTTGGTGCTGGATCCCCTGGGACTTATCCTGCTTTCGGTTGTGAGTCTTCTTTTTCTGTTCGTGTCTTTTTTTATGATCGGTTATTTCCAGCATGAACACAGTGGCAACCGGACCTTTACCTCCTGTCTCTTTTGCCTTTTATCCATGATGACGTTGGTTTCGGTAAGCTATCATATGGGGCTTCTGTGGGTGGCGATTGAGACGACAACGCTCTTTAGCGCGCCTTTGATCAGTTTTCATCGTAATTGGGAAACTTTGGAAGCGACCTGGAAGTATTTGCTGGTCTGTTCTGTGGGGATCGCTTTGGCGCTTATGGGGACATTCTTTCTTGCAATCGCCGCGCATGATGCACACACTCTTCTGTTGCCGGCCATCCTTAACGGCGCTTCTTCGCTTTCCCTCAATTGGTTAAAATTGAGCGTTATCTTTCTCTTCGTGGGTTATGGCTGCAAGATGGGGCTTGCTCCGATGCACAGTTGGAAGCCGAAAGCTTACGGTCATGCGACCGGCATGGTGACGGTTTTGATGGCTGGGGGATTGACGCAGTGCTCTTTTTTGGCGCTTATCCGGGTGAGCCAGATTTGTTATAAATCAGGGTTAAGCGATTTTTACGCTTCCATCTTGATCTTCACGGGTATTCTGTCGCTTGTGGTTCCGGCGATATTCCTGTTAGGCGAGAAAAACATTAAGAGATCTTTTGCCTTTTCTTCCGTCGAACATATGGGGCTATTGGTTTTGGGGCTTGGCTTAGGTGGGGTCGGGATCTTCGGCGCTTTATTCCATATGATCAATAATGCCCTGGCAAAGGTGGTGATGTTCCTTACGGCTGGATCTATGGCGCAGAAATACGGGTCTTCCAACGCTCATGAGGTCCGGGGAGTCATCCACATCTATCCTGTGACGTGTGTTTTTCTATTATTGGGATTGCTGGCCGGAACCGGAATGTTCCCCTTCGCAACATTTCATAGCGAGCTTTTGATCATCAATGCCGCCATCATTACGAAACATTACACTTTGGCGGGGATCATCATTTTGTGTTTGGCGGTCATTTTTATCGGGATTGCAAGGCTTGTGCTGGAATTTGTCTATGGCAAGCCGACGGAACCGGTGTTGGCTAAAAAAGAGAATCTGTTCATAAATATCACGATCGCATCAGCCGCCGTGATGCTTCTGGTGCTTGGGCTGTGGATGCCGGCTCCCTTGAATCGGGTGCTTCACGAGGCGGTGGCTCTGATCGGGGCTTGAAGAGGCCCCGGCCGGGCGTTCAGCTGGAACGAATGAGGATCTATGGAACTGTTTAATGGCGGTCATGTTTCGTTAAGGGATATTCCGGTCTTGTCGGAAAAAGAATTTCGCGATGAGGTGCTTCTTGGCTGTCAGAAAGGCGCGAGGTTGGCGAACCTTTTTGGAAGTCCCGAAGGCGAGGGAGGCGTTCGCCTGATCGCGATCCTTGGGTTGGATGAAGAGTCCGAACTGCGGATATTATCGACAAAAATCTCAGCGGAATGTCCCCGCTACAAATCTTTGGCCAAGGAGCTTCCTCAGGCGCAGTTGTTTGAGCGTGAGATCGCGGAACAGTGGGCGATTACACCCGAAGGGCACCCCTGGCTTAAACCCGTGAGGTACCACCCCAATTATCGCGGGGTCCCGGATCTTTGGCAAGATGTGGCGCAGCGAACGATCCCGGGGGCCTATCCGTTTTATGCTGTGGGTGGCGAGGAAGTTCACGAGGTTGGTGTGGGGCCGGTGCATGCCGGAATTATCGAGCCCGGACATTTTCGTTTTCAATGTCATGGCGAAGAAGTGATACATCTGGAGATTCAACTAGGATACCAGCACCGCGGGATTGAGCCCATGATGTGCGGGAGGGATTTGAGGCAAGGAGTTCTTTTGAGTGAGTCCATTGCCGGGGATACTTCCATCGGCCATTCGACATCATTCTGTGAAGTGGTGGAGTCCCTGGCGGGTTGTACGGTTCCGCTCAAGGCACAGGCCATTCGCGCTATCGCATTGGAATTGGAACGGTTGGCGAATCATGTTGGGGATCTTGGAGCTTTGGGAATGGATGCGGGTTTTCTGCCGACCAGCGCGTATTTTGGCCGTATGCGGGGAGATTATCTGAATTTATTACTGGAGTTGACGGGAAACCGTTTTGGCAAAGGCCTGTGCCGTCCGGGAGGCGTTCTTTTTGATATGGACGTATCGATGGCGGACAGTTTCTGCCGTAAACTCAAATGTTACAAAAAAGAATTTGAGGAGGTGAGCGATCTTTTGTTCACCCGGCCGTCGGTTCTTGCGCGTTTTGAAGGCATCGGAGGGATTTCCCCCAAGGACGCGAAGAATCTGGGGTTGGTCGGTCCCGTGGCGCGCGCGAGTCAAGTGGAACATGATGTACGTATCGATCACTCTTCGGGAGTTTGGCAATTTTATCATGTTCCCATTTCTTTGGCCGCGACGGGGGATGTGTACGCGCGGGCTTTGGTTCGGCGTCAGGAGGTGATGCGCTCGCTGGAATTTTTGTTGAAATTTTTACCATCCTTGCCCCAAGGAGAGATTTTCGTTTCTCCCGGGCCTTTGAAGACGGAAACGCTTGCAGTTTCTCTTGTGGAAGGATGGCGTGGCGAGATCATGCATGTCGGGATTACGGATAGCCAGGGGGCTCTTTGCCGGTACAAGATTAAAGACCCCTCGTTCCAAAATTGGTTTGCCCTGACCTTGGCGATGCGCAATCAGGAAATCTCTGATTTTCCGCTATGTAATAAAAGTTTTAATCTGTCTTATTGCGGGCATGATCTGTGAGGTCGAATGATCCTATGAGTAAGGCGCTACTATGTTGAAAATCCTGATGACGCGTTTCAAACAAGGCTGCCGCACCTTGCGTTTTCCAAGGGGCAAGCCGCCGGTCCTGCCAGCACGCTATCGGGGGCGGCCTATTGTCGCACGCAAGGAAGACAGTGTGGACTTGGGAAAAATAGCCTTTATTCCTGATAGCGGTATTCGACATTCCAATGATTTCCGGATGGGGGCATCCCGGCGCGAAGATCTTATGCTCAAGGGAGATGCGGAGGCCTTGGCGTTTACTTTAAATAAAAGGATTACGAAGATGTTTGGCCGATCCCTCAAGCTGCGGCAGGTGTCGGCAGGCGGGTGCAATGCCTGCGAGGCGGACATTAACGTTCTGAACACGCCTGTTTTTGATCTCAGCCGTTTCGGTATCCAATTTGTGGCGTCACCGCGTCATGCCGACGGAATTGTTGTTACGGGGCCCATCACTCGCAACATGAAGGAAGCGCTTCTAAAAACCTACGAAGCCATACCGGATCCGAAGATCGTTGTTGCGATTGGAGCCTGCGCGATATCCGGAGGCATTTTTTCTAAAAGTGCCGAAGCCTCCAAAGGGTTGGATGCCCTAATCCCCGTGGACCTCTACATCCCCGGTTGCCCCCCGCATCCTTTGACGATTCTTGACGGATTTCTAAGATTGATAGGGAGGCTGAAGAATGGGTGAGATGGGTTCTTTCCAGAGGGCGTTGCGTTAGACGGTGTGTTCGGATCCTATGTTAAGTTAGACGGAGATTCATGGATTTCCGCGATCTCACGAAGCATAAAGGCGTGGATGCATTTCAGGTGTCCGGGCCCTCTTTGATCGGACCTCTTCACATTTATGAAGAGGTGATGAAGATAGTAGCGAATAAACCCAAGATGCGAATTATCGATTTTTAAAAGGTCCCATTCTTAACGCCATCTGATTTGAACCTTCTAGAGTCCTTCTATAAAAAATGCCACAAGGACAATGTTTGTCTGATCCTGCTCGGAATGCAGGCGCAGCCTTTCAGCATGATCAAGGGGAAGGGTGTGTATGACTCGATCGGCCCAAAAAATTTCGTAACGAGTATGGATGAGGCCGAAAAACGCATCCTCCAGATTTTAACAAAATGATAAAAGACGGCTCAAAATGAAAACCGTGATACCTTGGATTCGGATGGTGTCTGTCAAAGGTGCGGATAGTCTCGCTGTTATTGGATGCAAAACATTTTCTGAAACTTATGGCCCCTACCCATTCCTCCGTCTAATTTAAAACCCCCAAGTCAGCTATCTTGTGTGAAAGTGACCGGGGATTCCATCATCGATGCCAGGATCATGTCGGACAACCTTGTGATCGTGGAGCGCGGCCGTCAACTGCGGCACGGGGATATCGTGATCGCTTTGGTGAAACGATAACACCGCCTATAGATGACATGATCCCGCCGCTCTCTACCGCAAGGTAGCGCAGACGCACTAAATCCTTCAGATTAAAAATGTCGTTTTTTTTCTCCAAAGTACGACATAACGCCTCAAATATCCGGAGCTTTGAACCGGACATTTCCTATCGTATTCAGCAAGAATAGGTTGCAGAAATTGGTGTATATAATAGTAGCATCATCAACTCATGACATAGTTCGTGGCGATTGCTGAGATCATGACGCGTACATGACGTAAGCGCGTCACAAAAACGTCTGGCACGAAAGTGGCAGGCGTTGTTGTGCTTGAGGGTGGAGGTAGCCGTACAGGACATCCATAGTCCTGACGGCGTTGTCTTTGCTTATCGGAAACAGGGGCGAATCCATCCGGGCTCACTTGTCCTCGTTGTACAAGCGCGGCATCGTAACGGCTTAATGAAGGCCGTTTACGATGACCGCATTTCTCTTGCCCCAATCTCAGCTACGCTTCGATTGATTGGAATTGGGGCTATCTCCAAAACGGCCTTCAGTTTCACCCAGCCAGTTTCAGTTCATCTCTGATTCATTTCGTTTTTGAACATCAAGATAACATTGCTGAAACTGGAATGCTGCCCAAAATGCGGCCATTTTGGATTGAGTCTTTCTAGTCAGGGGAGGCATTAGGCGAGAATTTGCTGTTAGGCGAAATTGTCACTTTTCCTCTCAAGGCAGTAAGTGTAGGTTCTTTTTTAAGGAGTGGCATTCGAATCATTCGATTAAATTATGCAAACTTAATTAAGTTTGAAATTCTCAATGATCCGCGTGATAAGAGGGTGGGGGATTTTCCGTTCCCGGTTGATCAGATAGATGGTGTCATGGATCTTGAATTTTGATTTATCTTTCAATATGGTGAGATATTTTCTTTCCGGGGAATTCAGGACGGCATAGGAATTAAGAAGCCCGATGCCTTTTCCCATCGCTACAAATATCCTGCCCAGCTCCAAGTCCTGAATTTCGGCGATGACCTTCGGTTTTATTTTGTTGGTGTGAATATAATTTTGCATCGCATGATAAGTTTGATCCGGTGCGGTCGGCAAAATCAAAGGGGCTCCGTTCAGATCCTTGGGAATGTTTTTGAATTTATGCGCCAGTTCTTTGCTGACGCAAAACACCATCGGAATCGTTCCCACTAAATGATTTTGGATCCCTTGCTCATGGGGTGTTTCGTAGGGGAAATCATTGATAACAAGGTCGAGCTTATGAACCATAAGATCTTCGATCATGTTGTCGATCTTATCCTGACGCAAAATCAGATTTGCCGTTGGTTTGCATTGGTAAATAAACTGCACAAGCGCCTCGACGATCGCTTTAGGGACCGCGCTTGAAGCGCCAAGTTGGATCCTGAGATCTTCGGTGTGTTTGCGGTTGATGACGGTGTCCGCTAGTTCTTGCCCCAGATCAAAAATCGCCTTCGCATAATTAAAAACCATCAAGCCGTCTTCGGTTAAAGTGAGGTTGCCCGGATCTCGGTTGAAAAGCTGATGGTCCCAATAGTTTTCCAGCTGTCTGAGTTGCGCGCTTAATGCGGGCTGAGAAACGCGAAGAGCTCTGGCCGCTTTCGAAAAGGAGCGCTCCTTGGCGACAACGTAAAAATAATAGAGATGGTGATAATTGAATGGAATCATAATATAAATTTATAAGAATGATAAATATTATATATTTTTATTATGATCATGTCTATGGCATGCTCCTCCTAGAAATAGAAATCTTCAAGGAGCGGAGGCGAGGCATGTTGAAAGCGTTAGATGAGAGATTGAAGCGTCTCTCTAAAGATCCCGGCGATGATTTTCATCATCAAATCCGTGGCAGGATTGGGAAAAAAGCCACGCATCTTTTTGAACAACGGTTAAAAAATCTGATTTGTCTCATGCCGCAGCTTTTGTCGCGGGGTCTGGCTTATTGCAATCGGGGGGAGGTCCCCACCGAAATTAAAAAGTCGATCGGATTTACGCTGACCTATCTCTACCACCCGAAAGATTTTCTTCTGGAAGATAATGAAAAGCTGTTCGGCTATTTGGATGATGCTTATTGCATGGCGCTTGTTTATGAAAAAGTTCTGAAAACTCTCCAAAAGGCGCGCGTCAAATTAACTTCGGCTGATGAGGATTTCTTAAGGCGATTCTCGTTGACGAAAAGGAGTATCAAGGCGGTTATTCCGGAGGAGGGGAAGGCTATATCGGAAATGGTCGTCGGTATGTTTAAAGGAAATTACAGTTCATTTCATGCCGTTTTTCAGTGAACGTTAATTTTTATCAAATCAAAGGAGCTGTTGTGGATATTGAAAAAATTCTGACCGAGATTCAAAAGAACATTGCAATTTATGGGCTGGATATTCTGGCAGCCCTGGTTATTTTTGTTGTCGGGAAATGGCTGGCGAGCCGGTTGTCCATTATTTTCGAAAAAATACTTTTGCGCGCCAAGATCGATGAAACGCTCGCGAAATTTTCTAAGCATCTTAGTTATGTGGGTTTATTAGTCTTCGTCAGCATCACGGCGTTGGCCAAACTGGGAATTCAAACGGCTTCCTTTGTGGCCGTCCTGGGCGCTGCCGGATTTGCGGTCGGTATGGCCCTTCAAGGTTCCCTGTCAAATTTTGCGGCCGGAATTTTAATTTTAATTTTCCGGCCTTTTAAGGTCGGCGATACGGTCATTCTTGCGGGCGTTACGGGAAAAGTTCAGGAAATCCAAATATTTAATACCATTTTGTGTTCCGGGGACAATATCCAATACGTTATTCCGAACAGCCACGCTACGGGTGGATGTATCACGAATATGACGGCTCATAATAAACGGCGCATTGATATGGTGATAGGAGTTTCTTATTCAGATGATCTAAATAAGACCAAGCAAGTTTTGCGTTCCGTTCTTGATGCTGATCCCGACGTGCTTCAAGATCCAGCGCCCGTTGTTGCCGTAGGCGAACTTGCCGAAAGTAGTATTAATTTTTATGTTCGCCCATGGGTCGAAAATAACGAGTATTGGAATGTGCGTTTTCGTTTAACGGAAAAAATCAAAGAAGCGTTTGATGCGAATAGTATCACGATTCCTTTTCCTCAACGAGAGGTGCGCATAAAAAACGGCACAACGTAGAAAGTTAATGGCGTTCGATTTGTGAAAATACAATAAGCCCGGAGGTGCTTTGTGGAAGAAAGAAAGATATTTGTTACCACCCATGATGCGGAACGGCTTCGGCAACTGATTCGCGGGATGACAAATCCCGGGGATCACGAGCGGATTTATCTGAGAATGCTTGCGGAAGAGCTTCTTCGGGCGGAAATCGTGGATCCTTTGAAAATCCCAAGGGATGTCGTGACGATGAATTCGCTCGTTAAATTCAGGGATATGGATACCCGTGAGATCTGCATGTACAGCATCGTTTATCCGGCAAACGCAGATTTCGAACACGGAAGAATTTCTGTGTTAGCTCCGATCGGCATGGCCTTATTGGGCTATCGCGTTGGCGATCTCGTGGAGTGGCCGGTTCCCGCAGGAATGAGGCGGCTCAAAGTCGAAGAGGTGTTGTATCAACCGGAGGCTGCGGGGCAGTACGAGCTCTGAGCGAGTTTATCATTGGTAAAAGAGGTTTTTAGATAAACAAAGGAGGGTGATCATGATGCAATTCAACCAAAAGGTGCTCTGCATCGGTTTCGGCTCTGTGGGGCGATGCACTTTACCCGTACTTTTGGAACACATCCGCATCCCGTATAAAAATATTACAGTTCTTGATTTCGCTGATAAACGCAAGGAGCTTGCACTTTGGATCAAAAAAGGCGTCCGCTATGCCCAGGAAAGGATCAGTCCGGTCAACGTTGCAAGGACTCTTTCCAAGTACGTTTCGTCAGGGGGGATGATCATTGATCTGTCATGGAACATCGATTCGCTCGATATGCTTAGCTGGTGCCATGACAACAAGGTCTTTTACATCAACACCTCGGTTGAGGAATGGGATCCCTATGCTAATATCGAGAGAAAAACGCCTTTTGAAAAATCGCTTTATTTCAAGCAAATGAAGATCCGGGAAATGACCGCCAAGTGGGCTGACGGTCATACCACGGCCGTTCTGGATCACGGCGCGAATCCGGGGCTTATTTCCCATTTTACGAAACAAGGTCTCTTGGATATTGCTGAAAAATCGGTTCATGACAAAACGACTCTCAAAAAAGACCGAAAAATTCTCGAACACTTGATCCGGGGAGAGGATTTTGCTGCTTTAGCGATGAAGCTTGGCGTTAAAACGATCCATGTAAGCGAACGCGATACGCAGATTACCGATCAGCCTAAAGAGGTCGACGAATTTGTCGGCACATGGTCGATCGAGGGGTTGCGTGAAGAAGGTGTTGCTCCCTCTGAAATGGGATGGGGCACCCATGAAAAAGAACTTCCTCCTTTTGCCGCGGTGCCGGAATTTGGCCCGAAGAATCAGATCTTCTTATCCCAAATGGGTATGAACACATGGATCCGGTCTTGGGTCCCGAATTATGAGATCGTCGGGATGGCGATCCGTCACGCGGAAGCGTTTTCGATTTCTGAAAAACTTACCGTTTGGCGGAATTCGAAGGCGGTTTATCGTCCGACAGTCCATTACGTCTATATGCCCTGCAATGAAACGCTCTCTTCGCTGCATGAGCTCCGGTGCCGCAACTACGAACTTCAACCGCGCTGCCGCATCATGTCGGATGAGATCATCCGGGGGAAGGATATCCTTGGGGCCCTTCTCATGGGACACAAATATACCTCTTGGTGGACGGGAAGCGTTCTGGATATCGAGGAAGCTCGAAAACTCGTGCCTCACCAGAATGCGACTACGATCCAGGTCGCGATCGGTGTGGTTGCGGCGGCGATGTGGATGATCAAAAATCCACAGAATGGGGTTTGCCTTCCGGATGATCTTCCCCACAAGGAAGTTCTTTCCGTTGCGAAGCCATACCTTGGCCAATTCGTTTCAGAGCCCTATAGCTGGACGCCTTTCAAAAATTACCAGGTGTTTTTTCCGGAAAATCCAAATTCGAACTTAGACAAAAAAAATCCGTGGAGCTTTCGGAATTTTCTTTTTAAGGATTGAATATATGAGACACAAAAAAGAAAAAAAGAACGTCGAACCGGAAAATGTCACGGTTGAGGCAAATCCCAAAAAAAAGATATCAAAAAACGACCTCGATCGTTTGACGGAGGCGATTAGAATCGCCCGTGAAATCGGCGGGGGAAGGGATATCGTTTTAGGAAGGCTTAGAAAGGTTCTCCGAGATTCGGAGATTATGCCGGCTCAGAAAATACCTAAAAGTATCGTGACCATGAATTCGGCGGGAAAGATCTTGTGGCTAGACACACAGGAGGTTCGATTGTTCTGGCTCGGTTTTCCCGAAGCTATTAATCACGACGGGAACAAAGTGTCGATTTTTTCGTCGTTGGGGATCGCGTTGTTGGGTGCCCGTGTGGGCGAGGACACCGCCCAGGAAGTCCCCACAGGACATCGATTGTTCAAGGTCATGAAGCTGCTGTATCAGCCGGAAGCGAAAAAAGATTTCCATCTTTGAGCCACCCTTAAAGTCGGAAGTTTTAACCGCCGGTGAAATCTATTTTCTTTGTCTCCTCGGCTTAAGGGATCCTGACGGACACGGTTCCTTTTTAATTCGCCAAAGCTTATAATAACGAAAAAATGGAAGAGGGTATTTGTGACCGAATATAAAAAAATGATCGCGGGACAACTCTATAACGGAAACGATCCCGAATTGGTGCGCCTAAGGCGGAAAGCGAGAGCCCTTCTCGATCGGATCAATGCCACGGTTCAAGACGTTAGGGAGGGGGAACGTCTGGCCTTGTGCCGGCGTCTTTTTGGAAAAACCGGGAAAGGACTGTGGCTGCAACCGCCCTTTTTTTGTGATTACGGTATCAACATTCAACTCGGGGACAATGTTTATTTCAATTTTAACTGTGTTCTTCTTGATGTCGCTAAAATAATGATCGGCTCTAATGTGTTAATGGGGCCCAACGTCCAGATTTATACCGCCGGTCACCCGCTTAATTTTAAACAGAGACAACAAGGTCTCGAGTTTGGAAAACCTGTTAGGGTGGGCAATGACGTTTGGATCGGCGGCGGCGCGATCATATGCCCGGGGGTGAACATAGGGGAGAAAAGCGTGATCGCGGCCGGAGCGGTTGTCACCAAAGATGTACCCCAGGGGTGCCTCGTGGGCGGAACTCCAGCGAAGATTATCAAAAAGCTATAAAGGATGAGAATTCGAGAGGGGGGCATGATCAAAAAAATTCTTGTAGAGCTTGATAAAACGCCCGCTTCGGATTCGGTTATCAAATGCGCCGTTGAATTAGCCAAAACTCACAACGCGGAGCTTGCGGGCGTTACCCTGGTTGATTTAAGAAGTCGGGGATGCGGGTGTGATACTTCCGGGCGGTGATGCCCTTTGGGTGCTCGTTCATGCCGGTGATCTTTCGACGCCTCAGTGGATATCAGGCAGCTTAAAAACGATGAAAAAAAGAAAGCGGCGAATAATAGTTTTTTAAAATGTCATTATGCGTAAATTATGAACGACAAGATTTAATACTGGTTTTGTAATGCTGTAACATGAACAATGCTCCGTTGTGTCGAAGACGTATCGGAGTATTATCCGTAAGTATCCTAAAATATCCCTCCAAGAAGAGCGCTGATCGATTCGGGAAGCAAAACGCGGAGGCAAGGTGCAAGCCGAGGAGCTTGTCCTGCGGCACATCGGCTTCGTGATCTTCCGGATCCATAGGGGTGCTTTCCCGGTCTATGCCCGTCGTTTCGGGGAAGACATCCTGTCTCAGACGATCGTTGTTTTGTTTGAGTGTGTCCTGGCCTATAACCTTCGCTACTGTGACGAGCAGGGCATTTCAAGCCCGTCCGTTTTATGGGAACTGACATTTCATATCTAATCCATCAAGGGGTGTTGCGGAAAATTGTCACTCAAGAAAAAGGTCAGAACAGACGCTTTTCTATAACGTAAGTGAAGTTCCCCAGCAAGGGTATGATTGTTCCGGAATCGCGAGTTTGTGTGATAGCATCATGGCGCTGTTAGTCAGAGCGACACGTTCAATGGTGTCTATAAATTTGGCGATTTCATCAACGATTAGAAAATCTGATCCAATCTCTTAAATCAAGGAGCACTATATGAAATCCATGTGGCTCGGTATTATGTTGTTGGGGATTGTTTGTGTGCCGGCGCGGTTGGCGAACGCCGACGATCCGATTGTTTATCCGAAGAACGGCCAGAGCCCGGTTCAACAGGGGCAGGACGCGAACGAGTGCCGGACTTGGGCGAAACGGGAGACCGGTGTAGATCCCGCGTATCTTCAGGGCGAACTTTCGGCAATGCAGTCACAACAGGGCGAATCTCCCCAAAAGAGACCCATTGCGCGCGGTGCGTTGCGGGGTGTTACGACGGGAGCGGCTTTGGGCGGTATCAGTGAGAATACGGATCCGGGCGCCGGACGGGGTGCCGCGATGGGCGTGACCGCGGGCGCGATGCGCGGCGTGGGACAGAGGATGGAAATGGCCCGCGAAGCGAAAACCCAGGAAGCTCAGAAACAAGTTCAGACTGTGCAGGCCCAATACGCCAGGTTCAACCGCGCCTTTTCGGCCTGTATGGACGGAAAAGGCTACAGCGTCAGCTAAAACGACAAAGGAGGAAAGGGCAAGGGTCATGAAAAGCGACTTGATCAAAACGAACTCCGGAATTTTAAACATGGTTTGCCTGCTGCTTGCCGTTACGACGGTTCCGTTCTTCGCCGTGGCGGGAGAGCCCAAATCGAGCGGATTCATGGACCAAAAGAACATGACGCTGCGCGGGGATCTCCCGTTTGAGATGTCCTGGATCAAGCCCGGCGTGAATTGGAAAAAATATCAAAAGGTCGTGATCGCTCCCGTGGACACGAGGCATCTGATGACCTCGAATTTCTGGCAGGAGTTCGGGAGGACCGGGGAGATCGAAAAGGACATCGCCAAACTCGCGAAATACACCCGTGCGTCCTTCGAGCGGGCGTTCTTTGAGGATCCCCAAAAGCATTTCCGGGTGACTTTCAGCTCGCAACCCGACCCCGGTGTGCTTCGGGTGGAGATGGCTCTTACGGAACTGACACCGAACAAGGTTCTTTTGAAGGCGGCCGGTTTTGTGCCGCTTTATGGATTGGCGGCCACGGCTTTGAACCAGACCAATCCGAGCCGTGTTGCGATCGAGATCCGTTTGAAGGACGGCCGTACGGGCGAGATCGTTGCCAAATTTGCGGACAAGAAGAACGAGCCGTTCACGCTCGTGAACGTCGATCAGTTGACCTGGTATGGGTTTGCCGAAAAACGGGTCGACGAATGGTCCGGAAAACTGGTGGAGACGCTGAACCGGCGGCCGGGACAAGTGGTGGAGAAGTCTTCGAATTTCGACCTCAGCCCGGTATGATCCCCGGCGCGTTGTTTTGTTCTTGTCGCTTCAAATAGTCCTGTTTTTATTTTAGGAATGGAAGCGGTTTTTTCTCTTTGAATTTAAAGCACTTATGCATAGTATGGGAAAGTCCGGTGGGTTTTATATACGGGTTCATAGCTACAGGCAATGATCAAATCTTTAAATCTCAACTATTAGGGAGTCTCCTATGCCCGAAACTGTCTCCAAGAAAAAGTCTTTAAACCTGAAGTGGATCATTGTCCTGGCGGTGGTCCTGGCAGCGGCGTTCTTTGGTTATCAGTACTGGCAGGCGATGAAAACAGCGTTGCCGAAAGGGATCGCTTCGGGGAACGGCCGGATCGAGGCCAAGCTGGTGGACGCGGTGGCCAAGGATGCGTTGAGGGTCAAAGAGATCCTTGTGGATGAAGGTGACCTCGTCCAGCCGGGTCAGGTGCTGGTACGTCTGGATACCGCGACGTTCGATTCCCAACTGAACGAAGCCAAGTTGAGAGTGACGGCCTTGCAGGAGAAGGTGGCAAGCGCCAACTTTGCCGTCGTCAGGCAAAAGAGCCTGCTCGAAAACGCCCAGCTTGAGTTTGACCGTACCCGGAAACTCGTCGATCAGAATGCCCTTTCTCAACAGGAGTTTGACGCGCGGAACACGTCATTGCAGACAAACACAGCGGCCCTTGCGGAGGCGGATGCGGCCCTGCGGACCGCCAAGCAGGAGGTTGAAGTCGCGCAGGCCAATGTGGCGACGATTCAGACGCATATCGATGACGCAACGCTCAAGTCTCCCGTTACCGGAAGGGTGCTTTATCGTTTGGCAGAACCCGGTGAAATGCTCGCTGCCGGAGGGAAAGCGTTGACGGTTGTGAATCTCGAAGACGTTTACATGGAGATCTACCTTCCTTCCGAGCAGGCCGCGGGCCTAAAAGTCGGTGCCGAAGCGAGGTTGACCGTTGATTATGCTCCGGGACGTGCGGCTGCCGGCTATGTCACCTTCGTTTCTCCAGAAGCTCAGTTCACCCCCAAGCAGGTCGAGACGAAAAGCGAACGTGACAAGTTGATGTTCCGCGTCAAGATCCAGGCGCCTCAGGAATTGGTGTCCGGGTACATCGAGCGTGTCAAGACAGGCGTTCGCGGCGTCGGGTATGTGAAGGTCAAAGAATCTGCCGTCTGGCCCAACTGGCTGCAGAATCTCGTCCAGCCCGCCGCTAAAAAACAGACTTCCGAACCGGTCAATCCCGCGCCTGCCGTGAAGGCCAATTAAAAGAGCGTGAAACGGGTGCGGTGACCTGAGTTTTAGTCACGGCATCATGTCGGAGATTTAAACCATGGCGTCATCCGAAGCACAGGTGCCTTCAACCGCATCCGCCGGCAAGCCGGTGGTCTCCATCAAGGAAGTCACCCACCGCTATGGCAAGGTTGTAGCGCTCGACAGTATTTCCCTCGATATCCCAAGCGGTCTGATGGTCGGCATCATCGGTCCTGACGGCGTCGGAAAGTCGACGCTCATGGCTCTGATCGCGGGATCTAAAACGATCCAACAGGGGCAGGTGACCGCCCTCGGCGGGGAAATGACCGATGCCGTGCACCGCCGCCGTGCGTGCCCTCGGATCGCCTACATGCCGCAGGGGTTGGGTAAGAACCTTTACCTCGAGCTCAGCGTGTATGACAATGTCGATTTTATGGCGCAACTTTTCGGCCTTTCTGTGGCGGAGCGTCCGGTCCGCGTGAAGCAACTTCTCGAAGCTACGGGGCTCGCGCCGTTCGCGGATCGTCCCGCGGGGAAACTTTCCGGAGGGATGAAACAAAAGGTCGGACTTTGCGGCGCGTTGGTCCATGATCCCGACCTTTTGATCCTCGATGAGCCCACCACGGGGGTCGACCCTCTCTCGCGCCGGCAATTTTGGACGCTGATTAACGATATTCGCGCCAGTCGTTCCGGCATGAGCGTTCTTATTTCCACCGCTTACATGGACGAGGCGGCGCAGTGGGACTGGATCGTGGCGATGGATGCCGGACGCGTTCTGGCAACGGGAACGCCTGCGGAGTTGATGAAACGGACGGGGACTGAGGACCTGGAAAAGTGTTTCATTGGGCTTCTTCCGGAAGAAAAAAGAATGGGGCATACGGAGCTTGCCATCCCGCCGCGCGCGGCGGGAAAAGCGGATATTGTGATCGACTCGAAAGGCCTGACCCGCCGTTTTGGCAGTTTCACCGCGGTCGATCACGTGACTCTTTCCATCGAGTGCGGTGAGATCTTTGGGTTTCTCGGTTCCAACGGTTGCGGCAAATCCACGACCATGAAGATGTTGACGGGACTCTTGCCCCCGACGGAGGGAACCGCCACGCTTTTTGGAAGCTCGGTCGAAGCGGGAAGCATGGAAGTGCGGAAGAACCTCGGTTACATGACGCAGGCGTTCTCGCTTTACGGCGAGTTGACGGTCCGGCAAAACCTTGTCTTGGACGCGCTCCTCTATCATATTCCGGCAAAAAAGACAGAGGAACGCATCAAAGAGCTGGTGGAAAAATTCGGATTGGGTCCGCATCTCGATTCGTTGGCCGATTCTCTGCCTATGGGGCTGCGTCAGAGGCTTTCGTTGGCGGTTGCGGTATTGCATGAACCCAAAATATTGATTCTGGATGAACCGACTTCCGGGGTCGATCCGGTCGCAAGGGACAGCTTTTGGGAGCTGCTGATCGATCTTTCGCGAAAGCAGGGTGTGACGATCTTTATCACCACGCACTTCATGAACGAAGGGATGCGTTGCGACCGGATCTCGCTTATGAATGCGGGGAAGGTCCTGGCCTGTGACGCTCCTCAAAAGTTGATTGAAACGCGGGGAGCGGCCAACCTCGAAGATGCGTTTATCGGTTACATGGAAGATGCCATGGCCGATGCCGGGTCCGCCGCCAAAGGCAAGGTCAAGAGCTCCGGCGGCGGGGTTGCAGCCGAGCGGCCGGAGGCTCCGAAAGATTTGAAGCAACCTTCCGGTTTTAAACTGCGGCTCGGCCGGACGCTCGCCTATGTCCGGAATGAAACCATGCAGATCCTTCGCGATCCCGTGAGGCTGGTTTTTTCCTTTGTCGGCTCTGCGCTACTGATGCTCGTTTTTGGTTTCGGCATCACCACGGACATTGAGCATATCCGCTACGCCTCATTTGACCTCGATCAGTCGCCGGAAAGCCGCGCCTATCTCGAGCAATTCGCCGGAACCCCGCGATATTTCACGCCGACTGCGCCGGTTCGTTCTGCAGAGGAAGGCTTGCACCGGCTGCAGGCGGATGACGTGTCCGTGGTCCTTGAAATACCGCCCAACTTCGGCAGGGATTTCCGCCGGGGGAACGCCCCGGAGGTCCTGGCCCAGGTGGATGCCGCCATGACCTTCCGCGGTGAGACGGTCGCCCAGTATGTTCAGGCGGTCAATACGACCATGTTGCAGAATCCCGCGAACGGGTTGCAGGTCGGTCCCCGGAAAGATACGGCGACCTTTGAAGAGCGTTACATGTACAATCCTACGTTTGAAAGCGTCTATTCGATCGTGCCGAGCATTCCGGCCCTGCTTCTGGTGCTCATTCCGGCGATCCTGATGGCGGTGAGTATTGTCCGTGAAAAAGAGCTTGGTTCCATGATCAACTTTTACGTGACGCCGACGGGAAGGCTGGAATATCTTTTGGGGAAGCAGATCCCTTATATCGCGATCGCGATGATCAACTTTTTTATTTTAGCGGGCATGGCGCGATTCATTTTTGGGGTGCCGGTCAAAGGCAGTTTTTTGATGCTGGCCTTCACCACGTTGCTTTATGTCACCGCGACGACTGGGATCGGCATGATGATCTCAAGTTTTACCACGAGCCAGGTGGCAGCCGTTTTTGTCACCGCGATCCTTACGATCACGCCGACCATACAATTTTCGGGTCTGTTGCAGCCGGTGTCGACCCTGATGGGGAAGGCCAAGCTGATCGGTTCGATCTGGCCGACCACCTATTACATGCACTCAAGCGTGGGGGCCTATACCAAGGGGCTGAGCCCCGGGCTTATGATGCAGGACGTTGTTTTCCTGGCGTGCTGTATCCCGGTCTTCTGGGCGGTCAGCATGCTCGGACTCAGAAAGCAGGAGAAATAGCATGGCGTCCCTTCTGAATATTTTCTGGCTCGGGCTCAAGGAGATCCGCAGTCTCATCAGCGATAAGGTGATGCTTCTGTTCGTCATTTATGCGTTTACCATGGCGATCTACGTCCAGGCGACGGGAACCTCGAACGAAGTCAACAACGCCTCGATCGCTTTTGTGGATGAGAATAATTCGACCTTGTCCAAGGAGCTGATCAACGCGTTTTACCCTCCGCGTTTCCAGATCCCCAAAAAGATCACCGCGAGTGAAGTGGAAGATTCGATGGACCGGGGACTCTTCATGTTCGTGGTTGCGATCCCTCCGAGGTTTGAAGACGACCTCCGGTTTGGGCGGAATCCGGAGATCCAGATCAATATCGACGCCACAGCCATGCAGCAGGCCGGGATCGGTACGAACTACATCAAGAACATCATCAACGGCCGTATCTCGAACTATTTGAAACGCACCGATGAAAAGCAGTCGGCGCCGGTCACGTTGATCATTCGCAAGCTTTTTAATCCGAACGGAACGGCCTCCTGGTTTTTGAGCGTGGTGGCCATCATTAACCAGATCACGTTGCTTACGATCGTTCTGACGGGTGCCGCGGTGATCCGGGAGCGCGAACACGGGACGTTGGAGCATCTGCTTGTCATGCCGCTCACCGCCTTTGAGATCGCTATGGCGAAGGTGTGGGCCAACGGGCTGGTGATCCTGATCGCGACCGGGATGTCTCTTTTCGGTGTGGTTCAGATGGCGTTGAAGGTGCCGTTTGCCGGCTCGCACCTGCTTTGGTTTTTTGGCGTGATCCTCTATCTGTTCTTTGCGACGGCGCTCGGGATATTCCTCGGGACGATCTCGCGGTCCATGGCGCAGTTCGCGCTTTTGAATATTTTGATGGTTCTCGTACTGATGCTCCTTTCCGGGGGATCGACGCCGGTCGAAAGCCAGCCGGAATGGCTCCAGCGCATTACGTTCTTTCTGCCTTCAAGGCATTTTGTCAGTTTTTCGCAGGTGATTATTTACCGGGGCGGCGGATTGAGCGCGGTCTGGCGCCAGTTTTTGATGGTGAGCGCGATTGGTCTCGGCTTCTTTGTTTACAGCCTTGGCTTTTTCCGGAAATCGATCGCGGTCACGAAATAATGCTCGCAACGCGTAAAGCTCAACGCACCATGTAAAAATAACTAGCGATTCGTTGCGCGTTGTGCGTGGCGCGCCGAACTGTTATTAATGTGGAAATGTTTAAAGGAGAATCGATATGAAAAAAACGACTTTATTGTGTTTGCTGACCCTGCTCGTTTCCGGTTGCGCGATCGGTCCCCGGTATCGCGAGCCTAAGATGGAGCTGCCTCAAAGTTACCGCAGTTACAAGACTCTTGAGCAGGGAGAGTCGATGGTCAACCTGCCGTGGTGGAAAGTTTTCGATGACAAGCAGCTGCAGGAGGTGATCCGCGAGACCCTGGTCAATAACTACGACTTGCGTGCTGCGGCGGCACGGGTGGACGAAGCGCGGGCCATGGTGGGCGTGACGCGGGCTCAGATCATGCCTCAGACGGACCTGACGAGCGGCGTTTCACGCGATCGGAACTCACAGGTTCTTTATCCCGGTCTCGACCGGTTGACCTCGACCATGACCGGAGGATTCAGCACGGCGTGGGAGCTTGACGTTTGGGGAAAGATCCGCCAGTCGATCCGTGCCGCGCAGGCGCAGTATCTGGCAACGGAAGACGCCCGCCGCGGGGTCATGGTCACGCTTGTGGCAGATGCCGCTCAGACTTATTTCACGCTTCTGGAACTGGATCTGGAACTTGATATTGCCCGGAAAACCCTCAAAACCCGCGGAGACAACCTGGATCTTTTTCAGAAGCGACAAAAAGGGGGAGTGGCTTCGGGTCTTGAGGTGGCGCGGGCCGAGGCTGATTATGAACAGACGGCGGCCAATATTCCTGATATTGAACGCCAGATCGAGATTCAGGAAAACAAACTTTCGGCATTGCTTGGCCGGAACCCCGGCGCTGTTTCAAGGATTTCGGATATCGATAAAGAGACATTGGCCCTTGGGTTACCGGGCACAGGTCTTCCTTCCGAAGTGTTGAAGCGCCGGCCGGATATCATGGAAGCGGAGCAGCTTTTAAGGGCGGCGAATGCGCAGGTAGGGGTCTCTGTCGGTGAATTCATGCCGAAGGTGAATTTGAATAATTTTGTCGGCGGCGGCGGAGAGAGGCCTTCCGAGATTTTTAATGGCAAGGGGTATACGTGGTCGATCGGCGGGGATGTGGATATGCCTGTTTTTAAGGGGGGAAAGAATGTTTACGGTTACAAGGCCGCCCAAGCCAAATGGCAGCAGTCCGTGGCGTCTTACAAGCAGGTGGTGATCGGTGCGTTCCAGGAGGTCGCTAATGCTTTGGCGGACATCGAAAAATATAAGGTTGTACGCGCGGCACAGGAAAAACAGGTCGCGGCCCTGGCTGAATCCGTGAAACTTTCCCTGGCGCGTTATGAGGGGGGGCTTTCCAGCTATACCGAGGTCCTGGACGCAGACCAGCAATATTACAGCGCTCAAAACACCCTCGCGCGAACGCAGGGCTCGCAGCTGGTCTCTTACGTCCAGCTTTACCGTGCGTTGGGCGGGGGATGGCAGCCTGAGGATATTAAGAAATAAAGCATTGAACGAAGTCTTTCTTGTCTCGGTTCTCCGGTAAGCAAGCCGGATTCTGAACCGGCGACATGTCTCATGTCCGGATTTCTCTGACGACCTCCCGCGCAGAACGATCGATCTCTACGGCTGGTTTCTGGAGGCAGCCCTTGTTTCGGCCGGCCAATCCCGTGTAATGCCGTCTTCCTGAAAAGCATTCCTCCCCAAAGGAAAAATTCGTATTTTCCTGTATTTGGACGACCTCTATGCAAAAGCGTATTTTATTTATCTGCTAAATCGATGCAACCTATTGCAGCAAAATGAGTTACGATATTTTCCAAGAATTTGACGATTCGAGAAGCGTCGTGTATACTTCAGATAATTAGAAAACTTATAAAAAGGTATTACATAGTAGGTCATTCCTGTAGGTCCCAGGTGCGCTCCTGGCTAAAAAAATAACTATGAACAAACAATCCCGACCCTCGTGGATGTGTAGGGGAATTTCTTTTTTTGTGGCCGTCGTATTCTTGACGACCACGATCCTGTGGGATCCGTCCGCTGTGCTCGCGGCAGTAGGGGGAATGGCGCTGCGGGAGCAGGAACAATTTCGAAAAGATCTGCAAAGTTACCTCTATACGTTGCCGTCTGAGATCGGCACTTTACATGAAATAGTGGATGGCGGAGGGCGGAGGGCGGATGGAGCAAGCAGTGTTTCGCCAACCTCCAACCTCCAACCTCCATTCGAATTTGTTATTCATATCCAAGACGCTCACGCCAATCCCGAGGCTCAGCGGAATATCTATCGAACGCTGAAATTTCTTGCCGAAAAATATCCCGGTCTTTCCGTCGCTATCGAAGGCGCGGAGGGACCGCTTTACCCTGAGTATCTGGATCTTTTCCGGGAATTTCCGGCGGCGAATCAGGCCGTGATCGAAGACCTCCTTCAAAAAGGGGAATTGACCGGCGCGGAGCTTTTTGTATGGGACAATTACAGAGCAACGCGCAACGCGCAAGGCGCGACGGGAAAGACGAATGCGTTGAGCGTTGAGCGTGGTGCGTTGATCGCACCGAAGGTTCAGGGTGTTGAAAACACCGAACTCTACGCCTCCAACCTCAGGGCCTACCGCGATCTGCTTTTTAAACGCGGCGATATTCAAAAACTCCTGATCCCCATTCGTGAGAGACTCGAAAAGGAAAGCTCGCGTGCGCTTAACCCCGGGCTTCGCGGGTTTCTGAAAGAGCGCGACCGCCGCAAAGAAGGCCGCTATGACGTGTCCGGTACGGTTTCGGACGCCAATCTCCAGGCCTATGTTCGTACGCTTCGCAAGGAAATCTCAAAAACCCTTGCGATCGATCTGAATGATGCGATCGAGCAGCTGCGTTTCCCGAACCTGGTCCGTGTGGTTCTTCTTGAGAAGAACGGACAGGGATTCGACCGCGCGCGTGCCGCGGACGAATGGAAAAAACTGATCGAAGAGATCCGTCCGGCCGCTAAAACCGTCGCCGAGAAGCAGCTGGTCGAGGCTTTGTCGGTTTATGGAGCGGAAAAGGTGGGGCTGGAAAAAAACAGCGCAACGGAAAACTCTTCCGCGAAGGTTGGCCGTGGCATGTTGGGCGCGCCGGAAGCGCTTTATCCCCGCAAGCTCCTTGAACGCTTGTCTGTTTTCGCCCGGGGACACAAGATCGACCTGGCCGACCGCAAGGCGTTCCTCGAGAGCCTGAAGTTTTTGATCTTCCAATCCGAGATCGATGTGACGGGTCTTATGAGTGAAATGGATTCCCTGGAGTCGCAGCTCATCGCAAAGCTTTCGCGAACGGATGCGGAAAAAGAGTTCGTCCGGCAGTTAGAGAATTCCGGGCTTCTCGTTAAACTTCTTTCACTGGAACTTTCGCGTGCCGAGTACCGGAAGGCTCTTGAAGTCCGCGGAGATCTTGCGGTGTTGGTCAAAGGCAACAAGAATCTCCTGGCCGCGCTCGAAAAGGCCTTTTCCTTTTATGAAGGCACGCTCAAGCGTGACGGGGCCTTGGCGGAGAATACTCTTGCCCTTTCAAAACAGGATGGCGGAAGGCGGATGGCCGATGGAGCAAGCGGATTTTCGTCACCCTTCATGCTCCATCCCTCATCCCGATTGGTGGTGCTGATCACCGGCGGCTTTCACTCCGAAGGCGTCCGCGAGGCCCTGGTCGAGCAAGGCGCCGGTTATGCGAGCCTGACACCGCGGATCTCGAAGACCGATCATGGCGAAATGTACCAGAGGGTCATGGCGGACGATAACGCGGACCTGAGCGCCTATTTCAAAGTGAAGAACCCGTTCCTCACGAAACAGGAAGCCCTTCTTTTCAAGGAAACCCTCGAAATTGCGGCTCCGGTCCTTTCTGGAACCTATCAGATCACAGGTGCCGACAAGGCTCGCCGGGTCCAGAACGCTTTTGCGGACAGTCCCGTTCTTTCCCGGGCGACCGCCGCGGAGAATTTGCAGGATCCTGCGGAGCTTCGTTTTTCTCCGAGATCCGCCGGAGCCATGCTGCCCCAAAACGCCGCGATCCCGTCCGTTCCTGTGACCGCGGGCCAGGAATTTGCCGCCCATGTCGCGCGTGCCGGGTCCGTGGTTGTGTCGACTGTTCCCGCCGATGTTTCCTTTACCGGTCCTTCAGTGGTCACGGTTTCCGGGGCGCGTCAACTGTCCGGGACGTTCCCCGGATCGTCGACGGCTACTACCCCAGTCGATTTCCGCGCGGAGAAACGGGAGAGTCCCCAGACCTCTTCGGTCGCTGAAGGCGTTGAATTTTCGGAGCTTCTTGCAGGGAAAGTGCTGTCCGAGGGGACGAAGAATCGTTGGCGGAGTTTGTTGGCATCGGATCCTGTTTTCCAGGAGTTTATCCGGCGGTACAGGGGGAGCCTTGAAATTTTGGTCCGATCGGGGCGCGGCGAGCAGGCGTTTGCCCGGGAGTTGCTCGAGAAGTTCCCGAAGACCGATTGGGGGGCGTCGGTTGCGGAAGGCATTGAGCTATCAGCGTTGCTTGCGGGTGAGGCATTCTCCCCGGAGGCTAAAGATCGATGGAGAGCTTTGCTTGGATCGGATCCTGCATTCAAACAATTCATTTTAAAGTACCGGGATCGTCTTGAATTATTCGCCGGATCCCAAAGCCGTGGCGACCGTGAGTTTGCACGGGAGGTGCTGGGAAGGGTTTCCCGCGCTGAATTGCGTGCCATCGAGGAAACGAACGCAAAACTCGAAGCTTCGGATCGCGCGGAACGGCGGGGCGTTTCGTACGAAGCGGTATTCGGTGTAATGAACGCGGGGTTCCTCGACCGGGTGCGTTCCGGAAAAACCGTTTCGTCTGATGAACATATCTTGATGGATCTCCGTTCCAAAGCTTTAAGGGAACTCGGCGCCGCTTTTGACGAGGATAGCGCGGATGAGGCCGTCCGGAGGATCAGGGAAGAAGTGATCCCTTCGTTCCTTGTCGCCGCGGATGCCGGACAGCGCGAACTCCTGCGGGACCTGTTGCTGAAACAGGCGCGTCAATACCACGAGCTTGTGCGTGGTTTCGGGACGGTCGCCTTTGATAAAGACCGGGATACCCGGCAGACGCTTGGGGCCAAGGAAGACGTTCATGAGGATGTTCTCTACGCGAGCTTTCAGGCCATGGATATGCTGACCGTTTTGGGCGATGAGAAAGCTTTAACGGAACTCATCAATCTTTCCCGCGAAGGTCTCCAGGCCCACTCTCAAAGCCGCGGGCTTCAAAAACTTATCGACGGTGTGGACAAACTTGAAAAGGAACAACGTCAGGATGACGCTTGGAAAGCCCTCGTGGAACAGTCGAGCGTTTACGAAGCGGTCCGGCGCTGGACCGTCCAGCAATGCATGCTTTTGCAGAGCGTGAGCCGTATTGCCCGGCAACTACCGCAGAGCGGTGCGCGAGACGCCGCGGTCCGGCTATTGGCGGATATTTTGCTGGATCATGACGCAACGGCGGAGGGATATTACTGGCTTCGCCAGCAGGCGGCTTACCGGCTCAGGGATTTCGACTCGGATGTCGCCGTGCAGGCGCTTGACCGGGAAGCTTCCAATAAAACGCGTCCGCCTGCGACGACGATCTTTATCACACCCAATCTGGACGCCGCAAACGATGACACGATGAGTGTTCAGCTTCAGGCCGGGATGAGCCGGATGCATATTCACAGGACTCGCGCTTTTGTGTCGCTTCGCGATCACTCGGATGACTTCTTGAGTTCACCGGAGTTCGAATCTTCGCAGAACAGGTTCGCGCGGCTCGTCGGTATCCAGGACGCTCTGATCGATCCGGTGATCAGCGAAGCGATCCGCATTAAAACGCTGGAGAGAATCGGAAAGGCCCAAGGCGATGCTTTCGCGCTGGCGGGGAATATCCTTCTCGACGCGCTGGAGGAAATGATGGCACAAAAGCCCGGCGAGATCTTTTCTTCGAAAGGACGTCAAGGCTTGTTGACCCCGGGTGTTAAAAAAGCCGCTCTTAAAGCTTTCATGAGAATCGCCGGAGCGGTCGGCAGCCGATTGGAAAATAATTCCAAGCTTTACGCCGGATTTCGATCGGCGATCGGAAGGGCGGCTGCGAACGGTAGCGGCATTGCCGAAGCTCTTCATCTGACGCATGTCGCTTTGGCGAATCTAGACCGGATCGCCCAACTTGCCAGTTTTGAAGAAGGGGCGACCCGTCTGGACCTTTCACGGAACATCATTATCGAATCGGGCGGCGGTGCAGCCGTGGCGATGGCGGGCGTGGTCCACCGGATGACGACTGACCCTGCGCTTGCGGTGATCAGCGGAACGGATAACGGAGGCGGAACGCTGCTCGTGCGGGGACGTAATGCCGCTCAATTCGGGGTGCCAACCACGGCGATGGGAGACACGACCCGGTTTGCGTGTGAAGCGGCCGTGATGGAAAGCGCTCCTGCGGCTTTGATTATCCGCGCGCTGATGTCCTACCGGTGCAGCAAAGGCGCAAAAAGTTTTGTGGATGAACTGGGCCAGATCAAAGACGATCTTTTCAAAAAAGCGCGTCAAGCCAACGGGGAAGAGGCCTTCAAAAAGGTTTTTGACCGGGTGCTGGAGATCGCCAAGCGTGTGGATGCCACGGGACAGGCGGTTGAATTCAACAGTGTCCGGAACCTTGTGCATGACGGTCTTCAGCTCATGACAGAGGGGCAAGGCGAAGAATCGATGAACCTGGATGCCGTCTATGCCGGGTTCGGCTTGTTCCGGGACCTGGTCGGATCAAAGGGGTTTGCGGTGGTCGATACTCCTTATGGTAATGAAATGGTCGTCACGACGAATGACGGGCAGGAAAAAATAGGGCAGGATTTTTTCTCCCACACGCCTTCCGGCACCCGTTTCGGCCGCGAACGCCGCATCAGCCGGATGAAAGATGTCAGCAATTATTATCCCGATATTCCGCTGCACAGCCGCGTCAGTCCTACGATCAAAAATGCGGATCTCATTCTCTCCGGGCTTTCGAGCTGGGGGACAAGCCTCGGGATCCTTTTCAAGAATCCCGGCATTGTCAGCGCGATGGAGGCCAATCATAAGGCGACAAAGATCCTTCTGGCGAATCCCGTCCGGGACGATGAAACGCGCGGCATGATCTGGCGGGAAGCTGTCGATGATTTTATTCATCATATGGCCGGCGTCCCCGTGGAATCTTTGTGGAACCGGATCTTGACGACCGCGAACACGGATCTGGATCTTCCGATCGATACGGCGATGCCTCAAATGGGAACGAAACGGGATGCCCATGACGGAAAAATGGGAGGGTATACGGGCGCCAACACGCCGACCAACGCGGATATCGAGGCATTGCAAAAACGCGGTATCCAGGTGAACGTTTCGCGCAACTGGACCGAAGTGAAAATGACGCCGCGCCGGACCAATCCGGATCTTTTTAACGCGTCGATCCTTGCGGTCTCTGAAGAACTGGCGCAGGCCCTTTGGGAAATCATGAAGACAACCACGCAGAAAAAACTGACGCCGCTTCCGATCTTCACGCTTATTGAGCGTCACGAAGAGCTCTCGGAGAAGCTGCAGCAGGCGGGTTTGACCCTCGAAATGCTCGGGCTTTCGGATGTTCACAAGCTTATTTTTCATCCGGGTCTTGTCAAAGAATTTACGGCTTGGCTGAATGAGGGAACGGTTCCGGCCTGGATCGCGGAAAAAGGACCCGAAGAAGGCTGGGTCGAATATACGCTTCGCCGAGCGATCGAAGAAACCACCGGGACGCGCATGGATCCCGGGGCCATTCGTCTGGACCGACCGCTCACGATACTGCAAAAGGGCGGCCGGACGGTTATGGTGGAGTTCCTTTCGAAAGAACGGACCGATCAGGTTTTTCATGCTAGTCGCGTTCCCATCGCAAGCGATCTTAATAAACGCCGGGAGGAAGCGACGCACCGTCTTGGCAAAGTGGACTTCACCGACTATGTGACGAAAAAAACCGTCACGATCCTTTTTCCGAACGAGCTCTTGACCGTCGGACGGAATCCCAAGGATCGTTTGGATCGTCTCAAGGCGGTTCTTCAATTCCAGATCGAAAAAATGGACTGGATCCTTCAAGATAAGGACGCGGTCCGTTTGTCCGAAAGCAACCCGGAGGCTTTTGTGGGGGGGCTCGCCGCCGCCGGTTTTCGGATCGCGGAAAGTCTGACGGATGAGATCCGGATCCTAAATCTTGAGCAGGCAATCGCTCCAACAGGCGTCGGAGAAGCCCAGGATATCTTTCGAGGTCATCTCCTCAGCGTGGTGGAGCAGGGCTTGGGGCAAGCGGTTGCTGTCCGGAAAGAAGCGGCTTATCGTGAACATCTCGAGTTCCTCCTGCATCTTGAGTCTTTGGCGGAAAAGGATAAAGCCGCGGATGGCAAAGATGAAACGGTTGCGGGACGAAATGCCTTTTTGAAGTTGATCGGAGAGCTTTCGGTCGCGATCCCTTACCAGCGGTTCTTGAGGATCGCTCAAGCTCAGGGGAAAGTCCCTGTGACCATGACGGACATGGATGGAACGATGTCGGCCGCGGGAACGGAGCTGACCACGCCGATGGCGCATGCTCACCACGATGCGGCCACGAGCGAAACGAGCGCGATCCACTATATTACCGGGCAGGATTTCCGGGGTCCAAAAAAACAGATCATTGAACCGATGAAGCAGATCGAAAGGATCCTGTCATGGCTTAGCATTCGGACGGGGGTCGCTCTTTCCCGCGAGGGAATGCACCAGATCTTTCAGAATATGTCCTTTGGAGCCTGCGCCGGAAGCGCCCTTTTTATCTATAAGAAGGGGGTTGGGTATATCAAGGTCAACCAGAGGAGCATTCCCAAGAAGCAGGTCGATCTGATCGTTCTAGCGTCCCGGCTCAGCATGCCGAAAGTTCCCTACGAGATCGAGGGATATCAGATCGAGCTCCGGGAACCGCAAATGGTACAGCGGCCGGATGGTTCCTGGAAAGCTCTTGGGTTCGCTTCCGTTGCCATCCTTCCGTCCGGGCGGTTTGACTCAAAACGGAATTGGGATTTGCCTCCCGAAGCCAAACTCCGCAAAAAGCAGGCCGCAATCATGGAAGCTTTGTTATCGGATCCGGGAGAGATGCTCAGGATCGTCAAGCAACTTCTTGGTAAGGGAAAGAACGCGGACTGGGAGTTTACCGTCCGCGGAAAAGATGGTGCCGAGAGGCGCATTAAGGTTCTGCCCGAGCAAAAAGAAGCGGTCCTGGAACTTTTTAAAAAGAACAAGGATAAGTGGGAAAATCCCGGACAGATCGCGCCTATTATCATTTCGGCCCAGGCCGGCGGCAGCACCACGACCGACGTTTCTGGAAGGAGCAAGGCCGAGGGCGTGGATTTTGCTCTGAGCGATCCTGATTTCAACGAAATACCGGCCATTCAGGGCAGGGATGTTACGGTGGCGGCGATCGGGGACGAAATGCAGCAGTTTGAGTCGGAAGATCCGGACCGTCCGGGTGAAAAGATCCAGAGCCGGGGGAATGATTTTGCGATGGCGGAAGATCCCGTTGCTGAGATAGGACTTCTTGTTCATACGGGTTCGTGGGGAGGAACGTTGCCGAACACCGCGACGGCTTATGATCCCCGCGGCATCGAGCCGTTTATCACGGTCGATCTTGTGACCTATTCCGGCCGGGCGGTCGCGCGCGGCGAGAACGTGAAGCGTGTCCTTGAGATGGAAAAAGAAGAGCCGGACAGATTTGGCGATATCTCGAAGTATCTGGTCACAAGTCTGGAAGATCTGAACGAAAGTCAGGCGTCCGAACTTTTGATCGCTCGCGGGGCCGGACGTTTGGAGATCCGCGCGAAAACGGGTGTTTCTTCTCTCGAAGCTTCGGATCGCGCGGAACGGCGTACGGCTGAAGATCTTGCCAGGGCCGTGATTGATCTGAAGATGACAGACCCCGCGGATGTTGAGGTTCTGCGTTACATCCAGGGCCGCCTTTTGGAAAAAGCCGAGAAGGGGCTCAAGGGGATCTCGGGCCTTTTGAGCCCGCAACAGAGTTTTAACGCTTCTGCCGGGATCGTCGCGGACATGATCGGCGCCGGGACCGAAGCAAGCGACAGGCCTCTCTTTGAGCGAATGGCGGCCTTTATTTTGAGGCCGACTCTCGACGGGAAATTTTCCCCAAGAGATGATCGTTTGTTCGAGGCGGTGAGGACCCTTTTCTCTTTCACCGAGGGGGTTGCTCCCTCGAAACTGCGCTTTTCCGGGGCGGTTCGCGCTATCGGCGATCTTCTTCAGCCGGGGGTTTCCCTGACCGGAGGAAAACTCCGGGTTCATGAGAATATCCGGCAGCAGCAGGCGGAACATTTTCTCCGGTTGGTAAAGACCCTCGAAGGTCGGAACGAGAGGGCCGACCCGTCGATCGAGCAGATGGTCATCAATTATTTGCTCTATACCGGAATGTCGCGCCTTTTCCGGGAACATCTTGTTCTGCACACGAGGGAATACTCCGGCGCTGCGGTCCAAAAGGCCTTTCTGATCCTTGATGCCGTGGATAAGGCCACCGGTCGTCGCGGCGAATTACGCGCCGATGCCGCCCGCGGTTTCGAACTCCGATACGATAAAGCGTCCGGGAACTACATTCTTGTTAAAAACAAAAGAGAGATCGAGCGAATTTCGTTCTACCGCGGCCCCATTGCCGTCGCGGGAGATCTCGTCCGGGCCTTGCAATCCGAGGGGATCTCTGTTGTTCGCGATCCCGGCGATGTGAGCCGGATCATTTTCGGGGCCGGGCCGGAGGCTGTTGGCGAGTCGGTCTCGGTGTCGAATTTTCAAAAACTTCAGGAATGGGTTGCGTGTTCCCCGGCGCTTGCCGCAGGCGCGGCGGCCGCAAAAGAACCGCAGCATCCGATCAACTTTTTTCGCGACGGCCTTTTTGTACAGCATATTTTTCCGGAAGAAGCGGCGAAAAGCGGCCGGGGTGTCCGCGCCGAGAGGCGGGATGCTGTCGTCGAACCAGGACCTGCCGCGGAGGTCGAGGGACAGGAAGAGATCGTGATGAAGGCTAAAGCCCTGCCGATCAGCTCCGTCAGCGGGACCGTTCTTTTTATGCCCCGGACGAAGCTTTCCCTGTATTGGTACGTTGATGCCGAGAATCTGCCCGCGGCACTTGCGACCACCCTCCGGTTCACTGAAGAAATGTCCGAGGATCTCGGGGTCATGTTTCCCAAGTCGACCGGAGCCTACCGGCCGTTCGTCGATCTTGAATATTACAAACAGAAGGCTTCGACTCTGTTGAAAGAAGTTCTTGAACTTCCACTTCCGGACCAGGGACAGACGGGCAAGGGTTTGCAAAAAGTCAGGGAGCTTTTCAAATACCGTCACTTTTTACCGTTTGTCCGCATCGGGGTTTCCGAACGAGAAGTGTTGATCGCAAAGTTCGAAAAGCTCGTCGCTGAAGAAGCGGACCGGCGGGATTCCGAGATCGTGAATTCCTTGATCCAGTTGCAGGGCCTGTCGTATGAGCATTGGCTCGAACTGAAACTTGTGCTTGCGACGGTTCAGCGAGAGGCGCTGCAAGGACAGGCTCTTTTGGAAAATATGCCTACGTTGAACACCGCTACGGCGGATCAATGGGGTTCTCCGGAGATGGTCCGCGAACTTGGGATACTGTTGTCGAATCTCGGTAAGTCCCATCCGGCACGGAGTCATCCCGCCCTGGTTCGTTTCCTCGAAGATTATCATGATGCCGATATTGCGTCATCCGGGGCGGAAGAAGGACGCGATCTCGAAGAACTGATCGTAGCGTTGAAAAAGAACGGGAAACCAGAAGCGACGCTCCTTCACCCGCTTGCCGCGATCTCGAATTTTTTGGTCGACGAAGAACCTCAACCGGAGCCGGGAGAGCTCGGAATGTGGAGGAACGGTTTCTTTATGGATCACGTGCGTGATCGTATCGCGTTGCTGAGTCACCGGGCCCGTGTTCAGCAGCAGAAAGAGCAGGGGGAAAACGGGGACGAACTGCTTGAAAAAGAATGGGCGCTTGCCCTTCGGGCGATCCAGGGTATTGAACGGCAGTTTATGGCGGAGGCACAATCCCTCGAGAGCCGGTTGCGCGGCTACCATGAGAGGGAGAAGAAAGTGGCGGAATATAAAGCGCGGCGTGCCAATCCTGTGGGGCTTAACGCTGAAGACCTTCGCAGTTTGGACCGTAAGATCAAGGACGGGGAGCAATTTCTTGAGGAATTTAAAGACCTCAGCAGTTCTTTGGCGAGGTCTCAGAGCAACATGGTGAATCTAAAAAGTAATTTTTTAAACGATCTCAATGATCCCGAGTTCAAGATACGGGCTTTTGCCGCCGTGAAGGTTTCCGGAGAAAGCTTGATCGAATACCTTTACCGGGAAAAGAGCGGGGATATGCGGATGGTTACCGGGCTCGCTCTGCGAACGTTGCTCGAAGAACTTCCGGAAGCCTCACGGGTGATGAAACGGGGGATGGCCGATCTCGTTAGTAATTATCACGTGGGCTTGCGCCGGATCCTGGAAACTTTTGATGACGAAGAGAAACCGGCGGCGGAAAAATCTCAAGGTTCGGAACGCGTGTGGGGGGACGGAAAAGGTCCGGTCGTGGTACTGATCCGGGGATTTGTCGTCGATTCCCAGGTGGAAAATATCCGGAAGATCCTCGGGAAGCGTTTGGTCGGGATCTTTGCGACGCAAGGGGACAAGGGAACGCATTGGGTCCAGCTTTTGCTTAGCCGGTCGAACCGTCCCGGGTTGGCGTTCCTGAGCGAGGGGAAATATAAGGATCTTCTCGACAATATCCGGGAAGGTGACACCGTGGCTCTCAAACTCCAGGAGGGATCGGAAGAGGCCGAGGTGATCCACCATCCGTCCGCCAAGACGCTTGCGGAAATTCACGCGGCTCAGCGGGAAGAAGCCTTATTGCGAGGCGGCGAAAAGATCCTCGAGGCCGCCCGCACGAGGGTGCCCGTTCGGGTGACGCTGGACACCCAGAACCCTGATGCGTTGAAGGCGGAAGGCTCCGCGGGGGCGGGGCTCGTGCGAGGGGACGTCATGAACCATGCCATGCGAAGGCGTTACTCCGCGGTTTTGGAGGCGATCGGAAGGAACAAGTTTGATTTTGAGGGGTGGTTCCGTTTGTGGGGCACGGTCGATTTCAGGGGGATGAAGTCCGGGGCGGATCTGGACCATTTTCAGCAGGACCTGACGAGGGTCCTGGACGTGGACGCCCTGATGGAGGTCCAGGGTTTTCTCGCGGAACTTGTGGCTGAGGATCTGGCGTTGCTCCGGAACGCCAGGGGGCGCGTGCCTTTCCGGACCATCGACCTTGTCAATGACGACAGCAAGGGACAGGAAATGGTCAACCTGATCCTCGAGATGCAGCGTCGTTATCCTCATTCGAATCTGGTCAGGGACCTCAACAAAGGTTTTTTTAGTTTCCATTTTTATGAGAACAGCCAAGCCGGCCTGTTTGTTTTGATCAAACAGCTGACGGCCGAGTTCATTGCGGCGCATCAGCTCGCGGAAGAGGGTGGGAGCCCGCAACTGGCCCCGCTTTTTCCGATGGTCGAATCCGCCGCGCAGATTGATTTTATCCAACGTGAGGTTCTTCCCGTCGCGACCCGCCTCGCGGTATGGAACATCGCTTCCCAGAAAATGAAAGAGCAGAACCTGTCGAACGGCGAAAGGTTCGAGCTTCTCCGCAAGATCGAAGAATCGATGCGGGAGCAGGTGCTCGGCAAAACCCGGTTTGGGGTGATGGTGGAAACAAGGAGCCTTCTCAGGGATCCGGAAGAACGCAAAAAGATCATCGCGCATCCGCTCGTCAGTTTCTTTAATTTTGGCACTAATGATCTGACACAGCAGGCGGCGTCGGATGCGATCGGGCATAACGTTCGGAGGGACGACCCGGAAAGCTCCTACTTTTTTTCCCCGATGTACGGCGAGCTGGTCAATGAGGAAGACGCGCTTCTGACGGATCTGGCGGCGTATAACCGGGACAGGCCGGAATCTCAAAATAAAGACGCGGACATTTGCGGGCAGAAGGCGAGTGATGATAATTTTCTTAATCCGGTGACCCAATGGGACCGTCAGGGGATCCCGATTTCCGTGAGCGTTCCCCCGGCCGATATCCCGCATGTGAAGCACGTTCTTCTCCGTCTTCAACAGGTTCCGGCGGAGCGCCTCGATCAGACCACCAAACTTCCGCTTTCAGCCAGGGATATTGAACTGCTGGATCTCCGGGTGTCCGAGCTGAACGCGTCTCTTTTGGGGGAATCCCGGAAATTCCTGAAAACGGCCTACGAATGGCACGACCGGTATCGTGAGGCGGGGTTCTACAGGAATTTTTACCGTTCGGACCTGAACCCTGTGGAGGGGCTCGGGAGTGTTCGGGAATTCTATTATCTGAGAAAGCTTATCCGGTCGAGGATGAGTGATTCGAGGAAGGATGATCCCGCAGAGCCGGTTACGAGCAAAACCGTGGCGGCGATGGTCAGGGTTCTTTCCAAAAACGGATTTTTGCTGCCTTACGAACAGGAAGGATTGATCCGGGGGTTCGTGTTTCTGGACGCTGTCCGGCGGGCGTATGGCAGGCTGGGGTTGACGGGATCTATCGATCCTTCCAGGCTTGAAGAATTGATCGCTGTTTTTTCCGAAGAAGAACCTGCGCCCTGGTTGCCGCCGCTTCCTCCGGATGCCACTGCGGAGGACCGGGCCAAAAGGGCGAACGCGTTTTACAAGCAGTATTTTTCCCATGCAAATCTTGTCTTTAATACGATGATACGGTACGTCCACGAGGGTTTCATGGAATTATTTCCGCCCGCGTCGGAAAATGTGCAGGTGATCGGAACGTTGAAGAGCGCGAACGGGCGCGAGATCCTGCTTCGCAGAGCCGATCGTTCCGGAGTCATGTTTGAGCGGGACGAAGGGTTCGTTTATAAAACGGCGGCGGAACTTTATGTCGAGCCTCAGGATATGGCCGCGCTGGATCAACTGCTCAAAGAGGACCCCTCGGCGGTCATCGAACTTTTCAAAATGGTCGTGGGGCCGCGCGGAAGGCTGCGGATCGGCTATGGGATCCAGCGGGCGATCGTCAAAGCGGTTGCGACCATGCCCGAGCGCCAGGATCTTTCTCCGGAGATGAGGTCCAAACTTGACCGGGCCTTGAAGGAATTTTTCACGATGCCCGAGGATATTTCGTACGCGTTTTGGCGCATGCACCGGTTCGGTTTTTTGAGAAAGTGTTGTCCGGGGTACGATGCCATGCGGGCGGATTTCCTGACGGGGGAAAACCGTTTTTCAGTTCATATGGAGACGTTCCAGGCGATCGAATTCATGGAAGGACTGCCCAGACGCGGCGAGTTCGCCCTCGCGCATGCCAGGGAGGTTTCATTGAAGATCCGAAAAGACCAGGGCGAACACGCTTCCGGAATCCTCCGCCTGGCCGTATTTTTGGACGGGATCATGCGGAGTGTTTATAAGACCGCGCCGATGTCTCGCGATGAAGTCGCCGCGTTCGTGAATAAGGAGCTTGAATCCCGGGGATGGTCTGGGGAGGACCGCGCGAAGATCTCCTGGCTTATTTACGAGAAAAGGATCCTTGCGGACCTCGATCCGATGTCGGACCAGGAAGTGGCCGAGACGCTTGCGAAAGTTCTCTCCGGATGGAACCAGAAATCCGGGATGATCGATCTTTTGTACATGATGCTTTTGGCGACGCGGATCGGTTCTATGAGGCCCAGCAAAATATTGCTGGCATTGCGCCAGGGCCCGGAATCGGGGCTTGCGGGCTGGGAGGAATTCCACCGGGTCGGGACCGCAGTCCTTGATAGCGGAACCCAAAAAAGTCCGTTGATTGACCTTTACCGTAGAGCGGGCGAAGTCCGCCAGTTCATGCTTGCGGAGGGGGCGGTCGGGGAGCTTGCGGGGGAACTTGCCGCGAGCATCAGGGATCCCAAGGTTTTTCAGCGGTTGTTCGATGAAGCGAACGTTGTGAATGTTCCTTTGTCGGCGGCAGAAAAGGGTCAGATCCTGGCTTTTCTGAGCGACCCGGATTTCTTTAAGGTTCTTTTCCAGAAATATGTTGAACGCTTCGGATGGCGTTATATTCGTGCGCTCGACCTGGAGGAACACACGCGGGACCGCAAAACGATCCTGAAACAGCTTCTTTTTCTTGCGGCGCTGGAATTTTTGGCCGGGAAGGGTAAGTCGGATGCGCTGACGATCGCTGAATTTCCTCTTCCTTTGAGCGAGAACCGGGCGCCTTACGAGATCCTGATCGGGGTTCCTGTGGCGGATTCCGAGGTTCTGTCCGCCGTTCACCTTACCTCCAGGGCGCTTTACCAACACGGGTTTGTGATCGAAGATATGTCGGCATCGGTCCTTGGCACAGGGTCGGGGGTCGTGCTCCGGTTCCTCGGGGTTTTTCCCGCGAAAATTACGGATTCCGCCTCCGAGTTGCAAAAAGTCCGTACCGATCTACAGAAGATCTTTGAACGGCAAAAATGGTCGGTTGTCCGTTTCCTGAGTGGTTCTGACGAAAAACGGATCGTCGGTCGCCGGTATCATGCCATGGATAATTTGTTCCGCGGTCCCCTCCGCGTCTGGCGACGGGGTGCCGTGGGAGGCGCTGCTTCGCGGGTTAAATTGACACCGCACCGGTTTCGCAACAACGTGCTGGTCCTCAATGCCACGACGGTGGACTATCCGGGGCTGATCGCTTTTGTAAGTGGCATGCTCGCAAGAAATTATAAGCTGAACGGGCGCGATTTCAGCATGACGGACCTGAGCGGCGGGGTGACGCGTATCATGGCCTACATTGAACGAGAAACAACCTCCGAAGAGCCGGGTTTTCAGCAGCGGATCGAAAAAGAGATGAAGGAACGGCTCGAGTATCCGGCGGCCGAGATGGATGGATCGAAAATAAAGAATCTGAGTGAGGCCGACCGAGCTGAGAAACGGGGAGAGAAAAAGGAAGCGGTTGTTCGCGGAACAACGAAGGCCGGCGCCTCGGAAAGAAAGAAAGCTTCCGCGGAGAAAATCCAGAAGCCCACGGTCGATATGAATTGGAAAAAAATAAAAACGGATCAGGAGAGAACGCTTAAAAACAGCGGCGTGAAATTCTATCCCGATGTCAGGGACGGCTCCGGTGCGGGATTTGAAGTCGAAATGGGTTCGGCGCGGTGGCAATACTGGCTCGAGACCGGGAAAGATCCGGTGTCCGAAAAGTCGTTCGTTCGGGTGATCAACTGGTTTGTGTCGCACGGGCGAAGGAGGGTCTTTCCCGAGCAATCAAGTTCGGATCGTTCCCTCAGCTTTCGTCCTCTCGAGAGTGCGGAGGGTCCGGTTCGTGCGATTGTGTCGGTCGGAATAAATGAAAAAGAAGGTATTTCCGTGACAATAGCGGATGTAAGTCCCGCGGGATTTACGTCTCCGGTGGTCCGTTGGGCCGACAAGCCCGGAACTTCATCGGAAGAGATGCTTTTTGAGACTTCCAAGGGTTCTCCGACATCATCTAAGGGTTCGGAAGGTTCTTCCGGGCTTCCCCAGCAATTGGGAGCTCCTGACGCGTTTCTTCCCGCGCACGCGGCTTCGCCATCGAGCGCAGAGCCGAGTTCGGGGGAGCTTTTGGCCAAAGATGATTCCAGCCTCGGAATGGCCGTCAGGGTTCCGAAAGACAGGCCTTTTTTAGTTGATGTCGGTCATCGAATCGTGACCCTTAATCCCGCGTTTGACAAGACTCGCTACCGGTTCCTGTCCGTTCCGGCCACGCGGTCTGAGGACGGAACGGTGATGACCGTTTACGACCGGCTTGTGTGGGCCATGACGCAGGTTCTGGAAAACTGGGCTAAACTTCCCGAGGAAGTGAAATCCGGCGAGGAAAAACTGGTCTCCAGGCCGTCGGAGGCGGGCGTGATGACGCAGGCAAAAGGCGTGAAAATGACGGAGGACCCGGAATTGTTTGTGGCACGGAAAACAGCCGAACTTGGGAAGCTCTGGAAGATCCTCGGGGATTCCGGGCCTGATTTTGCGTGGGTGTTGGATGAAGATGCGCTGAAGGATTTTATGGCTGAAGCGGCTTATCGTAATCACCGGGGAGTTCGGGAATTTATAAAAAAATATTTCGAGATGGTCCTTTTTTACGCGGAGGCCGGTCCGGAATTGCGCGGTGAGATGATGGCCGGTTTACGGGACAACCTGCCGGAAAAATTCCGGGGGAGGGTGTTTTCGTATACCGCGTTCGTAAAGGCCGCGCTTTTAAAAAACAGGCCCTTTTCCAAGACGGTCTTTCTCCGTGAACGTCCACCTTCTATTGTTGCATGGAAGGGAACCAAGGACGCGTCGTGGCAAAATTCAATGGCTTTCGAAAATTCGGTTTACCGTTTTGAACAAGGAGAAGATTGGTACATCGCGGCGTTTGCGGAATGGGCAGGGCGCACGTTCCTTTTCTACAAAACAACGCGTCTCCGTGACTGGCAGCATGCGGATTTTGTCCGTGAACTCGGAAGCCGTTACGAGCCCATGGCGGATGTCCCGGGGGGGATGACCCTTTTGTCGCCGCAACTTTCGGCCAAGATCGAAGCGCTTGTCGCCGGCACGCCCGGCGTGGTGAAAACGGTCGACAAGAGCGTTTTCGGGAATGTTGCCCGGGAAAAAGGGCTTGTTGGTTTTACGGATAATTCGGTGCTTGAAAAAGTCCTTGGCTCAAAAAAGCTGGAGGCCCTGAAACACGAGCTTGAAAACCTTTCGCTTGCGGACCGTCCGTATTTTGTCATGGTCTGGAAGCGGCCGCTTTTGGGAGCGTGGATCGAAAAGCGGTTTGGCCGGTGGCTCGACAAGTGGCTGGGGAACAGTCTGTTGATTTGGTATAAAAAGTCCGCGAGCGCCCAGATCCGTCAGACGGTTGAACGGATGGTTGCGATGCTGAAAGAGCGGGACCGTGTCTCAAAAGAGCGCGGGGTAAGCGCTGTCGCGTCCGGTCCCGATCTTGGGCAAACGGCTCCGAAGGACCGCGCAGAAAAGCGTGTAGGGGCGGTCACGAGGCCTCTTGAAATGTCCGCCGCAGAGGCGGCCCGGGTCCGCAAGATCTTCATTCTCGGCCACCAAGGGCAGGGTAACACGCAGCTGAGCTATGACGTTAAACACTTTTCGGTGCTGGTCCCGCTTCTTTTGACGCGGTTTCCGAACGCGCAGGTGGATATGGCGGTGGATTATGCCAACCTTTTTGCGGCGCGGCGTTTTGCCGACCGGGTCTCGATCGTGAGGGACCCCGCTTATTCCGAAAGGACAGAGCCACAGGAACCGGTCCGGGTGATCTATGTGCCTACGGGGGCGATCGCGGATGCCGTGGATCGCGGGAATTCCGCGGCCCTTGTCGATTGGCTCGCGGCCGGGGGTTATGATTACGTTCTGGATTTTGCGCAGTGCGGGGTGGGGCTTGAAGAATCCCTTTTTGAACTTTCTCAAAGACCGGCGCCCGCGGACGGTAGCGCCCGGCCGAAGCTTCCGGTGGCATTTCTCAATATGAGCCCGCTTCCCGGGACGAATCCTTCGATGACGGATGTGCCGGATCCCGTTTTTAGGGTCGATGTGAACCTTTCCGAGGGGGAGCATCTGTCCCGGGTCCGGGGGACTGAGGACCTTAACCGGACAACCCCGTTGGGCCGTGAGGCGCGGTATTGGGAGATGATCTTCCGGGTCTACCGGGAGATGGGGCTGTTGAGAGAAAGAATGGATCTTCAGCTGCTCGATCTCGGGAACTGGGGGCTGGATGATCTGGAGAAGGATTGGGTCAAGCCATCGCTGGAAGGAATGCTTCGTAGGAGTGGTCTTTCGGAATCGGAAGCCCGGGACGTTCTCGCCTCGGGGCGGAAATTCATTTATGTGAACGTTTTTTCGCACAGTTATCCCGAGCTCGGAAGTCCGGAGATCTGGGAGCCGCTCCTCTCATGGGTTTTACGGAATACGGACAGTGTTCTTTTCTTTTCTCTGGGTGGCCGGAAGGATGAGGGCGATATCCGGCAACTCCGTGGGTTGACGCAGAAGCTTGCGGCCGAGAATCCGGAAGCGGCCAAGAGGATCGTGCTGGCGCCCGAGAATCTTTCGGTAACGCGTGTGATTCAATTGATGCGGGTTATGGACCTTGCGATGACGCCGGAACGTTCCGGTTTTTCGGACATTGCGACGGTGCTGAATGTTCCGCAGTTCGTGGTCGCTAAAGCAAACGATTCTCCCTACCTCACTTATCGGACGAATTCTGTGATCGCGGAACAGGGCGGTTTGCAAAAAACGGGAGAGATCGCGCAAAGTCTCTCCGCCCGGAAAGACCCGGTCCGGCTCCAGATCCTTGAAAACCGGACCAACAAAATGCCGAAGCATATTCTCCTGGTGGATGACGAACGCACGCTCCGTTACGTCACAGCGATGTTTTTGCGTGCGAAATACAGGGGAACGAAGGTCACCGAAGCGGGCGACGGGGAAGAGGCCCTGGCAATCCTCCGGGGGGATCCTACGATCGATTTTCTTTTGACCGACCTGAAAATGCCGCGTGTCGACGGGATAGCCTTGTCGCGGCAGGCGAGTGATCTCCGGCCGGGGATGCCGATCCTTGTAATGTCGGCTTATCTGGGGACGGAGGATTCGTGGGCGAGGGAGCAGATTTCGGCGTTCCAGGTTTCCGGGATCCCGATTGCTTCGATCTTGAAGCCGTTTAAGGGCGAGGAGTTCGAGTCGGCGATCATTGACGTTCGTGCGGTTTCGGAAAATCAAAAATTGAAGGCACAAATCCCCGTTACGCCGGAAGAAGGGCTCCGGAAAGAGGGACGTGCGGAGCTGCGGTTGCAGGACCTGGACGGTTCGACGCCGGTGGCGAAGAGAATCCTCGGCAGAACGTTCCGGCCGGGGATCCTGGGTGTTGTGGACCGTTGGGTGCCCCAGGAATTTTTCCCGCAGATTTTTTCGGCTCGGGTTGTGACGGACGGCATGATGCATGCTCCGGGCGTGGCCTATTACATGGCGGGCGGGGTCAATGAGGCAAACGTCGGAAAAGCGAATCTCTGGATCGCCGGGCAGTTGATCAGCGAAGAGCTTGCCGTCGCGCCGGGGATTTCGGACGCGCGGCTTGAAAAATTGCTGACGGTATTAAAAAGCGCTTTGCCGGCCGGCATTCAGCTGCTTTCGCTCGGGGAGCGGGAGGGACCTGAGGTTCACGTGAATCTTTCCAATCTTACCGGAACGGACTGGACGGCGCTTTTAAGCGAAAAGAACTGGGTTCCGCTGGTTCCGGATTTTGGGGTCATGTTGGGTGCTTTGGCGGCCGTTCATGGAAAACTTCTGCTTAACGTGACCGCGGACGAACGGACGGCGCAGGTGATCGAACAAAAATTGCGCGGGGTGGCTGCGAAAAGCGGGATCTCGCTGGGGCGGAAAGAGCTTCGCTTGATCGCGACGGGCCGTCAGGATCCTTTCGCGTCGTTGTCCGGTGTGACGAAAGCGGATGCCCTGGTGGCGCAGAACCGGGGGATCCTGGAGCAGGTGGCCTATCGCAAGGGATTGGGATCGCGGTGGGTGACCGATGACGCCGGGGATATGAAGAGTCTTGTGGCCGGTATTACGACCATCCTCTACGCGGCGATGGACGAACGGGTCGACCGTTTCGGGATCCACCGTCCGTCGGAATATAACCACGGCGCCATGCTGAACGCCGTTCTCGACGCGATCAAGGGCTACGCCCAGCTCCTCATCGCGGCGTGATCCGCTTAATCCGCTTGGCATTTTCACCAGAAACGGTATAATTCACCCTCTGTTCTCTCGAATTGCGCGTCCCCATCGTCTAGGTCGGCCTAGGACACTAGATTTTCATTCTAGTAACAGGGGTTCGAATCCCCTTGGGGACGCCAATTATCGCAGGTGGCTTTTGCCGCCTGCGGTAATTGCTTTTATGGTTGGGGATTTGAAGGGAGTCCCGCTTTGAAATATGACTGACGTCATATTTTAGGGGCGGGTGGCCGACCCGGAACGAAGTGAAGGGCGCCAAATCCCTCCCAACGCTGATCGCCTTGGGACGTTAAACAAATCGAAACTTGTGGTTTCGATTTAACGTTGGGGACGCCATTCATTTCTATCTCTGGCCGACAGAGATAGTCCCAATACCTATCAATTTTAACGAAGTTGAAATTGGGGTAATCCTTGCCGACCATTTGAGAAATCAAATATCAGGCAAGGATAGATAAAACGGCCTTGGTTCGATAAACGAGCCAAGGCCGTCTTTATGTCTGCACGTTCTCGCGACTTACGCCAAGTCTAAAATCCGAGCTATTCCGCAGATCCGCTGGTTTCAAAACCACAAACCAGTAGCAAACTACTTTGAGCCAATAATTCGCGATCTATCTCTAAATAGGACATAAAAGTGGTCAAGCTAGTTTTGCGTTCAATCATTGATTCATTAGCAATCCGTATGGATCTGAAACTGCAATGTTGGCTTGATTGACGACTGCAGACGAGGGTATCTCTAGCTTTGGCAGTGCGTTAAACGGTGGAGATCAGCTGGGGGCAGGCTGATAGTTGCTTATCCCAGTCCATTTCGATCGATATTGCTTTTTGAATGTCTCTTTTCTAACCAATAACGTCATTAGGTGCGCTTTTCTTTCTATCTGGCTTTCTCATTCATAATTGACGTGATAGAGAAAGGTTGCTATGATTCCGCACCATGCGTAAGAAATTTATTTGGATATTAGCCATTGTTGCTTTAATCGGCTTTGTGAATTGTGTGCTTGTGGAACCGGCGTTTGCCTATCAAGAACATGCTGCCGGTTCTTCAGTAAATGATTCTCACGGATGTATGATTTGCAATACCGGCGCGCATCAGTGGATCGCTCTGCAGCCTGTGCTGCCAATTGGGGTCCCTGATTTTACGCATGCAGTCTATCTTCCCTCCATCAACATTCCCATAGACCCCTCTCTCGGGTCAATCTTTCATCCACCGACTCTTTTCTAAACCCGCGCGTTATCCGTCTGTAAATTTTCGATAACTTATTTACAGATATATTTCTGTCCCAATAGTGTCGCGTTTAGGAACGGAGTTCTTTCATGAAACTAAAACATTTAATCAACATTACTGTCCTATCAGGCATAGTCCTCTTTTTGAGCGGATGCGCCTTGATGCGTTATGACGTAATTCCGCAAACAAATAAAGGTCCTCATGGCGGGCAAATGATGCGTATCGATCAATGGTGTTCGCCCGGATATGTCGAATTTTTAGCCACGCCTACTGCTGAAGATGAGCAGCTATTTCAGATTTTTAGCTACGATAAGAACGTGAATCCAAGAAACATTCACTATTCAAGCGCCGATGTCGAGATCGAAACTCCTGATGGAAAAACAACCTATGGAACTTTGTGGGATACGAAGCCTTTTTTTTGGAATCGGGGCCTCGGGATTCTTGAAGGCAAAGTGAAGATCAAAGAAAAAGCGTTTAAGATCCAAACCTATTTGTCCCACGGGAATACGGGCAGTGCAACTGTCGTTGAATTTTCTTATCCGTATTCCAGTTTTAAAGATAGTCCGAAGGCGGAATTATGAGATTAATGAAAATGGTCATTTGCATTCAAATGGTTTCTTGCATTTTTGTTCAGCCCATATTTGCTAATGAAATCGGATTTGATGCGTTGAGCCTCAATGATGCATTGCGGATCGCCTATATCAATCATCCCAGGATGCAAGAAGCAAAACAGGAGATTTCTGCGGCAAAAGGAGCTTGGATTCAAGCCGAAGCATTGCCAGATCCAGAATTTTCATTGGATGTTGGCGGCTTGAAGAAACATGCTAAGGTGGAAGACGAAGCAGACTCCAACCAGATCCGAAAAGGAAATATCGATGCCTTTTCTATCAAACAACCGCTTGATCCTTTAGGGACAAGATTTCTTAGAGGAAGTGTTGCTCGGGATAATGTGAAAATCTCAAAAGGATCGCTTCAACTTGCATGGGCTGAAGTAAGAAAACAAGTTATCGAGGTTTATTCAAGGATTCTTGCACAGGAAAAAGCTCATGAAATCGCACAGGAAAATCTTAAGGCAACCAGACAGTTCTTTACACAGGTCGAAACTAAATTCCAAGCCGGTAACGCCTTACAAAGCGACTCGTTACGCGCCCGAATTGAAGTTTCGCGTGCCGAAAACGATTTGCTCATTGCCCAGAAAAATCTCAAAGTGTCCAAGGGAGAGCTTAATCTCGCGCTTGGGCGGTCCGTAGAATCATCCTTTTCTCTGAAGGATTCTCTCGCCTATGACTCATTGCGTTATGAATATGAAAAAATTCGTGAAAGCGCAATCGTTCAGCGGGCCGATGTGGGGAATGAAAAGACGCTGCTTCGTTCAAAGAAAAAAGAACTTTGGAGTGCGATCTTAAAGACCTTTTTTCCAAAAATGTCGATTGGGGTCGAACGAGTCACTACGGATTTTGACAACGATACGGCTATTTTGCTTGAGGCCTCCTATCCCTTATGGGGATTTAACTGGGGTGCCATCAAAGAAGCCAAGGCAAACAAGGAAAAACAAAACGTGCGTTTTGAGGCGCTCAAGCGACAAGTCGGGCTTGAAGTTTATCAGGCTTTTCTCGAAGCCGAATTAGCCGATAAGCAGGTTCTTCTTCAAAAGAAAGCGATTGAAGAAGCCAATGAACTATTAAGACAAGTGACCCTGCAATATGAGACAGGAGAAGTTCAATTTTTAACATACCTTGAGAACATTAAAACAATAAAAGAAACACGTCTGGCTTACTTTACTGCACTTAAAGATTACAAAGAAAAGGTGGCAGAGCTTGAACGGGTTATTCAAGCCACGCCAACTCCCGGAAAGGAAAAAATATGAAACGAACGTTTATATTATGCTTAATCATGAGTTTTGTGCTTATTGGATGCGGAGGCAAAAAAAATGAAGAAGCGAAAAAAAAAGAAAATCAATTACCGACCGTTCATTTGACCGTTGAGCAACAAAAATTAATCGACTTAAAAATTGAGAAAGTGAAAAAAGCGCCGCTTGAAAACAGGATACAGGTTATCGGGGAAATCGCCCAAGAAACTGAAAAAGCGCTACACCTTACATCTCCTGAATCCGGAACCTTAAAATCGTTCTTTAAAGAGATTGGTGAGGCAGTTCAAAAAGATGAACCTCTTTTTGAAGTCACCGCGAAAGATGGCAAAACGATAAAAATCCCGTCTCCTGATCACGGAGTTATCCTCGCACGCTATATCAAAGTGGGCGAATCTGTGGACAGCATCACTTCTGTTATGACGATCGTTAATCCGGATGTGCTTCGTGCAAGTTTTAATGTTTATGAAAAAGATATTGCCAGAGTGAAATTAGGGCAAAAAGTCATCGTGAAGTCCATCGCTTATCCGGATGAGGAATTCCAAGGAGTAGTGGCTTTCATTTCTCCGAACGTCGATGAGAAATCACGGACGATCAAGATCCGGGTGAATATCAATAATGAAAAAGATCTGCTTAAATTCGGGATGTTTGTGACGGGCGATGTTATCGAGACTTCAACTGAATCAGCGATTCTTGCACCAAGCAATTCGATCGTTTCCGTGGAGGATAAGCCCGGGGTGTTCGTTCCTTCTTCTCAAGAGGATTTTGTCTTAAAGGTTGTTAAAGTCGGGCGAGCCTCGGGAAATTTTACTGAAATCAAAGAAGGTCTATCCGAAAACGACAACGTTGTATCTCAGGGGAGTTTTCAGCTTAAATCAGAACTCCTAAAAAGTACTTTCGGGGAGGATTGAGGATTTTATGATTAATTGGCTCATTCAATTTAGTCTCAGGCAACGTTTATTAATCGTTATCATGGTACTTGTTGTCGTTGGAATCGGCATCCGTTCGATGAAAAGCTTGCCCATTGATGCTTTTCCTGACGTAACGCCTACGATGGTTCAAATCGTTACGGAGTCGGAAGGGCTTGCTCCTGAGGAAGTCGAACGTTTGATCACTTATCCTGTCGAGGTTTCGATCAACGGTATTCCCGGTGTAAAACAAGTAAAGTCAATTTCTGCATTTGGTTTGTCCATGGTGTCCGTTTATTTTAAAGACAACATCGATATCTATTTTGCCCGCCAGTTGATTCTCGAAAAATTGCAAAAGGCAAAAGAAGAAATTCCTCAGGGACTTGGCGAACCCGAGATGGGGCCCATCACGACAGGATTGGGGCAAGTTTATCAGTACGTGGTCGAGGGAAAAGGCAAGGATCTAACCGAACTTCGTAGTATCCAGGACTGGATTGTGAAGTTTAATCTGCGAACCGTTCCGGGCGTGACTGAAATATTGAGTTTCGGAGGAAAGGTAAAACAATATCAGGTGCAGATTAATCCCGATCTTTTAAGGAAATATGACATTCACCTTAACGAGGTCATCAACGCTTTGAAAGCGAATAATGCCAATGTCGGCGGAAGTTTTATTGAGAAAAATTCCGAAGAATATCTCGTCCGTGGATTGGGATGGGTCAAAGACATTGAAGATTTGCGCCGTATTGTTATCGGGACAAACGAACAAACACCTATTTACTTAAAAGATGTGGCCAATATTCAATTTGGCCCTGAAATCCGGAGAGGGGCCGTTTCGAGAAATGGTAATGGTGAAATAGTTACCGGCATCGTTTTAAAACTCATTCGAGAAAATACGGCAGAAGTTATCAAGGCCGTCAAAGAAAAAGTTTCTCAAATTAATAAGATTTTGCCCGAAGGGGTCAAAATCGTTCCATTTTATGATCAGGCTGATCTTGTGGCGAAGTGTATCGAGACTGTTCGTGACGCCCTTATCATCGGTATTGTTTTGGTTGTGATCATTCTTTTCCTCTTTTTGGGTAATGTTCGCACAGCGTTGATTGTTACTGCAATTCTGCCCCTTTCCTGTTTGGTTGCCTTTACTTTGATGAAGATCGGTGGTTTCTCCGCAAACCTCATGTCTTTGGGGGGGCTCGCCATTGGGATAGGTATGATGGTCGATGGCGGCGTTGTAATGGTGGAGAATATTTATCGCCATCTCTCGGAGCACAACGGAAATGATGAATCTGTGATTCACGTTGTATTGCGTGCGGCTCAAGAAATGGGAAAACCCATTGTTTTTGCCATCGGAATCATCGTTATTGTTTTTCTGCCTATTTTCACTTTTGAAGGTGTCGAAGGAAAACTCTTCACCCCGATGGCTTTCACAATCAGCTTTGCAATGCTTGGATCGCTTATCTTTTCTTTGACCGTTGTTCCAGTTCTGTGCGCTTTTTTCCTTAAAAAAGGAGGCTCAGAACATGAACCGAAAATCGTAAGTTGGATAAGGCAACGATACATCCCTCTTCTCAACAGCGCTTTGAACAACCGGAAAAGGGTTATTACAATCGCTTCGGCATGTCTTATTGGGAGCCTTTTGCTGATACCTTTTCTGGGAACGGAATTTGTTCCTGTTTTGGATGAAGGAACATTTATGGTGCGGGCAACAATGGCACCGAGTACATCGCTGAATGAAGCTATTGCGATCAGTGGAAAAATCGAAAAACTCCTTCTAGGATTCCCAGAAGTCAAGAATGCTATTTCAAGGGTTGGGCGTGCTGAAATCGGCGGCGATCCTGAACCCGTTAACAATGTCGAAATATTTGTAGATGTAAAACCTCAAAAGGAATGGAAGACCGCCCACTCGCGGGATGAATTTATTAAAAAATTGGAGGAGAAGATTTCGCAGTACCCTGGCATTTCACTCAATATTTCCCAACCTATTGCAATTCGTGTCGACGAATTGATTTCAGGGGTTAAAGCCCAGCTTGCCATAAATCTTTTTGGTGATGATCTTGATATTCTTGTCCAAAAGGGAAATGAAATTGCCAAAATTATTCAATCGATACGTGGGGCAGCGGATGTCCAGACCGAACAAGTCACGGGTCAGCCTCAGTTAGTCATCGCGATTGACCGCGAGAAAATCGCAAGATACGGAATCAATGTGGCCGATGTTCAAGAAATTATTCGCACGGCTATCGGTGGAGAGGCGGCAGGAGAAGTATTCGAGGGCCAGAAACGGTTTAATATTTTTGTTCGGTTGCAGGAATCCTTCAGGAATGATGTGAAAGCTATTGGCAATTTACTTGTTCATGCCCCGGTGGGAGGTGAAATTCCGCTTGCTCAGCTTGCCGATATAAAGATCCTTACAGGCCCAAAACAGATTAGCAGAGATGACAATCAGCGGCGTATTGTCATCCAGGCGAACATCCGTGGTCGCGACATGGGCGGATTCGTCAGTGAGGCTCAGCAGAGGATCGAAAAGCAGGTCAAGCTTCCAACCGGCTATTTCGTGACCTGGGGCGGCCAGTTTGAAAATCAACAACGCGCCATGAAACGACTCATGTTGATTGTGCCAGTCACAATCGCGATTATTTTCTTTTTGCTATTCCTGAGTTTTAATTCGCTAAAAAACGCATCTTTGATTATCTTGAATGTTCCTTTCTCAATGGTAGGCGGTATCGTGGCACTATGGATTTCAAGGCTTTATTTAAGCGTTCCTGCCTCAGTTGGTTTTATTGCGCTTTTCGGCGTTGCCGTGTTGAACGGTGTTGTGCTTGTTACCTGTATCAATCAGCTGAGACAAGAAGGAACGCCTTTAAATGAAGCTATTACTCAAGGCTGCATGTTGAGATTGAGGCCGGTTTTAATGACAGCTCTTGTAGCAAGTCTTGGCCTTGTACCTCTTTTATTTTCGACAGGAACCGGCTCAGAAGTCCAAAAACCGCTAGCAACCGTTGTTGTTGGTGGCTTATTCACGTCAACCATCCTAACTTTACTTGTTTTGCCTGTATTGTATGGGTGGTTTCAAAAAGATGAGGAGGAGTACCAGTGAAGGAAATCAAAGCTTATATTCAGCCCTTTATGTTGCAAAAAGTCACGGATGCTTTGCATAAAATTCACATTCGCGGCATGAGTGTTTCGGAGATAAAAGGCTTTGGTAGAGAAAAAGATGCGGCCTTCCCGCAGCATTCAAAAAATGATGTGACCGAGTTTAGCCCCAAAACAAAAATAGAGATTATCTGTAATGACGATGAAGTTGATCTCATCATTGAAACCATCCCAAAAAATGCGCATACCGGTCATAAGGGGGATGGTAAAATTATTGTTACGGAAGTGCTAGAAGCCATCAGCATTCTTTCCGGAGAAAAAGGGTCGAAAGCTATTTAGGTATATTATGTCGCACGAATTGTCCGCTTCAAAAGAGAATAGCAAGAAACTCATTGTGGTTTTTTCAGTCACTACAATTTATATGGTGATTGAAGCGGTTGCCGGTTTCTTGACCAAAAGTCTCGCGCTTTTAGCCGATGCGGGACACATGCTGACAGATGCGGGAGGGTTGGGGCTCGCTTTGTTGGCTGTTTGGTTTTCATCTCGTCCGGCAACCAAAAGAAACAGCTTTGGTTTTTATCGTATGGAAATCCTTGCTGCCTTTATCAATGCGCTCGTGCTTCTTGGGATTTCTTTTTTTATTCTTTATGAGGCATGGAAACGCTTTGCAAATCCGCCCCAAATTCAAAGCAAGCAGATGCTTCTTGTTGCTATTGCCGGTTTTGCGGTTAATCTCTTCAGCATGTTTGTTTTGCACCGTTCTTCAGAAAAAAGTTTAAATCTGAAGGGAGCATATCTTGAGGTCCTTAGCGATATGCTCGCATCTGTGGGTGTTATTGCTGCTGGCGTCATTATGCTTCTGACGGGTTGGTATTACGCCGATCCCATTATTAGTGCCTTAATTGGGGTTTTTATTTTGCCCAGAACATGGAACCTGTTAAGTGATGCTGCCCATATTCTTTTGGAGGGAACGCCGGAGCACATTGACCTTAACGCCGTGGAACAGGCGGTGCTTAAGATAAACGGTGTTTTAGGTATTCACGATCTTCATATTTGGACAATTACTTCCGGGATTGATTCATTGAGCGCTCATATTAGTATTGAAAATGATTTTGATAGTGGAAAGATTCAGACGAAATTAGAAGGTCTTTTCAAAAAGCAATTTCAAATTACTCATACAACAATTCAGTTCGAGATAGGATCTCACGCTGATAAGGGCTGCCATATATATGAACGAAAACAGTAGGATTTTAAAATTTAAAATGTTGCGGGATGTGGAAGTCTTATCGAGACATTAACCGTAAATATCCCAAAATTTCCCTCCAAGAAGAACGACGATTAATCCGTGAAGCTAAGCGCGGCGGCAAGGCGCAAGCTGAAGAATTAGTGCTTCGGCATATCGGATTCGTGATCTTCCGAATCAATAAACGTGCTTTTCCGGCCTATGCCCGTCGATTCGGCGAAGACTTACTCTCTCAGGGGATTTTCCTTCTTTACGACAAGATCAAAACCTATAACCTCCGTTATTATGACGTGCAGGGGAATTTCAAGCCTGTCCGATTTGTCTCCTACATCTGGAAAGCCGTGGACGGTCTTATCCTCGCTTCGCTTAAAAAAGAGCTTCGACACGAGAAACTTCAAAGACAACCAAACTGGGAGAGGTGGAGGTATGAAGATCCTGTGCAGCAGTTGCAAGAAGCTAATGGGTGAACAAAAACCGTTTGAAGATCAATCTGAAGTGCATGCCAAATGTGCTGATTGCGCACAGAGAGAAAAAGATGCGGAGATTGAAAGAGTCGCTAAAGAACCTTTGCCCGGATCTAAAAAGCAGCGGGTTGTTGAGCTAGAGAATGGATTGCAGGGGTTAATCACGATTGGAGGAAAGGAAACGCCGAATCTTTCATTTTGGGATGTTCTTTTTGCAGATAAACAGTTCTTCTGCTGCAAGGACAAGCGGAAAGAATTCGATGGGTATTTAGGCAGTCTTCGGGGTGATCTGATAGATATTACATTCCTGCATTCTATGGAGGCTTATCTTGATCTTCCGAAGCGTGGAAAGCGGAAGAAGCTAAATGCTGAAGAGCCAAAAGCGGAGGAGGGGAAGAGGGAATCAATTAATTATAATTGCACGATCCGGGTTCCCAAAGAGTATGCCGTCCATGTTTTTGAGACCAAGACAAGACAGAACATGGAGATCATAGGTATTCTTGCGGAGGGTATTGAAAAGCAGTACTGGAAGGAGAAAGAAGCAGAGAAAGCCGCTGCCTCTCCAAGCCCCTCTTTTGATGTCGGTCTATGAAAATGTCCACTTCGACGAGGTTGGACAAACGCATCTCATTTATCAATAATAAGTTAAGTATAAATCAACCTCTCTAAAACTGGACAAATTGGACAAAATTCGGCTCATTTTGCCTCATGATGACCTCAAGACATGGGCAAAGAGTCGGATAATCTGGCATCTCCGATCTCCCATAATTGCTGGATATAATGTAGCGCTTCGATTATAATTTCGCCCATTCGTCCCGAGAGGATCGCGGTTCCATGACATCCTAGGGACGCCAAAAATACCCGATGGTTTTAAATCATCGGGTATTTTTGTTTCTACGGCGGGGATTTGAAGAGAGCGCTTGTGTACAATAATGACTCATGTCATGATCGTAAGTACGAGTGGCCGACCTGAAGTGAGTGAAACGAACGGAAGGCGCCGAATTCTCTCCCAAAGCCAATTGTTTTGGGACGTTAAAGAAATCGAAACTTGTGGCTTCGATTTAACGTTAGGGGCACTTGATTTCGTCCGCCTCGACTGATTTCATTTGAACTTTAAGCAGGTAAAACATTATGAAGCAATGGTATGAAGCATTATTTGAGAATTACGCCCACAAATATGATAAAGAGTGTTTTGTCCAAGGCACATTGGGCGAATGTGATTTTATTGAAGGTGAGATTGACCGCGATCAATCCCTGAAAATCCTTGATATCGGTTGCGGCACCGGCCGTCATTCGATCGAATTGGCAAAAAGGGGATATGGCGTGACCGGCGTTGATTTATCCCAATCGCAGATTGCGAGGGCAGTCGAAAAAGCCAAAGAATCGGGGGTGAGGGTCGACTTCCAGAAACACGACGCCAGAAATCTGCCGTTTGAAAGTGAATTTGATCTGGCGATCATGATTTGCGAAGGCGGGTTTTCCTTGATGGAAACGGATGAGATGAATTTTGAGATCCTCAAGAACGCAGCAAAGGCGCTTAAAAGTAAAGGCAAGCTCATTTTTACCGCATTAAACGGATTGTTCCCGCTGTTTCATTCGGTCAGCGAATTTTATAAGTCGGCGCAGAAGGAAGGCCAGTCCCAGTGCAAGGAGTGCTCCTTTGATCTGATGACTTTTCGTGATCATAACGCCGTTGTCTTTGAAGACGACTCGGGCAACAAAAAAGAACTGAAGTGCAATGAGCGTTATTATGTGCCCAGTGAAATAACCTGGCTTCTCAAAAGTCTCGGATTTAAGAAAATCGATATTTTGGGAGCAAAACTCGGCGCATTTTCGAGAAAAGATAAACTAACGACAGAAGATTTTGAAATGCTTGTTGTTGCGGCAAAATAAACGCGTGGAACCGGTGTTGCTTGTTTCCAATAGACACGCACGGCATGGTCGCGGCTTTTGGATTGCCTCGCACGATGACCGTTTCACTTTATAAGGCTTTGGCATCTTTAGGATAAATGGAGGTCCATGATGAATTTTCATCCTCTCAAAAACCCGCTATATGGGGTTTTTAATTCCAGCGATTCTATTTACCCTCATATATATTTTTATTTTCGGGGACAGTAAGCTGCTTAATAAACCGTCCACTGTCTTGGGGAAGGTCAAAAGCCAATCGGATTGGGGAAAGTCGCATGCCGACTATTAAAGCTAAAATAACATTTTTGTCAGAGAAAGAAGGGGGCCGACCCCAGATGCCTGAAGTTAATAAAGCTTCTCGCTATATGCCGCATCTTGTTGTTCAGGATCCAGATATTCGTAACGCAATCATACGTAATACTAAACTGCACTCCAATGAATTAATCGAGGAATACCTAGGAGTTGCTTTTGTGAGTGGTCCCACGCCTATTATTCCTGATAAAGAAGGGGTGTATGAATTAGCATTGATGTATTACCCAAAGGTTAGCTATGAGAAGTTGATTAAAGGCGCAACTTTTACGGTTCGTGAAGGTGCTCATGTCGTAGGTTTTGGTGAAGTCTCTGTGACCTTCCCCCCAAAAACTGGGCCAGTTGAAAGTTGAGTCTCCGGGTGTTAGAA
>DAOPYQ010000011.1:0-64435 GCA_035352955.1 Candidatus Omnitrophota bacterium
TGTCCCCCCGCCGGACCTCAAAGATCTGGGGGGTACCTTCTTGCTCCGCAAGGATCGCCCGGTAATAATTCTTCCAGCTATCGAGAAAGACCCCGTTCTCTTTCAAAAGGACATCCCCCGGCAAAAGACCTTCCCGTGACGCCGGAGACCCTTCCCTTACTTCCGTCACTTTAAAATCCCGGGTCCTGGGATCCCGCCCCACATGGAACCCCAGGTGCGGGGCGTCAGGATTCAAATAAAAAATACTGACCGGAAGCTGGACTTCTTCTTTGTCACGCACGACCGTGAAATTCTTGTGAGCCTCCCCCTGGAGGTTCATAAGAAATCCGAAAAGGTTCCCGGGCGTTACCTCCTGGCCATCGATTTTGTAGAGAATGTCCCCGTTACGAAGGCCTTGTTCATAGGCCAACTGGTGTTCCTCGACCCCGGCGATCACATATTGCGCGATCTTGTCCTCATAATGAAGATCGCAACCGAGGATCACGCTTTTGACTTTGGGATATTTCGTCTGCACAAGCTTTTCGTGGATGCGGTACCCAAGCAGCCCCTCAAAAACGCCGCGGGACTTGTCCGTTTTCCGGCTCAAAACCCTGGACGACAGCCCGCTTTTCCGCTTGAAATAGGCCTTGATGCCGATCACCGTCATGGTGGGATCTTTTTCAACGATCCCGATCTCGAGCGCACAAAAACCCTGGGAGGAAAGCATCGGAGCCTTCGCCCATTCCTTGTATTCTTTTTTATAAAGCGGAAAAGTCGCGGTCTGGATGTAACCGTCTTCTTTTTTAGCAATGGCAACCGGGATCTTTTCGTCCTCAAGCGTGGCGAGCGTGGCGGTCCAGACGTCTTCAAAACTTCCCGGAAGCGGAAAAGCGCGGCCTTCGGACTGGGAGGAAGAAAGCGAAAAACCCGAGAACAGAAAAGACAAAAAAAGCAGGCCGCTGATCGTACGCAGCCTGCTTTTTTTGGAAAAACTCAGTGGCTCCAAAGAATTAGCGACCGACTTTATCGCCCTTCATCGCGACTTCGGGTCCTGTCGGCGCCTTAGCGTAGGCATCCGCTGCGCTCCAGATGTGGTTGAACATCAGTATCCCGATACCAACCCAGATCACAGGATAACCGACCAGCGTTCCAAGCAGGATCGTCGTCACAATACCACCGACCTCGATCAGGACCATCACACCGGTCTTGACCTTCCCTCCCTTGGTTTCCATCTCACCGTTTAGATATTGCCCCCAGCCGGGCAATACGAGTGACGCCGCACCGCGCGTCAGGCTCTTCTCGCCCTTGTCCGCTTCCGCGGCATACGCAACGCCACTCACGGAGACCAGCAGGGTGGTAAGGACCAATAATGTTGAAATCTTCCTGAGCATAACCCCTCCTTGTTAATCGTTTAAAGACATCCCTCTTTATCGGCAAAACCTTATTGGATTTTAGGTCTAAGTTCTGCGGGCGTCAAGACCCGTACGTCCTTGCGGAAGCAGAAAAACGCTACTTTTTCTTCGGGAACAGGCGCTGGACGTTGGGCCGCAGGGTCCAGTCGGCCTGATACCGGGGGTGGACCACATTATACAAACCCTGAACACTCAAACTGACCGGCAATTTTCTGAGCTAAATAAGTTTACCGGCCCCGCATACGACCAGAGATTGTTGTTAAGCGAGCCTGCCGGAAATTTTCCGTGGTTGTAAACAAAAACGCCGCCGCAACGGCCCTATTAAGCGCTTGAAGATGTATCGCGTTCGTCAACCCGAGCATCGAAGTAAACCCGTACTGGTTCCACATCTCGGGAATATCTTCGATCACCGGCGTCGAGGACCCCGCCAGTTTCCGAATCTTCCTTATTCTTTTCATACCGGCTTTTTTTTACGGAATATCGTCCTCAAGGTCTTGTTTTTCCTGGCGGGCCAGTTTTCCCGTCGCTGTCTCCGGAGCCGTCGGCTCGGTCTTGGGTGAAGACACCGCCTTCTGGGCCCGCCGGGCCGCAATCGCCGTTCTCGCGGCACGGATCCCGAAGATCGCATGTGCGGGGAAAACCCCGAATACCAACACCCAAAGAATGAGCCCCAACAACGTTCGCAAAAGAATTTTCATAAACACTCTCCCTTTATTTTAAAAGTGGCTTTTTGACGGCTGTTCCGCAACACGGGTTAGAAGCCGGAACGGCCACTGGTCATATTGATAAGCTCGCACGCCTTTGGGTTGTTGGCGGTCGAAAAAACGCCGACGATCTTGAAACCGTCCGAACTGGTCCCGTACACCGACTCGACGTGAATCCCATTTTGCCCGAGGACCTTGGCGACCTCGGCCAGGGTGCCTGTCTTGTTCTCAAACTCCACGATCAGAACTTCCCGTTCTTCGATCTCGGGGATGAAATAAGCGATACTTTCCTTTGTTTTCTGAAAATCGCCGGTCGAAACAATAAGCCGGAGATGCCCCTTGTCGTCTTCCGTGTGTGCCGTCAGGTGAACGATAAAGATGTTCTTCTGTGCCAACGCAAAGATCGTCCGCCCCAACAATCCCGTTTCATCTTTCGCAACGCAATAAATCTCTTTTCCGATCGTCGCCCGCGCCATGCTTTCCTCCTTTTTCAACTGAACATTATTTCAGCACTCTCTAATAAAAGGACCCGGCATAATCAATCGTGTAGCGCATCAACAACGCCCCAAAGCTCCCGTCACTTAATTCCGGCAGCAGCGTGCGAACACCCGCGGTCGGTACCATCGGGTATTTTCGGTCGCCCATCTGGTCGGTGCGTGCCGTCGGAAAAACGAATTGCGTGCCGGCCGCGGCCGACCCCAAAGGATCAAACTCCCGGATTAATAGAACCTGGGAGAGCGTGTCTCCCAAACCAAACTTGTAAGACCCCTCGGACCCCTGGGCGGTTCTTTTATGGGTGAGAACGGCGGGAAGATCCAGGCGCGTCCCGATCTGCCAATGTTCGTTGATCCGAAAAGGCCGATCGGTGCGAAAAATAAAAGTATCTTTGGAGAATTTCTTGGCAAGAAGCTGGCACGAATAGCAAACGTTGAAGCGGGCAAGCAGGCGGGTGACATCCTGCCCGTTATTGAGTGCTTTTCCCCCGGCCTCCTCCGCGGCAAAAGCATTCGCGGAAAGAATAAGCGCCAAGGCGGTCCATGCGATGCACTTCTTCAGCATAATCCCCCAGAAGGATCTGCTTCATGAAAGGCGCGGTCCGGATCCCGGACCTTATTTGCCGGACGAAAGTCCGAACGTAAAACCTTGCTTCACTTTCGCGATCAACGCGGGAAGCACTTCCCGGTAATCGCGAACCATTCCGAAATCCGCATGACGAAAGATCGCGGCTTGCGGGTCCTGGTTGATCGCAATGATCTTGCCCGACTCTTTCATGCCTGCCAAATGCTGAATGGCCCCCGAGATCGCAACGGCAATATAGAGCTTCGGGCGAATGGTCTTTCCGGTTTGTCCAACCTGGCGCGCGTACGGCGCGTAACCGTTGTCGACGGCGTGACGGCTTGCGCCCCAATCCGCGTTGATCCCTTTTTCCCGGAGCGCTTCGACCAGCTCTTTGATCAACTTGAAGTCATCGTGCTCGCCGGCAGGCCGGCCTCCGGAAATAACGATGTCCGCCACAAAAAGATTGTCCCCACCGCCCGCTTCACGTTTGGTTTCGAGAATTTCAACGATAAAATCCTTGTCCGTCAGCACCGGTTTGAATTCGCTCACGATCCCCTTGCGCCCGATATCGCGCGGCAGGATCTTGAACGTGCCCGCCCGGGCCGTCGCCATTTGAGGACACCAGAAACCGATAATGGTCGCGAGCTTGCTCTCACCGTAGGTCGGGCGGATGGACTCAAGGCACGGATAAAAAATGGATTTTTTCAACCGGTGGGCATATTCGCCGATCTCAAGGCTCGTGCAATCGGCCGTCACGCCCGCTTTCACGCGGCTTCCGAGACGCGGCGCCAGTTCACGGCCCGAGGTCGTGGCGCCGAATAATGCGATCTCAGGACGGTTTTTCTCGATGATCTGAGAAAGAATCGCCGCAGTCGGAAGAATGCTATATTCCTTAAGCCGCGGATCGTCTACGAGCACCACTTCGTCGGCGCCGTGCTCGATCACTTCCTGCGCTGCCCCTTTGACGTTGTGGCCGATGATCACGGCCCGGACTTTGGTCTCAAGCTGATCGGCAAGTCTGCGGGCGGGATTCAGGATTTCCATCGAGGAACGCGCAGGAATTTGCCCGTGCATCTCGATCCAGGTGAGAACGCCACGAGCGCCGCCACGGAAATCCACACGCGGAAAATCCGCAGTCGCTTTTCCGAGAGAGGAAGACTGCTGCGTTCCTCCCTGGGCGGAATGAGCCGCGTGACCGCCGGCGATCTGATCTTTGATCTTCTCGACTTCCGCAACAAGACCGTCCGCGAGATCTTTCCCCTCGTGTCCGGAGATCATGTTCACGGGCGGCCGGTCCTTCAGAATATCCACGACCTTGGCGACAAGCGTCGGCGAACCATTGATGCCGACGATCCCGGAATCGGCGCCGGTTTGATCAAGCGTCCAAACTTCTAGCTTTGTATTCCGCGCGCGGATCGCGCCTTCCAGGGAGGGCCGGCGGGCCGGCGTCGCCGTGGGAGCGATCGAAATAAGGCACGGGATGGGAAGCCGCAGGATCTGATAACCGCCTTCGATAATACGGCGGACCTTAAGATGATCGCCCTGCCATTCAACCTTTTCTACAAACGTCGCTTGAGGGATCCTGAGATTCTCGGCCGTCTGGGAGGGAACATGCGCGGTATCGCCGTCCGTCGTCTGCCGCCCCGAGAAAATAATGTAGGGGTCATTCCCCAGGCCGAGTTTCTTGATCAAAGAAGAAATAGCATAACCGGTAGCGAACGTATCAGAGCCGCCGAGTTTCCGGTCGGAAAGAAGGACCGCTCGATCGTAACCCATCGCAAGCGCCCTTTTCAGAGACTGCTCAAAACTCGGCGGCCCCATCGAGATCACGATCATTTCCGCGTCGGGAACATGCTTGCGGATCTGAAGACCCTGCTCCAAGCCGAACGCGCAATCCGCGTTGATCATGGATTTGGCCTTCGTCCGATCCATAAGACCGTCGGCACCCATGCGCATCTCCGTCGGGAGCGGCACTTGTTTCATTAAGGTGATAATTTTTAGACCCATAAATCCTCAGTCGCGTATGACGCACAACGCGTAACGAGCTTTTTCCGTCTCTCGTTACCCGTCACTCTATTTTACATATTTTCGTATTCCGGTCCGTCACCGCCATACGGGGTAACCCACCGGATGTTGCCGAACGGATCCTTGATATCGCAAGTCTTGCAATGAACGCAATTGGCCGGGTGAAGATGGAGATCCTTTTTCCCGGTCTTCGGATCCGTCACGATCTCATAGACCTCGGCCGGGCAAAAATGTTGGCACGGCCCGCCGTATTTCGGGATACAGATGTCCCGGCAAAGTTTGATGTCCAGGACATGACAGTGGCACGGTTGTTCTTCGTCGTGCTTGGAACCGGAATAAAAAACATCCGTAACCTTATCAAAAGTAAGCTTTTTGTCGAACGCGAGTTCTTTAGCGAACTTCTTCGGGAACGGGTCCTTCACATCCGAAAGTTTCGTGTAGCAAGCCGCATCTTCATGAAGCCTCATCTTGCCGGACGGCGTAATCCCTCGCCCGCCGGTCAGGATCTGCGTCGCAAAATGAAACGCTCCGAAGATCATCCCGTAACCAAACCCCGCGCGGAAATTGCGGACGCGGTTCAGGTTCTTATAGCCGGCGCTTTTCCTGAAAAGCTCTTCGTAGAGGCTAAGGCTTTTTGCGGAAGTATCGTTCTTTTTCAGCGCTTCGAACGCCGCCTGGGCGGCCAACATCCCCGATTCGATCGCAAGATGGACCCCCTTGAGGCTCGGCATGCTAAGGAACCCCGCGGAATCGCCGACGATCATGACGCCGTCCCGGACAAGTTTCGGAAGCGAGAACAGCCCGCCTTCGGGGATCGTTTTCGCGCCGTATTTGAGGATCCTGCCTTTCTCGAGGATCTTCGCGACCATCGGATGTTTCTTGTAGAGCTGAAGCGCCGCGTGCGCGTCGAAGGTGGGATCTTTGTAATCGAGTGCCGCCGCGATCCCGACCGCGACCTGCCGGCTACTCATCCCATAGACGAAACCGCCGCCAAAATGGTTGAACGCGAAAGGATAACCCAGCGTGTGGATCACGCGGCCCGCTTCAAACGTCCCTTCGGGAACATCCCAGAGCTCTTTGACGCCGGTGGAGTAGACTTGGGGATTAAAACCCTGAAGCTCATGCTTGCGAATAAATTCCGTCGAAAGGCTCCCCCGTGAACCTTCGGCCAGAATCGTGATCTTCGCATGGACACGGGTTCCGGACTGGTAATTGTCCATCGGCTTGCCGTGCTTGTCGACGCCGGTATCGATCGTCTTCGCGCCAATGACTTTATCGTTCTCATAGAGAATTTCATCAACGCTGAATCCCGGGTAGACCTGGACGCCTTTCTTTTCGGCAACCTCACCAAGGAACCGGACCAACCGGCCGAGTGACGTGACAAAATTGCCCTTGTTCGCCATAAAAGGCGGCGTGAAAGGCATTTTGATCGCACCCTTTGCCGTCAGGCGATAGAACTCGTCTTTCGTGACCGGCGATTCAAAAGGAAGGTCTTTTTCGGGAATATCGGGAAGGAGCGCTTTCAAGGTCGAAGGATCGACCACAGCGCCGGAAAGATTATGACTGCCGAGCGAGGAACCTTTTTCCAGAAGAAGGATCTTGGGAGACTGCCCTTCGGTCGCGGCAAGATCGGCAAGCCGGATCGCAAAAGCAAGCCCGGCAACCCCGCCGCCGACGACTAAAATGTCCGTTTCAACTGCTTCGTTCTTCGCCATTTAAAAAAGCATCCCGGGAGATCCTTTTGCAGATGATTCCGTAAAATGGAAGGCGTATTGTAGCACAAAGCCGCGGATTTCCAAGAAAGAGAATTACCGAAAATATGAGTGTTTTTCGGGAATATTGGCGGACTTTTCAGGCGGGCTCGCCAAGAAGAAATCCCTGACCGTAACGAACGCCGAGCGCCTTAAGGGTCTCGAGGTCCTCCCGGGTTTCGATCCCCTCGGCAATGATCCGGGCATCCAGGCTCTCCACCACGTGCAGCAGACGGCGCAGGACTTCCTGCTGTCCTTTATCGCGACTGATGTCCTTGACGATCTTCTTGTCGATCTTGATGACATCCGGCTGCAAGAGGATCAAACTTTCGAGACAGCTCCGGCCGAAACCGACATCGTCGATCGCTATACGGATCCCCCGTTTCTTAAATTCGCTGACCATGGCCACCAGATAGGACGGGTCGCCAAGGATCTGCTGTTCGCTGATCTCGACGCAATAGTGCCCGACAAGGTTCTCCGGGGGGAACAACCGATTCAGCTCCTCTTTCTGAAGACCCGAAATCGTAGAAGGAAAGAGATTAATGTGTTTTTCATATTTCGGAGACACCCCGAAAGACGCGGTCATCGACATCTCGAGGCACCGGTGGTCCACCGCCGAAAGAATATTGTTTTCCGCGCTATACCCAAGAAATTCGTCCGGCATCTCAAGCCCCGGGATGTCCGACCGGGAAAGGAATTCGTAGCCGACCGGTTTTTTAGTGAGAAGATCCAGAATAGGCTGCTTCACGGAGCGAAAATGGCTTCCCGACCTGAGCATTTCGGAAACATCTTTTCCGGCCGATGCCAAAGCATCACCAAAACTGACCCGGTTCTTCCCAAGCTGTTTGCTCCTGGCGAGCGCTTCATGGGTCGCTTCGAGAAGTTCCTCGATCGAGAGCATCCGCCGGGTAACGTTCACGACCCCGAAAGACGCCGTCGTCTGGATCGCCTGGCCGCCGCTCGAAACGATCGGCGTCCGGTTGATCGCAAACCGCAACCGTTCCGAAAAATGGACCGCCTCGGCCGGGCGTGTATTGGGAAGGAGAATGATGAACTCGTCCCCCCCAACGCGGGAGACATGATCCATCGCGCGGACCGTCTTTTTGAGGACCTTCGAGACCTCCTGAAGAACAATGTCCCCCGCCGCATGGCCGAACGTATCATTGATCTCCTTGAAATCATCGAGATCCAGCAATATCACCACGAGGTTCGTTCCCTCGCGGCCGGAGATTTGAAGCTCCCGGACAAGCATCCGCTGAAGCCCTCTCCGGTTCAAAAGCTGGGTCAGCGGGTCCAGGATGGAAAGCTTTTCGAGTCGTTCGTTAAGTTCTTCGACTTCTTTTTTCTGATGATGCCGCTCCAGCGCGTATCTCAAAATACGGACAAGCGTATGTTTATCCGCCTTCCCCTTGACGACATAATCCTGCGCCCCCTTGCGAACCACCTCAAGCGCCAAATGCTCGTCATCTGTGCCGCTCAGGATGACATAGGGAATTTCCTTATGTTCCGAGAAAAGGCGGTCAAAAGTTTCAACCCCGCGGCTGTCCGGAAGGCCAAGATCCAAGAGAATCAGATCGAAATGTTTCTGCTGAAGAAATTTGAGAGCTTCGGCAAGAGTCGGGGCATTCTCGATCTGAAACGGAGGATCCTGTTCGGAGCGGAGGCTAAACCTGAGGATATCGCAAAAATCGGCATCGTCTTCAATGAGAAGCAATTTGATCGTGGCGGGAAGAACGTCAATCCGGTTTTCCATAAACGCTCCTTCCGGAAGAAATCCGGAAAAGAACGATTCGTTGATCCTGAAAGCGTCACAGAGCCTACCCGCATTAGTCTACCCCCGGAAAAGGCAGAAAGCAATCCGCCACGGCTATTATTTCATCCTTGAAATTTATTGCCTGACAGCTCTTAAACTTGAAGGAAAAAGCTAGTTTGAAAAGCCGGGAACATGCAGAAGTGTCTATTTGTTGTTTAAAATTAAAAGGAGAGTAAAACTAGAAGGAGTATTTCAGGCCGATGCCCAAAATATTGAGATTCGTCCATTTGCCAATAGCATTCTTGGCCGAGTGACGCAGGTAATAGACCGAACCATAGATCGGCCCCCACCAGTGCATCTTGAACCCGGAAAAGTACCGATCCTCAATGAGTCCGTTTCGCTGAGTCTCGAAAAAAACCTCGTTGGCGGTATAAGGCTGAAACTCCAGCGGCGTCCATTTCCACGGGGCTGTAAGCCCGGTCAGATTCCGGTACCGCATCGCAAATCGCGCGTCCTCCCTGATCCGGAATTCCAGCATGCTACGGTTCTCCAGGAGAAACCCCTTGAACGGCAACTGGGGCGTCAGATAGATGCGCGGCACGGATTCCCAATACCAGATCTCGTCCTTTCCCTTGCTTCGAGAGGCCCGGTTCTCGAGATACTCGGCACCCATGGAAACATATTTGAAAGGCTGATAATTCGCACCGACGTGGGTCTCGGCATAATAAAGGCCGTTATGCTCACGGTACCGGAGCTCTTCGCCTGCGCGGATCTTCCAATGAGCATTCAGTTTCTTTTCAACATCAAACGTATTCCAGATGCCGAACCCTTCATCCTTGGTAGCCATCGCGGCAGCAGACGGCATCCCGAGCAGGTTAATCAGAAAAAGAACAACCCCCAGATAACAAACTACGGAAAAACGTTTCATGAGCCTCCTTAGGGAGAACAGATCAAGTTTCCGCAGATTCTACAATAAAATCCCATTTCCCTTATACCTTTTTTAAGAAAAACCCCTATGGTAGAATCAGAAAAGGAGCCGGTCTGTTATGCTGAACAAAACTGTCCTGTTGATCGAAGACGAAAAGAACATTGTCGAGCTCGTAAAATATAACCTCGAAAAGGAAGGATTCCGCGTCCTGAACGCTTCCCGAGGCAATGCGGGGCTCGACATGGCTCTTAAGGAAAAACCTTCCCTCATCCTCCTGGACCTCATGCTCCCCGAACTCGGCGGTCTTGAAATCTGTAAGATCCTCAAGCAGAACGACAAAAGCCGCGGTATTCCCATCATCATGCTCACGGCCAAAGGAACGGAAGCCGACAAAGTCGTTGGCCTCGAACTCGGCGCGGACGACTACATGACGAAACCTTTCAGCCCGCGCGAACTGGTGGCACGCATCAAAGCTGTACTCCGCCGGGTTCAGGAAAAACCAAAAGCTCTGCTCTTGCGGACCGGTTCCTTGGAGCTTGACATCACGAAACACGAACTGCGGATCAAGAACAAAGCGATAGAAACCACGGCCAAGGAATTCGCACTGCTCCGGACGTTGATGGAATCCAAGGGCAGGGTCCTGAGCCGGGAGACGCTCCTCGAAAAGGTATGGGGCTATGAAAGCTCGATGAACCTTGAAACGCGCACGGTGGATATGCATATCACCCAGATCCGGAAAAAACTTGGAAAAGCCGCCGACCGGATCGTGACGGTCAAGGGCGTCGGCTACCGGTTCGACGAGGCATAAGATGCCGCTTCCTAAATTCGGATTCGCAAAACGTTTTCTTGCCCTTTATGCCGTCGTCTTCGTAAGCGTCCTGCTCGTAACCGACTGGAACCTCTCCCGAACCCTTGAAGAACGAAACTTTGACCAATTACAAAACTCCCTGGTCCGGCAATCGCTCCTCGTCCGTGAACTGAACGCCCCGCGGCTGAAAGAACCCGCGGAACTCCAGGAACAGATTCAAAAGATCGCTCGCGTCAACGAAAGCCGGATCACCGTAATTGACCTTCACGGAAAAGTTCTCGCGGATTCAGAGGAGTCCCCGTCCTTGATCCCGCAAATGGACAACCACGCGACCCGCCCGGAAATCGCTGCCGCCTTGCGGGGAGAAACCGGCACCAGCGTCCGTTACAGCACCACGCTTCAAAAAAAGATGCTCTATGTCGCCCTCCCGATCCTCGATCAAAACACCATCACGGGAGTGGTCCGGACCGCCATGCCGATTGAACTCGTCGATCGGGTGCTCACGACCGCCAGAAAATCTATTCTTCTTTCGACGCTCCTCGGGATCCTCATCATCCTGATCGCCGGCATCCTTTTCTCAAACCGCCTCACAAACCGCATCCGCAGGATCACTTCCGTCGCCGAACGTTTTGCGAAGGAGGATTGGTCCGAAAGAATCCTGATCAACGGCAAGGATGAGCTAAAACTTCTCGCGGACACGATGAACCGCATGGCGGCTACGCTCCGGGCAAGGATCGGCGATCTTGAGGCGGAAAAAAACAAGGTTTCTGCGATCCTTTCCAATATGACGGAGGCCGTGATCGCGATCGATCACCGCAGGCAATTCGCCGCCGCGAACCCGAATGCTGAAAAACTTTTTGGGTTTGAAAGCAAGCGCGCCCAAGGGAAAAGCCTGATCGAGCTCACGCGTCATCCCCGGCTTGAGGAGATCTCCGAGCGCGCGATCCAAGAGAAAAGAACCCTCACCGAGGAAATTCAATTTCCGGTGACAAAAAAAATCCTCCTTCTAAGCGTTGTGCCGCTGGGGGAGCAGACCCGCGACATCGGGATCATCCTTGTCTTCCACGATATCACGGAACTCCGCCGACTCGAAAATGTCCGGAAAGAATTCGTCGCAAATGCCTCGCATGAATTGCGAACCCCCCTTACCTCTCTCCAGGGGTTTATCGAAACCCTTCTGGGCGGAGCCATCACAGACCCTGCCGCAAGCGAACGTTTCCTTAGAATCATGCAGGAAGATGCCGCGCGTCTCGGCCGCCTCGTGGAAGACATGCTTACCCTAAGCGAAATTGAGCAAGGCATCGTTCCTCTCAAAAAAGAGCTCCTGGACCTTTCGGTCGAAGCGGGAGAAGTGCTGGAACGATTCAAACTCCGGGCCCATGAAGGGAAAGTGTCGATCGAAAACTGCTTGCCCCGCGCGGGAACTTTACAAATGAACGGCGACAAGGACAAGATCCGGCAGGTTTTCACGAACCTGATCGACAACGCGATCAAGTTTAACCGGGAGAACGGTAAAGTGATCCTGACCGCTGCACGGGAAGCTCAGGGCATCGTCATCACAATCGAAGACACTGGAACCGGGATTCCGCCCCATGCCCTCCCGCGTATTTTTGAAAGGTTCTTCCGTGTCGACAAGGCCCGCTCCCGGGAGCTCGGCGGCACAGGGCTCGGCCTCGCGATCGTGAAACACATCATGGAAAACCACGGCGGCCGCATCAGCTGCAAGAGCGAACCCGGCAAAGGTTCGTCCTTCTCCGTTCTCTTCCCCGCCTGACGCCAAAGGGGGCAGACCTAATGACTGGGGAATGGTCCCTGTTCCCTTTGTTCTTGATTACGTAGATTCGAAGTGATGACGGACTTCTTTGCCCTGCTTAAGGTAGATCGTATCTTCGGCGATATTGTTGGAAAGATCGGCGATGCGCTCGAGATTGCGTCCGATCATCAGAACATTCAGGGCGCGGCGGATGGATAACGGATCTTTTTCCATAAGCGCGACCATATCCGCAAACAGCCCGTCATTGTAATCGTCGATCTTGTCATCACTTTCGAGCACCTTGCGGGCAAGATCGATATTTTCATTCATGAAACAGTCCAGTGCGTCCCGGACCATCTTTTGCGTGGATTCCGCCATATCCGCCAGCGGGAAGTCCACTTTAAGCGGCGGTTGCCCGATCAGATACTGGCTTTTCTCCGCAATATTCACCGCGTGATCCCCCATCCTCTCCAGGTCCGTGTTGATCTTGAGGATCATCGTAATGAGCCGGAGGTCGCCTGCCATGGGCTGAACGAGCGCCAGAAGCGTGTGCCCCTTCTCATCGATCTCAATCTCAAGCTGGTTAATGACTTTCTCGTTCTCGAAGACCTCCTTCACACGGTCTTCGGAACGCTCGGTCAGCGCCTCGAAAGATTTCTCGATGGCACCTTCCACCAGCAGCCCCATCTGAAATAATTTCTGTTTCAGCGTATTCAGCTCTTCCGCAAAGTGTCTATCCATAGCATCCCTCTTTCTTCGTTAAAAAAGACCGACATCATTAAAAGCAATTATCTCTGCCCCTTTTATCCATAACGTCCGGTGATGTATTCTTCCGTCTGTTTTTCCTTCGGGTTCGTAAAAACCTGCTTGGTCTCTCCGTATTCGACGAGTTTCCCCAGCAACATGAAGCCCGTCCGGTCCGAAGCCCGCGCCGCCTGTTGCATGTTGTGCGTCACGATCAGGATCGTGTAGTTCTTTTTGAGCTCAAACATCAGCTCTTCGATCCGCTGCGTCGCCAGCGGGTCCAATGCCGAGCAAGGCTCGTCCATAAGCACAACCTCCGGTTTTACGGCCATCACACGCGCGATGCAAAGTCGTTGTTGCTGTTCGAGAGAAAGATCCAGCGCCGATTCGTCCAGCTTGTCTTTCAGGGCGTCCCACAACTGCACATCGACCAAGGCCCATTCCACGATCTCCTCAAGCCGCGACCTGTCGTGAAGTCCGTGGGTCCTCGGTCCGTACGCAATATTGTCGAAAATCGAGAGCGGGAACGGGTTCGGCCGCTGGAAGACCATCCCCACCTTCTTGCGAAGCTCGACCCTGTCGGTCCCGGGCTCATAGATGTTCTTGCCGTCGATCAGGACCTCTCCGGTGACCTTCACCCCGTCGATCAGATCATTCATCCGGTTGAGCGTCCTCAGAAGCGTGGACTTGCCGCAGCCGGAGGGACCGATCAAGGCCGTGATCTTTTTTTCTTCGATCTCGAGGCCGACATCGATCAGCGCGTGGAACGTTCCGTAAAAAAGGTTGAGTTTACGCGTTTCTATTTTTTTCATCTTCATTTTTCCGGAAAAAGGGACAGCCCCTATCCGAACCTCCCGGTCAAATAATCATTAGTGCGCTTGTCCCGCGGCGCCGTAAAAATCTTTTGTGCACCGTCGATCTCGACCAGTTCTCCCATCAAAAAAAACGCCACCCGGTCCCCGACACGGGCGGCCTGCTTCACATTGTTGGTCACAAGAATCTGGGTATAACGGGTTTTCAATTCCTGCATGGCTTCTTCGACTTTCGCCGTCGAGATCGGGTCAAGACCGGAACAGGGTTCGTCATAAAGGATCACTTCCGGCTCCACCGCCAAGGTCCTGGCGATACAGAGCCGCTGCTGCTGCCCGCCGGAAAGTTTCATTCCCGACGAATCAAGCCGGTCCTTCACTTCGTCCCACAAGAACGCGGCCTTAAGGCTCCGCTCTACGATCATTTCGAGCTTCTTTTTGTCCTTCGTTCCATGCCGCCGCGGGCCATACGCGACATTGTCAAAGATCGACATCGGGAGCGGAAGCGGAAGCGCGAACACCATGGTCACTTTTTTCCGCACTTCTTCGGCATCCATCTCGCAATTAATGTCCTTGCCGTTCAGTTTGATCGAACCCGTCCTGTGACAGGAAAGGTCCAGATCATTCAACCGGTTCATCGCGCGGAGAAAAGAAGTTTTACCGCTGTTGGCCGGACCGATCACGCCAAGGATCTCTTTGTCTTTTACGGAAAAGCTCACGTGCTTTAGGGCGGGCACGCCCCCGTAATCAATGTTCAGATCTTCAATAATGATCTTGTCTTGCACGGGCTCTACCATTGTTTTTTACTCCGGATATACGCGCGAACGATGATCGCAATGAGGTTAAGCAGAAAAACCATTCCCACTAGCGCGAGCGCGGTCCCGTATTGGAGCGCCGGCTTGACGTTCGGGACCTGCGTCGAAAGCACATAAAGGTGGTAAGGAAGTGCCATGCATTGGTCGAAAACCGACTTGGGAAGTCTCGGGAGATAGAACGCCGCAACCGTAAAAAGAATGGGGGCCGTCTCCCCCGCCGCGCGGCTGATCCCCAGGATCGTCCCGGTCAAAATACCGGGGAGCGCGTTCGGAAGCACTACGCAGCGGATCGTTTCCCATTTGCTCACTCCAAGCGCAAGGCTTGCCTCCCGGAACGAGCGCGGAACCGTTTGGAGCGCCTCTTTGGCCGAAGTAATGACCACCGGAAGGATCATAATGGCAAGCGTAAGCGATCCCGCAAGGATTGAAACGCCGAACTTCAGGAAGATCACAAAAAGGCCCATCCCGAAAAGGCCATAGACGACGGAAGGCACCCCGGCAAGATTCACGATCGCGACTTCGATCATCCGTGTCAGAAAATTCTTCCGCGCATATTCTACCAGGTAGATCGCGGCCAAAAGCCCCAGGGGAAGCGCCACAAGGATCGTTCCTGCAACAAGATAGAGGGTTCCCATGATCGCCGGAAAAATTCCGCCGGCCCGCATGCCCATGCGCGGCATGGCCGTCAGGAACTGCCAGTTGATCGCGGGCAGTCCTTTCTGGATCAGGATGACAAAGATAACGATCACGGGCACGATCACCACCGTCGAGGCGATCCCGAGAAGCGTAAAAGCGATCTTCTGTTTGGCGTGCTGGGAAAGTTTCATTTGCGCCTCCGGTTCTTGTGGAGCGCGGCGTCGGCGACAAGATTGATCGCAAAGGTGATAATGAAAAGGACCAGACCGAGCGCAAACAGCGCGTAATAATGTTCGCTTCCGCGCACCGTTTCCCCCATCTCAGCGGCAATGGTCGCGGTCATCGTGCGGACCGGCGCGAGGATCGTTTGCGGCATGACGGACGCATTGCCCGTGAGCATCATCACCGCCATGGTCTCCCCGATCACACGGCCGATGCCGAGCATGATCGCCGCCACGATCCCGGAAGACGCGGCGGGGATGATCACACGATAGATCGTCTGCCAATGGGTCGCCCCCAGCGCGAGCGACCCTTCCTTATAGGAGCGCGGCACCGAACTGATCGCGTCTTCCATAATGCTCACGATCGTCGGAATCGCCATGAACGCGAGCGCCATCGACCCCGTCAACGCCGTCAACCCGGTCGGCAAATGAAACAGCTGCTTTACCACAGGTCCCAGCATGGTCATACCGATAAAACCGATCACAATGCTTGGGATCGCGGCAAGAAGTTCGACGCCAGCCTTCAGGGTCTCCCGCATCCATTTCGGGGCGATCTCACCGATAAAAACAGCGCAGGCCATTCCGAGCGGCACCGAGATCACCGTTGCACCGATCGTCACGATCAGGGATCCCAGGAAAAGAGGCAGAATGCCGATCCGCGGCGGCTCAGACAGAGGGCTCCACAGAGTTCCAAAAAGGAAGTTCCAGGGACTGGAGAATTTGAAGAGCGCAAGCCCGTCTTTGGCGAGAAAGAAAAAGATCAGAACGACGAAGAGAATGCACGCAAAGCCGTTTAAAAGAATGATCTTCTCTATCATCAATTCTTTAAGTCTTCTCACGGCCTATCGTTCCTCGTCATGGTCAGAACCTTCAAAACTTACAGGGACAGACCCCGTTTCCTCTTGCGAGGTCCGTCCCTATTTTGTGTGAGTTCTTCAAATAAACACTATTCCTTGGGGGGAAGAGGAACAAACCCCATGTCCTCGACGATCTTCTGCCCCTTTTCGCTCATGGCAAAGTCGATGAAAGACTTGATCACGCCCTTCGGCTTGAACCCGGTGTACATATAGAGATAGCGCCAGACCGGGTAGGTCTTATGGGTAGCCGTTTCCTTAGAAGGCTGGACAAAGGGCCCCTCTTTTGACTTGGCAACTGCGATCGTTTTGACCTTCGGCGTCACGTAGCCGAGGCCGTCATAACCGATCGCGCTTGTGCTTTGAGCCGTTTCGTTAATGATCGCTTCGGAGGAAGGCATCATCAGGACCGACGGCGCAAACTCCTCCGGGCCCTTCTCAGCTCCTTTCCTCACCACATGCTCCAGAAAATACATGTGCGTTCCTGAATTCCGTTCGCGTGAAAGGACCAAGATCTTCTCGTTGTTCCCGCCGACCTCGTTCCAATTCGTGATCTTACCGGTAAAAATCCCGGACAGCTGGTCAATCGTCAGTTCCTTGACGGGATTCGCCGGGTTCACGATCACCGCAAGAGCGTCGATCGCCACTTTGAATTCTTCGGGATAGTAACCGGCCTTTTGTGCGTCATCGCTCTCTTTTTTCTTGATCTTGCGGCTTGAGTTCGCGATATCGGTCGTGCCGTTGATCAACGCCGCGATCCCGGTCCCGGACCCTCCGCCGGTCACGGCGATATTGGCATCCTGATGTTCCGTCATGAATTCCTCGGCCCACGCCTGGCTTAAATTTACGATCGTGTCCGATCCTTTGATCTGGATCGAGTTGGCATCCTGCTTCGCATGGGCGGACCCTGCCCACAAAAGCCCGGCCATTATTAAAACTCCGAATATTGCGCTTATCCGCTTCATTTGAATCCTCCTTTGGTACCGGGCCCAGTCTACCCGAACCCGATCCGGGTTGATGTAAAATCCGTGTAAAACCTAGAACTTATAGGTCACATCCACTTGGAACCGGCGCACCGACTGATCCACCTGCATGCCGTTCACCGTGGTATCCCTCACCGTGATCGGCCGCACAAGATAGCATGCGCCGTTCAAGGTCAGATAATCCGTCAGGTTATAGCCCAGCTTGACAACGCTTCCGGACTTGTCGGTACCACCGTAGTTGTACCCGCCGAAGTCGCTGTCATTAAACGCACCGACCACGGAATTCGCGCCGATATACTTGTACTGGTAACTTGTCTGCCAGTCCCCTTTCTTCTGCAATTTACCGAGCGTGAGCCCCATTGACCAGGCATCCGCGCTGCCCTGCATCGAATTATTGGGCGTTGCAAGAGAGAGACCCGACTGGTTGCTCATATTATGGGCAAACTCCGCGAACGGCTTCACCGGGATCCCGTAAGGATAAAAATTAACCTCCTGATAGAAACTCAGGATGTTAAAGTTCCGGGCTGACAGAGTGTTTGCGTCATAACTGGGGTTACCGTTGGCTTGGCTTGCCGTGCTTACGGTCCAATTTCCGGAATTGGCATAATTCTGGAAGTTATAGACCGAAATGGCAGAAAGAGCGTCCACGGGTCGATCCAACCCCGGTACGTAAAAGATCGGGTTTAATCCTGCCTGATATGCGAAAAGATTCGCGTCTTTATTAGAAAAAGTCGCGGAGGAATTCCCCGTTTCCATAAGAACGGATTGCATCAGAAGGCCGTAACTTTTCAAAGTCAAGTTGTCGGTTTTCAAAAGCTGGCCGTCGATCTTTTCATAGATGCCTTCCGGTTTCAGGTCACGGTCCCAGATCATATCGGTCGACCCTTTTTCGAAGGGATTGTTGAACTTGCCTGCCGTAATTTCAAGACCATCAGACCTCAAGCCACCATTGTCCGAAAAACTCATTTTGGACCAATCCGGCGTATACGTCGCATATACCTTCTCGATCCAAATGTTCTTGAAATTGAAATCATTGGTCATGGTCTGATTGGTGGAGATAGGATCGGTGTTATATCCCCCCGAAGTCTTGTCCCCACTGGCCATCGAAAAACCGGCTTTCATCTCATCATTGAATTTCTTTTCGAATCCATACCGCAACCGGACACGAAAGCGGTTCCTGGCATCCTGATAACCGGAAGTCGTCGAACTTGGATTGGCATTGGGATTGCCATGCAAATGGAAAGCTTCATACCTCAACCGAACGTCACCGCTGAACTTGAGATCCTTGAGCCACTTGTCCGCGCCGCCCGTGGCATCGCCGAGCCTCTGTTTGAATTCTGCTTCGCTCATCGGCGGCGTCGGCTGATTTCTTTCAACGCCCCCGGACGCCATTTTAATGTCGGCCTGCCGACTCTTCAGATCCTGGAGCTCCGCATTCTGAGCAGAGACCGTCGCCTGAAGATCGGCCATTTGTTTTTGCAGGCTCTTGATAAGCCCTACCAGATCGGCGTCCTGCGCCATCGCCGGCGCGGCAGAATGAAAAATCAAAAACACAAAACAGATGAGCGTTCCGAATACGACCTTGCGTTTCATATCATTTCCTCCTGTGGTCCGGGTTTTAGAATTCTTTACTTCGAGGAAATGATAGAAGAGACGTGTCAAGTCTGTGTGATGGGAATGTAAAAGGCGTGTAAAAAAAGCGGAGTTCTCCCTGAAAAAATATACCGTCAGGGTCTAAAATGGGAACGGGCGCTGAAAACTACGCGAACCGTCGGGCGACGGAGTAGGCGATCGCTGAGATCACGGCGGAACAAGGGATGGTGAGGATCCAGGCCCAAAGGATTGTCCCGGCTAGGCCCCACTTCACCGCGCTCAACCTCTTGAGGGAACCAATCCCCATAATGGCGCCGGTAATGGTATGCGTTGTACTGACGGGAACGCCCAAAGCGGACGATATGAAAAGACTGGTCGCGGCAGCGCTTTCAGCGCAAAATCCTTCCATCGGACGAAGCTTGGCAACCTTTTGCCCCATCGTCTTCACGATCCGCCACCCCCCGAACATCACACCACACGCAAGAGCTGTCTGACAGGCAATGATAACCCAGAATGGAATATAAAATTTATGGCCGATCAGTCCCGAACTAAAAAGAAGACTTGCAACAATGCCCATGGTTTTCTGCGCATCATTACCGCCGTGTCCAATGCTGTAAAGCGCTGCGGAAACAAGCTGCCCCTTGCGAAAAATATGATCCACCTGCAAAGGGGTAAATTTCCTGAACACCCAATAAACCAAAACCCCGAAGGCAACCCCGAGGATGAGACCGAAGATCGGAGAAATGAAAATAAAAGCAACGGTTTTCAAGATTCCCGCCATCACCAAACTGTTGGGACCGCTTTTAACAAGCGCGGCTCCCACTAACCCTCCGATCAATGCGTGAGACGAACTTGTCGGAAGTCCAAAATACCAGGTAATGAGGTTCCAGGCACAGCCTCCCATCAGCGCGCCGAAAACGACTTGGCTGTCCACAATCGAGATATCCACAATGCCCTTTCCGATCGTCGTCGCAACATGTGTGCCGAAAAAAAGAAAGGCTGTAAAATTAAAGGATGCGGCCCATATGACCGCATATCGCGGTGACAGAACGCGCGTGGAAACCACCGTCGCAATAGCGTTCGCGGAGTCATGAAACCCGTTAAGAAAATCAAACAGAAGCGCGAGACAAACGAGAAAAAGGATCCAGGAAGTCATCACAATCCGCCTAAGCGTGTTTTACAAGAATAGATTCGACCATATGCACAACATCCTCACAAACATCCAGGACCGTTTCCGCATCCTGGTAGATCTCTTTCCATTTGATAACGGCGATCGGATCGTTGGCGTGTTTTTCAAAAAGTTCTCCGAGCATGTCGTCACGCATCTTGTCGCCAAGGTTTTCCAGGCTATTCACTTCGATGCAAGCCTTGACAATGTCTTTCTGATTCTTCATGTTGCGGAGCCCTTTGATGGCTGAAGCGACGCCGCGGACCGACATTTCGATCACTCGGGCGAATTCCGTGAGATTCCTGTCAACGCTCAGGATCTTGTAAACGCGGAGGCGCTTTGTGATGGTATAGAGCATATCGATAATGTCATCGAGCTCCTTGGCGAGAGAGTGGATATCCTCGCGATCAAACGGAGTGATAAAGGTCTTATTGAGCTGATCCATGATCTGGTGCGTCATTTCATCGCCGCGATGTTCGATATCTTTCATCTTCTCGACTTCGCTGTTATCGACCTTAAGATCCGCCACCATTTTGACAAAATGGGTCGCCGCTTCGATCGCGTTATCAGCCTGCTTGTCAAAAAGATCGAAAAAGTTGCACTCCTTGGGAAGCAGGAATTTGAACGCCATGGCACACCCCTCCTTCAGTCTCAATAATTCGTTTGTCGATTCTTGGATGGTTGATAAATGCAAAATCTACTTCAGCCAGTGCGGCCGGAAACAGTCTAGCGGAAAGGGTCGTTTTGTCTATCGGAAAATAACGGCGGACGAGTGCCATATCGCCGTAAAAATTTAAAAAAAAGAGCGGGCTTCCCCATTCCGTATAGGGAAACCCGCTCGAGAATACCGGGTAAAACGAAGGATCAGCCCTTCGCGAGAAGTTCGTTCACCTTGGCCGTGACGGCAAAAGCGTCCGCCACATAAAGCACGTCGGCTTTGCCCTGCGCCCAGCCACAGTTGGCATCGGTATTGACCGCGCGGCGCTCATTGATAAAACGCCAGCCGACCACATGCGGTTCTTCACCGTGGCAACACGTCGCGAGGCCCTTCGGATGCCGGGGCGTAGAACCGGTCTGCCCGACCTGATTCAGGTGACTGATAAAGGAAAGCACGGCTTCCCCTTCAGCGCCAAGGTCCACGAGGGACTTGCTGCTTCCGAGCGATGCCTTGCTGACTTTGAGGAAATCCAGAATGTGTTTTTCGGCATCCTTCGGATGCGTCTGGCCATCGGCCTGTTTCTTGGTCCATCCGGCCCCTGCCACAAAAAGAAGCTCGGCATCGGGACGGATCGTTTGGGCATCCGCGGAAGGAGCCTGAACCCCTGTCATCCGGGTGCGTTTGTCGCTGTCCGTCAGCGTCACCGGAACGGCTTCCACCTTCGCGGAACCTTTGGCACCGGCATACGCAGGACAGATCCCGGAATCCACGAGAAGGATCCACGGACGCGCAACACGGGTCAACGTCGCAACCATCCGCTGACGATAATACCAGCGCTGAATGTCCAACTGGGCGCCGTTTAAAGCAATCCCGCTCACGTGCGTGTCGATCACGCCTTTCATCCGGAACGCGAGGCCCGGCAATGCACGGGCGAACCGGGAGGTGGCAGGTGCGATCACGATCGTTGCGCCAGCCGCTTTCGCAATGGCTTCCGCCGCTTTAACGTCCGTCGCGTAGCGGGACTCATTGAAATCCGCTCCGCTTACGCCGAGAACCTTCGCAGCGCCGCAACCGGCGATCTGGTCCGCAGCGGCCTGAATGTTCCCCCCGACCAATCCCGCCACCAACGTGGAACCGGCGAGGTCCTTGGAAAGTTTCTGGGCCGCTGCCAAGACCTCAAGCGCGATCCTCGGAAGACTTCCGTCCTGCTGGGTATGTGCTAAATAGAGTATCTTTTCCATGGTCTCCCCCGTTAACCTTTGATCCATGCGACGATTTCTTTGGCGATCTCGTCGACGGGCGTGTCTTTGACGATGCGTGTCTGGCGCTGTTGCTTGGGAAGCTCGACCGAAGCGAACTTCATCTTGTCGGTCTTGAGCTGGGCCACGGTCGCCTTTTGGAGCGCCGGCATGATCGCCCGCATATTGGCCATCCCGACCTGGGGATTATTCGGAGGCTCAGGAAGATTTCCGGTCGCCCAACCGATCACGACGGGCGCGCCGGCACAAGTCGACACCTGATACTGCCCGCCTTCGATACGCTCGAGGAGGCGGAAAGAACCGTCCGGCTGGACCTTAAGCTCGTCCACACTAAGGAAGACATCCGAAATGCCGAGCTGCTCGGCGATCATCTGCATCGTGGTCCCGGCATCACGGGAAGCAGACGCGCAACCGCCGAACACGAGGAGCTTGGTCTTATCAAGACCCGGAAGCTTTTCAATGGCTGCCGCAAGCGCCGCCGCCACTTCGCCTGAATCGACGAACCCGCTCGCGGGCCCGTCCACCACCACGAGCTCAAACGGAACTTTCTGGGCAATGATCATCATCAACTGCTGAAGCTTCGCTTTGGGCCCAAGGCTGATCAGCGTAACCTTGCTGCCGGGGTGCTGCTTGGCGAGGTTCGCCGCTTCAAAAAGCGAGTGCCCGGCCCACGGGTCGAGTACCGAAGGCAGCATCATTTCATTCTTTAAGGCAGGACCCGTCGGCCCCTGGACCGGCTCCAGCGTCTGGAGCGGGTCGGGCACAAGACTCCCGCATACCACGATATTAAAAACTGTCGTCATAATTCTCCTCCTTTAAAGATTAATTGAAAATCATACCTGCCCAAACTTTTTATTTCTTTTCCAAAACGGTAGTTTGGACTGCCCCAATTTCAACTCTTCGAAATTGATAGGTGTTGGGGCTGCCCAGGTCGCCGTTCATTAAAAGAAAAAAAAGACCTGGGCGTCATACAACCTCCCCTATGGGGGAAAAAGTTCGTTCGAAGGCGGACATTATAGTGAGCGTCGCTGCTTTCGGCTAGTGCAAAAAAGGTGCCGGCCGGAAAAGTCTACTTTTCGACTTGGGCGATGGCTTTTTCGGGATCAGCGTCAAAACGGAATTTCAAAAACTCGGCGTTTGCCGGAAGCTCCATGGATAATTTCCGGCTCTCGTCTATTTGAACGCGGACCGTTACGATCCGGAAGTCGAGGACATGCCCGCCCGCGGTCCGGTCCTTGCTCAAAAAATGAAAATGATATCCCGGAACGTTGACGCCTTTCATGTAAGGCGGGACCCGAAAACCAACCAACGTTCCCTCCCGATCTTTTATTTCAAAAACCTTTTGCTCCTTGATCGCGTCGGTCAACACCGGAAAGGGCTTTTCCTGCCGGGTAGCGCTACGAACTTTGAGCATCTCAAATTTTCCTTCGATCTTGATCGCATAAAGCAAATTTTCCGAAGACAGCTTCTCATCGAGGAAGCGGATCAGCGACTCCCTGTCGACCTCCTGCGCAAGAGGAAACTCTCCGGTAGCTTTAAAAAAGATCAGTGTCGCAAAAGGACTCGAAGCGTCGTCCTTCAGGGGATACACTTTCCCGTCAGATTTGATCTGATAGAACGCATGATCCAGAGCGATCATCTCGCCATCCAAGGCGTCAAGGGTGCCAAGACCGAAATCACCGTGCTTCTTCAGCTCCCCCACCGTCGTCGTTCCGGTATAACAACCCGCCATCAACGCGTTGATGGGGGCATTTTGAAAAACGGTATCTTGTCTGCACGGCCCATGCGCGCAACCAAGAAGAAACAGAACGATGAAGAGAGAGTATTTTCTTTTCATGGAAGGTGAATGGGAACAGACCCCATTAAGGGAGAAGGATGCCTGTCCCGTTTGTTAGTTGATATTCGAGTGAAGACCGCCAGAACCGGCGCGAAAATTAAATGAGCGCACAAGTTGCGATCCGTAACTTGTATGCGCGAATTTATCCCGAGCACAGTCGAGGGACCTAATTAATGTTAGAATGTAGCCCACCTGAACCCGCCCTAAAATCCACATTCGTGAGGTCGCTTCCCTGCTCACGGGCATACGCGCAGTTCCACAAACAAGCCGCACAATGAATGCATTTTTCGCGGTCAAAAAGAGGAACCCCGCCGTCGGAGTTGGCCGTGATCGCCTGGCCCGAACACATCTCAATACAAATCTTGGTGCGGCATTTCTGGCATTTCCCGGCATCAAGAAAAACCACGTGGTCCGCGTACCCTTCCGCAGCCTGGACCTTCCCGCCCAAAAGAAGCGCGTCCTGGTGAGAAATAAGAAGCTTGCCGTCATACGGGATCTTCGGCCAGCCCGCGGCATCCATCAACGCATCGTGCATCGAGGTGTTCGTTTCATTCGCCTCCTTGCGCGCCTTCTCGATCGTTTCCGGCGAGATCTTTCCCTTATAATAAGTCTCAAGAGAAGGAATGCGTTCGTAAACCGGCTTCAGTTTCGCGGGGATATTCAAAAGTCCGTTCGTGAAACCCGCCATCCCCATACCCATCATACCGAGCACAAAATTGTGGCTGAACCCATCGCGGGCTTTCTTGGCGATCCGGTTATCTTTTTCAACCCAGCTTGAACGCCGGATCTTCAGATACGTCGCTTCGAGATTTTCCTTCGTAAAACCTTTCTTTTCTTTCAGAAGCTGGATCATCCCTTCGGCGAGCTGAACGCCCGTCGTCCAAGCTTCATCCACGCCTGAACCCTTGAGCATGTTCGTACTGCCGGAGCCTTCGCCGATACGGGCAAAACCGTCGCCAACAATGAACGGCTCGCCGCGCATCCCGGCCTCCTGAAGGCTTTTTCCGCCCCAAGACTTCAGCGTCGCGCCCTGCAAATGTTTCCAAAGTTTCGGATGCTGCATCCAGTGCTGAAAATAGCGATACGCGGTTCGCATCGGATTGTCCAACCAGGACGGGATAAAAATGCCGAGGGAAGCGATCCGATTGGGATAAACGTAAAGAAAACCGAAGATCTCCGGTTCGGGATAACCGAACGTATGGAGGACCGTTCCCGGCTGAAGCGTCGTATTCTCGGGAAGCTCGACCACCGCCTTCATGCCGAGCGCCCACTCCCGCTGATGATTCCCTTCCGGAAGCCCGAGCTTCCTATCCAGATTCTGCCCGACCGGTCCGTAAGGTCCGTCACCTATCACGGTAAATTCCGCGTGGATATCCATGCCGGGCATATAAGCGCCCGTGGGTTTTCCGGACTTCTCGACGCCCTGGTCCGCAAGCCTGACACCCGCGACACGGTTTGAATCGAACAAAGGTTCTTTCACGGGCATGCCGGGCCAGATCTGCGCAAGACCGGAACCCATCAGATTGGATCCGAGCCACTGGGTGAATTGTCCCATCGACAACACCCAACCCCCGTGTTTGGCCATAAAAGGCGGAATAAAAGGAAGCTGGAAGGCCTGATCTTTATACCAGGGAAGGATAAAACCGAACGTGCGGAACAACCCGTCGACGATCTTGAGAATCAGACCCCGGCGGCTTGCGCCCACCGGATCGAGAAGGTAATAAGCCTCCTCGTGCTTCACCGGATGCGCCATCGGAACCTGGGAAAGTTCTTCGGCCGTAAACGCCTGCTTGATGCCTTTCGCTTCCGTCACGATCCCCGAAACACCGAAACCGATATCATCCGCGCGCTCATAGCAAATCACCTGCAGCGGCATCCCCGGCATGACCTTGCTCTGGAAATGCTCGGCGGCAGGGTCTTTCTGCATCTCGCGGGTAAGCGTGGTCAGAAATCCTGCGGTCGCAGGCCCGAACCCCACACAAACGACATCGACATCCATCTTCTGACGGTCCGTTGTCATCTTATCACCCAATGATGAGGGCCACGGGACACGGGCCACGGGCCACGGAATTCGTGGTGCGTGGTACGTGGTACGTGGACCGGTTTTTAAAGAGGATAGTCCAACGCTTCCGGGATCATCAACTGCGCCACGGCTTCCGCGGCACGATCTTTGGAAAAACGCAGACCCGCAAAGCACGCCTCGGTCTTCGCGCGAAGTTCCGCGAACGCCTTAAGTTCCGGATTCGCCGTCGGGCAGCAACCCGGGGCCTGATACCCGTAAACCAGATCGGTGCAGATCTTCCCGACCTCGCCGGCCGTCCGCGCGGACTGAACACCGCTCAGGTCGGAATAGAAATTGACCACCCCGGGCAGCCCTTCGGCCAACGTCGGATTTTCGGGACCTTTCTTTTCGAGTTCCAACGTATCAAGGATCAGTTGGCGCGCGCCGAGGATCCACGCGAGCGCGTCCGCCATCGGGAACATCACGCCCTGGCGCTGACCGCCATAAAGCGTCTTACCGTTGGCATCCTTGTGGTTCTGCAAATATTCGAGCGACCAAAGCCAGGTCTCCATCGCTCCCGCAAGCGCGCAAGCGCCCATTTCCGGTTTACGCTTCGCGATCTCGCGGAGGTCCTTGATCCAGTTCTTGAACTGCGCGAGAAAAATATCATTTTCCATCGTGCGGCTCATCTGGAGACGCTGGACGCATTCCGGTCCTTCATACGTCGCCTCAAGCTGGGCATCCGACCATTTCTGCGTAAGAAACCCCGGGCAATCCTCCGTAATCCCGTAACCGCCCATCAAGCTCACGGCTTCGCGCATCATGGTCGCGCCGTAGCCGGTGTTCCAGAGCTTCCCGGCCGGACAATACACATCCGCCAGAGACTCCTTGACGAGATACTGGACGAGAAGATCGGCCTCAAGTTCCGACACGCGCTTCGCGTCACGCTGAGCCTCCGGTTTTCTCATCAGCTCGACATATTCGAGCGCTTTCTTGCGTGGTTCCGCGAAAGCCTTCATCTGCGCACGGGGCCCTTTGATGCCCTGGGCAGTAAAAAGCTTGTCTTTCTCGTGTTCGAGAACGTCAAAGGCATCGAACAACCGCGCGCCTTCGAACCCGAGCGCGGCGCCCGCTTCACCGGTCGCCCACACATCGACGAGACGATGGCACGGATCCTCTTTCTGCTGGATGCCGCGGTCATAACGGGGCGTCCCCTGCGTAGCCGATTCGCCGCCGCGGAAACGCGTGCGCTGATAACGGATCACCGGCTCGATCGCGGAAAGAAGCTTCGCGGTCGTCATGATGCCGACGGTGACGCGCGTGCGGCGGAACACGGCCTCGATAACTTCGCTGTTGTTGAAATTCGGAACAATGACGCCGTCTTTCACCGTGTACCCGCCGATGATGCGGCTCGCCGGGACCTTGAGGCTGAAGATCGGGTCATGCGTGCTGGAAAGCTGATGCACGAGTTTGAGGGTCGGAGCACCGCGATCATAAAGGCCCTGGTCCCCTTCTTCGAGAATGATCATACAGCTGGATTTGATGCGCGGGTCATCGGTATCCACCGATGCCGTCACAAAATTCGCGTAGCCCATGTTGGTGATGAAACGGCCGCGCTTTTCGACCTGGAGAACCGGCTCTTTGCCTTCTTTCCATTCCGCGATACGGATCTTCCCCGAAAGCATCCCGGCATCGACGCCGACATAGGGAAGCGGTTCCGTGAGCGCGAACGAACCGCGGAGCATTTTCCGGTTCTCACCCGGCTTCGGAGGCACGCAACCGCTCATATATCTCATTTTCTGTTCAGGGGTGCCTTTTTCGTGGATCGGTTCGAGCGCAAGGTTGTTGGCAAGGCTCGCGGTCGCAGCGCCGGCATCGACCCAGCACAGTTCGAACGCGATCATCGCGAGCACGAGATTCTTCGGCCCGACGATGTAGCCGCCATGCTCGGGCTCCATGAACGCCGCCGTAATCCCGGCCGCATCAAAGGACTCCAGCATGGCCTGCTTTTCCTTGGTCCATTCGTGGGTATGGCGCTGTTTATCCGCCACCATACGGGCCACAACGCTCCGCGCCACCGCACGGGTCGACTGGATCACCATCTGAAGATCGTACCGGTCGGAGAAACGCCACATGATCTGGCGAACGTCATCCCCGGGAAGCGTGCTCATCAAGGCTCTTTTTTCGGCATTGGCGGTGCTCATGACATTGATTCCTTTCGATTGATGTTTACTATGAGATCAAACCCGACTGGGGGGCTATAGAACTCCTGCCCATAGGAAATGCGAGCGCGTTATCTTATTCACAGAAAGCATACGAGGCAAGGAAAAATTACCTGCCTAGCCTGTTTCAGGACCGAAAACCCCGGCTGCACAGGATCAAACGGGCGTGCCGAGAAGTTTTTTCAGTTTATCGGAAGAAAGATCAAGCTCATCCATCAACTGATGCAAATGGATCTCTTCGCTCCGGATCACCTGCGGGATCGCATGCGGACTCCCCCTCCAGGATTTGAAAAGCGCGAACAGATCATCCTGGGCTTCGCGCTTGTCCAGGAACACCTCGATCTTTTTGGCGAGACGGACGATCGAAAGAAGTTTCTGGATCACTTCGGGATCCAGCTTCGCGATAAATTCCTTGATCCCTTTGGAGAGTTCGGCGCTCAGGTACTGCGCGATCGGCTCTTTCCGGAGAGGGACATCCAACGCTTTGGCCGAATCCATCAACCGATAGATCGAAAGCGTCCGTTTGCTCTGGAACCCTTTGCTGCCCCACTCGTGGATCGCATCCAGCATCCGCTTGCTCAGCGTATGCTCGGCCGCGTAACGGAACTCCACGGGGATCGGCACATTGATCGACCGGTAGATCTCGTTCATCCGGAGGTTTTCTTCGTAGATATTCTCGTAGAAACGGCTAACCTTCTCGATCGTCTCGTGCGTGAGGATACTGATGATCTTCGCGCGATCCCCCAGGCGGAGGTCCTTCAGGGCGTAATAGGCCTCGCCAAAGCAGGCATCGATCTTCTTGGAGAGGTCGAGGATCGGAAGCTGGTAGAGCCCCTCAAAAAGTTCTTTTTCAAGTCTCTCGAACTCTTCTTCGTTGGTATAGGGCATCACGGAGCAACGAAAATCGTAGAACCCGATCTGGATCACCACAAAGACCAGGGTCTGTTCCTCGAGCGTGGTCTGGGAAACGACCCTCACGCGGCCGAAATTCATCGTCACCGTTCCGAAAAATTCCTTGCGCTGATGCAGCACATGGAGGTCGAAATTAAAGATCCGGACCATGTCGGTCTTCGGGTCCGGCGTATAAAAATTCTCAAAGATAGAACCGATCGCGTAATAGCTTACGATATGCCGGAGCGACGCCATCGCGGGCCGCACCAGCTTTTCGTAAACCCCCTGCCCGTCCCTGAAAAATTCGATGTTGCTTTTGGCGAGCGACAGGTGTTCGAGAAAACTTTTCTCGTGATCGATCCCGCTCACCTCATGCGCGAGCTGCAACGCCCGGGCCGCGTACTGGAGGATCTGGATGGTTTCAAGCCCGGAAAGCTCCGAAAAGAACCAGCCGCAACTCGTGTACATCAGCATGAGATAACGCTGCATTTCCATAAGTTTGAGGCACTGCGTGATCTCACGCGCGGAAAGCTGGCGGACGGCCTGGCGCTCAAAGAATTCCCGAATGGTCTGCGGAGTCCTCTGGAGGATCACGTGAATATAATCGTCGCGAGCGACCCAAACGTCCCGGAGGTATTTTCCGCCTTCCTTCTCGTAGATCTGCGTTAGTTCATCCCGCAACCAATCGAGCGCCCAACGAAGGGGCTTGCGCCAATGCTGGGTCCAATTCCCCGGTCCGTCGCCACGGCAACCGCAGTGGTCCTTCCACCGCATGACACCGTGCGCGCAGCTCCAAGAAGTCCCTTCATTATTATCGCCCTCGATCAGCCTCACTTCATGCCGCGGCGGATTCTCTTCGAGGAACTCCGCATAATTGACGATGCGATACCCGCGGCGAGGGATCTCGATATAAGTCAAGTACCCGAGCACGCGATCGCCGTACGCCTTGTGATGACCGTAGGTCTCGCCGTCAGTCGCGATATGGATCAGCTGCGGCCGGTCCCATTCCAGGATCGCGCTTTCCAGCCGTCGCATGAAAAGTTTCGCGTCGAACAAAAGATTATCAAACCCCACGGCCTTGGAGATCGGACCGTCATAAAAAAAGATATCGATGAAAAGCGAGGGATTGTTCTTTAAAAAATACCGGTAGGGCTGCCTGGGATCGATACGACCGCCGCTCACATCCTGCCACTCACCGCCTTCGAGCGGACGGACGGCTCGAACCTGATGAGGGGAAAGAATGATGTACTTGATCTTCTCCGCGACAAGGACTTCGAGCGTTTCTTCATTGCAGGCGGTCTCGGGGAGCCAGATGCTCTCGGGCATACGGCCGTAACGATGACGGAAATCGTCGATCCCCCAACGGACCTGGGTTTTCTTGTCCCGGAGATTCGCGAGCGGCATGATCATGTGGTTGTAGACCTGCGCGATCGCATTGCCGTGACCGCGGTGGGCCTCGCAACTCAACCGATCGGCCAGCAGAATACTCTGGTAGGTGTCGGGATGTTTCGTCTCGAGCCAGGAAAGAAGCGTCGGCCCGAAATTAAAACTCGAACGCTCGAAATTATTGGCGATATCGGCGATCCTGCCCCTGGCGTCAAGGGCACGGGCGCGGGAATTGGGGAGATAACATTCGTAGTGGATACGCTCATTCCAGTCGTGGAACGGTGCCGCGCTGTCCTGCTGTTCGATCTCTTCGATCCAGGGATTCTCACGCGGCGGCTGGTAAAAATGTCCGTGAAGGCAAATGCAAACTTCCTTCGCCATAAATTCTCCCGCTTATTAAAAAGCGCCGGTCAGGCGGGCCAGGAAGCCGCGATCTGCGCGACCTCCGCCAGCATCTTCTTGCGCTCCGCGTCCGTAACGGTCGGCACTGACCCGAAATATTTGTGCCCGATCATTTCCATGCCGCAGAACTTGAACGTCTCATTGTCAATGATCTGCTCCATGCTCTTGATCCCGCCGGAGGATTCGGCGACCGCAAGCGGCGCGCCCATCGTACTGAAGCAAAAGACCTTTTTCCCCGGCAAAAGTCCGACCGGCCCGGTGGCCGTGTAATCGTACGCGAATCCTTTAATGAGAACCCGGTCAAAATAGCCGCAGGCGGCCGCAGGAAGTCTCCCCCACCAGACCGGATAGATAAAAACAAGAACATCCGCCCACCGCACATGTTCCTGTTCGATCGCAATATCGGCCGGAGTCTTTCCGGCAAGGAATGTTTCGAAATCCGAAGCGCTGAGCACCGGATCGAAACGAAGGGCGTAGAGGTCGCGGACACGAACGGTCTGGTTCTTTTTTTTCAGTGTTTCAACGACAGTTTCACGGATGGCGTGGTTGAAACTTTTGGGATTCGGATGGGTGTAAACGATCAAATAATTCATGAATATAACCTCCGGTCAATGTGCCGCTAATATATCATAATCCCGGGAGAACGGAGCGGGCTAATTTCAGAAAGGACTTCCTTGGACTATCCGCGGCGGGCCCTGCATCATCCGGTCAAAGGCGTTCGGGATTTCTCAAAAACCACGAAACCGTATCTTTCAATCCTCTGGCAAAAGAAACCGACGGCCTGTACCCGAGCAAACGGCGCGCCTTCGTGATATCCGCAAAGGTCCTGCGGACATCCCCCGGCCGCTTCGCTCCGTAACGGATGCGGATCTTCTTAAGCCCCAGGATCTTCTGAAGCCCTCTGAGACAATCAATGATCCGGATCTCCGTGTGCGTTCCGATGTTGAACGACTCTCCGGAAATACCCGGTTTTTTCATCGCAAGGAGATTGGCTGCCACCACATCGGCGACATGGACAAAATCGCGCGATTGTTTGCCGTCCCAGTGAACCTCGGCAGGGACCCCCTCAAGCAGGCATTTCAGAAAGATCGGGATCACGTTCGCGTACCGCGATTTGGGGTTCTGGCGGGGACCGTAAACGTTGAAATACCGGAGCGAAACCGTTTCAAGGCCATAGGCCTTGGAGAAAACCTGACAATAATATTCGCCCATGAGCTTCGACGCGCCATAAGGCGATTCCGGTTTGTAAGGATCCTCTTCGCGCGTCGGGAATTTGAGCGTTTCGCCAAAAACCGCGGACGAAGACGTAAAAATGACCCGCTTCACCCCGGCGTCCCGGCTTTCCAAAAGAAGCCGGAAGATCCCGGTCACATTCACATCATGGGTTTCGACGGGTTGATCCACCGACTGTGCGACCGCGGCAATCGCCGCCATGTGAAAAACATACGAAACTCCCGTCACGGCCCGCCGGAGGGTCTTCTCATCACGGAGATCGCCCCGGACCAGTTCGATCCGGGAACGGCAATGCTTCAGATTGGCTGCCTTGCCGGTTGAAAAGTTGTCCAACACACGCACCCGGCAACCACGGGCCAAAAGCCCGTCTACAAGATTGGACCCGATGAACCCGGCGCCACCGGTCACAAGACAAAGCGTTTTTTTTCCGGACATAAAAAGCGGTTCTCCTCTCACGGATTAAACGGCGGGATCTTTCTCCCCGGCCGTTGATGAAAAAAGGCACATCTTCTGGACACGAAGACCCTTCAAAAAAAGAACGGCGGCCCACTTGGAGTCCACGGCGCCGCCATTGCGGATCTCCGCCGAACTTTTACCGGACTCTTTTTTGAAACGGAGGACCTTCTTCTCAACCTGATCGCTCAAGGGAGACGCCGTCAAATAATCGTACGCCGTCGCCATCACAACCGATTTTTCTTTTTCCACAAGAAGGCCTTCCGACGCCACCTCGACCCTGAGAGCCGGAGAATCTTCGGCCACGGAATCCGCCGCGATCTGGGTTTCGTGAAGGATCTTGTCGGCGGGGATCTCGGTCGTGGCAGCGGTCGCCGCATCCAGGACCGCCTCAAGGCCTTGGGCGGCCTTGAGCTTTTCAAGATAAAAACGCATATAGGTCTGTTCGCGGGGCGTGTAGTAAGGGTTATTCAAAAAAGCAACCGTCTTTTCTTTCGAAAAACCGAGGTCCATGAGCGCTTTCTGGTTCATCTGAAAAAGGTCCGCCCGATCGCTGTCATTGACAAGCTCGTCGGCCGCATTGTTGATGTTGCTGACCGTAATCACCGCGGAAGCGATCAGCCCGGCGGGCACAAAAAAAGTCGCGACCGCGACGATGCCTCGTCCCCCCATACGCGCCTTGGCCATCGAATTCAACCGTTCCTGGAGTTTTTCGTTGCGGGTATAGACGTCGATCCCGAATTTTTTCGCGAGGTCGCGCTTCGTTGAACCGAGAAGCCCCTCGCTCGCGCTGGTTTTCTCGCCTTCTTCTTTCTTGCGAAAAGCTCCCCCGATCTTACCTCCCAATTTACCGATCCCTTTTCCGATCCCGGAAACGGAATCTACCGGATGGATGGCCAGGTTCTTCAACCCGGTCCCGGTGTCCTTCAGAGAATCCACCGCGCCCGCCGCAACCCCATCGCCGGTGCCCTCATTATTTTTCATCTGCACAAGCACATCGATCTCATGAAGACATTTCCGGAGCGCCGCCAGACCGTGAACCGTATAAACTCCATCGGGAGATGAGAGCGAAAAAACAAGAAACCCCGGGGCCGCGGGCTCGTCTTTAACGCTCACGATCGACGCATAGGGAGACTGGCCCGCCGGATAAAACCCTTTGGGAAGACGAAGGTCCTGCATCGTCACTTCGCCAAAAACCGCCCCCTGCACCAGAAAAACAAAACTCAACGCAAGCGTTCCGATCTTTTTCATCGTGCTCTCCTTAAGCTTTTTTCGCCAGAATGGAGGATTTAAAAATGACTCCCGCTTCAAGCCTTTCCAGAATTCTCCTGCCGGAGGATCTCAATAAAAACATCCACGATCCCGGGATTGAACTGAACACCGCGGTTCTTTTGCAATTCTTCAAGCGCGGCATCCTGAGTCAGGGCGGGACGGTAAGCCCTCGTCGAGGTCATCGCGTCATAAGCATCCGCCACCGAAAGGATTTGCGCAAAAACATTGATCTGGTCTCCGGCCAAATGATCCGGATACCCTTGCCCGTCGTAACGTTCATGATGACCGCGAACGATGGCAAGCATTTCCTGGCTCAAAAGCACCGGCCTCAAAATATCTTCTCCCAGCGCCGGATGGTTCCTCAGAAGTTCCCATTCCACGTCCGTAAGCCGCTCCGTCTTTTTCAGGATCTCCTCGTGGATCCCGAGCTTCCCGATATCATGAAGGACCGCCGTTTGTTTCAACATTTCAACCGTCTCCGTCGGGAAACCGATTTTCATCGCGATCTGTCCCGCATATTCCGCAACCCGTTCCGAATGACCGCGCGTGTAAGGGTCGCGGGCTTCAACGATCCGCACAAGCGACTGAATGATCCCGTAAAAATAATCCCGATTCTTCTGCCGGGTCTCCCGGAGGTCCTGCGTCATCCGATTGAAAGAATGGGCAAGGTCGGCGATCTCGTCGTTCCCGCAAAGTTCCACCGGATGTTCAAGGTCCCCGCGGCTGACTCGCCGGATCCCTTCCCCGAGCGCGGCAACCGAACGTGTGATCCTGAACGAGATCCACATTCCGAACAGAAATGAAAAAATAGCACCGATCAGGAAAACAACCACCGCCCTCTCATGAAAGGCTTTCTGAACGACGAGGATATCGGAGGCCATGAGGTCGATCCCGAGGATCGCGACCGCATTCCCCTTTTCATCACGGATAGGGGCGTACCCCGAAAGCATGCTTCCCCATTCATCCGTTCCGACCTCTTTTTCAGCGAAAGGAACACTAAAGGCCTGCGGCATATTCGGGAAATGCACGGTACTGTAACGATCGCCGGGGTAAGCGGAAAGGCCTTCATTCCTTCTCAGATACGGATCGGGATCCACCACAAACTGGAGAACGTCGGGACGCTCAGTCCGCGCCATCACATAAATATAACCGATCGAAGGGTTCTCTTCTTTGATCCGCCGTAAGATCCCGTAGATTTTTTGGAACGCGGGTGTTTCGATCCCCGCGCGATTTAACGGGATAGCCTTGATCGCCTCGGCATCGAGACTCAGGGCCACGGACGAGGCAAGGATCGTAAGTCTGTTGCGCAGTTGCTCAAACTGAGAATCCAAAGCGACCTGGCGCAGAATGAGGTCGCTCGCAAACGCCATGAAAAACATTCCGAAAACAAGCACCAAGGTCACCTTGGCGCGAAAGCTGTTCAAAAAAGATCTTTTTTCCGTCATCGCAGAACCTGAAGTTGAGATAAAGATGGCGACCCGGCTATTTTACACTGGAAACCGTTCCGGTCAAAACATCCGTAAAAAGAAAAAGCCAGGTCAACGCGACCTGGCTTTTCCGAACCAGAACTTCCGGTTCTTATCATCATTAGGCGGGCTTTTTTTCCGTTTCTGCCGCCGCAGCGTCAACTTTCTTCCCGTCCTCCATATCTTTCATCATCGGGCACATCTTGCCGCCCATCGGCGCGGGCATTTTGACCTCAACTTCTTTTACTAGGTCCAGATTCGCGTCATATTTCATGAGCTTATTGCCCGCCAGCACGATCACACCGCCATCATTCGATGCGACCATCGAGGTCTTTCTCATCATCGACATCATGCCGGGGTACCCCATCTCTTTCCCCGGTTTCATGGAAGATTTCTCTTTCATCATTCCCCGCATATCCTGCGGGGATGTTTCTTCAGCGAACGCGGGGATTGGGACCAAAAACGACAGCACGACCAAAATCAAGAGAGCCTTTTTCATTGTCTGCCTCCGTGGTAGTGGAACGGTTCGTCAACTAGGCTTTCCCGGCGGACCCGAGCACCTTTTCGTTCTTGTGTTTGTACATAGTGATCAACGCGTCGCGGGCGGGACCGAGATATTTGCGCGGATCGAATTCCGCAGGCTTATCCTTAAAAAGCTTCCGGACCGCGGCCGTCATCCAAAGCCGTCCGTCGGAATCGATATTGACCTTGCAAACCGCCGAGGTCGCGGCCTTGCGAAGCTGCTCTTCCGGAATACCGATGGTATCCTTCATGGCACCGCCGTTCTCATTGATGATCTTGACCGCTTCCACGGGCACCGAAGAAGAGCCGTGAAGCACGATCGGAAATCCGGGGATCCGTTTCTCGATCTCTTCGAGGATATCAAACCTCAGCGGGGGCGGGACCAGAACACCGTCGGCGTTCCGCGTGCACTGTTCAGGCTTGAACTTGTTCGCACCGTGCGAAGTTCCAATCGAGATCGCGAGCGAATCAACGCCGGTCTTTTTCACGAAGTCCTGGACCTCTTCCGGCTGCGTGTAGTGAGAATGCTCGGAGCTCACTTCATCCTCGATCCCGGCCAAAACACCGAGCTCGCCTTCCACGGTCACGTCATGTTTATGGGCGAATTCCACGACCTGCTTGGTCAACGCCACATTCTTTTCGTAAGGATGGTGAGAACCGTCGATCATCACGGAGGAAAAACCTGACTCGATGCAGGATTTCGCGAGCTCGAAAGTATCCCCATGATCCAGATGGAGCGCCATCGGAACGGGTTTCAGGTTCTTGGATTTGGCATAAACCTTCATCATCTCGACCGCGCCTTTGCCCATGTACTGGAGCAGCGTCTGGTCGGCGTACTTGCGTGCCCCGCTCGAGACCTGGAGGATCACCGGCGACTGCGTTTCCACGCAGGCGATCACGATGGCCTGGATCTGTTCCATGTTGTTGAAGTTGTAGGCCGGGATGGCATACTTGCCCGCCATCGCCTTTTTGAACATTTCGCGCGTGTTAACGAACCCGAGCTCTTTATACGAAACCATTTTTTTCTCCTTGTTGTGAGCTATCGCTTGTGATTAATAATTTTCGATCCAAATCTCAAAATTCCCCTGCGGATGGTCGCAAACAGGGCAACGTTCCGGAGCCTTCGACGCTTCGACCACATAACCGCATTCAAGGCATTTCCAGAAAACCTTCCCGTCTTTGACGAAAAGCTTGTGATGCTCAAGCGCGTTGTGGAGCTTGCTGTAACGCTCCTGGTGACGCTTCTCGACCATCGCAACCAGTTTGAAGGTCTTTGCGACCTCCGAGAAACCTTCCTGATCCGCCACCGCGGCAAACGCGGGATAAAGATCGGACCATTCTTCCTTTTCCCCGTTCGCGGCGTACTGAAGGTTCTTGAGCGTGTCCGCAAAAGCGACGGGATACCCTGCGTGGATCTCCTGGACGTTCTCGTTCATCCCGTGGTTCAGAAGATGCTTGAAGAAAAGCTTGGCGTGTTCTTTCTCGTTATCCGCAGTCTCAAGAAAAACGTTCGAGATCTGACGATACCCTTCTTTGGCCGCCACGGAAGAATAATAGGTGTAACGCATACGGGCCTGGGACTCGCCGGCGAATGCCTTCATAAGATTTTCAGCAGTCTTGCTTCCCTTAAACTGTGTCATGTGTGTGTCTCCTGTGTCCGGTAGTTGAAGACCAAAAAGCGGGGCCAAACAGGGCGTCATTATACCATTGCCCCGCGGAGGGTAAACAGAAATGAAGAGGGACAGCCCCCGTTATTTTCCGGGAGCTGTCCCCTTACTGCACGTTCAGGTTGTGCAGATCCTTCCGGTTACTGCGGGCCGGGACCTTCTTCCAGGCCTCCCTCAGGACCGCCTTCGGGGCCTTCTTCGTGATGCTTCCCCCATTTCCCCTTTTTGCTTTCCATGTGCTTCTTGCGAAGCTCTTCCATCTTGGTGAACTGTTCGGGCGTTAAAACCGTTTTCATCGCCAGAATCCCGTCCACATGGGACTGGAACATCTTACTCTTCAGGGTGCTGATGTCCGCAACGAGATCCTTGACCTTCGTCGCATCAGATTGAGGCTTTGCGATCTCAGCGTGAAGTTCCTGCATTTTCGCTTTCAGCTGATCCCGCACACCTTGATTGGTCTCTCGACCGGCCTGACGTAATTCATCAAGCTTTTGCTTCTGTTCCGCCGTAAGGTTGAGCTCCTTGAAAAAAGCTTCCTTCCCCTTCCCGTGTTGTCCCTTTTCGTCCATCATGCCCGGCTCACGGTCATCTCCGGGTCCCGTTTCATTGGCCCAGCCGCAAACCCCCGCCGCACTCAAGAGCATGACAGTGATCACTGCGATCTTCATTTTCCTGTCCATCTTCAAATCCCCCTTTTTGGTTTTTCACTTCTGGCTACTTCGACACTCCCGCCTTCTTAAAAGTTCCCGCTTTTTTTATCCGATTCCCTCGAGGATCTCGTCATACCCCGAAAGATCTCCGTTCAAAAGCTCCGTATCACCGTTCCCGAGCGCGACAAGAAATGACACCTGGTCCCCGATATAATTCGAAACATTCTCCGTTGACGTTATCCTGGACGGCAACCTCACAAGGACCACTAACGCGAGAACGATCGCCGTCACGAAGGCCGCGCGAAACACCGGCATCGGAACTTTTAAGGGTGAAAGCAGGTCCGTCAGCTTTTCAAACCACCCTTCGCGAGGCTCTCTTTGCTGCCCGATCTTCTCGCGGATCCTCTGCCACACCACGGGATCGGGCTGCAGGGTTGTGCGGCCGAGCGACGCAAGGGAAACCCTGCGGGCCGTTTCAAGCAGTTCCCGGCAACCGGCGCATTCCTTCAGATGCGCATCAATCCTGAGCGCTTCCTGAGGATCGGCCTCATGGTCCATATAATCTGTAATGAGCTTTTCCCGGATCTTTTTACAATCCATGATTTTTCACCTCTTTCCGTCTGTCCAAGTCTTGATTTTGTCCCTAACGACTTGAACCGACCCTCTCAAGCCTTCCTTTTTCAATAGAACCCTGGGCCTGTCCCAAAAGCATTAAGGCCTCCCGGGCCCTTTTAAGTCTCGAGCGAACCGTATTGATATTGATCCCGAGACTTTGCGCGATCGCCTGATAATCCAGTCCGTCGATCTCGCGAAGAACCAGACAGGCGCGCTGGTCGGGGTTCAATTGATCCAGCAAAACTTTGAGCTGCCGCTGCATATCTTCCTCTTCGATATTCCGCGTCACCGTTGCCGTGACCGTAATACCTGCGGGAACCGGTTCATCGTACTCGACCTCGCGGCCCGAAACACGGTTCCTTTTTTTGACGGCGTTAAGCGCCGTATTGACCGCGACACGGTAAAGCCAGGTCTTAAAAGACGATTCGAATTTGAAAGAGCAGAGTTCCTTATGAAGCTTGAGAAAAACATCCTGTGTGACTTCCTCGGCATCGTGCTTTCGGCCGGTGATCCGGTAAGCCAAAGCATAGACGAACCCCGAAGCCTTTTGATAGACCTCCCGGAACGCGACCATGTCCCCCGCTCCCGCCCTGACAATCAGTTCTTTCTCGATCTCCTGCATCGTGGAGCCCTCTGACCTTCGCCTGCTTTGACACCCATCCCCGGATTAAAGTTCCCTATTTCGCCGTAAAAACAGACATGGCCCGGAGAAAACCTCCGGGCCATGTCCCTCAAAACCCACCGCGTTAAAACTTTTCCGTTAAAATCCGAGCTTCTTTTTCATATCTCCGGCGGCTTTTTGGGCTTGCTTGGCCGCCTTTTCCGCTTCTCGTTTGGTGCAAGCGGCCATACGATCCGCCTTCCGCTTGACGAGGATCTGGTCTTTTTCCATATCCTTCTTTCCGAGCGTCGCGAGCCAGTCTCCGGCATCATCGATCGAACTGTTCTTCGTACAATCCACCGCCGCATAAGCAGCCTGCCCGGCGATCCCGCCCAACATGATCGCTAAAACCAACAACGCAAAAATAAATTTCTTCATGGTCAAACCCCCTTGTTGGATTTTTTAAAACTCCGGAGAACGGATTTATTATAGAGAGAATCCGCCGGAGAAACCAGAGGAATCAGATCTGGAACGACCCGGCAACCTGCTGGTAAAGAACGATGATGTTTTTCACCGCATTGACCACCGCCGCTCCCAGAAAATAAGTCAGCCCAAAAATGATCGCGGTAATGATCCACTTCTTGAGAACGCTATAGCGGGGATTAAACCATACAAGCGGCAAGGCAAGCGGTCCGACGGTCAGAAAACAAAGAACGAGAAAACCGGGCTTGCCATACCAAGGCGTTTTGGGCTGGGCGTCCGGTATCGCAAGGAATTCGCCGCAGAAACGGCATTTGACGGCCTCCTCCTGGATCTCTTCGGCGCAAAACGGACATTTTTTCATCAGGACCTCTTCAGAAACCTTTTAAGCCTGGAAAATAAACGCCCCCAGGAAAAACCTTCGCGGAGGACCTCCCCGCAAAAAATACAGGTTCCGCTGTTTCGTGGCGTCTCCCGTTTGCAAGAGGCACAAACCCAGGATCCGGTCTCACGATCTTCCGCTTCCCACTTCTTGCGAAGCTTCTCGGGCGGGACCTCCTCCCCGACCTCCCACTCTTTCGGCTCTTCGTCACCCTGGAACATGTGATCGGCCCTCCCGGAACAAGCTCCCGGCCAAAAAGAAAAAAACCGGGCAGTTAAAGGCCCGGTTTTTTTCTAAAAATCACGCGAAACATCGCAAACTATTTCTGGAGCTGATACGTCGGCACAAGCTTGCGGATCTTGGCGACCACCTGCCCGCGATCGCTCTCGGACGTGGCTGCTTTAAGACGCGCGGCAAGCTTCCGAAGTTTCACGTGCCGCTTGCGCTTCTGCCGGATCTCCGACCGGCGTCTCCGTTTTCTTCCTGCTAATGACATAGTGCTGTCCTTTCGTTACTGTCTGCGTTTGCGTGCATTATATCCAGAACCCCCCGGCAAGCAAGCTTCCTCAAGCCTTGAGCTTGGGAAGATCCCCGGTCAGATACCGGATCGCATAATGGGCCACGGCAAGGCCGAACGCTCCGGTGACCGTGGGAAGGCTCCCGAGCTTCCGTCGCTGGCGGCCGCGGGGATACACCTCTTCCTCGTTCGAAAGATTCAGCGTACTAAGCCGCGCCTTGATCTCCGGCGGAACCGGCGCGTCGGAGTAAACACAGAAGATCCCCTTCCGGATCCCCCGCCGGCGAAGCCAGGAGCGGATGACCCTTGCGAGCGGACAGCCCGTCGTTTTGAAAAGATCCCCGGCCTTGATCCCGAAAATGTCCGTCCGGAGCGCCGCTCCCATCGAGGAAATGACCGGGATCTTTTTCCTGTGGCAGAATTCCAGGATCTGCGTTTTCGGATTCACCGAATCCACGGCATCGATCACCAGATCGGGAGTCCCGGAGAGAAGCTCCTCCATCGTTTCTTCGGCCGCAAACCCGTGGACCGCCTCGACGTTGCAATGCGGGTTGATCTGCGCGATGCGCTCTTTCGCCGCCTCGGCCTTGAGCTTCCCGAGATTCGGCTCGATCGCGAGGATGTGGCGGTTAAAGTTGGTCTCCTTGATCGCGTCAAAATCCACCAGCCGCAAGCGCCCGATGCCGCTCCGCGCGAGGGCTTCGGTCGCGTAGCTCCCGACCGCGCCGATCCCGATCACCACGACAAAAGATTTTTTGAGCCGTTCGACTTTTTCCTTGCCGATCAAAAGCTCAATGCAAAAAAGACGTCCCATTGTCCCACACCGTTTTCTGTAAAATTTCGACGCCGGTCTCCCGCGCCTCCGCAACGATCGCATACGTCTCATGAAGACACCGGAAATACTTTGCCGCATCGGCATCTTCGCCGATCTTTCCCGGCTCCGTATAGGGAAAATCCGTTTCGAGCAGTAACCGGTCGTCCGGAACCCGCCGGACCAATTCGAGGACCCGATCGCTCTTGTCCCGTAAAATCTTCCATGAAAACGAAATAAAAGCGCCGAGATCGAGGAACTCGCGAAGCACTCCCGCGGAACCGTTGAATGAATGGACCATGCACCGAAGACCGGCGGGCTTCTGCGCACGCAAAGCCGTCAAAAGTTCTCCCCATGCCCGTGCGCAATGCACCGCCACCGGCCGCGACAATCGCCCCGCCATCGCAAGCTGCGCCCGAAAGACCTGTTTTTGCCGTTCAAAACTTTCCGCCGCACGCGCCCGGTCGAGCCCGACCTCGCCGATCCCCGCCCCGGGATGGATTTCAAGCATCTTTTCGAGTTGCACTTCCCAACCCTCGGCCACCTGCCCGCCGTTCCACGGATGAACGCCAAAGAACGGTACGATCCGTTCATCCCGGTAAGCGATCGCTTCCACACGCGGCCAATCCTCCGGACGGATCCCGTTACAGAGAAATCTTCCGATCCCGGCCGAGGGGGCCGGGTCCAGGATGCCCGCGAGCACACGCTCGTCCTTGATGTCTTGAAAATGAAGATGCGCGTCGATCAGCATGGAGGAATTATAAAGTGGCAACGTTCACGACGCAAAGAAAAAGGCCGGAGCCTAGGGCTCCGGCCTTTACTTGAAACAGTTTTTTCAGGACTCAAAAAGACTGAGGGAGGAAAAGTCGGTATCGGTGGTCAGATTGATGCCGAGCTTTCTCAATCCCTTTTCGTCGCCCGAGGTGGGAATGTGGGTCATGTGAGCTTCTGTTCCGCGGAGCTCCTTTAGCTTTTCCATCGCCACTTGCGCCGTCGGATTGCTGGCGGCACAAATGCTCAACGCGATCAGGATCTCCTCAAGATCGAGGCTCACGGCCCGGGAGTTGAACACGGTCCGGCGAAGGTTTCCGATCGACTCGATGATATTCGGCGCGAGCAAATGGATCTGGTCCGGGATGCCCGCCAGCTTTTTGACCGCGTTCAGCACAAGACTGGAGGCCGCATGCATCAGTGCGGAATTCTTTCCCGTGATGATGGAACCGTCCGCGAGCTCGATCGCCGCGCCGCAAAAGATCCCCTTGTTCCCTTCGCCTTTGTGCATCGCCTCCTGGGCGGCACGCCGCGCCGGGTCGACCACGCGCCGGTCCTCGGGCTTGGCCTCGAGATTTTTCATCAGAAGTTCCGCGCGCTCCACCGCTTCCTTTTCCACAAACCCGAGCCGGTATTCGCACGCGTAGCGGAAATAGCGCGATATCACTTCCTGGACAGCCGCTTTTTTCACCACATCGTCGTGCGTGATCGCAAAACCCGCGCGGTTCACCCCCATATCCGTCGGAGATTTGTAAACGCCCTCGTCGCCCATGATCTTTTTGAGGATCCTCCGGATCACGGGGAACACTTCGATGTCGCGGTTGTAGTTCACCGTTGTTTTACCGAAGGCTTCGAGGTGGAACGAATCGACCATGTTGACATCGCCAAGGTCCGCCGTGGCAGATTCGTAAGCGACGTTCACCGGATGGTTCAGCGGCAGATTCCAGATCGGGAAAGTCTCAAACTTGGCGTACCCGCTGCTCAAGCCGAGCTTGTGATCATGGTAAAGCTGGGAAAGACACGTCGCGAGCTTGCCGCTGCCGGGGCCGGGTGCCGTCACGACGACGAGAGGTTTTTTCGTCTCGATATATTCGTTCGCACCGTAACCCTCGTCGCTTACGATCGTCTCGACGTCGGTCGGATAACCTTTTGTGAAGCGATGGGTGTAAACACGGATACCGCGACGCTCGAGCTTGTTCTTGAAGATCTTCGCGGCGGGCTGATCGGCAAAGCGCGTGATCACGACACCTGCCACGTCCAGATCCCAACTGCGCAGATCGTCGATCAGCTTGAACGCATCGGCATCATAGGTGATCCCAAAATCCGCGCGGACCTTCCGGCGTTCGATGTCGCCCGAATGGATACAAAGGATGATGTCGGCCTGGTCCTTGAGCTTGTGGAGAAGGCGCATCTTGACGTTGGGGTCGAACCCCGGAAGAACCCGCGCGGCGTGGTAATCAAAGAGGAGCTTGCCGCCGAATTCGAGGTAAAGTTTGTCGCTGAACTTTTTGACGCGTTTCAGAATTTCCGCGCTTTGTTCTTTCAGATATTTTTCGTTATCAAAACCGATCTTCTTACCGCCCCATCCGTCTTTCTTTTTCGCAACAGACTCCGCACTGTCCATGACCACCCCTTCCACTTTTCACCTCCCCTGATGAAAACTTTTTACCGGTAGCACGCTGCGTCATTCTAATACAGAAAAATAAAAAAGCCATCCGGACTTCGCGGAAAAGTCTCCCCCAGCGGGGGCAGGTTTGCACCTTGGGAAGATTTTCAGGAAGACCGGCGAAGGAAAAACGGCTTCAGGCTTTCTTTTCTTGGGGAACGTAACTCTGGCGCTCGAATTTCGCGAAGATCTCGTACGCGCACGGCACCACAAAAAGCGTCAGGATCGTGGAGACCGTCACGCCGCCCACCACCGAAACCGCCATCGGCACCATGGTCTCAGAGCCGGCGCCGAATGCGATCGCCGCAGGCACGGCCGCCGCGATCGTCGAGATCGAGGTCATCAGGATCGGCCGGAGACGGATCGGGCACGCGTCAAGAAGCGCGCCGCGAACCTCCATCCCCTGCCGGCGCCGTTCGTTGGTGAAATCCACCAGAAGGATCGAGTTCTTTTTCACGATCCCCATCAACAGGATCAGGCCGATCATGCTGTAGAGGTTGATCGAGTTGCGGCTGATCCAGAGCGCGACAAATGCCCCCGTCACGCTGAACGGCAACGCAAGCAACACGGTGAACGGATGGATGAAACTGTTGAACTGCGTCGCCAGGACCATATACGCCACAAAGATCCCGAGGATCAACGCGAACCAAAGGCTTCCGAAAGATTCCTTGAACGCCTGCGCGCCGCCGGAAAAAACGATGTGGTAGTGATCGGGCAACACGTTCTTCGCGATCTTCTGGACCTTGTCGAGCGCTTCCTGCTGGGAATACCCCGGCGCGGGGTTCGCGTAAATACTGATCGCGCGTTCCCGGTTCTTGCGTGTGATCGAGAAAAGCGACGGCTTCGTTTCCGCCGTCACAACATCAAGAAGCGGGACCACCTCGCCGTACTGGTTGCGAACCCACATTTTCTGAAGGTCTTTCGGGCTCGACCGGTCCTTTTCGGTCAGACGCACGCGGATATCGTACCGCTTGCCATTACTCGTGAACTTGCCGATGCGCACGCCCCCGACCATCGCGTTGATCGTATTCGCGATCGAAAGAATGCTGACGCCGCGGTCCGCCGCCTTTTGCCGGTCGGGATGGATCTGAAGCTCGGGCATCCCCAAAAGATAATCGGTATCGATATCAGTCATCATTTTGGAAGCTTTCATCTCATCCATGATCTTTCCGCTGAGCTCCCCGAGTTTCTCCCAGTCGGGACCGCGGACCGTGAACTCGACCGGGAAACCGCGCTGCGCCGTGAACCCGGTCTGCGAAAGGTCCTGGATGACCGCACGGTCGACGCCGGACAGCGTGTTGAACTTTTTACGGAGGATCTGCATAAATTCCTGCTGGGTTTCGCGACGGCCGTTCACCCTGGGCCTTTCGCCCCGGGGTTTCATCGTGACAAGAATAAAACCCTGGTTGACCATCCCGCCCCCGCCCCCGCCTCCGATCCCGCTAAAAACAGTCGCCACTTCGGGACATTGCATGAGGAACGCTTCTGCCTCCTTAAAAACCTTGTCGGTCTCTTCCATCGAAGAACCGAGAGGCAACATGATCTGGACCCGGAACCGGCTCTGGTCCTGCGACGGAACGAACTCTTTTTTCAAAAAGAACGTGAGCAGAATCGACGCAACGAAGATCATCCCGGCGGCAACAAGCACCTTTTTGCGGTGCCCGAGACAGTACACGAGCGACGTCTTGTACCACGCCGTCAGCCGCGTCATCAGAGAATCCATCCCCTTGCCGAGACGCGTCGTGTGACCGACATCAAGGAACTGCGAGCAGCGCATCGGCGCGATCGTGAGCGCTTCCAGAAGCGAGAACATCACCGCGACCGAGATCGCAACGCCGAACTGAAAAAAGAAACGGCCGATGACGCCCTGCATGAAGATCACGGGCACGAAGATGGCGAGGATCGCGATCGAGGTCGCAAGCGCCGCGAACGTGATCTCGCGCGCCCCAACCACCGCAGCCTCCACGCGGCCGAGCCCTTTCTCCTGATACCGCGAAATGTTCTCGAGCACCATGATCGCGTCGTCCACCACGATCCCGATCACCAGCGACAATCCGAGCATGGTAAAAGTATTGATCGTAAATCCCATAAAATAGATGACAAGGAACGCTCCCATCAGCGCCGTCGGGATCGCGAGCAGGACGTTGATGGTCGCGCTCCAGGAACCGAGGAAGAGAAAACAGACCAGTGACGTCAGGATGATCGCGAGTACGAGGTTCCGCTCCAGCTCGTCGACCGATTCGCGGATGAATTGCGTGCTGTCGAAGACAATCTTGAGTTCCATGCCGGACGGAAGGAGCGGCTCGAGTTCTTTTATCCGTTTTTTCACCGCGTCCGCGACCGCCATGGCGTTCGTTCCGCGCTGTTTCACGATCCCCATCCCGATCGCGCGCTTCCCCCAATCCCGCGAGATGCGGCGGATATCGGCAAGTCCGTCCTCGACGCTGCCGACATCGCCAATCCGCATACTCTTCCAGATCGGACCGCCACGGACACGCTGCGGAATGATGATGCTCTCAAATTGTTGCGGCGTCGCGGCCTCACCGTAGACCCGGACGTTGATCTCCTGACGGCCGGTGTCGATATAACCGGCCGGAAGGTCCGTGTGCTGCGCCCCGATCGCGTTCAAGACGTCCTCGACCGTCAGCTCCGCCGCCTGCATCTTCTGCGCGTCCAGCCAGACGCGAAGATTCGGATCCACGAACCCGCCCAGCCGGACCTCCCCGACGCCGGCGACGGTCGTAAACTGGTCCTTCAACGTTTCGCTGATGTAGTGCGTGAGGTCCTTGATGGACCGGTCGCCGGAAAGCGAGATCCAGATGATCGGCTGGTCCTCGGGATTGGTCTTCGTAACGACGGGCGGGTCGATGTCACGCGGAAGATTGCGCTGCGCCTGCGCGATCTTCGTCTGCACTTCCTGGAGCGCGGCGTCGATCGAACGGTTCAAATTGAATTCAATGGTGATCTGGGAAGAACCCTGCCGCGAGGTCGAGGTGACCTCCTTGATGCCTTCGATGCTCATGACGGCGTCTTCAACGATGTCCGTCACTTCCGTCTCCATCACTTCCGGCGCCGCACCTTCCCACGTGATCGAAACGTTCACGACCGGATAATCAACGTCCGGGAGCTGGCCGACACCGAGCTGCACGAACCCGATCCAGCCGAAGACAATGATCCCGATCATCAGCATCCAGGCGAAAACGGGATTCTTGATCGAGATATCCGAAAGCGTCATGAAGGAATGTTATCAGCTGACCGGAGGAAAAGGAACGGCTTTTTAAAAAACAAACCGGACGGGTTTTATATATTGACGCAAACGCCGCATGCGAATATCCTGATGGAATCGTAACCGCCGGGATGATGAAATGCCACAGGATCGCAATGAATTAAAACTTTTATTCCACGAGCTTGAAGATCCTTACAAGCAGCTCCGGCTCGCCTTTTTCCTGATCAGCGTCATTCCGATCCTTGCCCTTCTCTATATTCTCTGCGACAAGGTTCTCTCTGCCGGAAAATCCCTTTCGGACCTGGCTCCCATCCTTTTCTTCGCTTGCCTGATCATCGTCCTCGGCTATATTGCCGGCTACCGTGTCATCCGGAATATCCTGAACAAGATCCTGTCCTACGCGGCCAAGGCAAAGCGTGCCGACGAACTCAAATCGGCCTTCGCGCTGTCCCTCGCGCACGACCTCAAAAGCCCGCTGGCCGTGATCAAGGCAAGCCTTTCCAATCTGAAGGCGGGATTCCTCGGCGCACTGACCCCCCAGCAGGTCGAAACGGTCGACATTTGTAACGGGGTCACCGACCGGATGGATACCATCCTCATGGGGCTCATCAACAACTACAAGATAGAAGCCCACATGGCCGAGGTCACGATGTCCGATTTCGACCTCCGGGAACTCATCAAGGAACAGGGCCGCGAATTTGAAGTGATCGCCGGCGCCAAACACATCACCCTATCGGTCCTGCTGCCCAAACGTTCCCTGCCGTTCCGGGGTGACAAGACCATGATCCTCCGCGCCATCAATAACCTCGTAAGCAACGCCATCAAATATACGCCGCCCGGAGGCTCCGTCATGGTGAACGCGCACGCCGCGGAGGATCTCGCAAAGATCGAAGTCCTGAACACCGGAGCCCCGATTCCCGACGACCGCCTCGAACGGATCTTCGACAAGTTTGAGCGCCTAGACCGCTCCGTGGAAGGCGAAGGGCTTGGACTCGCGATCGCCAAAGACATCGTGGAACTTCACAAGGGAAAGATCTGGGCCACAAGCGGGATTGGTAAACCGAACTGTTTTACGATATTATTGGCTTTGGCAAAGGAGTGATGCTTTGAGCAAACCTAAAATCCTGATCGTTGATGATGAACAAAGCTTTATCCTGGCACTGGCGACCTTTTTGATCGGTCACGGCTATCAGGTCCTCACCGCTTATGACGCGACTTACGCCATGCGGTGGGCCAACAAGGAAGAGGTCGATCTCGTGGTCCTGGACCTTGGCCTCCCGGCCGGGGGAGGGTTGTTCGTACTCGAAAACCTCCGGAGGCTTCCGAAGACCATCGCCCTCCCGGTCATCATCTCGACCGCCGATGTCACCGAAGGGATCAAGGACAAGGTCATGAAGATGGGCGCAAGCGATTTCATCCCCAAACCCTACAACCTCGAAAAGCTCCTCGAAAAGATCCAGCGCTTCGTCCCGGCAAAATAAGAAAACTCTTTTTTCGCGCGGCGGAACCTACCGGACCCATGAAAATATTCGGCATTGGCCTCAATAAGACCGGAACCAAAACCCTTGCCCGCTGCCTGAGGACTCTGGGATACCGTCACACCAGCGGCTCCGAAGTGCATCTCGAGGAGGTGGTCGCTCACGATTCCTGGACAAATCTTTTTACCACGATCGACCGGTACGACAGTTTCGACGATATTCCCTACTTCCTGATCTATGAGAAACTCGACCGGCATTTTCCGGGCAGCAAGTTCATCCTCACTCTCAGGAAAGATCCGGCGACCTGGCTGACCAGCTTTCAAAAACATTGTGAAAGACACCGGCTAAAAAATGACGGCTCACGGGTTTCCACCGGGCAAAACCGGTTGCTCGCCTACGGGTACCGATTCCTGGAGGGACATGAGGAAGCATTCCTGGAAATTTACCGAAAACACGAGGAAAACGTAAAGACCTACTTCGCGAAAAAGCCCCGCAACCTGTTGACGGTCTGCTGGGAAAATGGGGACGGTTGGGAAAAACTCTGTGCCTTCCTTGAAAAACCTGTTCCCGCCCAGCCGTTCCCCTGGGAAAATAAGGCCGCCACGCCCCGGTAGCCTGCTCCTTTTTACTTCGCCGTATCCGTCACGTCGAGGAACGGTTCACCGGGATCCTTAGGCCTCTGCCCGAAAGTCCGATCGATGAACTCGAACGCGCTAAAAAAAATAAAGCGCCGCCGGGTTTAATTCAAAAGGGGAAAACACCGGGTTCAAATTCCGCCCGATGAGCCGATACCTTTACTGTCTTGCTCTCTCCGGAGCGCACGGAGGAAGATCCGTCTGGAAGCGGGTCTTGTCATACACACGCGGGAAAAGGATCTATGAAATCTTTGGCCAGCTGGATGTCCCTGCTTTTCATCGTTCTTGTCGTTATCTTGGACGCCGTCCGCCTGAAAAAAGAGCAGCCCGCGATCTACCGGACAAGGATGAATGCCGCCCCCGGGATCTGGGGGCTCCTCACGGCCCTCTTTTCGGTCATTGCTCTTCCCATCTATCTTGTCTCAAGAAATCAATATTTTGCCGACTATCGCTCCCTGCCCCCCGAAGAGCAACCGTCCCGGGGGATCAACAGCTTTCTAAAAACCTGCCTCGCGGCAAAGATCATTCTCACCTGGTCCCTCTTCGTCGAGATCGCCTCTTTGGTCATCATGCTCCTCACCCGCTACGCCGGGATTTCCGGAGACCTGTTGCCCCCCAAACTGGACATACAGATGCTGAGCACCGTTCTTTTTCTTTGCGTGTTTTTTATTCTCGCCCGGCACGCCGCGAAAGAATATCCGTCTTTGGGCTTTAAGGCGATCTTTGATCTGCGATTCGACAAAACCAATAAGATGAAATCTCTCGCGCTCCCGCTGCTGGCCGGTTTTCTGATGGCGTTGGTGTTCTTTTGTCTTATCAAACTTCGGAAAGTATCGCCGCCGACGCCCTTGGGAACGGCCCTCGCTGAAAGCGCTTCCTGGGTAAAGCTCTGCTTTCTCGCCTTCGCCACACTCCTGGCGCCCCTGTTCGAAGAGCTGATCTATCGCGGATTATTTTTCCGCGTGCTCTTGAAAAACAAGGGCAAAGTACTGGCGATCCTGGGGCCGTCGCTCTGTTTCTGGGCGCTGCATGCCGACCGCGCAGGCGACAATCTCGCGCTCGGCGCCCTGCTCCTTTTCAGCTGTTGCATGACCTGGATGCGCTTTTGGACAAGGTCGACCCTGACACCGGTCCTCATGCATTACACGTACAACATAAGCCTTGCCGCAATGGCGGTCCTGTTCCTGCTCATCACGAACATTTCGCTTCTTCGGGTCCAGTACCTGGACTTTTATCCGAAAGAACGCCGCGAGCCCATCCTTCTTGAAGCCCTTGAGAAGAACCCCAAGCTCCCCGGTCCCTACAACGATCTGGCTTGGTTCTACGCGACAGAGAACCGGGATCTTGATAAAGCGCTTTCACTTGTCGAGAAAGCCCTCGAGATCGAGCCTGAAAGCCCGGACATCTGGGACACGAAAGCGACCGTCCTTTCCAAACTGGGCAGAGCAAACGAGGCAATGGCCCTCGAAAAAGTGCTGGTCGATCGCTACCCCAATGTTCCCTTTTTCAAACAGCAGTTGGAAACCTTCCGTCAAAAGAAATCCGCCGCTCTCCCGCAAAAGCCCCTGGAAAAACCCGCGAAACCCTGAGGGTACAAAAACAAGACGGTGTGCTGTGGGACCCTCCAGGCCCCCCAAAGGAAAACGGTTGGCTTCATTTGCGAAGACTGTATATAATTACGGCCGCCAAGACAGGCGGTGGTTTAAGCCCGGGGCCTGAATTCCGGCACAACAACCGGAAAGGTTTCCCGATAGAAAATGCTCTCTGATCTCATTGCATCGAAAGTTGCCGAGTCCTCCAGATCCCTGGAAGAATGATCTATAGACAATGAAATCTAGCCTAATGCAGCGGATCGACAGGACCGTGGGTCCCTCCCTGGGAAACCTCCTCCTGTGGCTTCGCCCCCTTTTTCACCGGAAGAAAAGCTCCGAGACCCCGAACTCCCCCGTAAAAAAAATACTGGTCCTGAAATTCCTCGGCCTCGGGACATTGCTTCTCGGATCGCCCACCTTGCGGCGACTGAAAGAGATCTACCCCGGCTCGGAGCTGGTCCTGCTCACGATCACGCAAAATCAGGCGATGGCAGAAATGCTGCCGTCCATCGACCGGGTGGTGGTCATAAGCCTCCGCAATCTCGGGGTCCTGCTGACAAGCCTGTGGGCCGTTCTCCCGAAACTCGCGAGGGAAAAATTTGACGTCATCATCGATCTGGAATTTTTTGCCAACTTCTCCGCGCTGATCGCCGCCTACCTGACCTTGTTCCATCCCGCCGCCATCACGGCAGGCTACGATTTCCCCGGCCACTGGAGAAACGATGTCTTCAAAAAACGCCTCCGCTTCCATCACCAAAAGCACATCTCCGAGATCATGCTCGATTTCCCGAGACTTTTGGTTCCCGGCAACACGACAACAACCCCGGCTTCTTTTGAGGCCGAGCGGCTTGTGTTCATCAAAGAAGCACAAACGGCCCCGGCAAAGATCCCGGGGATCGACCTCCGGGCCCCTGGTTTTGTCATTACGTTGAATATTAACAGCGGCGACCTCTGCATGAACCGCAAATGGCCGAAAGAATATTTCCGCACCGTCGTCACGGAACTCCAGAAAAAAGAGAACCTCCGCTTCTATCTGACCGGAGGAAGTCAGGACATCCCTTATGTCGAGGCGTTCCTGGACAGTCTGCCCCGCAAGGACCGCATCGTGAACCTCTGCGGAAAGACTTCCTTCCATCAGCTCCTAGGGCTTCTCTGGAGATCCGATCTTTTCATCACGAACGACAGCGGACCGATCCACGTCGCTGCGGTCATGAACATTCCCTCGATCGCTTTCTTCGGACCCGAGACGCCCTTGCTTTACGGCCCTGTCGGCAACCGTAGCCATGTCTTCTACCGCGAACTTCCCTGCAGCCCGTGCTTGACGATTCACAACTCAAAATATTCCTTGTGCCGCGACAACCAGTGCTTGAAAATGATCTCCTCGGCCGAGGTACTGGAAGTCATCCATGCTGAAATTAATTCTTCGCAGAGAGTCTAAACTCAAGCTTGCGCTGAGCATGCTCCGCTGGCACGCGGCCTATTATTTGTCCGGCCGCGGGTTCCCGGTCAGCGCGGGAGTTTATATCACGGACGCGTGCAACAGCCGCTGCCTGATGTGCGACATCTGGAAAAACCGGGAAAAACATGTCTATCCCCGCGAGGCCCAGGAACGTGCCATCGATGATCTTGCAAAGCTGGGGTGTTACTACTATTCCCTAAGCGGAGGCGAGCCGACGCTGGTGGAAGACCTCCCCGCCCGCCTGGCCTACGCCGCAAAGAAGATCCCTTATGTTCATCTGGTCACGAACGGTTTTTCGATGAATACTTCCCTGGCGCAGGCGCTGGGAGCCTCGGGAGTCAAAGAGATCAGTATCTCCATCGACGGCACGGAGGATTTCCACAATACCCTCCGGGGAATCCCCCAGGCCTTCCAGAAAGCGTGGAACGCCCTGGAATTGCTGCGCGCCCACGCCCCCAGAGTCCTCCTGGTGGTCAATTCGCTCGTGACTCCGTACAACCTTGACTCCTTGAGAGCCTTGTCGAAACGGCTGGAGATTTTCAAGGAGAACGTTTATCAAAAACTGCTGCCGTATTCCGCCCACGACTTGTTCGGCAAAAAAGACCCCGCATGTTTTTCCGTTTTTGGCGAAGGGGCCGCCCTTCCGGAGATCGAACGGTTTCTGGACGAGGCCGCGAAAAATCCCAAGATCGTGAATTCCCGGGTTTTTCTGAACAAGGCAAAGTCTTACTTCGGGGGCGAACGGAACATCCTCCCCGAGCAGAAGTATTGTTTGTATCCGTGCCACTCGATCGAGTTCGATTGCCACGGTTCGGCGTATCCCTGTTTCACGGGCATGAATTTCAAATGCGGGATCCCCGCGGGGACGGATCTCGTCAAGACGTTGCGCTCGCCCGCCTACCAAGCCTCCCAGAAAAAGTTGCGGGACTGCACCCGCTGCCACGGCCAAATGCCCCTTTGTTATTATGAACCCCGGCTTAATTTCCCGGTCACTCACCTGCTACGATCTGCCATGACCGCCCGGAAACGAACTCCCCGGTCCGCCGCGGCAGACAAAGCTCCGGAAAGGCCTTGATGAAGGTTTTTCTAGCGTGGTTATCGCGGATCTACAACGAGAAGATCGAGAGCCTGTGCACGCGCATCCTGTATTTTTTCAATACGACGGACACCTACTTCCTGGTGGCCGGCCTTTTTTCTTTTTTTGCGGTGTTCGGCCTCAGGTTCCCGCTCCCGGCGTGCGCCGCGGCGATCGTCTTCGCCGTCGTGACAGCCAGGATCGCCGATTTCTTCCCTTATTTCATCCTGCTCGCGGTGCCTGTCATGATCGGTTCAATCTTCTTTTTCGGGATCCCTCTCGCGCTCCTGTCGAAGGTCCTCCTGGTGAACGCCGCCTGTTTCTTTGTCGTACAATTCTTTTTTATGGGGATCCCCGATGCGATCGTCTCCCGGGACCCCCGCGTTCCCTTCCTCAAAGCGTTCCACTCGATGCTGACGATCGCCCCAACCACCGTCTCTTTTACGATCAGTCTTTTTTTCTCCTTTTATGTTTCCTTCTGCCTGACGCTTGTTGCCGCGGTGCCGTGGGACGGCAAGATCCCATCGCTGGCACTGGCCGGCGCGCTTCTTTTCGCAGCGGCCGTAATCACGCGCGTTTTTCTTCCCAGGAACCTTTTCAGCGCGGGCCCAAGGCCGGGTATCCCTGAACGGCCGATCTTCGAACGCGTTGTTATTTTAAATATCGACGGCGCGCGCAAAGATATTTTCGACTCGCTAGACCTGCCGGCGATCGCGGAGCTCAAGAAAAAAGGCGCAAGCCACGTCTTCGGGCTTGAGACCGTGTACCGGGCCCTGACCAATCCCGCCTTCGCGAGCATCCTGACCGGAACGATCCCGAAGATCCACGGGATCCGGAGCAACAATTTCGGCCAGGCCATCCGGACAGAAGGACTCCCCGATGTGGTCCCGGCGATCGCCTACGGCTCGATGCACGTGAAGCATTTCTGCAAGAAATCGTGGACAACACGCGTCGTATCCCTACCGCGCCATTCGGTCTATCAAAGCGACGACATCATGGTGCAATGGATCAAGGACGATATGCTCAAAAAACCCGGGACACGCCTTTTTATCGCCGATTTCAGCGAAGCGGATTTTCTCGCGCACGCCTACGGCAGCACCTCGGGAGCCTACAAAAACGCCTTGCGGCGGATCGACAAAAGGATCGGGGATTTTATGGTCTGGCTCCGAGAGACGGGGCTGGAGGAGTCCACGGGCGTCATCATCTGCTCGGATCACGGCATTTCCGCGATCGACCATAGTTATCTGCTCGCAAAGTCTGAAAAATATGTACCGTTCATCATGGCCGGCAAGGGGATCAAACAGGGGTTTAAAATAGAACACCCGGGAAAGATCATGGATATTTGCTGCGTGACAAGCTTTCTCCTGGGGGTGCCTTATCCGCGTGACGCCCGCGGCCAGGTCTTCACCGAAATTTTCGAGGATTCCTGCCGGATCCCGCAGAGAGAAACGTTCGTCGACCGCTTTAACCGGCTCAAATATGACGCGGAAGCAGCCACCTACTCCGGCGAACACACAGAGATCAAGGAGGGCGATAAGGCGTGGTGGGATGCCTGCCTTTCCCGATTCATTCCCGCAAAACAAGACGGGCTGAGCGTCCTGGACATCGGTTGCGGGGACGGCTTTGTCGGAGAAAGGTTCGTCAAAGCCGGGATCAGGATCAAACGTTTCGTCTGTTTTGATGTTTCGCGGAAGATGCTGGAACAGGCGGAAAAGAAGCTCGGCGGTCATCCGGGCTTTGTCTTTACCGACCATGAAGAGGTGTTCCGGGAAACTTTCGATGTCATCACGGTAAGCTCCGTATTCCATCACCTGTTTGACCCGGGCAGGCTCGCGACCAAGATCGGCCGCTCTCTCAAAGAGGGCGGGATCGTGATCGGCTCCCACGAACCCAATCAAAAAGCGTTCTCGAACGGACTGTTCCGGGCGGGAGCAGTTTTGTACAAGCGCCTCGGCGGCGGCGTTGCTCTGGACCAGAACGTGATCGAGGAATTCAATCGCCTGGCCGCGGAACGTTATCCCGGCGCGGCAAAGGTCTGCCGGGAGGAGATCCTGCAAACGGTAGAGTACCATTCCCCGCTGGAGCAATATGACATTGCCGTCGACGCCTCCAAGGGCTTTGTCCCGCGGGAGTTCTTCCGGGACCATTTCCCCGGCTTCGAATTACTTGAGCTCGAGACCTACACAACATTCTTCCAACGCCCCTGGCTTGTAAAACACAAAAGTGTGCAATGGCTCCTCAGGACCTTGTTCAATATTTGCTTCCGGGAAGGCAACCTTTTCAGATTTGTCCTAAGAAAAACAAAACCATGAAGATCCTCAATGAGAAACCGGATATTTCAGGCGATGTCGGTCTTCGCCGGCCGCTACCATTTCCTGAAGATCGCAAAGAAACCTTTTTTAAAAAACGGATTTTGAACCGATGTTCCTGAACGCCGTAAAAAACGGGGTCTTTTTCAGGACCCTGCTGATCCTGTACTTCGCCTATCTCCTGCTAAGCCGCGTGGCTTATCTGAATGCCGATCTACCGCTCTGGGAATTCAATATTGAGGAAAAGGCGACCGCCTACAACGCGCGGAACATGGTCCTCTTCGGCGATGCAAGCTCCGGCGGCAGGGATTACGAGCCCAGGGTCTCCTCCCCGTTGCCCTACCTTCTTTCCTGCCTGTCGTTCCTTCTGATGGGGGTGAGCCTCGTTTCCCTAAGGCTCCCTTACGCCCTACTGTCCGTCGCGGCGATCTTTCTCTTTTACAAGGTCCTCAGAAAAGAAACCAACCCATGGTTCGCGCTCCTCGGCACCGTCTTGCTGGGATCGTCGCAATTCGTGGTGGCGCTGAACCGGTCCGCAGTGGCGGAAAATCTTTTTATCTTGCTCATGGCGGCGGCGTTTTATTTCTTCAGGAATTTCGTTGAAAATAAAAAAACCATTTTCGCCTTCCTCTTCGGACTTTTTGCGGCGCTCAACCTATCGGTCAAGTACAGCGGGATACATTTCCTCTTGGTATGCGGCACGGGGATCCTCTTGTACGCCCTTGCCGAACGGAAAAACCCTTCCGCGGCCGGACGTCCGGTTCTGCTTTTTACGGCCGGATCCGCGCTCAGCCTGATCCTGCCGGGGGCGGCGCTGCTCTGGGGCCGCGGGAACGGCGCCCTTAAAACGATCGGATGGTTGTGCAAAGACAACCTTGCTTTCGATCACGAAACCTTTCTCCATAATCTTAACTTTGAACTCCCCCTTTTCTTCTTGCGGCTTTTTCCGTTCGTCTTACTGATCGCGCTCACGGGGCTCTTTCTGATCGTTCTCTTTCGTCTGCGCCCGCTGAGCAAGACGGATGCCTTTGCCCTGCTCTGGCTAACGCTGGGGATCGTCTCCTCGCTCTTCGGTTTTCTTTATTACAAAAGGCTCATTTTCCTGATCCTCCCCGTCGTCTACCTGGCCGTGAAAACCGCGTACGGGATGTGGCGTTATTTGAAGGAACCGGACCCACCGCAAGAAGGAAAGATCGGCGGCTGGCGCGGCGAGACGATACGGACCGCCGGGCTCACCGCCCTTTGGTGGGGTTTTTCCCTGTTGATCGCCCCGTCCGTTCTTTTCGTTCTTACTTTCTATTTCGGCGCTCACAACGGAAAGATCCTCCACGCTACGATGCTGGCGGCGTATATGCTTTTACCCGTCACCAACCTCGTCTGTCAGTGGATCGCCTCCCGGAACTTTTCGCGTTTCACGGCGTCCGATCTGAAACGGTGGCTCGTCGGCGGGGGTTTTTGCTTTTTCATCGCGGCATCGGTGTTTTCGCTGGCCGCAAACGAAATAAACGACACGAATATCTTCCTCAACCCGAAGAACCTCGCGTTCCAAAGCTTTGAGAATTCCCGGGATCTCGGAAAGATCCTCGGGCCCAACACGACCGTCATAGGTTCGGAGATGGCGTTCCGGATCCTGGGTTTCGACAACAAGTGCAAATTCCTTTTCAACCACGACGGGAGCATCGATCCCTTTGCCGCCTACAAAAAGGACGTTGCGGACATCCTTTCCGCAAAGGACCCCCGGTACTTCTGCCTGATCCTTGACTACAAGCTCGGGCTTTCCGCCCTAGTGGAGTTCCAGCTAAGCATGGAAAAGATCAACCGGCACTACCCACGTTTACGCCTCGTTAAAACCTACCCTTTCATGAACTCATCCCTGTTTTTATTCGATAAATACGGCCGCCCCTGAGCGGTGCCCCGGCGGCCCCGGGAAGTTGTACCCCTGTCCGGTTTTCAGTTATAGTGCCGCACGATTCCCAAACGGTCCAACAAGGAGCTTGCCCCATGAGGAAAATGCCGTTTTTTACCGGCGTTTTATTTTTAATGAGCGCTTGCAGCGGGATCGCCCATGCCGCGACCCTGAAGAAAACGATCGCGGTTTCCGACTTCGAGAACAAGACCAACGCGGCCGGAGTAAAGTTGTAATATTTTACCGGCGGATGGTCAATTTTATTAGCGTGAGTGCCCCGCGGAATGGCGAGGTCTGCATTGCGAGGGATTTCGTCCGTGACTTCATATTTAAGGAGGCGAAGGGAACGGCCCGGCTGGTAATTGTAATGCTCCCCTTTCTCATGAAAGCCTTGCTTTCGTCGAGGGGATACACTTATCGAACCGTTCCGCCGGAAATTGACGCGGCAATTTATAACATTGAGAGACGATAAGCCTTCTGCAAATCCCGGCTTTCTCGCACAAACGGGTTCAGGAGCGGAACACCATCGCGGTCGCGATCCCGGCAATGACAAATTCCGCCAAAGCACCCGCGAACCAGCCCAAGCCGAGGCTTAAAGGGACTGGCATGATGGCATACATGGAAAAACCCATCGGAAGAGAAAAAAGAAGCCCGACCACGAGACCGAACCGGAGTCCCTGCCCCAGCCACGGCTTACCCGCTTCCCAACCTTTGCCGTAAAGCCAGACAAAAAGGAACGCGATCAGCGCGTCCACAACCCAAATGATCCACGCGAGCCCGGAAAGGGCCTCCGCCGAGCGCCACAGATGAGCCGTTTCCGCGTAAAGGTCCCGCAGCAGGATGCCGTGAAGCACAAAATCCAGAACGGTGAACAGCACAAAGACCACAACGGACGCAAGGAGCGTTTTTTTAACTTGCATAGCGCCTCCTTTTTTATTTTCCAAGCCGTCCGAAGGTTTTGACCATCGGAGCGCTGGAGATCTTCATCGTCCCCGAAAGGGGTTTCCCCATTTCCAGGATCAGGAATATCGCCCCCGCTACGGAGATCGCGCAAACAAAGAAAACAACGATCAAGGTTCCGTTGCGCGGAGCCAAAAGCCCGAAACAGATAAAAAGAACGGTCGACCAGAATATCAGCATCCCGAGGAAGATCGACGGAAGCGAGGTCTGGAGTTGTTCAAAAAGCAGCCACCGGATCTCCGACATTTCATCGCTAATTTCAAGGGCCTTAGCCTGGAGAGATCTTTGGAGATCGTTCTGGGGAACCAGATCGCGCAGGGCTTTCTGGATCTCTTCGAATTTGACGGTTTTCCGCGGAAGATCCGCTTCAGGGAGTTTCGCGGACGCTTCAGGCCAAGCCTTCGCGATCCGGTTCCTGAGCAAGTTTTTCAAAAGGACGCGGACCCCTCGGGCTTCCGGGCCATAATTCGCCAAAACACCGTCCATCATAAGGAACTTCGCGCCGCTTTGCGTGACCATCGTGTTGGTCGCGTCAAAAGAACCCTTCGCAGTGCTGATGAGCAGGCCCAGCACGAGCGCTGTCAGCGTCGCGACCAACCCGGCCCCCAATTTCACGGCTTCCTTCGCATCGGCATTAAGGTGATGCCCCGGCAATACTTCACGAAGAAAAAAACCCAAAAGCGACCCGCTAAACACGCAGGCAAAGACGATCAAACTGACCCCGATCGAATTCATATTTTCTCCTTTTTTGAGAAAAAGATATTGAAGGCTGGCAATAAGTTTTTTGAGGGAATATTGCGTCTCGCATTGATCTTTAGCATCGGGTTTATATTCTAGCCACCCAAAAACAAAAAAGCCACCTATTCAGACTACGGACTACTCCTGGATCTCAATGCTCCGGGACGGCTTCGGCAGAAACTTGACGCTTCTGTCCGAGCCGAGCCTAGAGATCATAGCTTACGGCTGTCGCTTAATCTCCGACCTTTATAGCATACCCTTCTTGAAGGATTAAACTATTGAGGTATTGCTCTTTCCCTTCCTTATTCCTAAACCAGACATCTGCGACAGATCTTCCGTATTTGTCACCGGAGGGGGTGGTTTTGAGGAGGATCTTCGTTCCCGCTGGAAGCACTCGTGCCCGGTTAGCACCAGTACGGCCAGCCGGATCTTGGAGATCCGTGCAGGCCAGGAGTTTTGCGACGAAGCGTTTGGCGGCTTCGCCTTCAGGGCTGCCATTGCTCGTCCATTTAGAATAAACAACATCAGCGACAACGATGTCGCTAAGTAAAAATCGGCTCCCTTTAACCTCTTAAAAGATCTTCGAGGCGTTCGCGGATATCCCGGATGACCGTTTCAACCGGCGGAAGGCCCGCGATCTGTTTGGCGAGCCGTATCTCCCACCGGTTTTTATAAGTTTGGCTGTTCAAATGAGTATTCAGGACCGCCGGAGATGGTTCATAGCCATACTTTTGTTTGAAAGCTTTTTTGACCCGGCCAAGGTTAAAATCGAATTGATCGAGACGATTCAGCAAGAACCAAATGTCAAAAATATCCCTCGGTTCTTTCCTGGTAGTGTCCATGAGCATGCCTAATTTACCGGCAAGAATGGTATTCAAAGTCATGACCGGAAAAGTTTCATGGCTATTTTTTAAGTCGCTGTAAGACGCGAAAAGCTTGCCGCTTTCCGTGTCGCCATAAAGCTCCATGTCCATGGCAAGATCCAGCCGGACTTCTTTGGGCGCTCCGATGATCTCGTCGTATCCGGAGTATTCGATAAAGATCTGCGTTCTCGTGCCTTGAGAAAGAATTCGTTCAGAGTCAATGGCCATGGACAAATTGGCTTCCTCTTTAGCCTTTTTCAAGCAACGAACTGTTTCAGTCACGAGAAAGTCTTGCCCAAGTGTTTTGGCGCTGATCAAATCTATATCTTCGGAATATCTGTGGTCTTCAAAATGCATGCGCTTGATAGCGGTGCCGCCATAGAAAACAAAATCGTCTTTCATTTTGCTGGCCGAAAGACATTTTAAGATCCAGCAAATAACGTAATCCTTTTCAACGGTCTCTGCCGGAACCTTATTCTTCCCTGCCAGGTTGTTAATCTCAATAAACGGTATCATCCCCACACGCTCGCTTTCAACTCTTCCGGATCAAGATTGATCCGGAGCTCTAAGCGTTTCAAAGCTTTTCCTTCTTTCGGGCTCTGCGGATCAAGAACAATATAGCTTTCTGTTTTTTTAATAAGCTTCAAAAATTCAGGAAGCCAGTCGGATCCAAGTTTTAAAGTTTCCAAAACAAATCCCAGCCGTTTGATCGCGGCATTTGTTCTGAAACGCATTGCGTACTGATTAAGTTTTTTGAAGTTAATCCTTTTCTGCGCTGTCCAAAGGCCCCGAGCCACTTCGGTAACACCGCCGCAAAGCTCAGGACGGTCAAAACCATCAAGGATCGTCCTTTCTAGATCGCTGATGCGTACCCGCTCCTGTTTAGTGGCCCAATAATTTTCATCTCCCCAAAAATGCGCCTTTTTCGAATAGATAAATTGGTAAGTGATGTCGCTCAACGTCTTTTTTCTTTTTCGTTTTAGCGTGGTAAGAAAAACACTGTTGAGCGGATGTGTTGTCATTCCATGGATCCTCATAGCGCTGTAATGAGAAATAAAATAGGCGTCGTTTCCGGCAAGTTCTCTTGCGATCACGGGCCAGTTTTTCAGCTGTGCGTTTTCATTACCTGTTTGTAAAAGCAAATAAACGCCGGCTTTAACACGAACAAGAATTCCACGCTGAACAAGATCGCTTAAAAATGCTCCGGTGGCAAAACGGTTTTTACCATAGATTTGCATAGCCTCTGTGATGGAAAAGATGGTCTTACCGTGTTGGGTGAGCCTTGCAATAAAAGAAGCGCTGACAGGACCTATAGTCTTAGAGGATGGGTTTTGGTTCATCGGTGGTATTTTATGTACAGATTTAAGGCTGTCAACCTTAATTTTGCACACAAAATACCATTTTTAAGCTTTTAAGGGCCCCTTGGAGCCTTGCTTTATCTCGTAAGAGTGCGCTGTAAATGTGGCCGCTGTAGTAGAAAGGTACCGGGTACCGAGCATTTGATCCTGTTGATCAAATACGATTGCCGCCGCTTTCATTGTGCGCCGTGTGCACCACAGGTGCTATTTAATTGCGGCATCGGGGACAAGTTAATCTTCCATCCGTACGGCGTCCCAAAAAGAGGAGTTAGTCCCCTGCTCCTGATCCTCAACCCTATCTTGTCAGCTTTTAGACTGCAGGCTACAACCTTTAGTCCTCAATCAAGGTCGTGCCGGGCTCGGAAATAAAACCTGCGGCCGAACGCCAGCTCTGAGCCAAGGGTCCTTCCGCGTATTCGTATGGCTTCGCCCCCAGCGCTTTCCGGATCTTTTCGAGGGTCCCGGAACGAGGATTCGTGAGGCCTTTTTCGATCTTGGCGATATATTGCTGGGTGAGCCCTGTTTTCGCCGCCAACTCCGATTGGGTCATCTTTTTGGAACGGCGGAGGGCCCGCAAGGATTCCCCCGCCCGTTTTTGTGCCGGGTCGATCCGGACCGCGGCCGTGGGGCGGACGAAGGGCGTCCCTTGTGACTTGAGCTCCCTGGCGAGATGTTCATAGGCCCCCTGCCAGAAAATGACGCGCTCCCGGTTCCGACTGTCTTTCCGCATCTCGCGTTTTATCCCGGGCCAATGCATGAGAAAAAGTTCCCGGCTGAGGTAATCGCGGAAGATCTCCCGCGGCAGATTCGCCGTGGCCAAGCGTCTGGCCGCGTAAATGAAGAAGCGCGGGTCCGCAGGGTCCTTCAGGATCACGCGAGCTTCGGCGTCGGTACTTTTTAAATTCCACAACCAGCTTTTTTCAACGGTCATTTTAGAAAAGCCCTCCGTAAAGCCGTTCGATCTCCCGCGCGAAATACCGGTCGATCTCGCGGAATTCGACCGGGTTTGAGGTCCGGATCTCCGCAAGTTCGATCTTGATCGCGGTCCGGTCAAAGGATCGGAACCAATTGCACAACCCTTCGATCCGAAGGTCATCGCAGTGTTTTTGAGCGAAAGAGGCGAGCGGTTCGGCCCGCAGAGACAAATGATACAGGTCAAAAAGATCGCGGGCGGTCTGACGGCCCCCTTCCGTGACCGTCCGGCCCGTCACGCCCGGCTTTGCGATCACTCCCGTCACGGCAAAGATCTTGCGCAGGTAAATGTCCGCGAGCGAAAGGACGGGAATGCCGTTCACTTCCATTAGCGGTTCCAAAAGATCATGGACATCCCTGACAAAGTCGATCCTCAAGGCATTCTTCCGGTCGATCGCAAGGTCGTAGCGGCGGATATCCGCAAACTTTTTTTTGCCCTCTTCCCGGACGGCCACTTTCATTTTTTTGCGCGTCCGGCTTTCGAGATGGGCGGCGATCCCGTCCACTTGCGCGGGGTCGTATTTCTGGGAGAAAAAATCCAGATCGTAAGACTCCCGGTGATGCTGGAAATGATAATTCGACAAAGCCGTCCCGCCTGCCAGGTAAAATCCGTCCATCTTGCCGGACAAGACCTTCAGGACCTGTTCCTGCGCTTTAAGGATCCTTTGCATTTCGCTCTTCATGGTCAAATAATACAACCAAAAAGTTGTATTTTCAAGCATTTTACATACTTTTGGTTGTATTTTTGTCGTAACTTATTTAAATAGAATGATTTATAATTTTAATACTTGACGATAACGGCGAGTCCCGCTTGGAGCAGTTCGTTATTCAGATACTGGTCTCCAATGAACACGTCGGCGACATATCTTCCGTATTTGTCACCGGAAGGGGTGGTTTTGAGAAGGATCTTTGTTCCCACGGGAAGGAGTTTTGCGACGAAGCGTTTGGCGGCTTCGCCTTCAGGGCTGCCAAGCTCGGGACAATCGAGACCGCGCAGGCGCAGTTTTTCACGGACCCGGGTGTCAAATCCCGCGTCAATGACGGCCCAGATCGTGTCGCCGTCGATGACACGCTCCACGATGGCTTCATAGGCGTACGCGGGTTTGTCCGTCACGGTGACGCTTTCATACCGGGCTTTTGTCACTTCACGATAAACATAGAACCCGCAGTCGATCATCGTTCCCGTTCCGGACGCGATCTCCCCTTTTTTGTACGTGTGAAGCCTGAGGTCTTTGGGAGGGACCAATAACTCCGCCGAACGGATATCGGATGACGGATGATGCAAACCGTTTGTCGTCACCCTCCCTCCGCCATCCTCTTCCCTCTCTTTGAGATTTTCTTCGACTTCTTCGCGAACAAGCTCATGCCGGACCAGTTCACGGACTTCGTCGCGTTTGAGACCTTCTTCAACGGCCTTTTGTTCTATAGCAAGCCGCTGTTTTTTGTTCCGGACCGGAAGAAGTTCAATATGGTGAGCCCAGGTCAATTCGTGCGCGGGCGCACATTTTGGATTGTTCAGGTAGAATTGCCTCATCCGCCGCAAATGAGACTCGGAAAGATCCCGGCCTAACCGTTTCGAAAGATCCTCCGAAACTTTCGGGATGATATTGTCCCCGTACGCGGCACGGATCGCGCCTTTTTGTTCGACCTCGACGATGCACTTTCCGATTTCCCAATAGGCCTTGATCAGGGCTTTCCTCGCGCCTTCGTAGAGCGAGACGATATCCGTGACAAGTTTTTTATAGGCAGACTTCACCAGCGGGTTCGGCATTAGCGGGAATTTTACTACAAATCGCCTACAGCTCAAAGCCTAGAGCTTATCGCTAGAAACGATGGGCTATAAGCTTATTCATTTCCCCAGAATTGTTTATGAGATCCCATCAACGCTGGCCTTTATGTTTAGTAGCAGCACTGACGTCCGATCCGACCCAAAGCTGACCGCGAGGAGCAAACTTTAGACCGCAGACAAAAGATCCGTGCTTCTCAGATCCGACGGGCTACTTTCAAAACGCTCTTTCCATGCGCCTAGCAATTTGATTTTTTTATAGTGGTGACCTTACCCCTTCAGCTGTACCACTTCAAAGTTGAGAACCGTGGTGCTTTGGG
>DAOPYQ010000012.1:0-52621 GCA_035352955.1 Candidatus Omnitrophota bacterium
GCGGGTGGCCTACCCCGAAGGGGAGCCAATTCCTGTCACCCCGACTCTTATAAAACAACGAAGGTTGTCGGGGCTGCCGGCAGAACGCGCCGGCTGTCTTGAAAATTTTCAGACGATTTCAAATCTATCGGGAGCATGAACGTGCCCAAACGCTGTGTTCTGATTTATCTGGCGTCCCAGTCCGCGCGCCGCCAGGAGATCCTTCGGAACATGGGGATTTCTTTTAAAGTCGTTCCCAGCACTTATCGCGAGCGCTGGTGCCGCAAGTCCTCTCCTGAAGATCTTTCCCTCCGTCATGCCTTCCACAAAGCCCAAAAAGCCGTTTTGCCGGTCAGGGCTAGGTTTGTTCTCGGCGGAGATACCATTGTTTGGCACGCGAGGCACGGACTTGGGAAGCCGGGGTCGCGTGCCGAAGCTATAAGGATGGTCAAACGGTTGTCGGGAAAAAAGCACGAGGTTTACACCGGGTTGGTTCTGTGGGACCGGAAGACCGGGCGCGTTCTGAAGGGATGCGCTAAAACCGAGGTCTGGATGAAATCCCTGTCGGAAGCGCGGATCCGGCATTATGTCGACCGCACCCACCCGTACGATAAAGCCGGCAGCTACGCGATCCAGGAAAAACCCGCGATCGTCCGTCGTATCCTGGGTTCGTATTCTAATGTCGTCGGTTTCCCAAAAGAATTGTTTCGAAAGATGCTTTCCCAAATGATCTCCGGTGCCGGAGGCGACAAGAAATGAGCCGCGCGATGGGGTTATGGCTGGTTCTTTGGATCTCCCTTGCCGCTTTTTTCCCGTCTCTTTCGTTCGCTTCTCCGTCGCGCCAGCAAGAAGAATCCGAGGACTATAAACTGCTTCGAGAGATCATTGTGACCGAATTTGCTTCGGAGACGCCGCACGAATGGGGCAAGGTCGTTTCCGGCGTCAAAACACGGCTGAAGACGGATGCGAAGGTCATCACCCTTGGGTTTGACATCTGCGCGCCGGCGATGAAAGCTTCGGAACTGGAACTGATCCGTTTCCTGCAGACTGAAAATATTCCCGCCACATTCTTTGTTTCCGGGGACTGGATCGATGCGAATCGGGAGTTCCTTAAAAAACTCGCGGCCAATCCTCTGTTTGAGATCGCGAACCATGGGCTCGATCAGAAACCCTGCTCGATCAATGGCAAATCGGCGGGGGGACGTGCGGGGACAGGGAGCGTGGAGGAGGTTTTTTCCGAGATCGAAAAAAACGCCCGGAAGATCGAATCCGTTACCGGCGTTTTGCCGCAGTATTATCGCGCAGGGGCGGAATATTACGACGAGGTCGCGGTCCGCATCATCCGGGCGCTGGGCTACGAGGCGGTGGGAACCGGCCTCCGTCTTCCCGAAGGGACGGACGTGACGAAGCGGCAGGTTCTTGAAGCGTTCGCGAATCCTGCCGCGGGGGCGATCGCCGTACTTCAACCGGCAACTTTGAACAAGACCGTTTCGGAAGGCGTGATCGAGGCGGTCCGTAAGCTTAAAACCAAGGGCTACCAGTTCGTCAAACTTTCGGAATATAACCTCGAATGACCCTGCGCGTTTCTTCCTCCGATCAATATTCCTGTATTGAACTGGCGCTGTCCGGGAAAGGCCTCGGCTCCCCGGAAAAACGAGCAGCCCGTGAATTGTTCGACCATTGCAAGGTTCCCGCGGCTGAACGTGTCTGCACCGACTACAAGGGTTTGTTCCGCTTGAGTTATTACACCCGCTCGTCTGCCCAAGCGGCACGGATCGTCCGGTGCTTCAGAGAACGCCGCATCCGCCGGGTCCGTTTCACGGCGAAGATCCTCGGCCGGCATGATTGGTTCGACAAGTGGAAGATCGATTATCACATTCGGCCGCTCGGCTCGAAGTTTATGATCGTGCCGGTCTGGGAGCGGAAGAAGTATAAGTCTTCCGGCCGGCTCCCGATCTTCCTTGAACCCGGCAGTGCCTTTGGCTCCGGGTATCATGAGACCACGCGGCTGATGGTCCGGCTTATGGAATCACTCGGACCGAAGATGAGAAGTTTTCTGGACATAGGAACGGGGACCGGGATCCTGGCCGTGGCCGCTTCCAAACTCGGAGCGGAGAAAGTCGATGCTTTTGACAATGATAAACCTTCGGTGATCGCGGCCCGCAAGAATTTCAAAATGAACGGTTGCTCGAACGGAAAATTCTTCGGTGCGAATCTGAAACGCTTAGGATCGCGCGAAAAATTCGAAACGGTCGGGGCTAACCTTCTTTCGAAGACGCTTTTGGAATGCCGACGACCGATCGTGGCCCGTGTCCGCGTCGGGGGACATCTGCTGGTTTCGGGGATCGCACTCCAGAATCTTCCGGGATTTCGCCGGGGATTCCATAGTCCCGCTCTGAAATGTCTCCGGATCCTCCGGGGGAGAAAATGGGCGGCTCTTCTCTACCGGAAAATCGAGAGCTGAAGAAACAGTATTCATTTTCGGGATCCTTTTGCTACAATGACTGCGTCATTTTTCAAAGGACTCTTATGGAAAACCTTAAAACTGACATTGTTGTGATCGGGGGCGGGCCAGGAGGCTACACGGCCGCCTTTTACGCCGCGGCCCGCGGCAAGCGGGTAGTGCTGATCGAAAAAGACGCCAGCCTCGGTGGGGTTTGTCTGAACCGCGGGTGTATTCCTTCCAAAGCGTTGCTTCATATTGCCGGGCTTATTCACGAGACACGCGATGCCGAAAAATGGGGCATCGAGTACGCTTCGCCAACGCTCCATCTTTCCAGGATCCGCGAATGGAAGACCTCCGTGGTCTCCAAGTTGACCCAGGGGCTTTCCGGCCTTGCCGCGCGCCGGAATGTCCAGATCCTCCGGGGTCAAGCTGAGTTCGAAAGCTCGGGGATCCTTCGGGTGGGGGAGCAGCGGGTGGAGTTCGCCAACGCGATCATCGCGACGGGTTCGGTTCCGGCGGTCCCCGGGATCTTTGACGTGAAAGACAAACGTGTGATGACTTCCACCGAAGCGTTGGAACTCGAAGAGATCCCCCCAAGCCTTTTGATCATCGGCGGCGGTTATATTGGGATGGAGCTTGGGACGGTTTACTCGGCGCTTGGAAGCAAAGTCGTGGTCGCGGAAGCGTTGGCGGGGATATTGACCGGTGCGGATGCCGATCTGGTGCGGTTTGTCCGGGAGCGCGCGGTGAAATTTTTCAGGGAGATCCGGGTTGGCGCCAAAGTGCTGGAAATGAAACCGGAGGCGAACGGTATCCGCGTTGTGATGGAATCCGGCGGCGAAAAAAAAGAAGAACTTTTTGACCGAGTACTGGTTTCGACCGGCCGGAGGCCTGTGACGCAGGGGTTGGGGTTCGAGAGGACCAAAGTTCAGGTGAATGAAAAAGGATTTATCCAGGTCGACACGGAGCAGCGCACGGCAGATCCCAGGATCTATGCCGTTGGGGACGTAGCTGGAGGCATGCTTCTCGCCCATAAGGCTTCCCGGGATGCCCGTGTCGCTGTCGACGCGATCCTCGAGGAAAAAGAAGGGAAGATACCGGTGATGCCTGCGGTTGTTTTTACGGATCCCGAGATCGCCTGGTGCGGGTTGACCGAAAACGAGGCCAAGGACAGGAACATGGCGGTTCAGGTCGTGAAATTTCCATGGACCGCTTCCGGCAGGGCGACGACGCTGGATCGGACGGACGGTGTCACGAAGCTTATCCTTGATCCGAAAAGCGAGAAGGTTCTCGGGGTCGGTCTCTGCGGGGCCGGGGCCGGGGAGTTGATCGGCGAGGGCGTTCTGGCCATTGAAATGGGTGCGAAGGCCAAAGATCTTGAAAACACCGTGCATCCGCATCCGACGCTCTCGGAAACTTTGAAGGAGTGCGCGGAGATGTTTTACGGGGTTTCGGCCAGCGCCTATTCCCGGAAACGTGGGTAGAATTTCCGTACCAAAAACTTCCCGAAGCGCCCTTTTTGAGTATAATACAACCTCTTGCGTCCCGGGCTGACGCAGCTCATGCCTTGATCGTTTTCATTTATAGAGTTACCTGGTACAAAAAAAATTTAAAAAGTTACTTCACCCATTAAAGAAAGGTTAAAGAAAGATGCCGTTCTCTCCGATGTCCGTCCATCCGTTCTCTTCAACCCTCTCGAAGTTTTTTCGCACGGAACGTCACAAAGCGGTCCTTGCCGTGCTTGGGATGTTTTTGATCTCGGCGGCTACGGCTTTTGCGGCGGCGTCCTCGTTCAATGTTTTGGACGCGCGAGAACGGGGTGTGACCGTTTCGGGTTCGGCGAAAGGAAAGCTTACCGCGACCTATGACGAGGCTGCGAAGAAAGACATCCTCGAACTCGACTATGCGGTGGCGCAGGGGGAAACGGTCAGCGTTTGGGCGAAGAACTTTCCCGCGGAATTTGCAACGGCGGGCATGAATTCTTCCAAGGTCAGTCTCCGGGGCACGGCCGAAAAAGCGGCCCAGATCACGGTGCGGATGGACCTTAAAGGGGCCACGGGCGTTCAGAATATTCCGCTCAAGGTCAAGGGCGGCTGGATCTCCACGCAAGAGGCGATCGATCTTACGAAGACCGGAGCCGTTAGTGAAGTCGTTTTTGTGGTCAGTCCTGTTGCGGGGGTTGCCTCCGTAAAAGACACCCTGGGGTTTGCTCTCGAGTTTGTAAAACAGGTGCCTGCGCAGAAGTCTGTTGTTGTCGCGCCTTCGGCCGTTGCGGCAAAAGTAAAAACGGTTGCAGCTCCTGTAGCCAAGACCGTCCAATCAGCCGTGGCGCCGGTCCAGAAGAAAGCTCTTTCCGGAATGGATGCGCTCTCTGCTGAAGATGCTTTGGAACCTTCCGCGAAAAATTTGAAAACTAAGGTGGTTGCGGCAGCTGCGGTTGTTTCCAAGCCTACCGTTGCTGTCAGTCCCGTGAAAGTTCCCGCGGCACCTGCGCGGTCGTCTTTCGGGCTTCTGGATGCCGGCGAGAAGGGTGTTTCCCCGGCAGGAACGGCCAAAGGGACCGTGACGTTCTCGTTTGATGAAGAAGCCAAAAAGGATGTCTACGATCTCGGGTACACATTGCCCGCCGGATCGTCGCTGACCGTTTGGACGAAGAAATTTCCCGCGGATCTGGTCGCAACCCAGGTGAACACGATTGCATTCGGCCTTCGCGCACTTGATCCCGCGCAATTGAACCAGATCTCCCTGAAAGCGGAGATCAAAGGGACCGGAGCCACGCAGGTCATGCCTCTCAGTCTCAAACCGGGATGGAACGCCGTCGAGAAGACGATCCCGTGGGCGAAGATCGGCCAACTTACCGAAGTGGATCTTGTCATCACTCCGAAAGGGAATGCCGGTTCCGTCAACGGAACCCTTTATCTCGGATTTGATTTTTGCAACACGTCTTTCCTGAAAAAATATTTGTTCCTGATGAAATTTGGTGCCGTCGTTCTCTTCAGTTTCCTTTTGGCGTTTTTGGCCGGGTTGCTCTGGAAAATGTCCGGTTCGAACAAAGGGGCCAGCCCGGAATCCCGGGTCGGAAAGACGCTGAGCATTCTTTCTCCAGAAAAAGTTTCGGTAATGGCCCGTTTGAGGCAGGACTTTTTTTACGGAATCGTGACTGTGCTGATCGCGGGACTGACGCTCTGGATCTATGCGTCCGGCATGTCTCTCGTGGGCGCACTTGTCGCGGCATTGCTCGGAGTCGTGATCGCGGAAATGCTGAAGCTCCGTTTCGCCGGGAAGCACCTTGATGCAGGGGAAGTCTTTCAAAATGCGTTATTGACGGGGCTTTTGGCGGCGGCTTCCACGAAAATGGAACTATTGCAGGCGCCGGTCGCATGGGCCAACCTTTTAATGATCAGCGGCGTGACGGCGGCGGTCACTTTCGTGATCTATCAGCTTTTTAACGCTTCTTCGCTCGGCGCTTCCGGCAAGCACTTGAAGATGTCCACCGGCGCTTTGATCGTCGCGACGCCGTTTCTTTTCGGCTGGCTCCTGCTTCTGGAAAATGTAACGTTGCTTCAAACCTTGGTTTTTTGCCTGACGGGCGGGATTCTAGCTGCGTGGCCCGCGATTCTCGAATTCTTCGGCCGACTGCTGGTCGTATTTGCTTTCAATGAGATCCTGATCAATGCGCTCGGCTTCGCCATGAAGGGCAAGCTTCTCAAAACCCTCAAGGCTCATGCGTATCTTCTTTTGGTGTCTTTGTGCGTGGTGGTCGCGCCCTCGATCGCCAATCTCGGCTCGGCCGCGGTGGTCGTTAGCTGGCATCCGGTGATCCGTGCGGTCATTTCCATTCTTCTGACCATGTTTTCGTTTGCCGGTCTTTGGGGAGAGATCTATCTCCTGACCGGGATTTTGCTCGATAGCGGTAAGCGTATCGCCCCGTCCGAAGAAAGCCTTTGGAAACATACGGTGGGTGGTATGCGCAAGGGTTTTGCGTTCAGCGGGATTCTGATGGCGATTCTGTATTTGATCAACCTGATCTTTAATACGTCGGTCGCGCAGCGGGTCATGGGTTCATTCCCGATCCCGACCGGGCTCTTGCTCGGAGCTTTGGTCTTTCCGTTCGTGAAGACCATTATCGAGACTTTCGACGGCAGTCTGCCGTTCTTTGAGCGCATGCGTTACAGCTACCGCCACTGGACACTTTATCTCCGTGGCGCGCTCGTGGGTTACGGGATGGCGGTCATGATCACCCAGGGATTTTTCCAAAAGACGATCTCGGAACGCGTGGTGTTCGGATTGATCATCGGCCTCTTGGCTTCCGGTGGTGTGAGTCTCATCCGCGACATTGTGTACGCGATGAAAGGTCAGGGGAAGGTCCAGTCGTGGAGGATGTATCTGATCGATTCGTGTCTCGGGGTGTTCCTCGGAAGTGCGATCGCGTTCTATCTAGATACGCCGCAGGTTTCCACGATCGTGTACAAGTTCAAACTTTATATGATGTCCCGGTTCACCGGCGCGGAGTACTCGACGCATCCTTATTTCAACAATCTCGGCCATTATGTCCAGCCGGTACTGCTCAGCAAATGGGGTCAGATGGACCTCGGCTTTTGCCCGGGCGGCGTAAAGCTGCTGTTCACCGAATCTCTCGACGGCGTCATCAAGTGGTCGGTTGCGACGTGGCTTTTCGCGATCAATAAGGTGTTCATGCAGGCGTTCTTTGACAAGGACAAGACGCCGATCAAGTTTTTCTTCTCCAAGGCGGGTCTCGCGCAGCTGACCGAGCTGATGATCTATGTGCTTCGGTGGGGTCTTTGGATGTCGCCGATCATTTTCACGTTCCTCCGCATGATGCCGACCCCGACCTGGTACAACCAGGACGGCGCGATCCGCACGATCATCGCGACCTGGAACAATATTACGATGTCCGCGCCGGCGTTCCAGGCGTGGAGCCTCAAGATCTTTGTCTGGATCCTCGCGTTCGATTTCTTCCGCGTCCTTATCTGGATGGACCACATGGGGCTTCGCGTGGCGACGCTTGTGAACCTGAGCTTCCTCGGGATGGACAAGCTTGACGAGAAGGTCGCCAAGTTCATCGGGCCGGCCGTTGCGCAGCGCTACATCCCCGAAGGGGTGAAGCGCTTCACGACATGGGCGCCGCTTTTGATTCCGTTCTACTTGCCCCGCGGCGAACAGTGGGATTATGTCTGGAATACGGCGGAAGGCATTCAGAATGCGAACCGTGGGAAAGGGTTGATCCCGGCGTTGCAATCTTTGTCCTTGTGGCAGATGACGCTTTTAGCGGTCGCGGCGGTCGTGCTTTGTACGGCGTTTTCGGCCGTGATCCGCGCGCTGCACCGTCGTGCGGAGCAGAAGCGTGTCAAAAATTACGAGCTTGGGAACCGCGAATACAAGGTCACCCTCAAGGAAAATGGTGAAGTCTACAGCGAAGTGATCGCCAAGGAATCCGACGTGAGCCGCCGCTCGTACGATCTCATCGATCCCTGCGGCCGTATCCTTTATCTCGTAGACACCGCGGAAAAGCCCGGCAGCGCCGTGCGCACCTGGCCGGTGGCCGGGAATTTCCCGCAGGAATATTTCGAGCTTTCCCGCGCCGAACGCGGGGAGGATTCGCTGAAGCTTTTCAATACCTCGAACGGTGTGAGGACCACGATCGATATCACGCTGCCGGACCAGGACAGTACGGCCGAGATCTGGAACGTGACGATTGAGAACCTGACGGATAAGACCCGCCAGCTCAAGGTCGTTCCTTATTTGGAGTGGGTCCTGAACGGCTGGATGCACGACCGGTTCCACACGCAGTACCAGCGTCTCTATCCCGAAATGGAATACGTGAGTGCTGCGAATACGATCCTTGCCGCGAACAAGAGCACGAAGTCTATGGGATTTCTTGCCTGCGACGTTGCTCCGGAAGGTTTTCTGACCGGCCGCGTGGATTTCATCGGCCGCGCGCGCAGCATCTGGACGCCCCGGGCCCTCGAGACGATGGACTTTCTCGAAGCCAAAGATACGCCGGGCTGTCCGACATTCGATCCTATCGGAAGCATGCTCGTTGGGATGACGGTGAATCCGCGCGAAGCCAAAACGATGCGCTTCATGATCGGCTTTGCGAAGAAAAAAGACCAGGCGCTGGGCCTTGTGAAAAAATATCTGAACCCGCAGCCGGCGAAATCCGCCGCTCCGGCGCCGGCTAAAAAGCGGTCGCTTTTGATCGGCCACGGGGAGATCCCTCCGGGAACCCCGCAGCCTTACTATGAATACAAGGACAACGGGAACAAACTTCTGGTGCGCACGCCGTATACGCCGCGGCCTTTTGACCACGGCATGGCGAACCCGGTTCATTCGGTGATGGTTACGAACCGCGGGCTGCACACGTCCTGCAACGGAAATTCCCAGCAGAACCGCGTGACGCCGGATTGGCCGGACACGGTCACCCGGGAAGTACCCTCGGAAGCGATCTATCTTTATGATCCGGATCGCGACCAATGGTTTTCTCCGACGCATCATCCGATTAATGATCCGAACGCCCACAACGAGGCGGAGTTCGGGGTCGACGGGACCGCGGTCTTTCGTATGTCGAACGGAACTCTTTCGACCGAGATGACGGTGTTTGTGCCGACCGAAGACCCGATGGGGGTTTATCTCCTGACCGTCCGCAACCATGACGATCAACCGCGCCGGATCCGTGTCGCGCCGTATTTCCAGATGGCGCTCGCGTTCCAGCCGGAACGTTCGGGACCGCTCGGGACGAAGTACGACAAAGCCCTGGACGCGCTTTTCTTCGAGAATCCGCGCAATATTTTCCGTAACGGCCCGGCGTTCGCGTCGATGTCGATCCCGGCGGATTGCTATGAGACCAAGCGCGGCAGGTTTTTTGGAAGCGGCCGCGGGCCGGCCCATCCGTTCTTCGTGGAGCGGGGACAGTCGGACGCAACGCAACTGACCGATAGCGCGCAGGTCGCGGCGTTTCTCGGCGTGCTGGAACTTCCGGCGGGCGGGGAGAAGACTGTCGCGATCATTCTGGGACAGACTGACAGCCGCAAGAATGCGATCGAGCTTGTTCAGAAGTATAAAAATCTCGAGACCGTTCGCAAGACGCTCGATGAGACCCGGAAATGGTGGCTCGGGCTTATGGGTACCGCCCAGATCAAGACCAACGATCCCGACTTCAACCGGTATCAAAACTGGCTCAAGTATCAGGCGCTGGCCGAGCGGATCTGGGCACGCCGCGGTTTCTATCAGACGAGCGGCGCGTTCGGTTTTCGCGATCAGCTGCAGGATACCGTGAACTTGACCTGGGTGGATCCGGCGCTTGCGCGTAAGCAGATTCTGTTGCACGCCTCGCAGCAGTTCATCGAGGGGGACGTGTTCCACTGGTTCTTCACGCTGACCGACGGCCGGAGCGCGTTCTCCTGCCGGTCGCACGCTTCCGACAATCTTCTTTGGATCGCGTGGGGCGTGGGCGAGTATGTCCGGATCACGGGCGATGAAACGATCCTGGATGAGATGACTTCGTATGTGGCGTCGGAGTTTCCGTTTGCGCCGCTTCCGAAGAACAAGCACGGGTGGGGTTCGCTTTACCAGCGCTCGACCCGCGCGGATTCCGTTTATCGCCACTGCATGCGATCGATCGACACCGTGCTCAACCATCGCATGGGCCGGAACGGTCTTCCGCTCATGGGCGTGGGGGACTGGAACGACGGTCTCGACGAGATCGGGAGCGCCGGGAAGGGCGAGAGCGTGTGGCTCGGGTTCTTCCTTTATTACATCTTGAAAGAAATGCTCGGTGTGATCGAAAAGAAGGACGGTGTTAAGCGCCGGGATCATTACCGGAACAAGATGCAGGCCCTGGAGGCCGCACTTGAAAAGACCTGGCGCGAGGACCGCTATTTGCGCGCGATCCACGATGACGGGACCGAGATCGGCGTCAAGGGCAGCGGCGTTTGGGAGATTGATGCCTTGACCGCGGCCTGGTCGGTGTACACCGGTATCAATTTTGACCGGTCGGTCACGATCTTCAATACGGCTTTGAGCGTCCTTGAAAGGGGTAGTGTTATCCTTCTCGGATGGCCAGCTCTACGCGAAGACACTAAGCCGTATCTCGGAAGAAGTAGCAAATATCCCGAGGGTGTTCGCGAGAACGGGATGTATTGTCACGGCGTTCAATGGCTAGTTCGCGCCGCGCGTCTTCTGGCCGAAGAGTTCGAGAAGCGAGGCGATCGCGCAAAGGCGGATGAATATCGCGCGACCGCGTACCGCTTGTGGCGCAAGATTTCGCCGCTGGCGCATTTGACGCCGCAGGAGATCGAGATCTACGGCGGGCAACCTAACAAGCAACCAGCGGACTTTTTGACCACGTTCGAATCCGGGCGCATGATCTGGAACGGCTATACCGGAGCCGCCGGGTGGATGCTCCGTCAGGCGTTCGAAGGGGTTGCCGGCGCTTTGGTGGTGAAGAACCAGCTCGTTCTTCCGAAGGATCTCGACAAATCCCGGGGCAATCTCAAGATCGAAGGGATTTTCCGCGACATTAGTAAGAGTCCGTTCGCGGGGTCTTCGCGCTGAGATTTTTTGTTCAACCGGCCCTGCCTGCTTTCCCAGCTGGCAGGGCCTTTTTTTTGAGGGCGAAGATCCATATCCGAAGGAGTTTCTTTTTTGAATTTTGGGATAGAATCTCCTATTCGGAACGGCATTCTTTTCCTATAATTGCCGATAATCCGGGTTGTGACGTTTCGGGAGGAATGCGTTGTCTGAGGCTGTGACTGGGAATGCATGCCCAATGTTCTTAGGATCCCGTTCCCAAGGATTGCTCGCGGTGGGGAGAGGTTGTTGACGCGTTCGTGTCAGGCTTGGTTCTTTTCTCGTGGTTAATGAGAGTTGACCCCGTAGCTCAGGTGGATAGAGCATCAGCCTTCTAAGCTGAGGGTCGCGCGTTCGAATCGCGCCGGGGTCGTGTTTTTATAAGTTGTTCTTTATGGAACGGGAAATTTTTTCCGGGGTTCCGGTCAAAGTCCGTTCCGGACAAATCAATTATGAAAAATAGATTTCTGTGTGTTTTTCTGTTCGTTGTCTTTACCGCAACGGCTGTTTTCCCGCCGAGGGTGGCGGAAGCGGCGTCTTTGTCCCTGGCGGCTCCCTCCGTGGTTCTTTTGGACGGCGGCACCGTAGTCTATGCCAAGTTCCCTCATGCGAAGCGAGCGCCGGCGAGTACGACCAAGCTTGTGACCGTGATGGTCGCGCTGGATCATCTTCCTCTGGACCGGATCGTGACGATACCGCCCGGGCTTGAGTATATCCAGCCTTCCAAGATCGGTCTCTATGGCGGCGAACGTTTTTATGTCCGAGACCTTGTGAAGGCTGCGCTGGTTAAATCTGCCAACGATGCGGCCGAGGCTTTGGCGATCCTGACAGCAGGTTCGCGGCCGGCGTTCGCGAGGCTCATGAACCAGAAAGCGCAGAGCGTCGGAGCCTATAATTCGCGGTTCGTGAATCCCGCGGGTTTACCGGCGGAGGGACAGTATTCGACCGCCTTCGATCTTGCCAGGATCATCATGGCGGCATCCCGTTATCCTTATCTGGTCCAGGCCATGAAAGTCCGCGAGGCGGCGATCTCGACGTTGGACGGGCGCAGGATCTATCTCAGAAATTGCAACAAGATGCTTTGGCGTACGTCGAGCGTAATCGGTAAAACGGGCTGGACCCGCACGGCCAAGCATTGTTTCGCGGGACGCGTGCAGGCAGGGAACCGGGTGATCTACGTCGGGATCATGGGGAGTGCGAGGCGGCAGTATCTTTGGTCGGATCTTGTCCGCATCTCAGCGTTCGCTTCCGGAGGAACGTTCACTCCGGTGAAGATCGAAGGCGGCGGACTCCCTTCGCGGAAAGATACGCGGAATATCCAGAAGGCTTTGCAACGGGCCGGTTACTTTAAGGGAAATCCCACCGGGTTTTTCGGGAAACGGACGAAATCAGCGGTCCGGAACTTTCAGAAGGCTAACGATCTTCCTGTGACGGGAACCGTTGGCCCCAGGACTTGGAAAAAACTCAAAAAGTTTATGTGATGCCGGTTTCCGTGGCAGGTTTTTCCGGAAAATAAAGAGGGGAAGACGATGCGAAAACAGACAGGATGGGCGAAAGATTTTGCGCTTCCGCTCTTGTTGTTGGGCGTCTGCCTTGCGGGCTGTTCCGTTCAAATGCCCCAGCCTCCGCCAAAAGAAATGCCGGCCGCGTCCGTTGCGGGATCTCCCAAAACCGTGTCCAAGGTTCCCGAAGTCCAAATGATCGCCGATTTTGAAACTTCGGATGGGAAGATCATCAATAACCTCGGCGGCGAAAGCGGCGACTGGAACCTCAATCCCTCGGATATCAATAATTCCTTTACCGACCCGCGGATCGTGACGGCCCCCGGCAAGGACGGCAAGGAAAGCCGTATGTTGCAGCTGACCTACAGCGTGGACTCCAGTATCCCGGCCCAGAATGGTTTCTGGACAAAGCTTCGCGACCTCGACGGCAGGAAATATGACCATTTCGAGCTCGATATCAAAGGCGATGCTCAGAAAGGTTTTACCGAAAAATTCCGGATCGAGATCAAAAAGTGTCTGGATGATAGCTGCGTCCAGAGCGTCAAAGGTTCGGCAGTTATTCCCGTGACGGGGGAATGGAAGACCGTGAGTATTCCGCTTAATGCGTTGACGGGGCTGATCGACTTTGCAAACCCGGAATGCTGGAAAAATCCGCGCCTGAGCTACGATTCACTCGACGAACTGATCATTATCTTCAACGACAAGTTCGTGACCAAGAAGTCCGGCCGGATATTTCTCGATAACCTCCGGTTTGTGAATACCGGCGTTCCCGGTCCGAGCGCGGTGGATTTTCCACCCCGCGAAACCCGGAAAACGACGATCCCTCACGGGACCGTGGAATTTGCGAAATTTCTCGCCAAACGTTTGAAAGGATTCCCCAAAACGGTGGTAGTGAAAAAGGAGTTTCCGGCGGAGGAGAAGGCGTTCCTGACCGAGGTCGCGCGTGATACCTGGCGATTTTTCGACGAGATCGTCGATTCCGAAAATCATCTGCCATTGGACAATATTCTGCTGGGAGAAAAGGAGCCCTTCTCCGAAGGGGTGTGGATCGGGGATTACACGAATGTCACGAACGTCGGCGTTTATATCATGTCGGTGGTGAGCGCGCTCGATATGGGGTTTATCACGCGGGAAGATGCCGTTGGACGTATCCGGAACAGTCTTTCGGTCGTCGAGAAGCTCAAATGCCATTCGAGCGGTTTTCCTTACAATTATTACGACACGACCGTGCTGGATCCGACGAGCTACTTTATCTCTTTTGTCGATAGCGGCTGGCTCATGCTCGGTCTTTATGTCGCCAAGGGTGCTTTTCCCGCCGAACTTTCCGAACAGGCCTCCCGGATGCTCAACCGTGTGAATTTCAATTTCTTTTATGATCCTGTCGAGAACCAGATGTTCCACGGGTTCTACGATAACCTCGGGGTGTATTCGGATTACCATTACGGCGTTTTCTATTGTGAGCCGCGGGCGGCGGCTTATGTCGCGATCGCGCGAGGGGACATTCCGGAAAAACACTGGTTCGAGGGGATGGTCCGCACTTTTCCGGCGAATTACGGGTGGCAGTCGCAGACGCCGAAAGACCGCGTGGAAAAGACCGTTCTCGGTTATACCTATGCCGGCGGCTACTATGAATGGAAAGATCTGAAATATGTTCCAAGCTGGGGTGGTTCGGCTTTCGAGGCGTTGATGCCGCCGCTTATTTTAAAGGAAAAAGAGTTGGCGCCGGAGGGACTCGGGGCCAACAATGTCGCGCATGTCCGCGGTCAGATCCGTTATGCCATGGAGGAGTTGAAACAGCCGGCCTGGGGGATGAGTCCCGCGTCGGTTCCCGGAGGGACTTATTCGGAATACGGCGCGAAACCGTTCGGGATCAAAGGCTACAAGGCCGGGGTCGTGACGCCGCATGCGAGTGCCCTCGCGCTGGAGTACGCTCCTGCCGAAGCCGTGGCGAATCTCCGCAAGCTCATCCAGCTTTATGAGATCTATGGCGAATACGGTTTTTATGACGCCGTGGATGTCGCGACCGGAAAGGTTGCGAGAAAATATCTCGCGCTTGACCAGGCGATGATCCTGATCGCGATCAACAATTATCTTAATGACGGCGCGATCCGGAAGCGTTTCCACGCCGACCCTCAGATCCAGAAGGCCGAAAAGCTTCTCTCCGCCGAAAAGTTTTTTGAACCCTCCGGGAAAGCTCCGGAAGCGGCCCAATCGTGATCTTTCAGGAAAATCCGGCAGGCATTTTCCGCGTCGAGATACTGGGTCCCGGTGTCTGTGCCGCGTTCTCGTCCCGCACGTTTGATAATTCCAGACGCGAAGAATACCTCCGTCTGCTTTCGCTAGATCCCCGACAGCTCGTTATGGTCAAACAGGTGCATGGCAGCGGGGTCCTTGCAGTCAAAGGAACTGATCCGGGACTTTTAGAAGAGCCCGCGGACGGATTGATCACCGGAACGCCGGGGCTTGTTCTTGGGATCCGGACAGCAGACTGCGTGCCGGTTTTTTTCTGGGACGCTTCAAAGAGGGTTGCCGGGATCGCGCACGGCGGGTGGAAGGGCGTGAAGGCTGGGATCATTAGCCGCATGCTGAACGGCTTTGAACGGGAGTTTGGGACGGACGTGAAAGATCTTAAGGTTGTTTTTGGTCCATCGATCCGCAAATGCTGTTATGAAGTCGGCAAGGAATTCCTCGGCCATTTTCCGGGCTTTTATCGCAGGAAGGACGCCTCGAAAGGGTTGCTGGACCTTGTGGGCGTGATCCGGGACAGGCTGGTCAAACGGGGAGTTCCCGGCGCGCAGATCCATGACACGGGGCTTTGCACCGTCTGCCGGAACGAAACGTTTTTTTCCTATCGGAACGACAGCCAGACCCAAGAGCGCATTCTGAATATTATCAGCATTTTGCCCGCGTGATTTTTTCGAAGAAATATCCCGGGAAGTTCGTCTGGTAAAGAAGGTTGCGGGTCGGAGCCTTCATTGCTATAATCCACTCTCTTCAAACCATTATTTATCCTACAGAGAGGAATTACCATGCAAGCACGAGACATGAAGAAAGGCACTACGGTCATCTACCAGAACGAGATTCACCTGGTCACCGAGGCGGTGCACCGTACCCCCGGTAATCTCCGGGCGTTTTTCCAGATCACACTCAAGAATCTTAAGAACGGGCGCATTATCCAGAGCCGTTTCGCTCCTGACGAGGATCTGCCGAGGGTGGTGCTGGATCCGAAACAGTGCCAGTTCCTCTACAAGGACGATAGCGGATACAACTTCATGGATATGGAAAGCTATCACTCGTTTGCGCTGAGCGAGACAGTCCTCGGCGATAAGCGGTTCTATCTGAAGGAAGGCGCGGAGATCAAAATTGATTTTCACGAGGACAAGCCGGTGTTTCCGGAGATTCCCTCCATGGTGACGCTCAAAGTGACGGAAGCTCCTCCGGGGGTCCGCGGCGATTCGGTTTCCAATACGACCAAGATCGCGGTTTGTGAGACGGGCCTTAAGATCAACGTTCCTCTCTTTGTGAATGAAGGGGACGAGGTCAAGATCAACACCGAGACCGGGGATTACGCCGGACGGGCGTAAAAATGCTTCAATAGGAATTCCGTCGCTGGGCAATTAGCTCAGTTGGTTAGAGCACTTCCTTCACACGGAAGGGGTCAGAGGTTCGAATCCTCTATTGCCCAGCGGCGGTTTTTTTTGTTCGTTAAGCGAGAGGCAGATCCATCAGAAAGTGGACAGCATCGCTCAAGGGGAGTAATATACCCGCATGAAGCTTCGCATTGAAAAACCAAAAGCGCGCAATTTCATAACCCCAGTGGTCGTGGTTCTGTTGATCGCCGGGCTTTTTTTTGTTTTGCCCCGTTTGGTTGCCCAAAAATCCCTTCCGACGCTTGCTTTCGAGATCATGAGTTTTGAAGGCGATTCCCAGATCTATGATCTGCAGACCCGCGCCTGGCGCACCCCGAAACGAGGGGAGGAGTTCCGTGCTTCCCAGAAATTGAGAACCGGGACCGACGGGATCATCAATTTCCAGGTCGAGAACGAGATCCGCCTTCGCCTGAAAGAAAATTCCCTGCTCGAGAACCGCGAATGCGGTGTCCTGAAGCTTAAAGAGATCTACAAACTTTTCCTGGAGCGCGGCGTTCTTTTCGGTGCGACCACGAAGACGTTTGATCGCAAGGAAGCCGCCAAGAAAGCACTGTTCCAGATCCTTACGGGAGAGTTTCTGACGACGATCCACGGGGCTTTATTTAGGATCCAGAGCGGCTCCACGAAGGCCGAGGAGAATAAGGTGGGTGTTCTGCGTGGTTCCGTGGAGGCGTCGGTTCCTTCCTTCTTTTTTGGCAAGGCCGGGGTCCGGATTCGCGGGCTTGAAGAGGCTGCCTTGATCGACGGAGCGCTCCAGCCGGCCGCGAAGGTTTCCCAGCAGCAGTGGGGCGATATGAAAGAGGCCTATGAACTGCTTGAGCGCAGCGCCGTAATGGAAGCCGAGCAGATCGATCTTTCGAAAAAGGCCGGAAGCTTTTTTGACCGTGTGTTCGATCACGGAACTTTTTACACGCCGAAAAGCGGCTTCGCGAACCGTGAATTTTATAAAGATGCGGATACCGGCGAAACTTATCTCGAAACCGAATACGATGTGTTTCCCGTGGGCTCTTTTGCGGGGGTTTATATCAAGACCCGGGATCTTGACGCCGCGCAATATGAAGGCCTTTCGTTTGAGGTCCGGAGGAAGCCTGAAGAAGGGGTTCCCGACAGCTTTTATATCGAGCTGAAATCCAAGGGGAATGTTGTGCGCCGGTTCGCTCCGCGGGGTTTCGTCCGGGAATGGACGCCTATGCATTTTGATTTTCAGGCCAAGAAGACCACTCCGGTTAACGAAGTGACGTTTGTATTCACGAATGCGCGGGCGGGCGAGGCAAAAAAAGGATTTCTCGAGTTTCGGAACCTCAATTTAATTCCGAGGAAGACGCCGTTGCCTGCGCCAGTTACGGCTAAAGTTCCGTCTAAGGTTTCCGCGAAATCCGTGCAGGCGGTCGCTTCGAAGCCTTCTGTCGCGAAACCGGCCTCCCGTCCAGAACCGGCGCCCGAAAGGGTTCCTATCCCCAAGGAAATTCCGCTGCAGTAGCCTCTTGTTTTTTTTTTCGGAAGGTCGTCCGACGGGGGATTCCTATATTCGGAGATGTTTTTTTTTTCGACTTAAGGTATCATAGCGCCTTCCAATCATGCTGGGATGGCGAAACTGGCAGACGCGCTAGCTTCAGGAGCTAGTGGCCGCAAGGCCTTGGGGGTTCAAGTCCCCCTCTCAGCACTTTTTCTCAATGAAAAAGTACGATGCCGTGAGGGGCTAACGAAAACCCTCTCCACACCGTACTTTTGTACTGCAGTGAATGTTTTTTATGACCCACCGGCGGCTATGACAAAGAAAAAAAAAGAAGACACTTCTCCCAAGCCGGTTAAAAACTCGTTCGAGGTCATTGCCGAGAACCGCAAGGCTCACTTCGACTATTTCATCCAAGACCGATATGAAGCCGGACTTTGTCTTCACGGGCATGAGGTCAAATCAATCCGCGAACGGCGGGTGAACCTCAAGGACAGTTTTGTCCGCGTCATGCGGAACGAAGCGTTTCTGATCAATTGCCACATCTCTCCCTATTCAAAGATCCAGGGGTATGTCGACAGCGAACCGACCCGGATGCGGAAACTTCTTCTTAATCGCAGTGAGATCAATAAATTGATGGGGCAGTCGGCGCGGAAGGGGTACGCGATCATTCCTCTGCGGCTTTATTTCAAGAAAGGTCATGTGAAGGTCGAAATCGCGCTCGGGCAGGGGAAAAAGCAGTATGACAAGCGCGCGGCCATCAAACAAAGGATCCATACGCGTGAAGCGGCGGTGGCCGTGAAAAAAGCGACGCGGTCGTGATTTTTTTAAAAAAAATCCCGCAAAGAAACAGTTTTTCCCGCTTGCTTTCTCTCCTGAAAAACGTAAGATAAAGCCGTGTTGTTTTCGCGGATTTTTGGAATATAAAATCTCGATCCCATTAGGGCGGCCGGCGGTTTTCAGGATCTGAAAATTTCGTTTTAATTCTTATTTTAATCTGTTCCTGAAACACCTGTTTTCCTTCCTTTTGGGTTTCGACCTCCTCAGAACGGGATTTGCAAATATGCCATTTCTGGTGCGAGAGGCCATTCAGTTGCGTTTGAACAAACGCGTCGTTGATGTCGAGAATGGCTATCGTCAAAACGTCGGAATCCTCGGCCCCTCGGGCGTCGGAAAAACCAAGCTTCTTTGCGAGTTTTTCCAGTCGATCTCCCGTAATCCGAAACTTATTCCCGTCTACGTCAAAGCCGAAACTATTGACGGCCGCCAGCTCATGCAGCAATGGATGGGTTCGGTGTTGAGCGCGGTACTGCTTGACCGGACGCTCAATATTCCGAAGACGCTCAACGGGTTGCTCCGCGAAGCGGAATCCGTGATCCCGAAAACAGCGATCGCGGTTAAACATCTCCAGAGGTTGATTCGCCAAGACAAGAATGCTTCCGCGGTCCGCGAACTTTTTATGTTGAGCGGGACGTTGGCCCGCGAGACGGGGAAGAAGGTCATCCTGATGATCGACGAGTTTCAATCTCTTGAAAAACTTCCGACACCCGATCCTTTTCTGCTTCTCGGAAAACAAATGATGCTTGATAAGGAAGTCCTTTACCTTGTCACCAGTTCTGCGACGGATCGTGCGCGCGAGATCTTCCGCGAGAAACTGTCGCTCCTTTTCGGGAATTTCGAAGTCCTTGAGCTTGCACCTTTCGGTTTTATGGAGATGGAGCAGTATCTTGCGACCCGGATGCCGGCTCACCGTTGGCCGGTGGAGCTTAAAAAATTCCTCTTTCACATGACGGACGGGGAGCCGATCTATCTGGATCTTCTGATCGATCGCCTCGAGACCTATGAGGTCCGCGAGTTCCCGCAGGACGTAAGTCCGGCGGTTCTGCTGGATGTTTTTTGCCAGGAGCTATTCGACCGGAGAGGCCGGATTGCGCTTCTTTTTGAGAAAAGAATCGATCAGTGCGCGCATCTTGCCAAGCAGAGTGGGCCTTATATCCGCGCGATGTTGGCCTTGAGCCATAACCGCCATAAGTTGATCCCGATTGCCGCGTTCATCGAAGAGACCGTTGCGGAGACGCAGAAGGTTTTGAAGCGACTGGTCCAGGAAGGGCTGATTGTTAAAAGCGGTTCCTTCCATTGCATTCCGGATTTTCTTTTTCGGTTTTGGGTTCGCGAAGTCTTCCAGAAACGGCACGACCTTTTCCTTCCGGAGGAGCGGATCCTGAGGAAACGCCTTTTTGATGAACTGAATCGGGTCCTGGATCTTTGCGCGCGCATGACCGATGAGGACCTTGGACTGCGTTTTGAAGCCCTCCTGAAGGAGTTTCGCAACGATGTCCTTGAGATCGACCAAAAGAAGATCCAGTGCCCGCAGTTTTCGGAGACGGTTCTGTTACGGCACATGCCACATTCGATGTTTTCACTTGCAGCCCGCGGGGCGCGGGGGCGTTGGGCTTTTTACCTGAGTTCGGAATGGATCGGAGAGTCCGAGATCGAGATGGTCGTGGCCGATGCCAAGCGCCTTCGGAACGTCCAACGGAAGGTTCTGATCTCACTCGACGGAATGGACCCCAACGCCCGCTTGATCGCCCAGGAAGCCAAGATGCAGTTATGGGACCTTCGTTACCTGAACGCGCTCCTGGATCTTTACGATCTTCCCAAAGTTATTTTGTCGCCGAATCGAGGAATCCATGAGCCTGAAGAGATCCATGAGCCTTCTGTGGGCTCCGTGGCGCAAGACTTATCTGCGCTCGAGTCCCGTTAAACGTTCCGGTTGCCTTTTTTGTTCGCTTCTGAGGGACAAGAAAGACAAGAAAAACCTTATTCTCTTCCGCACCGCTCACCACGCCGTTATCCTGAACCGCTACCCCTATAACAATGGGCATCTTATGATCGTGCCGAAACGGCATATCGCATGTTTGACCTGTTTGAACGCTGCCGAGAAGACGGATTTTTTTGAAGTCATGAGTCGGGTCCAGACGGCATTGCAAGTGGCGATGAACCCGCAAGGGTTCAACATCGGCATGAACATTTCGGATGTTGCCGGAGCCGGCGTGCCGGACCATTTGCATTGGCATATCGTTCCGCGGTGGAAAGGGGACGTTAATTTTATGCCGGTGGTTGCCGGGATCAAAGTGATCTCGGAGTCCCTGGAGTCGGCGTATGAAGTTTTGACGAAAGCACTTGCCGGGAAAAAAGTTTGCCGGAGGAGACCATGACGTCCGTTCCGGTGACCGAAGAAATGAAAGGACCCAAGATGCCGAAGCGGGCGCTGACGCCGCTTGAAAGGTTTCTTTTGCCCAATCCCCAGTGGCAGGAAGGTTACGAGTCCTTTTGCGAGATTTTTGGAAAGCCGGTCGGCTGGCTGGTGCTCACGGAGGAACATGGTAAACAGCGCCTGATCCGGATGGATCGGAGGCAGAATTGCCCGCTTTTTTCGAAATCCACGGATACTCAGCGGGAATGCGAAACCTTTATCACCAAATTTGCCGATCAGTTGGTCCACAACGAAGAGACCGCGGAGAAATTGCCGCTTCTCTACCGGTGTGCTTTCGGGAAAAGTTGCGCGGTGTTTCCGCTGCGTTACCTCGGGGCCCTGAAGGGGTTCCTTATTTTTTGTTGTATCAAACGTCCCGAAAAAGAGGTCCGGCCGTTGATTGCCCCGTTCAATTATTTTCTTGCGAGCCAGGTCGAGCTTGCTTTTAAAAATTTCGAGCTGAATAATTTTTATGAAACCGTTCATCCTCGGGCGCTTGCGCTTTCCACCATGCATTCCGTTCATCGGGTTATCAATTCGTCGCTCCGGCTCAAAGAGCTTTTACCGAGGATCGGCCGGCTGAGCGCCCAGATCTTGAAGGCACAAGGGTGCGCGATCATGCTGACGGATCCCGATCGCCAGTTTCTCACACCGTTTTTCTCATTTGGCCATCATCCGAAATTCATCCATCGGCAAAGGCTGCGCATCAGCCGCGGACTCGAAGGCAGGATCGCGGAAACGGGGGAATTCTGTTTGCAGAAGCGCTACATTGCCGTTCCGTTCATCGAGGATGACGTGGTCGGCGTTATGACGCTTTGGAACAAGGCAGACAGGCAGAATTTTACCCGGACGGACCTTGAGATCCTGAAATCCCTTTCCGAACAGGCGGTCGTTGCGATCAAGAATGCCCAGCTGTTCGAGCAGACCGAAGAGCTGACGTTAGGCAGTATCAAGACGATTAATGAACTTTTGGAACGTCATTTTGAAGGCAAACGGAGCCACCTCGAAGTTGTCGGCGAAATTGCGGTTGAGGTCGGTAAGGCGGTCGGTCTTTCGGGACAGGAACTGGTGCATATCGAGCGAGCGATCCTTCTTTTGGACACGGGACGACTTGCTCTTCCGGAAAAAACCTGGAAGAAAAAGGAAAAACTTACGCAGCGGGAGCTGGAAGAGGTTCGCAGTATTCCGATCCGCGGGGCGAATCTTCTCCGTTCGATTTCGCCGCTCAAGCCTGTCATACCGATCATTATGCATCATCATGAGCGTTTTGACGGGAAGGGTTATCCTCAGGGGTTAAAAGGAGACGAGATCCCCATCGGGGCGCGTATCGTGACCGTAGTCGATGCGTTCATGGCGATGGTGTCCAAACGGCATTACCGCGAGCGTTTGTCGATTAAAGATTCCCTGGAAGAGATCAATAAACACACGGGGACACAATTTGATCCCCATGTGGTGGAATGTTTCATGAGAGTGATGAAAGACCGGAATATCGCGGAGAAAGTCCAGCGTTGTATCGAGATCGACCGGTGACTTTCCGGGATCTTTGACGGAGGGAGGAAGAAAAAATGGGTAAAATGAAAATAGAGTTGAGAAGACCCCAGTATGTTGTGACGCGGGATCCGATGGCAAGAGAAGAACCCGAGGCGTCCGGGGAAAAGATGCCGTTGTTTTTCCGTTTTTTGATGGTGGTGTCTTACGTGCTTTCGGCGTTAGCCTTCTGGTTCGTTTATCAAAGATTTTCCATCCGGTTTTGATCGGCCCCTCAAAACGGGGCGAGGAGTGTTCAGGAATGTTGTACTCACGAAAAAATGTTTTTATGGTGCTCCTTATGCTGGTGCTTGCGGGGTGTGCTTCCGCGGACAGAGATTGCCGCCAGTTGAACCAACAGCAAATGGCCACGATCGGGAGTCTTAATGCGGAAGTGCTTCGGCTGAATCAGGAACTGGAAGACCGGGTCGCCTCGCGGGACCTTTTGGAGTCGGTGGTGCCCGAGCTGAAAAAGGGGCTTGCTGGCGAAGTTTCTTCAGGCGATGTGGCGGTCCTGAGTGAACCGCGCGGACTTGTACTCCGGCTTTCGGGAAACGCCCTTTTTGAGGAAGGAACGACGCAACTTCGTTCGTCTTCAGAAGAGATCCTTGACCGGATTGCCGCCATTCTGGCTCAGGATCTTCCGAAGAATCGCGTGACCGTGGAAGGGCATACGGATGATCGTCAGGTGGAAGGGGCCGAAGGTGTGACTAACTGGGAATTTTCGATCGGGATGGGGACCGCGGTGCTTCATTATTTGATCGATGCGAAGAACCTTGCTCCGGAACGTTTTGAGATCTCGGGGAATGCCGAGTATCGGCCGGTGACTTCGAACAAGACCGAAGCGGGCCGCAACCGGAATCAGCGTGTCGACATCGTGATCTCTCCGGAAAAAATAATCGGCGTTACGCGCTGATTTCAAGTTAAAGGACGCATGCTCAGGAAAGTAGCTGTTTGGATCATTGCCGGGATTCTCTTGGGACTTGTCTCGGCGGGCCTTAATTACGTGGTTTATCTCGAGATCCAGAAGCGGCTCGAGATCCGGATGGCGGGGATCTGTATCCCTGCTGTTTTTGTTCCTTCTTTTGAAGTGCGGAAGGGAAGTTTCTCGTGGGAAGACAAGGTGCAGCTTCTTGACGGCGATTTCAAAGTCACCTTTGATCCGCTTTCTCTCGTCTCGCAGCGCGGCATCCGGATCCTTGTGACCGGCAGAAAAAGCAGGATCAAATTTCTCGGAAGCTGGGCGTTGCAGGAAGGCATCGAGAACGCGACGGTCGATTCAATGAACGCGGATATCGTGCTCGGACGTCGCGGTTTGGCCGGCATTAACGAGATCGAAGTTCTCTCCCAGAGTTTTCAGTTTTCGCTGAAAAACGCCGATAAAAAAAGAAGTAAAAAAACCGGAGCTGCCTGAATCCATGCGCAAACGTCTTGAAGATCTGTTCCAGGGGATTGCGGTCCTCGAGAAACAACACTGGGATCCCAAGCGCATCATTCACAAGATCACTTCCGATTCCCGCGCCGTCGAATCCGGGGATATTTTTGTCGCCTGCCGAGGCAATCGCATGGACGGGCATGATTTCCTCAGCCAGGCGATCTACGCCAAGGCCGCCGTCGTGGTTTTCGAAAAAGAACCCGACATCATGATCCCGCCTCACGTGACGGGCGTTCGTGTCCGGGATTCGCGGGTTGCTTTGGCCGTACTGCTGAACCGTTTTTATGACTGCCCGGACCAGAAAGTGAAACTGATCGGCGTGACTGGAACGAACGGGAAGACCACCACGAGCTATCTTCTGCATCGCTTGTTGCGGGAAAAAGGTCCCACGGCGTATTTGGGCACGCTCTGGTATGAACTTCCGACGGGCAAGGTGACTTCGGTCAACACGACGCCGGGGCCCGAGGTTCTTATCCCGATGTTCCACCAGATGGAGGAAGAAGGGGTGAAACATTGTCTGATGGAAGTTTCCTCCCACGCCATTGACCAGAAGCGTGTGTATGGTCTCGAATTCGAGCTTGGCATTTTTACCCAGCTGACGCAAGACCATCTGGATTACCACCACAGCATGGAACACTATTTTCAGACGAAGCGCGATTTTTTTGCGTCTGTCACGCCGCCGAGAAAGATGCTTTTCAACAAGGATTGCCCGTACGGAAGACGGTTGATCGAGGAATGGCCTGAAGCAAAGACCTACAGCGTGTTGGGTGAGGCGGATTATTGCATCAAAGACCTCAAAATGAGTTTTCAGGGAAGCCGGTTTCTCCTTTGTTGCAACGGCCAGGAAATATCGTTCCAGATTCGGTTGCCGATGCGCTACAACGTTTCCAACGCCCTGACGATTCTTGCGGCGATCGATCTTCTCGGTTTTGATCTTCAGGATTTCCGGGGAGCCCTGGAAGAGATCCCTGCGATTCCGGGTCGCATGGAACGGGTCGGGACGGGTACGGACTTTACGGTATTCGTGGATTATGCCCATACACCGGACGCGTTTGAACAGGTTCTTCATGATGCCAAGCAGATGGAATCCAAGCGGATCATCACGGTTTTCGGTTGCGGCGGCGACCGCGATAAGGGAAAACGTCCGCTGATGACGCGAGCCGCCTGCGCCTATTCCGATATTGTGATCATGACCACCGATAATCCGCGGTCTGAGGATCCCGAAGAGATCTTTCGCGATATGCGGAAAGGGCTTCCGCATCCGGTGCCTGCTGAGGGGCGTATCAAGGAGATCCAGGATAGGGAAGAGGCGATCCAGCAGGCGATCGCCATCGCCAAAGCGGGGGATGTCATCTTTGTTCTCGGCAAAGGGCATGAGGAATACCAGATTCTGGCCGACGGAAAAGTTCCTTTCAGTGACCGCGAGGTCGTCGAGGCCGCTCTTAAACGAAAAAGCCGTGTTTTCCTATCCTGACGCCAGCCGACTGCTCGGCATGGCTCCTCAATTTCCGGAGCCTTCGTTAGCACTTCGTAGCTTTTCCATCGATACCCGTACCCTGAAGCCGCAAGATCTTTTCATTGCCTTCAAGGGCGAGAACAGTGACGGGCATGAATTCGTGGCCGCCGCTTTCGAGAAGGGGGCCTCGGGCGCCCTGATCGATGAAAAACAGACGGGGACCGTGATGGCTGCCGTCCGGAAGGCGAATGGGACGCTCCGGAATATTTTTCCGGTCCGAGACCCGCAGGCAGCCATGACTTTGCTCGCGAAAGAATATCGGAAGACCCTTCCTGTCCGGATCGCCGGCATCACTGGGAGTGTCGGTAAGACCACGACCAAGGAATTCCTTTATTATCTTTTGCGGCAAAAATATCCGGTGCTTGCGACTTCCGGGAATCTTAACAATCATCTCGGAGTTCCGATCATGTTGTCGCGACTTGAGAAAGAACACCGCTTCTGTGTGTTGGAAATGGGCGCGAGCCATCCCGGGGAGATCGGGTATCTTGCCGATCTTGCGAAGCCTTCGGCCGGAATCCTGACGCCGATCGGACCGGCGCATCTTGAGGGGTTCGGATCACTTGAGAATGTGTATGAGACGAAACTGGAACTCGCGGATGCGTTAGCGGCGGGTGACCCGCTGGCCGTTCCCGATCATAACGAACGCTTGCTGGAAAAACTCCGCAAGAGATCCCGGAAATTTTTTACCGTAGGGCCTTCCGTCCAGGCGGATTACCGGACCGGAGACATTCAGGTCCGGAACGGCGAGGTTTCGTTTACCGTGAACGGGAAATGGCGTTATTCGTTTCCGGGACAGGCGGCCTTTTTGGTGCTGAATGCCGGGCTTGCGATTGCGATGGCGCGAAGTCTCGGGGTCGAAGGGGAAGAAATACCGGAAAAATGGCAGGATGTGGGCTTTGCATCGGGGCGGTTTCGTGAGACAATACTGCCTAACGGGGTGCATGTGATCGACGACAGTTACAACGCAAATCCCGTTTCTTTTGAGAATGCCCTGAAAGCCTTTCAAACGACTCCCGTGGCCGGAAAAAGGGTCGTTGTGTTTGCGGATATGCGGGAACTCGGGACGGACGAAGAACGTTTCCACCGGGAATTGGGAGAAAAGATTGCGGTTTCGGGGATCGATCATGCGCTGGGTTATGGTCGGCTGGCCCGCGCGAGCGTTGAGGCTATTTCAGGTTCCGGGACTTCCTGCGTCGCGGGGCATTTTAAAGGGGCGGCGGAGGTGGTTGCGGTTTTGAAGGAGATTCTCCGGCCAGGCGATACCGTGCTTTTTAAAGGGTCGCGAAGCATGCATGTAGAGAAGGTCCTCGAGGGTGTCCGGGAGATTTCTTTTTTTGCACAAAAATAATTTTTAACACGCGCTGAGCCATGTTTTATTTCCTCCATAACCTAAAAGACGTTTCGATCCTTTTTAACATCTTCCGCTACATCACGTTCCGCTCCGCCGCGGCCAGCGTTACCGCTTTTTTTCTCTGCCTCTGGTTCGGTCCCGTCTGCATCGCGTGGTTGAAACGGCTCCGTGCCGTGACCGATCAGGAACGGGATTTTATCGAGTCGATCCACGATCAGTTCAAACACAAAAAGGACGTCCCGATGATGGGAGGCGTTCTGATCGTGGGGAGCGTGGTCGTTTCCGTGCTGCTCTGGGGGAATCTTCTGAACCGGTTCGTCTGGATGATGATCCTTGTGACGCTCTGGTTCGGCTTCGTGGGCTTCCTGGACGACTGGCTCAAGATGCGGACCAAAAGCTCGGATGGCCTTAGTTCGCTCACAAAACTTCTCGGGCAGGTCCTGATGGGGCTCGCGATCGGGATTTATCTTTATCTCGACCCGAATTTTGACAAGACGCTGTATGTGCCGCTGCTCAAGAAGGGGCTTTTCGATCTCGGGATTTATTTCGTTCCTTTTGTGATCCTTGTGCTCGCGGGGGCCTCGAACGCGCTCAATTTGACGGATGGGCTGGACGGGCTTGCGATCGGATGCACGATGTTCGCGACTACGACCTTTGCGCTTATCATTTACGTGACTGGACACGCGGATTTTGCGGCTTATCTGGCGATCCCGTTCGTGCCCGAGGCTGCGGAGGTGACAGTTTTTTGCGCGGCGTTGGCCGGAGCGAGCGCCGGGTTCCTGTGGTTCAATTCTTATCCGGCCGAGGTTTTTATGGGAGACACGGGGTCGCTTTCGCTGGGCGGTGCCCTTGGGACGATGGCCGTTCTCACTAAAAAAGAGATCGTCCTGGTTATCGTCGGCGGGATCTTTGTATGGGAAGCGATCTCAGTGATCCTCCAGGTGGCGAGTTTTAAACTTACCAAGAGAAGGATCTTTTTGATGTCACCGTTCCACCATCATCTCCAGCGCAAGGGCTGGCCGGAATCCAAGATCACGACCCGGCTCTGGATCATCGCGTTCATCCTGGCCATCGTTGGCCTCAGCACTTTAAAGGTTCGCTGATATGGCGCCGGAACACGGGAAAAAGGTCGTTGTTCTAGGGTTGCGGGATACCGGGACCTTGAGCGCGCTTTACCTCCATGAAAAGGGATACCGGGTTTTCGCGTCCGATCTTTCCGATACGGAGGATGTGCGAGCCAATTTTTTGAAACTTCAGGCGGCCGGGATCGAAAGCGAATGCGGCCGGCATTCCTTCGAAAAGATCCTAGAAGCCGATTGGGCCCTGATCTCGCCGGGGATCCCTCCTACGGCAGGGGTTTATCAGAAATTGCACGCGATGGGAAAACCGATCTACAGCGAGATCGAAGTCGCGAGCTGGTTTTCGGCTGCGAAAACCGTGGTGGCGATCACGGGTTCCTGCGGTAAGACGACGACCGCGACCCTTATCGCGCAGATGCTTGAGGCCAGCGGCCGGAAAACCGTTTTGTGCGGGAATATCGGGAACCCCTGGATCGGGGAACTTTCAAGGATCACTCCAGAAACGACGGTCGTGCTTGAACTCAGCTCCTTCCAGTTGATGCATTGCACCAGCTTCGCGCCGTCCGTCGGGCTGCTTTTGAATGTTTACCCCAATCACATGGATTGGCATGTGGATATGCGCGAATATGCCGGTGCCAAGCTTAACCTGTTCCGGGCGATGAAAAGTTCCGGGGTGATGATCTGTCGCCAGACGGATGAAAAACAGCTGTTCCCCGATTTTAAGACGGCGGCGCGGCGCGTTTATTTCGATCAAAGACAGGCGTCGGATCCCAACGAGGCGGCGCTTCTGTGTGCGGCCGATGCGCTCGGGTGTGTTCCGGAAGTGGCGCAAAAAGTATTCCGGGATTTTTGCGGGATCGAGCACCGTCTGGAAAAATTTGCGGAGTGGAACGGTATCAGTTTTATCAACGATTCGAAGTCCACGACGCCGGCGTCGCTTTTGTGGGCGCTGCGGAAATATCCGGGCGGGCGGGTTGTTTTGATCGCGGGCGGTCATGCTAAGAGCAAGGATTTCGGAGATCTCGTTCCGGAGGTTCGACAGAAGGTGAAATGTGCCGTCTTGATGGGGGAAGCGACGGAGATGATCCGGGAGTCGTGGGCGGGAGCTGCCCGAATCGTTGAAGCGGGAAGCTTGGACGAAGCTTGCGCGGCGGCGATCGGAGAGGCGGCTCCGGGCGATACGGTGCTTTTGTCGACCGGTTGTGCCAGCTTTGATATGTTTAAAAATTACCAGGAACGCGGAAGACTTTTTAAGGAAAAGATCAAGGAGCGGCTCGGTTCGCGGGTCGGATAAACTATGTCGAAAGAAGCGCGCCTGTTATTCATTGTGACGTTTCTGCTGGTCGGGCTCGGGATCGTGATGATCTACAGCTCGAGCGGGGTGCTTGCGCATGAGAAGTACGGGAATCCCCAGTATTATCTGGTCCGCCAGCTTTTCTACGTTTTTCTTGGATCGGTCGGTTTTTTTATCGCGGCGGCGCTCCCGCTCAAATTTTACAAGGACAACGCCCGCGCGTTCATGCTGCTTGCCATTCTTCTTCTGATGACCGTTTACCTTCCCGTGATCGGACATTCCGCCGGCGGCGCGCGCCGCTGGATCCATCTGGGAGCGTTCCAGTTTCAGCCCGTTGAATTTGCAAAGCTCGCCTGTTGTATCTATTTGGCCGATTATATTTCGAGAAAGATCGCCTGGATCCAGAAAGGGGACATGCTCGTTTTTCTTCCACCCCTCATCCTGATCGGGATGGTTTGTGTCCTGACGATCCTCGAGCCGGACCTCGGGTCCGTGGCTTTCATCGTCATGATGACTTCGGTCGTCTTTTTTGTTTCCGGTCTCCAACTGCGTTATGTGGCCGGAGCGCTTGCGGTGTTGATCCCCGCGCTTTATTTTCTGATCATCCGCGTGCCGTACCGCCTGAGCCGTCTTGAAGCCTACCTCAATCCGTGGGAAGACCCCCAAGGGTCCGGTTTCCAGATCATCCAGTCCTTTCTGGCTTTCGCGTCGGGAGGGTGGCACGGGGTCGGCCTGGGGCAGAGTACGCAGAAGCTTTTCTATCTTCCGTCAAGTCACAATGACTTCATTCTGGCAGTTATCGGGGAGGAACTGGGGATTGCCGGGGTCTTGGGGGTCATTGCACTCTATGTGATCTTTTTTTTGTGTACGATCCGAATGGCGCGGAAAACCGACCAGCCGTTCGAAAAGATCCTGATCACTTCGATCACGCTTTTGATCATTCTTCAGACTGTGATCCACATGATGGTTGCCACAGGCCTTGTGCCGACCAAAGGATTGCCGCTGCCTTTTATCAGTTACGGGGGAAGCTCGATCGTGGCCAATCTGATCGCGGTGGGGATCCTGATGGCCTTGGGCCGCCGGCGAACACGTAGCGTTTGATATGACACCCTGTTGCGCCGCTCCGAAAACTCTTTCACAGGACGTTCCGCCGTCACGCCGTCGCCTGATCGTTTATGCGGGGCCTACAGGAGGGCATCTTTTCCCGGCGCAGTCGTTTGCGGAAGGGTTCCGTCAAAGTTTTCCGGAATTCCGGATCGAACTGGTCACCAGCCGGCGCGCGGAAGCTCTGACGCTAAAGATGCCCGCTGGCACGTTCGACGCGGTGCGGTTTCTCCCGGATTTTGGCTTCCCGGTGAGGCTCTCGTGGGGGACGTTCAAACCTTTTTTCCTCGCGCCGTATCTTTTTGTCCGTTCTTTCCTGGAGCTGGTCCGTGATCGGCCCGTGCTTTGTGTCGGGTTTGCGAGTTTTGTTTCGTATCCCGGCATGATGACGGCCCACTGGCTGGGGATTCCGACGATGGTGCATGAACAGAATGTGGTTCCCGGAAAAGCGACGCAGTGGCTTGTGCCGTACATGGACGTTGTCGTTGAAAGTTTTGCCGGAACAAAATTCAGGCCGGGGATCCGGGAGCTTCACACGGCCGGATTGCCGCTTCGTTCCATGATGTCCCGTGCTTTAAACGAGCCGCTCCCGAAGAAGGGGCCGCAGCGTTTGACGCTTCTTGTGGTCGGGGGATCTCAGGGAGCAAAAGGTTTGAATGAGGCCGTGGTGGGCGCGATGGAAGAGTTGTCGCGTGAAGAAAGAGATAAAATTGCCGTTATTCATATTACGGGAAAACAGGACCAGGCCTGGGTGAGCGGGCGCTATAAAGTTCTGGAGCTTCGTGCGGAAGTTCATCCGTTTTGCGGCGATATGGACCGGATTTTTCGGCGGGCGGATCTGGCCGTGACCCGTGCCGGGGCCAACACGTTGTTTGAACTGGCGTTTTTCGGCGTGCCCGCGCTGGTGATCCCTTACCCGCATGCGGGAGGACACCAGAAATATAACGCCGAGGCTTTTGCGGAGCGCGGCGGTTTGTTCTATCATGAGGAAGGACCTACAGCAAAAGAATGGTTACTTCGACAGTTACAGAAATTTCTGAAAGATCCCGGACAGCTGATCCCGATGGCGGACGCCATGAGATCGCTGGCAAAGCCCCGGGCGACGGAAACGCTCGTGAAGTTAGCGGGAAAATGGATCTCCCGGCCATGAAGATCGTCCATGAGAACCTGATCCGAAACAGCCGTGAAGTCTACCTGATCGGGATTGGCGGAGCGGGGATGAGCGGCCTGGCACGAATCCTGAAGCACCTCGGTCTTTCTGTGTCCGGTTCCGATTCTAAAGAATCCTACGCAACGCGGGCGCTCCGGCGCTCCGGGATCCCGGTCAATCTCGGGCAGAAAGACGTCGGTTTTGGCTCTTCAGATCTCATCATTTATTCTTCTGCGATCAAGAAAGACCATCTCGAGCTTCAAACGGCGCGGCGCCTCGGCCGCAAGGTCCACCATCGCGCCGAAGTGCTCGCATCGCTCCTGAATCATGCCGCGACCTCGATCGGGGTGCTCGGCACGCACGGAAAGACGACGACGTCTGCAATGATCTCCTATGTTCTTTCGAAACTCGGCGCGAACCCCACATGTTTTGTCGGGAGCGAGATGCTGAACTTTGACACGAATGTTGTCGCGGGCGGCCGGGATTACTGGGTTTGCGAAGTAGATGAAAGCGACAGTTCCCATGAATATTACGCCCCGAACTATTCGGTGATCACGAACCTGGAACCGGAACATCTCGATCACTACCAGAATTGGGAGAACCTGACGCAGTCGTTCCGGCGGTTCCTGTCGCAGGTCCGCGATCCGGGCCTGGTGGCTTACTGGGGGGACGATCCGGCGCTCAATGCTCTTGTCACGGAGAGCGGGCGTCCGCACGTGAGCTTTGGTTTTTCCGAGGCCTGCGTCTATTCGGCTCAAAATATCCGTCTCCAACCGTTCGGTTCCGAGTTCGACCTTTTTGAATCCGGCTTTTTCAGCTTGCCGATGCGGCTTTCCGTTCCGGGCCGGCACAATATCGCGAACGCGCTCGCAACGCTGTCGATTTTGCTTCACCTGGGTTTTGATCTTGAAGAGGTTCGAGATGCGCTGGCGACGTTCAAGGGGACGCGTCGCCGTATGGAGATCAAATACCAAAATCCGCAGTTCCTCGTTCTTGACGATTACGCGCACCATCCTACCGAGGTTAAAGCGGTCCTGCGCGCGTTACATGAAGCCGGGAAGTACGTTCGAGTGATCTTTCAGCCGCATCGGTTTTCGCGTACCAAAAACCTTTGTTTTGAATTTGCCCGTGCGTTTGATGATGCCGAAGAAGTTGTGCTGACGGACATTTACGGTGCCGGGGAAGCGAATCCGACGGGCGTGGACGTTGAAGTGATCTATCGCGAAGTCCGGAACTCCGGGCATCCACATGTTTCGGTGATACACAAGGAGCAGATCATCCCGTACCTTCTGGAGCATCCCTTGCGCGAAGGCGGTGTGATGGTTTTCATGGGGGCGGGGGATATCGGGGAGGTCGCGAATGAATTCGTCCGGAATATCGGCGCCTGCACTCCTGCGTAACGTCCCGCTCGCGCCCCTGACCACGATGCGGGTCGGCGGTCATGCGGCTTATTTTGCAGAGCCGGAGGGAGAGGAACAACTCACAAAGCTTCTGGTCTGGGCCCGACAGGAACGTCGGCCCTGTTTCGTGCTTGGAAACGGTTCTAATCTCGTTTTTGATGATGGCGGGTACGAAGGTCTGGTGATCTCCATGCGGCGTTTCCGGAACGATCTGATCAAGGTCGATCTGGACGCATCGCGGGTAACGGTGTCGGCCGGAGTGAGCCTTGCACGGCTCGTCAGGTTTTGCCAGGAGTCGGGGCTTGCGGGCACGGAGTTCTTGGCGCAGATCCCGGGCACGGTCGGAGGCGCTCTGGTGATGAACGCAGGCTTTAGCCGTCACGCGGGACAGCAAAATCAGATAGGCGATCTTGTGGAAGACGTCCGCGTTCTGCAACCGGACGGAACGGCGGTTCATCTCGGGCGAGGCGAACTGAAATTCTCCTACCGGCACTCGAACCTTGACGGTTTGATCGTGCTGGAGGCAACGCTGACGCTTTGGCGAAGGTCGAAGGACCAGATCCAGCAGGAAATGCGGGCGAACCTGGAATTCCGGAAGTCCCGGCAGGCGATCCGGGAGCCGAACGCAGGTTCCGTGTTCAAGAATCCCGGTGCGCCGCACCCGAGCGCGGGGGCGTTGATCGAAAAGGCAGGGCTGAAGGGGAAACAGATCGGAGGCATCCGGGTTTCCGAACAACATGCGAACTATTTTGTTAATCAGGGCGGGGCTTCCTGTGCGGATGTCACCCGCTTGCTCGAAGAAGTCCAGAAGGCAGTCTTTCATGCAACCGGCATTACTCTGCAACCCGAAATACGCATCGTTCCGAAAAATTAAAGTGGGCGTGGTGCGCGGCGGTCTTTCGGCCGAACGCCGCATTTCGCTTCGCTCCGGCCGTGCCGTTACCCGGGCGCTTCGGCGGATCGGTGTTCCTGTGGTTCCTATCGATCCCGCAGACCGTACGGTGTTCTCAAGGAAAGTCCGCGAAGCGGACCTGCTTTTTATCGCGCTACACGGAAGCGGGGGAGAGGACGGTTCCATTCAGGCAAAACTCGAACGGCAAAGGATCCTTTTCACGGGTTCCCCCTCGGTGGCGTGCCGGAGGAGTTTCGACAAGCTGATCAGCAAACGGCATTTTGAACGTCTCGGGATCCCGACGCCGGAGTACAAGGTGATCGACCGGAAGAATTGGCGCACGGTGGCTGCGCGTTTTCCGGTGCCTTATTTTGTAAAGCCTCTTGATGGGGGCTCAAGCCAGGGCGTTTTCCTGGTTGAAGATTTCCGGAATTCCGCCGAAAAACTAAGACGGTCTATTTTGCGGTTCGGAAGGCTGCTGATCGAGAAACGGATCGTCGGGCGGGAGCTTACGGCGGGCCTTCTTGGCGACTTGAAGCTTCCGGTGGTCGAGGTCCGGCCTTCGCGGCCCTTCTACGATTACAAAGCCAAATATACGGCGGGGATGACGGTCTACGAAGTTCCCGCAAAGATCCCGGCGATGGTGGCCCGGAAGATCCAGAACATTGCGTGGCGTGTCTACCGAGGCCTCGGGCTCCGCGGATTTTCAAGGGTGGATGTCATGTTGGACCGGAAGAATCGTCCTTATGTCCTCGAGGTCAATAGTATCCCGGGGTTGACGGAATTCAGTCTGCTGCCGAAGGCGGCCCGTTCGATCGGGATCGGTTTCGAAGAACTTTGTTTGCGTGTTTTGCAGGACGCCTGGAAACGGCGAAAAAAATAAAAGGGAACCATGAGCAAAAAGAGATTTAAAAAAGGGAAGAAAGGCGGATTTTTTTCAGCCATCGGTGGATTATTCCGCGGGATCGGGTGGTTGCTCTGGAAAGCGTTGCCGCTCGCTCTGATCGTAGGCCTTATCGTGTTCGCGGGTTTCGAGGTGCGGCGGGCCCTGTATGCCGACCGGTTCCTTCGGGTCCAGGAACTCAAGATCGTTCCTCCCGATGTGCTGTCCCCGCAGAGCATCCGTACCCTGGAAGAAAAGATCCTCAATAAGAATATCCTGCTGCTCGATCTCCGGAAGATCGCCGCCCAGATTGAGCTCGGGCCCGGCGCGCAGAATGTGCGCGTGGTACGTGAAATGCCCGCGACCGTTCGCGTTGAGATCCAGAAACGCAAGCCTATCGCCAACGTTCAACTGAAGGAAGGCGGCGCCTACGCGATCGTGGCGGAGGATGGTGTCATCATCGACGCCAAGAAGGAATCCGATCCTGCCTGGATCCTGATCGAAGACCGCAGCGAGCCCGTCAAGGAACCGAAGATCGGGTTGCGGATCCAGAATAAGGGATTCCCGGAAGCCCTTCGTTTTATGAAGGTCTACCGGAAGCATGAGCTTGCCCGTCGTGAGACCGTGACCCGTATCAGCCTCGACCCGTATGGGAACGTGACCGTACGTCTCGGGGAGGGCCCGGATTTCCAACTCGGCCGGAAACCTTCGGAGCGACTTTCGTATCTTGTTAAAGCCCTTTATCTTTTTGAAACGGAACCCCGCGAGAATATTGAATATATGGACCTCCAATATGACCGCATTGCAGTCAAAAGGAAACAATGACCCCTATCGCAAACGATCTGAAGAACCAGTGCGTTGTCATCTATATCGGTACCCGCAAGGTTGTCGCGGTCCTGGGGGAGACGGGCGGAAGTCACCCGAGGGTCCTCAAGATAGAGGAAGTCTTTTCGCCCGAAGGCTTTGAAAGGGGGCTCGTTTGCAATCTCCAAGGCGCGAGCACTTCCCTCGAGAAACTTTTGAACGCGTTGTTGCCGCCCGAAGCCTGGGAACAGGTCCCGGTCTATGTGGTGCTCGGGAGCAGTGGGTTCCGGATGTACCGGTTCGCGAGTTGCGAATATTATTCACCCGAACGGCGCACGATCAGTTCCCATGAAGTCCAGTCCGTGGTCCAGCAGACGCGCAATGTCGCGACCTTGCCTCTCACGGAATCGATTTTGCAGGCGATCCCGGAATCTTTCCTCGTCAACGACATGCCGGCTGTGCACAATCCCGTGGGGCTTGAGGCCGAACGGTTGGGCGTAACGCTCCAGATCTATACGATGGAGTTCCAGAACTTTCGCAATATCGCAAAGGTCTTCGAAACGCTCGACCTGGAAGTCGAGGGATATTTTCCGAAGACCCTTCCTCTTTCGGAAGCCGTCCTGAGCGACGCGGAAAAGCAGGAAGGCGTGATGATTATTGATATTGCTGATGATGCGACCCAACTGGTGCTTTGGAAGAACGGTCTGCTGGCGGGTGTGCGGACCCTCCCGGTGGGGGGGCATGAACTGACCCGGTGTCTTGCCCAGGACTGGAATATCGAGGACCGGGACGCGGAGAAGGTGAAGGAAAATTTTGCGACGCTGGATGTCCGGGAGCTTCAGAGCGACGGGCTTGTCCCGCTCGTTCTACGCAACGAGAAGGTCCAGCAGTCGATCCCCCGCAGGGAATTTCTCGAAAAATTCTTCAAGCATGCCCACGGGTGGATGGCGAAGATCCTTCAGGAATCCGACACCTTCATGCAGGAGCAGAAGATCCGTCACCCGCACGTGCTTTTCACCGGCGGGGCGGTCATGACCGAAGGGTTTTTGGAATGGGTCCAGAAGGAATTTTCGCGTGACGGGAAGATCGGGCTTACGCATTTCGTCGATGCTCCGCAGGAGACCGTCCGGGATGCTTCGATGGCGCCGGCGCTCGGAATGTTCCGTTGGGTCATGGTCCGCGAACGCGCCCACGAAGCCCTTTTCACCCCGCGCGGTCTGGTCGCGAAGACCGTTGCCGCTGCGCGTGCTTGGTTCGCAAACTACTTCTAAAATCGGAAGACCGCCTCCGGAAGATTCCGTTTTTTTCCTTTCATAAAAAAGTAGCAAGCCGCGTTTTTTGGAGTATAATCCTCTCTCCTTTTTCAAATCCGGCATTTCTTATTTATGACCATGACTTTAGATACAGAACCGCGTAAACTCTCGCTCCACGAAGAACACCTCCGTAAGGGCGCCCGTATGGGCGATTTCGGGGGGTGGCTTGTCCCCCTTTTTTACACCAGCATCATGGAAGAACACGCCGCCGTTCGTACCAAGGCGGGCCTCTTCGACATTTCTCATATGGGGGAGATCCTTGTTGAAGGCCCGGGCGCGCTGGATTTCCTCGAGAAGAACTTGCCCCGCCGCATCGCTCCCGTGAAGCAGGATCAGGCCATCTACATGCCGCTTGTGAACGATCAGGGCGGAATGGTGGACGATATTATCGTTTACCGGCGCGGGGACGACCGTTTTATGATCATTGTGAACGCCGGGAACATTGAAAAGGATTTCAACTGGTTTAAAGCACGTGCGCCGAAGCACGTGACGGTTACCGATCTCAGCGAATCGATGGGACTTCTGGCGCTTCAGGGGCCGCTTGCAATGCAGATCCTTTGCGAGGGGTTCGGGGCCTATTACCGGGATCTCAAACGGTTCCATTGCCGGAGTTTCGAGGAGGGCATGATCGGCCGGACGGGTTACACGGGGGAAGACGGTTACGAGATCATGGTTCCCAAGACGAAGCTCAAGGCGGTCTGGGACGTCATCTTTCGCGTCGGGGAAAAACATGGGCTTTTGCCGATCGGGTTCGGTGCGCGCGACACGCTCCGGCTTGAAGCGGCCATGCCGCTTTACGGCCACGAATTGAACGATGAGATCACGCCGCTTGAGGCGGATCTCGGGTGGGCGATCGACTTGACCAAAGAGTCTTTCCCCGGGAGTGATGTCCTTAAAAAACAGAAGCAGACCGGTATCACGAAAAAAAGGATCGGTTTTGAGATGGTCGACCGCGGAATCCCCCGTAACGGGTTTGAGGTCCAGAAGAACGGACAGGGGATCGGGACGGTCGCGAGCGGTAGTTTCATCCCGACCACCGGCAAGAACATCGGGATGGCGTTCGTGACGGCGTCTGAGGCCTCGCCCGGCAATGCGATTGACATCATGATCCGAGGCAAAGCGGTCAAAGCCGTCGTGGTTTCTCTACCGTTTTACAGAAGGAAAGGATAAAATGCGCACCGTCCATCCCGTTATTTTTATCATAGCTCACCGGAGGCAAAAATGAATTTTCCAGAGAATCTTCGCTATACGAAAACCCATGAATGGATCGTCGCCCAGGGCGTCAAGGTCAAGGTGGGTGTGACCGAGTACGCTCAAAAAGAGATCTCGGACGTCGTGTTCGTTGAGCTGCCCAAGAAGGGACTCGTTGTCCAGCAGGGCAAGACCGCGGCGGTCGTAGAATCCGTCAAGGCCGCTTTCGATATTTACGCGCCGGCCTCCGGAAAAGTCACGGATGCCAATACGACGTTGGAAGGCAATCCCGGTCTCGTCAATCAGAGCCCGTACGGTGATGGTTGGATGTTCGAACTCGAGCTGAGCAATCCCGCGGAACTGAACACCCTTATGACCGCGCAGCAGTACGGCGAGTTCATCCACCAAAGCGCCAAGCATTAAGCGAAACCGCCCGCATGCCGTATCTGTCCCTCACCGAAGAAGATAAAAAAGCATTCCTGCACCAGATCGGTGTCCGCTCGTTCAGCGAGCTGATCGCGTCGATCCCGCAGTCGCTTCGGGACCCCAAAGTCTCGATTCCCGAGGCGCTCAGCGAACCGGAAGTCCAGGGCCTGATCACCCGGCTCGGCGGGAAGAATACCACCACAAAGGATTTTCTTTCTTTCCTTGGCGCCGGGAGCTATGAACATTTCATCCCGGCCGCCCTTGTAGAGATTATCAGCCGCCAGGAATTTCTCACGGCTTACACGCCGTACCAGCCCGAGGCCTCGCAGGGGACCCTGCAGGCCATCTACGAATACCAGAGTTTGATGACCGAACTGACCGGGCTTGCCGTCTCGAATGCGTCCCATTATGACGGGGCGACGAGCCTTGCAGAAGCGGCGCTTGTAGCCCTGAAGCATACGGACCGCTCCCGTGTTCTGGTCGCGCGTTCCGTGCATCCGCACTACCGCGAAACGATCCGGACGTATCTCGCCGGGACGCCTTACGTCCTCGAGGAATTCGGTTTTGACGCGGGCGGCAGCTTCAACCGTCAGGAATTCCTGGAAAAACTGGACGGGAATGTTGCCGGGGTGATCTTCCAGACGCCCAATTTTTTCGGGGTCGTGGAAGACCTCGAAGGAATGAGCGAGAAGATCCGTGCAAACGGTTCCGTGATGATCCTGACGGGCGACCCGTTATCGTTCGCCATTTTTCGGACGCCGGGGGAATGGGGCGCCGACATCGCGGCGGGCGAAGGCCAGCCGCTCGGTCTCCCGATGTCGTTTGGCGGTCCTTATCTCGGATACTTTGTGACCTCGCAGGCTCTGATGCGGCGCATCCCGGGACGGCTTGCGGGATTGACTCAGGATGCCGACGGGAAGCGCGCTTTCTGTTTGACGCTTCAGGCGCGCGAGCAGCACATCCGCCGTGAACGTGCCGGATCGAACATCTGCTCGAACCAGGCGCTTTGTGCTCTCGCGGCATGTTCTTACATGACGCTCCTGGGCAAACAGGGTATTCGCGAAGTCGCGGAGATCAACTGTGACCGGGCGAGTTATCTCAGATCTCAAATTTCAAAGCTTAAAAACTTTGAAGTAGAGACCTCTCAAACGATCTTCAATGAATTCCGGGTCAAATCCAAGAAGCCTTTTGCAAAAGTCGAGGAAAAGATGAAGGCCTGGAAGATTTTCCCCGGCGTCGCGCTGCAGCCGTTCTACCCTGAACTCAAGGACCAGTTCCTGGTGTGCGCGACCGAAACGAAATCCAAAGAGGACCTGGACCGGTTTGTGGAGGCTCTCGAAAAATGCTGATCTCTTCCGATGACCGTCTCAGCTTCGAAAAAAGCAGGCCCGGACGCAGGGGCGTTGATCTTCCGAAGGAACGTTTTTGTGCCGCTGATCCGCTTGGGAATGTCCCGCAGAATTTGAAGCGTCAAGGCCCCGCGCTTTTTCCGGAAATGAGCGAGCCGGAGGTCGTTCGCCATTTCATCAACCTGTCGCGCAAGAATTTTTCCGTCGATACGCATTTTTATCCGCTCGGCAGCTGCACGATGAAGTACAACCCGAAGGTTAACGAATGGGCGGCCCGTCAGGAAAAGTTTACGGCGCTCCATCCGTTACAGTCCCAGGAGACGACCCAGGGGATGCTGGAGATCCTTTGGGGCCTCGAAGAAAGCTTGAAAGAGATCTCGGGTATGGATCGTTTTACGATGCAACCCGCGGCCGGCGCGCATGGGGAGCTTACCGGGATGATGCTCGTCCGTGCGTATCACGCCTCACGCGGGGACGCCCACCGGACCAAGGTGCTTGTGCCGGACTCGAGTCACGGGACCAACCCGGCGAGTGCCGCGCTTTTGGGTTACCATGTTGTCGAGGTCAAATCCAATAGTCACGGGTGCGTGGACCTCGAGGACCTGAAGCGCCACCTTGACGAGCATGTGGCCTGTCTCATGCTCACGAACCCTAACACGCTCGGCCTTTTTGAAAAAAACATCCTCGAGATCACTCGCCTGGTCCATGAAAAGGGCGGGCTGCTTTACTATGACGGCGCTAATCTGAACCCGCTGCTCGGCATTGCCCGGCCGGGGGATATGGGCTTTGACATCATCCATATCAATCTGCACAAAACCTTTTCGACGCCGCACGGCGGCGGCGGGCCGGGTTCCGGTCCGGTCGGGGTCAAAAAGCATCTTGTCCCGTTTTTGCCGTCCCCACTGGTCGGGAAAACAAAAGACGGTTACGTCTGGGAGAAGCGGAGCCCCCAGTCGGTCGGGCGCGTCAAATCATTCCACGGGAACATCGGTGTGATCATCCGCGCCTACGCTTATCTGAGGTCGATCGGGCGGGAAGGCCTCCGCCAGGTGAGCGAGGCCGCGATCCTGAACGCCAATTATCTGCGGGTCAAGCTTAAGGACACTTTTTGCGTGGCCGTGAACGATCCGTGCCTGCACGAGTTTGTCCTGAATCTCAGCGCCTTTGGGGCCCAGGGTGTTCACGCGGGCGATATCGGCAAGCGTCTTCTGGACCTCGGGTTCCATGCGCCGACGGTCCACTTTCCTCTGGTGGTCGCGGAGGCCTTGATGATCGAACCGACCGAAACGGAAACGCAGGAAACCCTCGATCAGTTTGTTTCGGCCATGAAGCAGATCGCCCGTGAAATCGAGACGGATCCCGCGATCGTGAAAAATGCCCCGCACACGCTGCCCGTTCGCCGCCCGAACGATGTTCTCGCGGCCCGCAAGCCGATCCTTTCCTATCGCGATATGGTGCGTGAGAAGGTTCTCGCGGCAGAAGTCGCTGCATGATCTGGAGGTCGTTGCCCGTCATCAGTGCTCCGATGACGTTCCAGATGGCGCTGGACGAGCGCCTCTTTGAATCCCAGAAGAAGAACAAGCAGGAGCCCTTTCTCCGTTTTTATCATTCCTCCGGGCCGTGGATCAGCGTGGGATGTTCTTTCCGCCGTCCTGAAGATCTGCAGGCTTCCGGGCTTTTGCGGAACAATTCCAAGGTTCCGTTCTGCCGCCGGATTACCGGAGGCGGCTGTGTGCTTCACGGCGAGGATCTGATCTTTTCTCTGTTTATCCGGACTGAGAGTGACCCCGGGAAACTCGGGGCGGTCCGGACGAGCTATGCCATGATCCATGAGGCTGTCCGCCGGGGGTTCCTGAAATTTGGCGGCGAGCCGGTTTTTTATGAGGCGCAGGACGATCTGGAAAAGGGGGCCGATTGCTTTGACTTTCCGGTCCAGAGCGATCTCCGGATGGATGGCAAGAAAGTCGCCGGGGGGGCGCAGAAGCGTTCGGTCGGCGTTCTGCTTCACCATGAATCGGTCCGCATTCCCGAAGGCGTCGCGTGGAGCGATCTTGCCCAGGCGATCCGGGAAGGGTTTGAAGAGGTTTTTAGTGTCACGGTCCGGGATGCCGATCTTGACCCGGAGATCTATTTTCAGGCTGAACGGTTGGCTGCGGACAGAGCTTTGAGCTGAGATCTAATCATTAAAATTGTGAACCGGCGGAGCTTATGGAAGAATTCGGGACTTACCTGACCAAGATCGAAGCGATCCTCGAAAAGGACGCGGCCTTTAAATTTGAGGCCTACACCTTTGTTCTGGCCGCGCTCCACGATACCGTGACCAAGCTCAAGAAGCCGCGGCATATTTCGGGACAGGAGCTTGCGGAAGGGATCCGGAAGTACGCGCTCCAGCAGTTCGGGCCGATGGCCAAGACGGTCCTGAAATACTGGGGCGTCCACACGACGCTCGATTTCGGGAAGATTGTTTTCGCTCTGATCGAGGTCAAACTTCTTTCGAAACAGCCCGAGGACAGGCTCGAAGATTTTGATAATGTCTACGATTTTGACGAAGCATTCGGAAAATATAAAATCCAGGACGATTAAAAAAGCCCGCTTATGACTTCCGAATTATCCCTCACCGCCGGATTGAATCCCACGCAGAAAGAGGCCGTCACCTGGCCTCCGCAACGGCCGCTTTTGATCCTGGCCGGAGCGGGGAGCGGGAAGACGCGCATCCTCACGCACCGCATCGCCTACCTGATCTCGTGCGGCGTGCCGGCGTTCCATATCCTCGGCGTGACATTTACCAATAAGGCTGCCGCGGAAATGCGCCTCCGTATCGAGAAGCTCGTTTCCCAGCAGGTCTGGATCAGTACGTTCCACTCGACCTGCCTGCGCATTCTCCGGATGGACGGGGCGGCGATCGAGATCGACCGCAGTTTTATCATCTACGACGAATACGACCAGCTGGTGATCATCAAGGAATGTATCGCGGAGCTCGGGCTGAACGAAAAACAGGTCCATCCGAAAGGCGTGCGCGAAGAGATCTCCCGCGCGAAGGATTATCTCGTGACGGCGTTCCAGTATGCGGGGAAGGCGACGGATCTTTATGCGCAGCAGGTGGCGCGCGTTTATCAGCTTTATGAGCAGAAAATGAAAAAGCTCAAGGCCTGTGATTTTGGCGACCTGATCATGAAGACGGTCATTCTTTTCGATCTCTGCCCCGAAGTGCTCAAGACCTGGCAGGACCGGTTCCAGCATATCCTGATCGACGAATACCAGGACACGAATCACGCGCAGTACCGGCTTGTGAAACTCCTGGCATCGGCGCGGCGTCAGATCACCGTTGTGGGCGATCCGGACCAGTCCATTTATGGCTGGCGCGGGGCGGACATCAAGAACATCCTGAACTTCGAGACCGATTATCCCGATTCCGGCAGTATCCGGATGGAGCAGAATTACCGTTCCACGTCCGTGATCCTTGACGCGGCGAACCATTTGATCAAGAACAACGCGATGCGCAAACCCAAGGCGCTTTGGACCGAGAAGAAGGGCGGTGAGAAGATCGAGCTTTTCAACGCCTCCGATGAGATCGAAGAAGCCCGGTATGCGGTGCGGAACGTCCTGAAATATAAAATGCAGGGCCGGACGTTTGCCGAGCAGGTCATTTTTTACCGTGTGCATGCGCAGTCGCGCGTCCTTGAAGATGAGCTGATGCGGGCGAACATTCCCTACAAGATCGTCGGCGGCACGCGCTTCTACGACCGCCGGGAGATCAAGGACGTGATCGCGTACTTGCGCCTTGTGGCATACCCGCACGATGAGATCAGTCTGAAGCGCATCATCAATGTCCCGCCGCGCGGGATCGGGAAAAAGGCGATGGAAGCGCTTGAGAGCGCAACGCACACCCCACGGGGGCTGGGTACAAATCGCCCTGACACTCAACGCACAACGGAAAAGCAAGATTCGTTGCCCGTTGAGCGTAGTACGTTGAGCGCCCCGGAGGCGACATGGGATTCCGTTCTGGCCAATGTTCAGTCCGTTGACGGTCTGACGCCCAAAGTCAAAAAAACGCTCGCGGATTTTCACGCTTGGCTGACGAAGCTTCGGAAATCCCAGCGCGGGATGAAAATCCGGGACATTCTCGAGAAGATCCTCGAAGATACCGGTTATGTGGCGGCGCTTGAAGCCGAGCGGACGACGGAGGCGCAGGCGAGGCTCGAGAATATCGAGGAATTTTTCAGCGTGATCGAAGATCATGAGGAGCGGTTCGTAGAAGTGCCGGACGGCAAAGAGACCGGCCAGTCCCGGCTCGAGCATTTTCTCGAATCAATCGAACTTGTGACCGACCTTGACGCGTGGGACCAGGGCACGAACGTTCTCACACTTATGACGCTTCATACCGCAAAGGGCCTGGAATTCCCGATCGTGTTTATGGTCGGGTTGGAGGAGGGGATCTTTCCTCACGTGAATTCCTACGCCGGATCTTCCGAAGAGATCGAAGAGGAACGGCGGCTTTGCTACGTCGGTGTCACGCGCGCCCGCGAAAAACTGCACCTGTCTTACACCATCCAGCGCCGGCTTTACGGTGCGGTCCATCACAACCTGCCGTCCCGGTTCCTCAACGAAGTCCCATCCCATTTGTACGACGCCCGGACCCTTTCCGGGTACGGCGGCGGGAGTGATGACGATTTCCCCGACGACGATCCTTCCTCCATCCACGACCCCGCCATCGAGTTCGATTAGGCTCGCCTGGTCTTTTTGCTCTCCTTCTTCTTCGTTTGAGGTGCCCAAGATGCGCATCTCATCTCCGGGGTTGCTCGGCGCTATTTTCGGATACCTCCATTTGAACATCTGAAAATAGTTTAAAATCCATCTAGATTAATCCTATCTTGTTTGATATCAACAGGTTAAGATTGCTATATATTGCTATAAATATTTGATATTCTATAGAGTATGAGCTATCTTTATTAGTGGATAGATAAAATAAACATACTAAAGATGTTAAACAATATCAAATTATGACAAACTCTGCTAAAAAAATCATAAGTCTAGTCACGATTTTTTGCTTTGCGATGACGCAAAGCGTGACAGCTTATCCCGGTGCCGGAATTGATATTGTCCGCCCCGCGGAAGTTCCGTCATTTCTTCAGATCGATATCCCGTCCGAACTTGCGACACTCGACGGACTTTTCGAAGCGCCGGTGAGCCCGGACCCGCGGTTGATCCTTCACATCCAGAATGCGCACGCGAATTACGGGGCCCAGGAAAAGATCAAACAGCTCTTGCAGTACCTTGAACGGACTTATGCCATCAGGACCATTTTTGTCGAAGGCGCGTCCGAAGACCTCAATCCCGACTACTTGAAAATGTTCCCGGACCGCGAACGCAATCTCAAGCTTGCGGATTTCCTCGCCAAACAGGGGGAGCTGACGGGAGCGGAACTTTTCATTCTCGAGGAGAATGAAAAGCGGGATGGAGGAGGGAGGATGGAGGAGGGAGTAAAAACAGGTTCGTCGCCATCCGCCATCCGCCATCCGATATCCAGAGTTACGCCGAAGGCGCACGGTATCGAGAACGCCGCGCTGTACCGCCAGAATTACGAAGCGCTCAAAAAAGTTTTCGGCAATGAAGCCACGGTGAACCGTTATCTCCTAGGCTTCGAGGCGCGGCTTGACGGTTTGGCGTCCAAGGTCTTTGGTGCGGATCTTCGCAAACTTCTCGGGGAGTGGAAAAAATTCGAAAAAGGGAACCGCGAGTTTATGCCGTACATCCGCGCCCTTGCCACGGAGGCGAAGCGTATCCTCGGGTCGGACTTGGAGAGCCTGCTTTCGCAGATCGAATGGCCGCAGATCACGCGGATCCTCGTGCTTCAGACCATGGAAAAAGACCTGAACGTCGAAAAGGGACTTGCCGAGAAAGGCGAGCTCATCCGATTCCTCAAGGAGAAGAAGGCCTCCCCCCGGCTTATTGCCGCGATCGAGAACTTTCAGGACCAGCGCATGAATGTCCCGCGTGGGGAAACGGGACAGAACGCCGGCCCTATTCAACCGCGCGACCTCATGGAACAGCTCGTGAACGAAGCCGGCCCCAAGGGGTTCTATTTTTACAATTATCCGAACTTCAGCCTCTATGCCGGGTACATCATCCTGAAAAGCGAACTCGATCCCAAAGGCCTTTTCGACGAGATCCGGCTCCTGTTCACGCGGATCATGGACAAACTGGCGGTGAGCGAGCGGCAGAAGACCCTGCTCGGGCTTTACCGCGATGAGGAACTTGTCCGCAAGCTCCTCAACCTCGAGTTGACCCGTAAGAACTGGCAGGACGTCCTCAGCAGGGGGACGCTCCTGTCGATGGATTCCCTGGTGACGCGTCTCAAGGACATTGGGACTGCCGTCGCCACGGAATCCAATCTTCCGCTTACGAATTTCGAGACGAAGAAGGTGAACCCCAAGTTCCGCAGTGAGGTGATGGACGTTCAGGCCGCCGCGTACGATTTTTACGAGGCCGCGCGCAAACGCGAAGAGGTCTTTTACGAAAAGATCGATTCCGTGATGCGGGGCGGCGCGCTCACGAAAGCGGTCCTGATCACCGGCGGTTTTCACACCGACGGCATCACCGAGCTTCTCCGCGAGCACGAGATCAGTTACGGCATCCTTACTCCGCGACTTTCCGAAAAGGGTGATGAACATCTTTACCGCGCGGTCATGTTGCAGAACACCGACCGTCCTTTCAGCATTTCATATCTCGAACAATCGGTAAAAGAAGGTCCGGTGGTGAACCAGCCCAATCCTGCCGGAGCGCTTGGGACTTTGGTTAATGCCATCGCGGCGACCGACCGCAAAGAGATCCGCCAGGCGGTGGAGATTTTTAATGCTTCGACCTCGGCCCAATTGAACAATCTCCGCCTTGAACGCCGGTCCGAGGATTCCCGTGGCCGTCCGACTTACCAAGTGGTATCTCGCACTGGAGAGCGCATGACCTCTGACAGACCGGGGGGAGGGATAGATCAGCCCTCGAATGTTTTGATCTCTCAGGATGTATTGACCGATGTGCTTGCCGATGCGGCTCGCGGTGCGACGCCGGTAATAGCCACTCCGGCGGTGACAACCGCCGTTGGTCGCATAGAACGATTGGTAACGCCGGCCAGTCCTGAAGCTGTATCTCCCAGTGCCGCCAGCGACGTGGTTCGACAAGCGCTTATTAACGAAGCTCAAACGGCAGGTGTCACGCCGGCACAGCTTGCTGCTGCGGTTGTATCCGTCATGCCCGCTGTGTCTACCTCTGGGACCGATTTGGGTCCTGTGGATGTTTCACCCCAGGCCACTTCAACCTCCGGTGTTTCGGCAGAACCGGCCTTTTTAAGGGAGGAAAACGGATTGCCGGAGGGTATCGAAGTCCCGATCGTCATGATTCCGCTTAAACGTTTTGTGGTGACGCTGGACGGACCGCCCGCGGCTGGGAAGACCACGACAAGCCGCATGGTTGTCAGGCGGTTGCATGAACAGGGGATCCCGATGGCGTATGTGGACAGCGGGTTCGTGTACCGCGCCATGGCGGCGAGTTTGATGAAGACCTTCGGCGATGTTTCAACGATCTCTGCGGTTCTTAATGATTCCGGGCGTCTGACCGCATTTCTCAAAGAAGCGAATATCCGGCTGCAGCTCGATGAGTGGGCGGATCCGGATGAATCGATGCGCGTCTTTATGGGGGACAGCCAGGCACCGGTTCCTTTGGAAGCTTTGAGAAACGAAGGCCTCAATCCGGTCCTCAAACTATTACGCCGCCGGGAGGTCCATCAATATGTCTTTCAAAGAATCCGCAACGCGGGAGAGGACAAAAACCTGATGGCGGTCGGACGAAACATGGGGACGCTTGTTTTTCCGGATGCTACAGGGCCCAAGATCTATCTGACCGTGTCGCAAGAGGAACGGGCGAAGCGGCGGAAAGTCGGTCTTGAGGCTATCCAGCGCCGCGATGCCTCCAATCTGGAAGACCCGGTGGCGCCGTTGATCATTCCCCGTGGCGCTGTGGAGATCGATACGACGGGCGGGTATGACGGCGTATTGGAAAAATCACGGGACGCGACCGTCGAGAAGATATTCGGACTCATGAGTTCCGCCGCCAGCGCGGCTGCTACGGAAACGGCCGGGTCGTCCCGCCAGGAAGCCCGCGCCGAGAATCGTGCAACTCCCGCCCGCTCTGAAAACCACGAAACTCCTCCGGCCGCGTCGCCGGTATCTGGACGCGCGCCCGCCGCAGACGAAGCCGGCCGCACGGAAGCGCGACAAAATGACGACGGACAAGCCCGGGCGAAGGACGGAGATGATTTAGAAAGACGTGTTGCGGCAATGACCGATATGCGGGGTAAATTAGAGCTTCTCATTCGGCATTTGTTCATTGGTGATAAATATTTCCGAGACTTTTTGCCCGGTGAGATTGCATTTTTGAAAGAGGCTAAAAAATTTTACAAAGTTGATCCCGGGCAACTTAACGCGGCATATCGGGCCGCGGATATTCTGTTCGATCTAATACAAAATCATCCCGACGAAGCAGAATCAGCAAAATCGCTGATGTTACAAATCGCAGCCCACATGGGGGGGGGACAGGAGGGTAATGTCAAACAGCTTTTGGAAGAGTTTGTTTTTAATGAAGGCCGTCGATTCATGTCCGTGGATGAGTTGGAGAATATAGCCCGCTACCACGCTATGTATAACGTACCGAATTATTCGATGTTTATTCTCGTCGGGGATCCCGGCGAAATTACGGATGAAATTCGCATCAGCCAAATTCTTGCGGGAATACCGCAATACGGCGCAGAGGTCCTGCTTATTTTTCGGTATCCGCAATATCGAACAGGACTGGGGGGCGGTGGCGGCGCCGCTTTGCCTGATGAAGGATTGGTGCTGTTGCCCGAGGGGTATCCTTCGGAAAAGACTGTCTATAAAACCAGGATACAAGGAGTGGGGCGGATGGGTGCGGAATTTATTGACGTTCCGGCAACGCGCGCCGTTGTCCGTGCGCGTCTTGCAGCCGGAAAAATCAGTATGAGGTTCGATCTTGCGCATCAGAAAGCGATTGCGGACCGGACGGAAAAAGCTTTGGACGCGATCGAGGCATGGCAGAATGAATCGAAGCCGAAAGACGCTCCTGCTGCCGCCATGGCGCCGGCTCAAGACCGCGCGGAACGCCGCACGGCTGGGGAGGAGGAAACGGTTGGGCCGGATTTTGATCCGGTCGTTCAGAACTATTGGCTGGAGAACAATCTTGGGGATGATGCCGCGCGCCGCGCTGCCGCGAAATTCTATTATGAGGACGGCAGAGACAAAGTGATGCAAAAAAACGGCGTTACGGCCGCGATGTTCTCCGTGTTCATGAAGGTCATGAATTTCCGGGGACCGGATGCTGCGGTCAAAACTTTTACGGCCATAGACGTGCTCCGGTCGTTTCGGATCTCTTATCCGGGGATGAGAGTATCGGTCATGATCGAAATTCTTTCCCGGAATCATTTTGTTTTTGAAAAGCTCGGGAATATCCCGGGGGCTATGCCGGAAAGTGTGTGGCAGGAGATCCAGGGTATTTTTGCGCGCGAAGGGTTTAAGGCCGGGGTTTTGCCGTCGGTCCGTCCGGAGGCTGCGGCTTCTGCGGAAAAATGGGATGGGAGTTCGGTCGAGGTTCATGGCCTGATCCCAGAGCCTGCGGCTCCTGCCGACGCGACACTGACGCAGGCATCCCCCTCGGAAAATTGGGATAATAGTTCGGTCGAGGAAATATTGCAGCAGATCCTGCGTTCTCCGGATCCAGCGACGGTCATCAACGCCGGAGAATCTTTTTATCAGAGACTGGATCGCGGAGGCGTGGCGGTCAAAAGCGGTCCTCATACTTTCCTGATCTGGCGGCAGCCGCGTTCCGCCTTCGTGGATGGTTCCGGGGAGCTTGAAGCCGGTAAGGTCTATATGACACGCATGCGAAGCAACGGTCAGCACTCGAAAATCCGTAAGATCGAGCCGGACGTAAAAATGAAGGTCGGGATTAACGGTCAGGAGATTGGATACGGTGACCTCAAGGGGTTCTACCCGACCGGTGGCTTTTCGTTCACGGTCCAGTCGCGGGAGCGGGAAAACCGTCCTCCCCGGATCGAAGTGGACGGTGTGTTCGGGGATCAGCGGGTCGAGTTTAATGGCCTGATCCTAGAGCCTGCGGCTTCTGCCGCCGCGACACCGATGCAGGAATCCACCCCGGAAAATCGGGATGGGAGTCCGGTCGAGGTTAATGGCCTGATCTCAGAGCCTGCGGCTCCTGCCGACGCGACACTGACGCAGGCATCCCCCTCGGAAAATTGGGATAATAGTTCGGTCGAGGAAATATTGCAGCAGATCCTGCGTTCTCCGGATCCAGCGACGGTCATCAACGCCGGAGAATCTTTTTATCAGAGACTGGATCGCGGAGGCGTGGCGGTCAAAAGCGGTCCTCATACTTTCCTGATCTGGCGGCAGCCGCGCGTGGATAGTTTTCGGAAGCTTGAAGCCGGTAAGGTCTATATGGCACGCATGAAAAGCGACGGTCAGCCCTCGAGAATCCGTGAGATCAAGCCGGACGTGGAAATGAAGGTCGGGATTAACGGTGCGGAGGTTGTATACGGAGACCACGACGATACGTTCAACCCGACCAGTGGCTTTTCGTTCACGGTCCAGTCGCCGCCGCGGCAAGGCCGTCCTTCCCGGATCGTAGTGGGCGGTGTGGTCGAGGGTCAGCCGGTCAAGGTTCAAGGTCTGATCCCGGCGGCTCAAGACCGTGCTGAAAGACGTTCCGCAATTCCGGCATCACCCACTTCGGACACCGGGTCTCCGAAGTTGGTTGGAGCGAGTGCGGCCAAGCCGCGGTCGAAACTTGACCAGGCGTTCGATACTTTTTTTGCCGCTGCCGGAGCGTTTGACCCGATCCTGAGCCAGACGGTCGCCGCGGGAGATCCTAGGACCCTCGGAAAAACGGTGCGTATCTATCCTAATACGTTGGAAATGTCCGGAAACGAATTGCAAGGGGTGACGGTGAAATCGGGCTCAACCCTTTTCCGCATTTTGTACACGGGGGGAATTTACGGAACGGTTTATTACCGTATGTCGACATTAGATGTGGCCGGTAACGAAGTCATCGATCCGAAGATCCACTCGGCGGAAAGACAGGAGGGCAGCGACGCCTTGATCGTGAGGGATCTTTCCCAGGCCGTTGGCCTGCCGGACCCCAGGATGGCTCCGACCGTTGTTTCCGTAAAAACAGGAGGAGATCAGGAAGGCAGAACTTATTTTGAGATCAAAGACCGGAGCCCGAAGGGCGTCGAACTCCAGTGGTCGCGACGGCTAGGGACCGACCTCGAAGAAGTTAAAGAAAAGGTCAAGGTTCAGGCGGAAGCTTTGACGGGAAAACATGATCAACTGCAAGCTGGGTTTCACTATTTTGGCGGTCCGGCTGCTGAGAATCCCGGGGCGGAAGCGGAAACAGTCACGGAATCTCCCGCAGCCCCTCCTGCCGTGTCGGCTATTAACCTTGAAGGCATTAACCCATTTCTTCTTGGGAGAAAGTCGTTGAAGGATGAAGGATCGGCCGAGGAAAACCTGCCGAATAATGGCTGGGACGACCAAGAGGTGATAGGTTCTCAGACAGCTCAGACGGCTCCGACCGCTGTCACTGCCGGCCGGATGGAAAAACGCGCGGATGCGTACAGCGGGATGAGGGGGAAAGAAATTGCCGGCTATGCTGTGGTTTTATCGTTTTTCAATCCGGTCCTGTTCGTCGTGTTTTACTGGAATCTTCTGATGGCCGTCGGCGATAGAGTATCGCCCGCGACGGGGATTACCTTGTTGCTTGCGCCGCTTGCTGTTGTTGCCGTGGGCGCTTTGGTGGCTGGAGTGGCATTCCTGCCGATTCTTTTCAAGGAATCTCTTGCTGCGTTTTCCGGGGAGAAGACGAGTCTTGCCGGGTATCAGCAGATGGCGGAGAAGAAATTCTCAAATCTCCAAAGCGATGTGAAGGGCGATGCTCTCCTAGCCGGTGAATGGGCGACAGGGCGCTACCGGGTCCAGGTGGAGGATGATTCCGGGGCGGCCTACTATGATGTTAAACAGCGCAAGGTGGATCTGGCGGGGCGAGAGATCCGGCCGCTTAAGATCTCTTCTTTCTACATGCAGATGACCTCGGTTTTTCGGTATACACTGATCCGGCGCACGCTCGGCTATCATTACCAGGACCTCGCGGATCGCATGGAAACTGCTATAGGTCCTTCGCCTCTTCTCACGAGCCTGTTCTATCCGGTGTGGCTGATCTATAGCACATTTGAGACCCTGAGGTGCATGCGTTTCTATCTGCATCCTGTCACGCTCGGGTATGTCGGTATCGTGGGTGTTCTTTCTGTTTTTATCGGTCTCTTCGTGATCCCTGCGACTGTCGTTTATGAAATGGCAACCCGGGGTATCGGAAAAACGTCCCGGGACCTCAGCCATATCGTCCAATATGTTTTGAAAGGCCGGACGGTGCCGGAGGGAGAGCGGACGAGGCATGCAGGAGCTCTGTTGCCACGGAACCCGGTTCTTTACAATCTCGTGATGGCGACCCTGTGGAGCGTGGTCGGTATTCTGACCGTCAATTTCATTTATGCAGCGCTCGGTGTCGGGAGCGCGGTCCTCTTTCCCGTGGCAGGGCGGGCGGTGGTTGCGGGGATGGCCTGGTTGTTCGGGTACGTAATGAGCAAAGGCCGGCTGATGGAACAGATGAAAGATCACGAGTTTCGGAAAGGCCGTTTAGAAAGCCCCTCCTATGCAGCACCGGACACTAAGTCCGCCCGTCAGTCGGCACCTGCTAGGGGCGAGCGCGCGGAAAAGCGGGGAGGGGAGCGGTTGCTTGGCCGGGCGATGCTTCCTGCGATGGTCGCGTCTCTCTCTCTCTTCGCCATGGTGGCCAATGCCGCGGAGGAAAGTTTTTTTGGAAAGATCTTTTCGGTGGGTAAAGACGTTTCTGTGGGGGTGGTGGGCAGGCAGGGTGAAGATCGCGGTGACATGA
>DAOPYQ010000013.1:0-50903 GCA_035352955.1 Candidatus Omnitrophota bacterium
TCCCACGCAGTTCGAGTTATCCACGCCCATTTCTAAACTAAAATTTTGGTCACCGAGCATATCGAAATAACGCTCGCCAGCGCGTTTCAACACGCCAAGCGTTTGCATCGCTTCGGCGGCTTCAGCACGCTTAGTCATAGCCGTCATGCGCGGAAGAATCAGCGACGCAAGGATCGCGATAATGACCACAACGATCAGAACTTCGATAAGCGTAAAACCTTCTGACCTTTTCATGAATCGACCCGCGCTTAGAATGTGCAACCAATCACCTTATTCGCGTCTTTCGGATCTTTGAGAGTCTGCAGAACAGTACCACAATTCCAGGTCTCGATCCCGGATGGATCGACATTTACAATAAAATCCACATTACAATCCGATTTTAGAACCGATTCTACAGCAACCGAGCCTCCCGAAGAGATATAAAGCCAATACTGCCATTTCGGGTTATTGGCGTTTGGGTCACGAAGCCCCACAGTACTCCAGCTCAACCCCTGCCCGGGATCCGCGGGCTGCCAAGTGCTACAGCTTGCTACAAAATAGGGTGTCCAAATTTCAGCAGAGGGAATGCCCGAAAGGCTAAGATACTGTTGCGCAGCGCGTTTAATCGTTCCCATCATCTGAAGCGCTTCGGCCATCTCTGCTTTTTTTGTCGACGTCGTCATTCGAGGAAGGATCAAAGAAGCCAACACCGCGATAATCACCACAACAATCAGAACTTCGATGAGCGTAAAACCCGAAGTTTTTTTCATAAACCCTCCCTCATTAGAACGTGCAGCCGATCTGCTTGTTGTTGCGGTCGTAGAGGTTGGTCATGGCCACGCAACTCCAACTACCGTCCAAATACGCTTGAGCCAGGGGGTATCCTCCCCCAGAAAGTTTGGTTTTGCTGATAGCCATAAAATATCCGTGGAGCCCTCCCATACCACCAATGTATTGAAGCTCGATGATATAGGCCCATTTGGATGAAACGGGAGGCTTCAAACCCAATCGAGCCCAATCGGCTTCTGTTCCTTCATCTGCCGCTCCAAAGTCGGCTGGCATCCCAACGGCCAACCTAAGAGAGTTGTTATTGTCATCCATCGGATTTAGGGCTAGATACTGATCTACCGCACGCTTCATAACGCCGATCATCTGCATCGCCTCAGCAGCATCGGCTCGCTTTCCGGCGGCTGTCATCCTCGGAAGAATCAAAGCCGCCAGCACCGCAATAATCACCACAACGATCAGGACTTCAATGAGTGTGAAGCCTCTATTGCGTCTCACACGCCCCTCCCTTTCGCTTGAAAATCTCTTATTAGATGAATCCTCGCTTTTCATTTATCGTCCATTTCGTACGGTTTTAAACCTCAAACTACTCGGACTTGCGGCCGGGATCGGATCCCGCAAGCTGTTTTTTAAGATAATCCAGATACGCCGCACGGATCAAGTTGGATGCAATGGCAAAAGTCGCCTTGCCGCCGCCGGTCTGACCGGCATTCACCATCCCGATCAAAGCCCCCCGCGCATCGAGGATCGGGCAGCCGCTATCACCCTGCCTCATGTCAAAGGCGACCTGAAGGATCGTCGCGTGAGAGCCTCCGTTCACATTTCGCCTGCCGACACCGCTCAGTTTACCCCCCAGAACCGTTCCGTTAAGATATTCGGAATGGCCGATCGTAAAAACATTCGCTCCCTTGGAAACAGCATCCGAATCCCCCCAAGGAACGGGAACAAGCGGGAAAGGCGGATCGATCCTCAGAAAAGCGATGTCTCCCTCGGGAGCTGCCGACACAGAAATGACTTTAGCGCGGGTTCCGTCAAAGAGCCTGACCGTAAATCCGCCGGCGCCGCGCACCGTATGCGCGGCCGTGACAATGATCCCGCTTTTGTCGATAATGATCCCGCTCCCGCTCCGGGCGTAGCTCACGGGACGGACCTTCCGCATGATCAGCAGTTGCCCGGTCGATTTATCGAGGATCCCCTGCGGTTTCGTTGCGTAGACGGTCGCGTTAACGCTCTGAATATCGACCAGGGCTTTGGAGGTTTCCATGACCGTCTGGATCGACGACTCCGCCGCACGAAAAGGCGCGGGAGATACAACAAGGAGCAACGCCAACACCGCACACCCGACCGCCGTACGCTGAGAATTCATCAAAAAGTCCTTATAGGGTTATCAAAAGAGAGCTCGTTGACCACCCGGAGGATCCCACTGGATCCCGGCCAGGATCGTTTTCGCCGCGGTCTCGTTTTCTTTTTGCACAAACAGTTTGATACCCCCAAACACCGGAGCGAGTTGCGGAAGTACGCCGATCGCAACGTCATTTTCAAAAGCGCACTGAATGCCGCCGCCCTCCAGGATCGATCTTGCCGTTTGAGCGCGATAAAGATCGTCGAAGACGACGACACAGACAAGCTCACCAGTCAAGGGCGTTTCAGAAAACGGTTCGTCTTCCTGCGGGTTTATGGGAAGCAGTTCCAAATAGCAATCCGCACATTGGGAAATACCGCCGCGGTATTCAGCGTTGCACTGGGGGCAGATCCGGACGTCCGGCTCAAGATCCTGACCTGCCTGAAATTCCGGCAGAACAAGATCAACCCGGCATCCGGAGCAATAAACGGCGTTCTCGGGATACACGGCTTTGCATTGAGGACAAAAAAAGACGGGCTGGTCCTTCGCGGTGTCCTCGTTCAACCGCTCGACAAGATCAACCTCGCAGCGCGAGCACCGGATAAAACCCTCCCGGTATTCATATTTGCATTTCGGACAGAACATAAGTTCCTCTCCTTTAACGGTCGGTCAACAGCGGAACGGCAAGCTCAGGGGCTTCCACCAGGCTCCCGTAATGAAAAACAACGCAGGCCCCTCCCTCGGCGGAATCCTCGCAATCCCGGTATTCTTTAGAAAATACCTCGGGGGATTGAACCAGCTTGTAGGCTCCCACCCCGACATTGACTTTCGCCGCGAAAATCGTCTTGGATTTTGCCTGTTTGTTCCAGCGCTCAAATTGCGCCGGCTCCGGGGAATAATTCATCAGGGTGATGAAATCCACGATCCCGCGATCGATCCACGACGGCCAGTCCTGAAAGGCCTCGTGACGGGCCCGGGCGTAAGGCATGCATCCCGTAGCGGAAACGCGGAGCCCCGGGCGGATCCCGCGGGCGCTTTTGACAAGCTGCTCAAGAAGCTCCGTCACCTGCCTTCGCTTCCATGTCTGCCAGGCCGGATCGGAATTTGCGATCGTCAGGACCCCGGTCGTTTTTTGATAGCGTTCAACGTTCGCCCTTCCGTAGCCATAAACCGGATGATTGTCAGGATAGCGGATATAATCTAACTGGATACCGTCGAGATCCGGATACGCCTGAAGGACCTCTCCAACGACCGTGACAAGTTCTCGCCGGACCCGCGGGTCTCCCGGTTCGAGGAAAAACTGGTTGTCGATCTTGTAATCTTGCAGGGAACGCTTCGGAGAAAGATCCTGCGTCAGGATCTCCGGCCCGTATTTTTTAAGCAAAGGCGCCGCGACATTGTTATTTAGACTGCACATGTTCAACCAGGCGTGGACTTCGATCCCGGCCGCGTGTGCTTCGCGGATCAAAAGCGCCGTGGGGTCTTCCCCGATACTTTTTAGGCAGGTCTGATAAGGCGAAGTATCCCCGACGGTCGAAAGGAACCAGGCCTTATTGGCATAATAGAGCTGAACAAAAAGGACCTGAACCTTGGCCTTTTTGGAAAAATCGATCAGCTTCCGGATCGCGTCACGGCTGGAAAGGACGGGGGGGGTCTGAATCACAGAAACGAAAAGCCCCCGCCGGAAAACCTCGCCCGAGCGGGCCGAAGTCTGAAACAAAAAAATCCCGGCAAGAAGACAACAAAGCGCGGACTTTCGCATGAAAGCTTCCCGTCAGTGGTTGCGGGGCTTGATCCCGGTCATCTTGAAAAGACAAAGTCCCGTCAAAAGGTAGCAAAACGCCGCGAGATAAAAATTCGTCGAAATCCCGGTATAGATCGCAAAAAAGACCGCGAGCGCCGAACAAAGGACCCCGAAGATCCCGTTGAGGGCCCAATACCACGGCGTATTATCGGCCGACCGCTCACGGGCCAGGCGCATCCCCAACGGAAAAAAGAACCCGAGCAGGATCCCCATCGGCGCAAGGCTGAATACGGACGCGAGGATCTTCAGGAACATCCCGGCCGAAACCATGGACGCAAACATACCGCTCAGCAGGGACCTGATGAAAAGGATCAACGCTCCGGTTCCGGCCGGCAAGGCATATATCCACGGAAAACGCGTCAGCGGAAGTTTTTCGCTCAGAAAACTTCCTGCCCCGGTGCTCAGAATGATCGTAAAAAGCAAAACCCCAAGCGCATAGGCCGGATGCCCGAGAAAAACGGAAAGCCTCTGGATCAAGCCCAGCTCCACGAACATGAACCCCGCGCCGATCAAACTGAAAAAAGCAGCCGGCCAAAAGATTCCGGAGGACGCGGCAATTTGCGAACCCCTCGGACGAAACGCTAAAGGGATAAGGATCGTGACCACGGTCAGGACCCCCAGTGCCAAGATCAGCTGAAGAAGCGTTGCCGTGGCGATCATGTTGCCGCTTGCGACACCGGGATGCTTGATCGGCATGAAAATCCCCTTGAGATTGATAATGTTGAAAAAGTAAGGTTTCTCATCCGTCGAGGCTGAAAGGTTGTAGAGGGTTAGACGACCGATCCGATCGAGGTCTTTTTCGGAACGCGCCGTGAGGATCGACGCAAGGACCGGGTCCTCCTGCATCTTCCCGGGCGCCACAAGGATCTGGTATTCAAGGACCGACGAAATTTTTGCAAGCTTGCCGATCTCGTCTGGGGTGAACGGGGTTTTCTTGAGAAGAAGGGTTGCGATCCCCTTACAGGAAATGACCGCGATATGCAATGGAGGCTCCTGGATCCCGTGACGCAGTAAACTCGCGACCGCCAGGCTGAGAAGCCGTCCGAGTTCGCTCGGCGACTCGGGATTATAATGCCGGGCGACTGAAAATATCCCGTCCGCGCGCAAACGGTCCAGAAACACCTGCCAGCCTTCGACGGTATAAAGTGAATTCTCGGTCAGGGTGAATGCTCCGGCCCCGGTCGCGGCCCAAGTATCGATCAGCGACATCTGAATGAATGAGAATTCCTCTTTGCTGCGGGAAAGGTAGCTCCGCGCCTCGTCCGCCACAAGCACGACCCCAGGTTGGTCCGCGATCCGGGTAAACTTCCGGAATTCCTTTTTCTGGAGGTCGATAAAGATCGGGTTCACGTCCAACCCGACGATGCGCTCGTGCCCGAACAAAAGGCCGCTAAGGATGTCCCGTCCCCCGCCGACCCCGATCACGGCCTCGGGTCCCGTGGGCCGGAGATATTGCCCGATATTGATCACGTCAAAACCTAAGTGCTCGATATCCTTTTTACTCGAATAACCCGTCACGACCGTCCCCGCGCAACCGTCGATCTTCAACGTGTACTGGAACTGCCGGTCCGCCCCCGGTGCCTGGGGGCTTCGCCCCCAAAATTGAGGCGGCTGCAACTGCCCCTGGCTTGAAACGACCCAGGAAAAGGAATTCCAGCGGTCCAAAAAATTCTCCTCGGGGTTCTGGACCTTTCCCTTCACGAAATGGGGCTGGATCCCCCATGAAGCGAGGGTCGCAACGAGCACCAAAACACCGAGCGCGATTATTCTTTTCCAGTCCGCGGAACGAAGGTCCAAACGGGCCGCGGCGATAAAACAAAAAGCGGCGACAGTGCCGATCCAGGCGGTGATCAGGACCAGGTTCGGAGCACTCCACCATTCGAGCCCCGCCAGAACGAACACGCATCCGAACGCCGCCCCGACGAGATCCGCGGCATAGATCTTGTTCACGGAACGGTCCGTCTTGGTAAGCAAGGCACTGATCGCGATGCCGGAGAAATAGAAAGGCAGCGAACACGCAAACGCCACGATCATTACGGTTATAAAATCGGCGGAGGGGAAAACGATAATATTAGGAAGCGGGATATAGCAAAGAAGCGCGAGCGTAAAAGGGATGCAGAGCGCGTAAAGCAGACAACTCACCGCCAGGGAGCCGGAGAGGCGTTCTTTTTCGAACCATCGGGGTTTGAGGAATACGGTCGTGGCCCCGGCGGTCATGCCCAGCATCGCGGTCGAAATTGCAAAGAATGCCAGATGGTACCAGGTGCAAACGCTTAGGATCCGGGTAAGCGTGACTTCAAACGCCAGCGTCGCGAAGGCAATAAGAAAAATGCCGGGGTAGACTAACATAAAATGACCGACCGCCTTTCAAATGTTGGGAGTCTCAGATCCGGACGGGGATCCCCTTACCCGCGAGAAACGCCTTTGCCTCGGGGATCGTGTATTCCCCAAAATGAAAAATGGAAGCTGCCAGGCATGCGTCCGCCTTGCCATCCGCAAAACCTTCGTAGAGATGGTTCAGGTTCCCGACCCCGCCGGACGCGATGACGGGGATACGGACCGATTCGGAAACGCGGCGCGTCAGTTCCAGATCATAGCCGTTCTTGGTTCCGTCGCAATCCATGCTCGTAAGCAGGATCTCGCCGGCACCGAGTTTCTCGACCTTCTTTGCCCACTGAAGGACATCCAGTCCCGCGGGGTTCCGGCCGCCGTGAGTATAAACCCCCCATCGGCCTTTTCCTTCCCGCTTGGCATCGATCGCCACGACGATGCACTGGCTGCCGAACCGCTTGCTTGCCTCAAGAATGAATTTCGGGTTCCGGACCGCGGCCGTATTGATCGACACTTTATCACAGCCCGTTTTCAAAAGCTCCCGGATATCCCGGACCGTATAGATCCCTCCCCCGACCGTAAACGGGATAAAGATCGTCGCGGCGACTTTTTCGGCGACCTCGAGCATCGTCCGGCGTTTTTCATGGGACGCGGTAATATCAAGAAAAACAAGCTCGTCGGCTTTTTGCCGGTCGTAGGCCTGGGCGCAGGACACGGGATCGCCGGCATCCTTGAGGGAAACAAATTTCACGCCTTTGACCACGCGACCCCGATCAACGTCCAGACATGGGATGATACGTTTGGCGAACATATCAGAAGGTCATCTGGTTATTTTCGAGCTGTTTGAGAACATAAAGTGCGGCGACGCCGAAGGCGATCAGATGCGACATGATCGAGAGGAACACGGTCAGAAGGACCAGCAAGATCATGGCCGCTTCATAAAGCGACGACCGCTGGAAGTCCCCGCTCTGCCAGAAGAAGATCAAAAGCAGGAAGGAAAGAAGAAAAAGCACCCATCCTCCGATGCTTTTGCGAAGGTAGATCTTTTTGATCTCGGCGTACCACTTTGAATTAAGCGGTTTCGCCCGCTTGATCAGCGAACGGAAGAAAAAACTCCGGAGCGTCAGAAAACCGAGGAGATAAACGATACCCACCACGGCCCAAGACCAGGTTCGTTGCGTAAGAACGATGTTCCAGAACGCCGTCATATCGCTCATCTCTTTCCTCCTTCAGAACGGTCCCGGGATCCGGCAAGTGCCCCGATCGCGTCCGTCAATGTGAACTTCTTGTCATAGAGCGCCTTCCCGATGATCGTGCCTTCAAAGTTGGGTTCCGTAATCGTCCGGCACCGTCCGATATCGGAGAGTTGGCTGATGCCGCCGGACAAAATGACTTTTGCCGTGGTTCCCGCCAGAACCGTCCTCAATTTTTCCCAGTTAGGTCCCTGCAAAACGCCGTCCTTTTCAATATCGGTATAGATGAGCGTTCGTACCGCGAGCCGGTTAAAAAGGTCCAGGGCCTTCGGGAGCATCATGTTCCCGTCCGTCGTCCATCCGGTGATCATCACATGATCGCGTTTTACATCAAGTCCGACCGCGACGCGATCCCCGAATTTCGCAAGCACCCGTTCCAGGAACGACCGGTCCATGGCTTTTGTCCCGAGCACGACACGAGCCACACCAAGCCCCAGCACTTTTTCGATGTCCTCGATCCGGCGCAAGCCGCCTCCAAACTGGACTTTGGCCGGAACGCTTCGGCAGATCGCCGCGAGAGACGCATCGTTCGCGATCGTGCCGGACTTAGCGCCCTCCAGATCGACCACATGGATCCACTGCGCGCCCTGGTCGGCCCACCCCCGGGCCGTTCCTGCGGGATCGGTCGAGTAAACCTTGCACTGGTCGTAGTCTCCCCGGGTCAATCGGACGACTTTACCCTGGAAAAGATCGATCGCGGGATAAAGGTTCATGCACCCCACCTGATAAAATTCTTGAGGATCCGGAGTCCGGCTTCCTGGCTCTTCTCGGGATGGAACTGCGCGGCAAAAACATGCCCATTTCCGACAACGGCCGAGAAATCCTCCTTCCCGTAATGACAGGACGCAAGAGTCTCGGTACGGGACGCAGGCTTCGCGTAGTACGTGTGCACGAAATAAAAGTAATCCCCGTTCGTAATGCCGTCCAGAAGCGGGTGCTTTTTCAGGATCCGGAGATCGTTCCAGCCCATGTGCGGAACCTTTACGTTCTTCGAGCGAAATTTCACGACGGAGCCTTTCAGGATGCCGAGGCCTTTGGCACCGGAAGCCTCCTCGCTTTTTTCAAAAAGAAGCTGCAACCCGAGACAAACCCCCATAAGCTTGGCCTTGCGCGCAACAAGCTCCCGGACCGGATCGAGAAATCCGCGAGCCTTGAGCTCTTTCATGGCATCGCCGAACGCGCCGACGCCGGGAAGGATCACTTGAGTCGCGCAGGCGAGGTCTTTCCCGCGAGTGCAAATACGGCATTTTGCCCCGAGGGATTCGAGGGCTTTGGAAACACTACGGAGGTTCCCCATACCGTAGTCAATGATGGCGATCATAGGTTCGATCTCAAATGCTACAGAGTTCCCTTAGTGGAGGGAATTCCGCGGACCCGGGGGTCCAAAGAGGTTGCCATATCCAGAGATTTGGCCAAGGCCTTGAATATCCCCTCGATAATGTGGTGGGTGTCCTCCCCGGCCAGAATCCCCAAATGCATGTTGATCCCGGCGTGCTGACAAAAAGACCTCAAAAAATCCGCCGCGTCGTCAAATGTGTACTTGGGCTGGCGGGAAAACCGGACCCCCTTTTCTTTTTTGATGAAAAACGAGGGGCGGCCGGAAATATCGAGCGTCGCACGGATCAGCGCCTCGTCCATCGGCACCGCAAAAGATCCGTAACGGCGGATCCCTTTTTTATCCCCAAGCGCCTTCGACAGGGCCTGTCCCAGCGTGATACCGAGGTCTTCATTCGTGTGATGGATATCCACCTCGAGATCGCCGCGGGCTTTTACCTGAAGATCGAATAAGCCATGTTTGGCGAGCAGCACCAGCATATGATCAAGAAACGGGATCTGGGTATCGATAGAGGATTTTCCCGTTCCGTCGATCACGAGCTTGATCCGGATATCGGTTTCGGCGGTCTTCCGCTTGATCTCGGCCGTTCTGATTTTCATGATCCCTGCTCCTTTTCCGCGTCGTCGGGTTTTTTCACAAGCCGCGCTTCCAGGGAAATCCTGTGCAAGAAGAGACCTTCCATATCCGTCAACTTCTGCACGTGTTCCTTGGCCGCTTTCAGCGCCGTCTCGGTGTAATGGATGATCTGAGAGCTTTTGATAAAGGTCGAGGCGCAAAGCGGTGAAAAATAACGCGCCGTTCCTCCGGTCGGAAGCACATGGCTCGGACCCGCGATGTAGTCCCCGATCACTGTCGGCGAATAGTTCCCCAGAAAGATCGCGCCGGCATGGCGGATGGATTTCGCCACTTCTTCCGGCTTCTCCGTCATGATCTCGAGATGCTCGGGCGCGATCTCATTAACCACTTCGCAGCCTTCCGCAACGGATTTCACCTGAATGATCATCCCCGAATCAACGCGCCGGCGCATCACTTCCACGAGTTTTTTGGAATTGGTAACAAGATACCCGGTTCCTCCGTGATGCTCGGTCTGGGCCAAAAGATCGCAGGTCACGTAATCGGCATTGGCGGTGTGATCGGCCAGGATCGCGACTTCGCTGGGACCCGCAACCATATCAATATCCACAAACCCGTAAACCTGTCGTTTCGCTTCGGTGACATAGGCGTTCCCCGGGCCGACGATCATATCCACTTTCGGAATGGTCTTCGTCCCGAACGCCAGCCCGCCGATCGCCTGGACCCCGCCGACGCGGTAGATCTCATTCACTCCGAGGAGATTGGCAACCGCTACGATGTGCGGGTCAATGTCCCCCGTGTCCCGTCGCGGCGGTGTGGCTATGGCGATCTGCTTGACGCCGGCGACTTTGGCCGGGATTACGGTCATATAAACGGTGGACACGAGCGGCGCGGTCCCCGCGGGGATATAAATGCCGAGGCGTTCCACAGGCTCATACCGTTTTCCGAGACGGACACCGTTCGCCCCCTGGATCTCAAAAGATTTCTGGAGTTCTTTTTCATAATATTCGCGGACGTTCTCGGTGATCTGTTTGAGAAGCGGCACGAACTGGACCTGGATCTTCTCGAACGCGCGGTTGATGTCTCCCTGAGTGACGGCAAGCCTCTTTAACGGAAGGTCAATCCCGTCGAATTCGCGGGTATAGCGGCGCAGGGCCAGATCGCCGGACTGGCGGACTTCCGCGAGGATCCGGCTGACTTTCTTGAAAACATTGGTGTCAAAATAAGTGCCGTAATCCCGGCGAACCTTCTTTTGAGTCTGTTTGTCCCAACTCAGTACCTGCATGCCCTAGAGTCCCTTTTCTGAGAGATAATTTACGATCAATTCCTCAATTTTGGCGACATTTCCCGAAAATTGCCCCCGGTCAGGCCCGCCGCCCTGGACGAGGTCTTTTCTGCCTCCGCCGGTCACGCCAAGCGGTTCCGATAGCCTACCAAAAAGGACCTTCATATCAAAGGACGATTTCGCGAGTTCGGCGTTCACGCCGGCGATCACATTCAACTTTTGATCCTGCGCTGCCGCGATCACATAAACAAGTTTTTGGGGCGCGGACTTCAGAAGATCCGAAAGGCCCCGCAGCGACGGGATGTCAGCCTCTTCCACCAGCTTCACAAGGATCGCGCAGTGGCCGGCCTTTTTTGCCCCTTCGATCATTTTCTTCGCGTCGGCATTCTTGAACCCCGCCGGTCCGCTTTGGGCTTTTTGTTTTTTGAGGTTTTCCATCAATTTCATGATCCTTGCCGGAATATCCGGAACGCCGACCTTGAGGATCCGCGAGAGTTCCCCCAGTTGGTTCTGCAACCCCTGGACGTAACGTAAAGCTCCCGCACCCGTCACAGCTTCGATGCGCCGAACACCGCTCGCCACAGAGGTTTCGGTCGTAAGGATCATCATCCCGATCTGTCCCGTCGCATCGCAGTGGGTACCGCCGCAAAGTTCCTTGCTGAAACCCTCGATATTAACCATCCGGACCTTATCCCCGTACTTGTCCCCGAAGAAAGCGAGCGCACCTTCTTTTTTCGCGTCTTCGATACTTTTAACGCTCTTATGCACAGACAGGTTGGCAAGGATCCGGTCATTGACCATAGTTTCGACCGTCCGAAGCTCTTCAGGGGTGAGGGCTCGGCCAAACGAGTAATCGAATCGGAAACGGTCCGCCGTCACCGAAGATCCTAGCTGCCGCACGGAACCCCCGAGAACCTGCCGGAGCGCGGCGTGAAGAAGATGCGTCGCCGTATGATTACGCATAATGCTTTCCCGGAGCGTTCGGTCGACAGAGGCGTTCACAGTCATCCCTTCTTTGACGGTTCCTTCAAGGACTTCGGCCTGGTGGAGAAAATACTTGTCGAGCTTTTGCGTGTCTAACACGCGGAGCTTTAGCCCCTGGCCCTCGATCGTCCCGCGGTCGCCGGATTGTCCGCCGCTTTCAGCATAAAACGGCGTCCGGTCTAAGATAACGGTAGCTTTCTTTCCTTCGACCTGATGCCAGAGGATCTTACCCGTGGCTTCCAGTGCTTCATATCCGAGAAATTTCGTCGCAGAAACGGCGGCGGGGATCTTTTCCAGGTCGGATTTCGCAAAGATCTCGGCGGCCATCTTGCTGCCCTCTTTGGAGCGGGCGCGTTGATCTTCCATGAGCTTTTCGAAACCCGCCAGATCGATGGAAAATCCGCTTTGCCCGGCAACGTCCCGGGTCAATTCAACCGGAAACCCGTAGGTATCATAAAGCTCAAAGACAACTTTTCCGGGGACGGTTTTTAATCCGTCCTTTTCGAGTTCGTCCAAATATTTGCGAAGGATAAAAAGCCCATCCTTCAGATTCGCGGAAAAGCGCTGTTCCTCCTGAAGAAGGACCGACTTGATATTCTCTTCGGCGTCTTTAAGTTCCGGATAAGCATTCCCCATAACCTGCACTACGGAGGGAACCGCCTTATACAAAAAAGCCGAGAGGTGCTGTTTCCCCTTGGTATCCAGCAGCTCATACGCACGCCAAAAAGCCCGGCGGATCAGTTTGCGGATCACGTAACCTCGCCCCTCATTCGAAGGGATCACCCCATCCGCAATGGAGAAAACCGTGGCGCGCAGATGGTCCGAAACCGGATATATTTTTTTAATAGAGACGTTCTTCCGATCGAGACCGAGGGCCGCAAGGATCGCCTCGTGGATCGGAATAAAAATATCGATTTCAAAATTGGAGGCCTTTCCCTGCAAGACGCAGGCGAGACGTTCAAGGCCCATGCCGGTGTCGATATTCTTCGTTTTTAGCGGAACGAGACTGCCTCCCTCCCGGCGGTCATACTGCGTAAAAACAAGGTTCCATATCTCTGCATATTTTCCGGAATCATCCACCGGTGTTCCATGGATCGACGGGTTCTGATCAAAATAGATCTCGGAACACGGCCCACAGGGACCATTCGGCCCGTCCGTCGGCGCGTTCGCGGGCCAAAAATTGGATTTGTCTCCGCAGCGCGTGATCCATTCCTCCGGAAGCCCGATCTCGTTACGCCAGATATCGAAAGCCTCCTGATCTTTTTCGTGAACCGTGATACGAAGCCGTTCCTTCGGGATCTGGAGTACGATGGTCAGGAATTCCCACGCCCAGGCGATGGCTTCTTTTTTAAAATAGTCCCCGAAAGAAAAATTGCCGAGCATCTCAAAAAAAGAATGATGAAAGGGGGTGCGACCTACTTCGTCGAGGTCGCCGGTCCGAAGGCATTTCTGCGAAGTCGTGGCCTTCGAAAGATCTTTTTTAACCCCTAGGAAGTATTCTTTGAACTGGTTCATCCCCGCGCCGGTAAAGAGAAGCGAGGGATCGTTCTGAGGCACCAGCGAGTCGCTGGCGACGATCGCGTGCCCCTTGGTTTTAAAAAACTCAAGGTAAGCTTTCCGGAGATCGTTCGTCGATGTGATTTTGTTCATAATATCCTAGATGTCATCTCCCGCGGGATCCCTGGTCAGCTTCTGCAGAACCTCCTGCGCGATCTGAAAATCGTATCCTTTCCTGATCAAAAAGTCGTAAAGACGTTTCTTCTTCTTTTGCGGATCCAGCGTCGCCCAACCCGCCCACTTTAACCGGGACTGTTCCAGCGCCCGCTCAAGCTCCGCCTCAGGAGAGAGCGTTTCCAAAAGTTCATTACGGATCTTTTCGGGAACCCCGTGCCGTTTTAATTCAAAAGCGACCTTGTAGCGTCCCGCATTATTCACGCCGGTCAGACGGGCTACGAGATCTTTCGCGAAAACGCTGTCATCCAGAACACCCTGCGCGGAAAGCTCCCGTAAGGCCCGGTCTATCGAACTTTTTCCGTACCCCTTGCTTTCGAGCTTTTTACGGATCTCCCCCCCGCTTTTGGGACTCGCTGCAAGGAGACGCAAGGACGTAATGAGCGCCTGTTTGTATTGTTCGTCTTCCTGAGATGTATCCATGAAAATGACAGCGCGGCTATTTCAAGCCGTCGCTATCTGAATGACCAAGGTCCGGATTATTCCGCAGACGCGCCGACCACAGCCGTTTCGCCCGCCGCGATCTTTTCCCAAACCTTTAGCTCGATCTCTTCGAGAAGCTTCGGGTTCTCCTTGAGGAAGAGCCTCGCAGCATCCTTCCCCTGCCCAAGTTTGTTCTCATTATAGGCAAGCCAAGTACCGGATTTATCAATAACCTGATAAAGGGTCCCAAGCTCCACAACGTTCGCGGAACGCGAGATCCCTTCGGAGAACAGAATGTCGAATTCGGCCTGCCGGAATGGCGCGGCGACCTTGTTCTTCACAACCTTGACGCGAACGCGGTTACCGACAACTTCGTCGCCCTTTTTAAGACTTGCGATCCGGCGAATATCAAGACGCATAGACGCATAAAATTTGAGCGCTTTGCCTCCCGGGGTAGTTTCGGGATTCCCGAACATGACACCGATCTTTTCACGGAGCTGGTTGATGAAGATAATGCAAGTCTTCGACTTGCTGATGATAGCTGTTAGCTTCCGCATAGCCTGGGACATCAATCGCGCCTGCAGGCCCATCTGCGACTGCCCCATCTCGCCTTCGATCTCCGCTCGAGGAACGAGCGCCGCGACCGAATCCACGATAATGAGATCGACGGCGTTCGAGCGGACGAGCATTTCCGCGATCTGGAGCGCCTGTTCCCCTGAGTCCGGTTGGGAGATCAGAAGATCGTCGACTTTAACGCCGATCTTTTGGGCATACTGGGGATCCAGCGCGTGTTCCGCATCGATAAAAGCCGCAACGCCGCCCCCCGCCTGGATCCTGGAAATAATGTTCAAAGTAAGCGTCGTTTTTCCGCTGGATTCCGGACCGAAGATCTCCACGATGCGGCCCCGGGGAACTCCGCCGATCCCAGTCGCGATATCAAGACTCAAGGCGCCGGTAGGGATCGCCTTGACGTTCTCATGACGCGCATCGCCCAGTTTCATGATCGCCCCTTTTCCGAACTGTTTTTCGATCTGGGAAAGGGCAAGCTCAAGAGCCTTCTGTTTTTCGGTGGATTTTTTGGCTTCGGGGACGGTCGCTTTATCTGCTTTTTTACGTTCGCTCATGAGTTTTCTCCTGTGATAAGAGCCTTAGAATTGTTACAAAATTCTATCGGGCATCCCCCGGTATGTAAAGACAATTTCCGTAGGAGCCGGTCTTTAAATATTAGCTTTAATCAAAATATATATGCTTTATAGGAAACAGTCAAGATGATTATTCGGGAGAGAGACAGCCTCTTCACGGAGCAACTAAACAGCCCGCCCCCGCACGCCTTGAGCGAACCCACAAGCAGAAAAAAAGAACCGGAAATGCCGCAAGAGCCAGTCCGGAAATCGCATCAGCAACGATGCGTACGGACGTTCGTTCAAACCGGACCTTTACCTCATGGAACCCCTCGGGGATATCAAAGAGAACAAATCCCAATTGTGGCGTCGGACCGGCAGGGATGCGTTTTCCGTCCAGATAAACATTCCAACCCGGAAAATAAAACGAATGAAAACAGAGGACCGCCCGGGTCGCCGCCTTAACCTCGTAAGAATACTCCAACCCCCCGGAAGATCTTCGAAATCTCAGAACTTCCGCTTTCCCTGAGGGAACGCTTAACTTTGACGGAACGACCGGCAAAAAATCAATCCGTTGCACCCACTTCGGAAGACTCTCCATGTTCTCATGCGGATGGGAACGGAACAAAAACTTCTCAGCGTCGGGGATCACCACGGGATCATAACCGCGCGGACGACAATAACCGATATTCAGGCACACCAGAAGCACCGCACAAGCGATAAAACAGACCGGCCGGTGAACTTTAGGACAAAAATAAATGACCCCTCCGGCGAGAAATGAAAACCCGAGCACAACAAAAACAAGAAAACGCACCGGAAAGTTCATGATGGTATCCAGCGAAAGGATCGCCCATGCTCCGGCAGAGATTTTCAGGCAGAAAAAAACACACACGGCGATAACAAGAATCCAGAAGCAAAAAAGCTGCGCGCGAGAGCGCTCGCTCCGAAAACGCCTTAAGATCCCCCAGAGCGTGATGCCCGCCAGCAACGGGTGAACAGGACCGATCTGAAGCGGCACCTCCCCTTTTCCTCCGATGACGGCATAGACAAAACGCTTCGGAAGGGAAAAAATCCAAGAAAAATCGATGAAGTAGTTCTGGACGCCGTAGGACCCGCTTACGATCCGGTCAAGCCGGACGAATTTCTTTTCAACAAGGGCCGGAAGAAGGAAAAACAGCGCCAGGGCGCCGCCCCAAGACAAGGCCACCACTCCGGAAGCGATCTTCTTCCAATTTCGCTCGGGATCGACCGCAAAAAGAAAGATCAAATAGCTCAAAGCCAGGGGCGGAAAAATCGCCGCCATGATGTTATGAGATAGACAGACCCCGGCAACGGAAAGCGCTCCCAGAGCGATATCTCGGGCCCGTTGCCGTTCATAGATCCGTTTCAGAAAGAACAAAATGAGTGGAAAAAAGACAAAGGACAACACCTCCGCGCAGGCCGCCCGGTCAAAAACATCGACCACATGGTACGGCACGTACAAATACGCCACGGCCGATAAAAGCCCCCCGCCGCTCCCCCAATATTCCTTGGAAAAAAAATACATGGTGAGCCCCGAAAGAAAAAGGGACAAAAACAGAGCCAGATGGAGACCCAGCGCAAAGCTTCCCGAAAGGAACGTCATCCCAACCGACAGATAAAAAAAGAGCGGCGCGTAAAAAAGGAACATCGGGTAACCATAACCAAGGCAGATATCCGGAATCCAGCGTCCCAGAAAATTCCCCTGTCCGATCGATTGATAGAGGCTGATCACCTTCACAAAGGAATGCCCTCCGTCCCGCGCCGCCAGAAGATCGGTCCTGAAAAGAGACCACGCCATGATCAAGGAAAAAACAAGGATCAGGAAAACGCTCCATCTATCCGTCAGGGACACTCCCTGAGACCGCACCCCGATCCATCGACAAATCCGATCCTTCATACCACCCACCCTCTTGTTTTTAAAAACGTTCCTGGGACACTCCCGACTCTCCCCAGAAAGCGCAAAAGTCAATCCGTTAGGGAGATTTGAACCGCAGGAGCTCGTCTGGAAGGCCGGCGCCATATAAAAACCACCAGCAGGAGCGCTAGTGCAAAGGCGGAGACCGCATCGGAAAATAAACGGAGCGGTGTTTCCTCGAACCGGACCATCACGTGATGGAACCCGGGCGGGATTTCGAACGAGACAAGCCCGTTCCGGCTTTCGGGAAGCACCCAGGTTTCGCGGCCATCAATATAAACTTTCCATCCCGGAAAATAAAAATTCTGGAAAGCGAGAGACGTCCGAGGGGCAGCTCTCAAAAAATACCGGTGGGTCAATCCCTTCGCCTCATCATACTCGAAGATCTGGATCTTTCCCGCCAGAGGACGCAAGCGAGCCCGGACAACTTCCAACCCTTTGACGTTCTGGACCCACACCGGAAGAAGCTCCATGCTGTCCCGGGGATCCGTACGGAACAAAAACTCGCCGGGAGTCACCACTTCGACCTTTTCAAAACCCCGGGGATGACAATGGCGAAAATTCACAAAAAAAAGCAGCCCCGTCACGATGACCAGAAAAAACGTCCGGGAGCGGCCCCGAAAGAGACCGACAGCCCCTCCCGCGAGAACCGAAACAGCGAGCGTCACAATAGCCAGAAATCTCCAGGGAAAGTTCATGTACCTGCAAAGAGAAAGCGCCGACCATAAAAACGAAGAGGGCCGAAGCATAAAAAAAACCGCCGCTCCGAAAACCCCGGCCCCAAAAAGGACCTGCAACCGGCGGTCTGCGAGAGCTCCGTTTTTCTTAAGCGCCAGCGTAATCGTCAGGATCGCGAGCAGAAGCTGGACCGGCCCGATCTGAAAGGACATCCCCTCGGCTCTCGCGCCCCCCCGGTAATCAAACCCCCACGGCGAAACCAACAGCTGCCAGAATCCTGGAAAATGCTCTCCAAAATTGTACTGAGAGGCGAGGATTCTGTCGATCCAAACAAAATGCTTTTCGGCGATCGCGGGCAGCCAAAAATACGCCGACAAACCGAGTCCCCAAACAACCATGAGGAGATTCAGAAAAATATTCTTTCTCTTCTGCGGGGCATCGCTCAGACACAAAAGGATCATATACGCCACCGCGAGCGGCAAACAAAGCTCGGCCATGACGTTATGGGAAAGAAACATCCCGGCAACGGACACAGCTCCGAGCGCAAGATTCATACGACCGGGATCCCGATGGTTCCGGTAGAGGAACAACATCACGAGCGGGAAAAAAACGAACGCTGTGGACTCGGCGCAAGCCCCGCGGACATAGACATCCACAATATGATAGGGCGCAAAAAGATAAGCGACGGCGGAAAGAAATCCGCCTTCAGGTCCCCAAAACTCCCGGGCAAAAAGATACATCGAGAGTCCCGAAAAAATAACGGTCAACGCCAAGGCACTATTAAATCCTGACGGAAGATCCCCCGAAAGAAACGCGAGCGCGGCTGCGCCGTAAGAGAAAAGAGGAGCGTAAAAATTAAAAACAGGATAACCAAAGCCTGCCGATATCTGAGGGATCCAACGCCCAAGAAGATCGCCGTCCAGCCACGCCTGGTAGAGCGCGACCGTTTTGATGAACGAGAGCCGGATATCATGAGCCTGCATCAGATCCCGCCCAAAAAGAGGCCAGGCCATTGCGATCGCCAGACCAACGGTCAGAAGGATAAATCCCAGATCTTGCCGGCTAACTTTTTTTCGAGAAGTTCCGGCGGCAAGGCAAACCTCTTCCGTCATAGAAGTTTTTTTTCGGTTCCCTGGCGAAGGCGCTGGATATTGGCCCGGTGAGTATAAAAAATAAAAACCGCCAGAACAAGGCTGATGGGAAGCAGGAATTTGAGGTCGGAAGTGCCCGCGTAACGCCAGATAACGAGCAAAGGAAAAACGACCGCGGCCACAAGGGAAGCTATCGAAATGATACGGGTCCGCGCAAATATGATCCACCAGATCGCAAAAGCGATCAGCGTCGGAAGCCACGCGATCGCCAGAAAAACTCCGAGTGCGGTCGCAACGCCTTTTCCTCCCTTGAATTTGAGCCAGACCGGGAACGTATGCCCGAGAATGGCGCTCACAGCAAGGAAAAGTTGGAAGGGCACCGTCAGTTCCCGCATACCGAAAAAAAACGGAAGCACGCAGGCCACATAGCCCTTCAGCGCGTCAAGCAACAACACCGCGATCCCCCACTTCTTTCCCACCACGCGGAACACATTCGTCGCTCCGATATTTTTGCTTCCGTGTTCGCGAATATCCAACCCCTTCGCCTTGAACCCTGCCCAAAGGCCGAACGGGATAGACCCCAGAAGATACGCCAGAATCGCAAAAAAGGCATTCGTCATTGGATGAATTTTAACCCGCAGGAGACATAGATCAAACCGGAAACAATGGTGAAAAACGCCGTCGCGTAAGCGAGCGGAACCGCAAGCGGCCACTCGATCAAAATACAAAAAAGGAGCAGCATCTGCGATACGGTAGTCAGTTTCCCCCACCAGTTCGGCAAGACTTCCATTTTAACCGACATGAAATGCAGAGCAAAAAAACCGACCAAAAGAATGATATCCCGGAAGACAATGGTCACCGTGATCCAGAGCGGCGGACGGAACGGCAACGTCTGGACAAAGAGAAGACCGATGTAGCCGCTCAGCAAAAGGATCTTATCCGCAAGGGGGTCCAACATCTGCCCCAGCGCGGTTCGCTGCCTCAGGAATCTCGCCAGAAGCCCGTCGAGGGCATCCGTCACGGCCGCCAGCGCAAAAATGGCCAGCGAGATAAAACGCAATTGTTCCTTTTCCGGAGTGTAAGAAACCAGGATCGTAAAAAAAATAGGCGTGAGGATAATGCGGAAAAGAGTCAGGTAGTTCGGAATACTCAAGCCGTAACCGTATCCGTGGTTTCCTGATTGGCCCGGGCGGCTTCCTCGGCCGCAACGGTCGGATGAAGACCTTCTCCGGGAAGAGATTCATCCCCGGCGCGAACTTTGACGGAAACGATCTTCGAAACACCGGGTTCTTCCATGGTGACGCCGTACAGGGCATCGCCCATCCCAATGGTCTTCCGGTTGTGCGTGATGATCAGGAACTGCGTCGTGGTGATGAAATTCCGGAGCACCGTCAAAAACCGGTCAATGTTCGCTTCGTCCAGCGGTGCATCCACTTCATCAAGCAAGCAGAAAGGCGAAGGCCGGATCTTGAAAAGGGCAAAAAGCAATGCGACTGCGGTCAAAGCCTTCTCGCCGCCGGAAAGGAGCGACATATTCTGAAGTTTTTTCCCGGGAGGACGCACGACGATGTCGATCCCGGATTCCAACGGATGTTGTTCGTCGATCAACGTCAGCTTGGCATCCCCGCCGCGGAACAGCGTCTGGTAATAAAGTTTGAAGTTCTCCTGGACCTGCACAAAAGTCGTCTCGAAAAGCTCTTTCGTCGTGCGATTGATCTTCCGGATAGCTTCCATGAGGGACTCGCGCGCATCGACAAGGTCTTTTTGTTGCGTCGTCAAAAAATCATAGCGCTGTTTCATTTCCTGATATTCGTCGATCGCTAAAAGGTTCACCGTTCCGAGCGAATCGACTTTGGCCTGAAGCGCCTGAAGCGTCTCTTCCGCCGTCGCCATTTCCTCTTCGGTAAAAACATACTCCTGCGCGTTCAATTCGAACAGATTGAGCCGATAGCGCTGCGCAAGCCGTTCGCCGACATTCTTCAACTGATAATCAAAATCCATCTGCTGCATGGAGATCTGATGTTCTTCGTCCTGAAGCGCTTTCTGGGCCTGCGCGAGATCTTCCAGCGTCCGACGCAACGACAGCAGAACATCTTCCTGTTCACGCTGGTCTTTGCGAAGAAGTTCCAGTTCGACATCGATCGCCCGCAGCTTTTCCTGATATTCCCCGGAGAGATTTACGCAAACATCCTCATCCTGATTAAGCTCCTGCTCTTTCGAGGCGATGCGTTCCTTGCCCTGATCGAGGAACACCAGACGGTCCTGGTCTTTTTGAGCATGCTCTTCGACAAGGCGGAGCGATTCTTCAAGGTGTTTTAGCCCCTGCTGGTATTGCTCAACCTGTGCCTGCTGCTGGCGGAGCACGTTCAGGATCTCTTCCCGGATCGCCGAAAGGTTTTCGAGATCTTTTTCCTTCTGCCCCTGCAATTGCTGGAATTTCTTCTCGTCTTCTTCTTTTTGAGTGAGGTCGCGTAACAGCTGTTCTTGGGAAGCGCGCGCACGCTCCGATTCCTGCATCATCTCGCGGATCTCGGCAGACACAAGATCCACCTCGCCGCGGAACGCATGGAGTCGTTCTTCGATGTGTTTTCGGGTATTTTCCAGCGATTCTTTGCCGACCAAAAGACCGGTCTTTTGTTGCTCAACTGCCTCGATCTGCGAGCGAAGCGCGCCAAGCTCCCCGTCTACGGAAAGAGCTTGCGTCTCGGCAGCTTGCGCGTCGCCGGTGAGTTTGTCGAGATCCTGGCGGATCTTAGCGATCTCACTTTCTCTTGAAAAAAGAAAATGAGCTCGATGAAGATCGTTCCAAAAATAAAGGCGGGAATCTCTGCCGAGAAAAAGGCCGTCTTTCGAGATAAATGTCGCACCCTGGGACGCGTTCAAAAGCCGTTCAAGTTCATGAACGGGAAATTGGTCGATCACAAAAACGCCCGTCAGCACCCCTTCGAAGCCGGTTTCGGTTTGCACGAAATCAGAAAGAGGCCGGAATCCGAGTGATCCATAAAACTGCACCACGTCTTCGGACAAAGAAACCTGAGGCGCGAGCCCTTTGACGAGAATCCCCGCGGCGAACGAGCGGGACGCATGAAGCTTGCCGATCACGGCCCTCGCCGTCGGCACGTCACCTGCAATAAAAGAACGGACGAACTGCCCCAATGCGACATCCACGGTCCACTCGTAACCCTCCTGGACCTTGAGAACTTCTTTCAAGCTCCGCACCAACCCGGGCAACTGTTGCGATGCTTCGTTCAGGAATTCCTGGAACGAGGCCCAACTCGCCTGCTCCATCTCCGTGAGGGTGTGAAGCCGCGATTCTTTCTCGCGGACCGTCAGCCGGATATCGTGGACGCTTCGACGCAGTTCGGCCAACGCCTGGTCCATCGCCCCTTCGCGGGACTGCAATTCTTGCTCGTTTGCGAGAACCCCCTGAAGCTCCGTGTTTTTCGCTTCGAGGTCCCGCAGACATGCGCCAAGTTTTTCTTCCCAAGCAGCGATCTGTTCGTTAAAACGGGCCGTGTTGGACTCTTCTTTGCGGCATTGGACTTCAAGGTTCTCGCTCAGAACTTTACAACGGTGATATTCGTTGCGCGCGCGGGTGGTTGTTTGTGCCGCCTGGAAGAATTCTTGGCGTGCGGCTTCCAGTGCGCTCTTGACTTCCTGGATCACGGATTCCTGATGCTGAAGCTGCTGCGACACTTCCGTAAGTTTCGTCTGGATCGCGGCACTTTCAATCGCTTGCGACTGAATGAGCGCACGGATCTCTTCTTTTTTGACCCTGCTGGCTTCGATTCCTAGTTGGAGCTGATCCTGTTCCTGAAGCAGTTGCCCCCGTTGCTGGGCAAGCTCAACGCGTTTGTCGCGGACAAACTGAAGCTTTTGTTCGTTGGTTTCGATCTGAGAAAGGGCTTGGTACCGCTCACCTTCCTTGACGCGACAGCGCTGACCGATCCCGCGAACCCGGTTCTCCTGGTCCTCGACCGATTGATGCCCGGCACGGATCTGTTCATCGAGTCGCTGCAGCTCATCCTTTTTGATCTGAAAACTTTGTTCCAGTTCGACCTTTTTCTGCTCGAGCTGCTGCTTCTGGAAAAAAGCTCTCTTGATTTCAAGTTGTTTAAGTTTTTCAAGCTCCTGTTTATACCGCTCGGCTCGTTTAGCTTGGCGCTCGGCGTACTGAATGTTCTTCTGAACCTCGAACACGATGTCGTTCAATCGCTTAAGATTTTCCTCCGTGCGCTCGAGCTTGCGGATGGATTCATCCTTTTTGACCTTGTATTTTGCGATCCCGGCCGCTTCCTCGATCAAGAACCTCCGCTCTTCCGGATCCGCCCTCAAAATGTAATCAATGCGCCCCTGCTCGATCATGGAATAGGAAGAGGAACCGATCCCGGTATCCAGGATCAGATCCTGGATATCTTTGAGCCGGCAGAGGGTCTTATTGAGAAAGTATTCGCTTTCGCCGGTTCGGTAAAGGCGACGGGTGAGGGTGACTTCGTTGTATTCGATTGGCATGCCACGATCGGCGTTATCGATCGTCAGCGAAACCTCGGCGAAGGCGAGCGGCTTGCGGACTTCGGTGCCGTTAAAAATAACATCTTCCATGGTGCTGCCACGGAGAAGCTTGGCGCTGCGCTCGCCGAGGACCCATCGAATCGAGTCCGACACATTGCTCTTACCGCAACCATTGGGACCGACGATGCAAGTGACGCCGGAATCGAAAAGAATTTCGGTCTTGTCCGCGAAGGATTTAAAACCCAGAATCTCGAGTTTTTTAAGACGCATGATCCCCGTCTTCCACAGTGAGAGCCCCTCTTAGAAGAAGCTCGCTTTTGCTATATAAATCGGCAGATAGGGGTAGTGTCTGAAGGGAAAAGATCGAGGGATTAGTCCTGATACGCTTTGAACGCGATACAGGCATTATGGCCCCCAAAACCGAGCGAGTTCGACAATGTAACGCGGACGCGGCAGGCTTGAGCTTCGTTCGGAACGTAATTCAGGTCACAATCAGGATCCGGGTGTTTGTAATTGATGGTGGGCGGAACGATTTGGTCCCGGATCGCAAGACAACACACAACACCTTCGACCGCTCCGGCGGCACCGAGAAGATGTCCGACCATGGACTTCGTGGAGCTGATCCGGACTTTACGCGCGACGGATTCGCCAAGAGCTTTTTTGATGGCCAGGGTCTCGACTTTATCATTCAGCGGTGTCGAGGTTCCGTGAGCATTGATATAGTCAACATCTTCCGGACGGATGCCCGCGTCTTTCATCGCGATGACCATACAACGCGCCGCGCCTTCCCCACTCGGATCGGGCGCCGTGATATGGCTCGCGTCCGACGTCATTCCGTATCCGGCCATTTCCGCGTAGATCCTCGCCCCGCGTTTTTTCGCGTGCTCAAGTTCCTCAAGGATCATGATCCCGCAACCCTCACCCATCACAAACCCGCAACGGGTCTTATCAAAAGGACGGGAGGCCGTCTCGGGAGCTTCGTTATGCGTACTCAACGCCTTCATGGCGTCAAAGCCTCCGAACCCGAGGTTGGTGATACAAGATTCCGTACCTCCGGCGAACATGACATCGGCCTCACCTCGCTGGATGATCTTGAAAGCATCGCCGATCGCATTTGAACCGGTTGCGCACGCCGTCGCTACGCAGTTGCTCGGCCCTTTAAGCCCCAGAGCGATCGAGATCTGCCCCGGAGCCATATTGACGATCAACATCGGGATCAGAAACGGAGAAATACGATCCGCGCCGCGCTCCATCATGAGGCGGTGCTGTTCTTCGATGACCCGGAGGCCGCCGATCCCGGAACCGACCAAAATACCGATGCGATGAGGATCTTCCGTGGACATATCAAGTTTGGCATCTGCCATCGCCATTTTGGCGCTGGCAACACCGAACTGGACAAAACGGTCCGTCTTCTTGATCTCTTTCAGCGTGAGATACTTGGTGGGCTCAAAACCATTCACTTCCGCGGCAACCTTGGAATTAAAGGGCGTCGGATCGATTTGGGTCAGAAGCCCCGTCCCGCTCCGACCCTTCAGAAAGCCCTGCCAGGTTTCTTCGGCGGTGTTGGCCAGAGGTGTAACCAAACCAACACCCGTAACGACTACACGACGCATGATTAGATATTTGCCTTTGGTGAGAGTTAAATTGAAGTGAGAAAAGAACGGCGCTTACTTCTGCGCCGTTTTCTCTTCGATATATTTTACGGCGTCTCCGACGGTCTGGATCTTCTCGGCATCTTCATCCGGGATCTCAGCGCCGAATTCTTCTTCGAACGCCATGACCAACTCGACCGTATCCAAAGAATCCGCGCCGAGATCATCCACGAAAGATGCTTCCAGCACGACTTCCTCAGCCTTCACGCCCAACTGTTCAACAATAATTTCCGTGATCTTCTCTTGAACGCCCATCGATTCCTCCTTTAATGATTTAAAACACGCATCAGAGAACGAGTCCGCCATCCACGACGATCGTCTGTCCGGTGACGTAAGCTGATGCGTCCGATGCAAGAAATACGGCAACATTCGCTACATCTTGAGGCTCGCCGAGTCGCCCCAAGCCAATCTGCTGTTTCATCTTTTCCACAAGGTCCGGCGGAAGTTTATCGGTCATCTTGGTCTTGATAAACCCCGGAGCAATTGCATTCGCCCGGATATTCCGCTTGGCAAGTTCCTTCGCCGTGCTCTTGGTCAGCGCGATCATCCCGCCTTTGGAAGCGGCGTAATTAGCCTGACCGGCATTGCCGGCGATCCCGATGATCGACGCGATATTGACGATGGCACCGCACCGTTGCTTCATCATCGGCCTTGCACACGCCTTCGTGAACAAGAACGAACTCTTCAAATTGATTGAAAGAACATCGTCCCAATCCTGCTCGGACATCATTGCGAGCAGTCCGTCCTTCGTGATGCCCGCAACGTTGACGAGTATATCTACGCGTTCATACGTGTCAAGCGCAATCTTGACAACTTCGCTCACTTCATCCCCATTCGCCACATTGGCTTGCGTCAAAACGCACGAACCGCCCGGAAGCGCCTTGATCTTGCCTTCCGTCTCGGTCAAAAATTCCTTTTTTAGGTCCGAAAGGACCAGTTTGGCACCCTCTTTAGCCATCGCAAGAGCGATCGACTGACCGATCCCACGGCCGGCACCGGTGACAAGCGCAACTTTATCTTTGAGCATCATAGAAATTCCTCCTAAGCGTTGATAAAAAGGTTCAGGGATTCGAGATTCTTAAGATCCGCCATCGTCCCGAATGAAAACACTTCGAGTTCCGGCTGACATTTTCGTGCGAGGCCTTTGAGAACTTTCCCCGGCCCAAGCTCAAGGTGCGTCAAAAGCCCCTCAGCCTTAACCGCGGCCATGGTACGGACCCACTGAACCGAACTCGTCAGCTGGCGCGCCAACAAAGCGCGGATGTCATCAGGATTTGAAACTTTTTCCGCGGTCACATTCGGGATAAAAACACATTCCGGCTCGCGGATCATTGTGTTTTTCAACGCGGCTTCCAATTTCGCCTTGGCTTCCCCCATCAAAGAGGAATGGAACGCCCCGCCGACCTTGAGCGGCATCGCACGCTTCGCTCCCTTCGCTTCCGCAATCGGACACGCTTTTTCGATGGAAGCAAGCGTCCCGGAAAGAACCGTCTGATCCGGCGTATTCAGGTTCGCGACTTCACAACCCGCTTCGCGGGCGACTTCAAAACATTTTTCGACATCCAGCCCCATAATGGAAGCCATGGTACCCGGATTATTTTTTGCCGCAGACTCCATCGCCTCCGCGCGGACCTGGACAAGCTTCAGCGCGTCTTCGAACGAAAGAGCGCCGGAGGCTGCCAACGCCGTAAATTCTCCGAGGCTAAGCCCTGCCACGAGCGAGGGCTTCAAACCGGGACATTTCTCCCGCAACGCCGCCAACGCCGCAAGGCTCGTCACAAGGATCCCGGCCTGAGCATAAAGCGTCCGTGTCAGCTCGGACTCAGGACCCGAAAAACAGATCTGGCTGATGGAATAACCGAGGATCTGATCGGCCTGTTTGTAGATTTGCTGGGCGGCAGGACTTTGTTCAAAAAGATCCTTCCCCATGCCGACGAATTGCGCGCCCTGTCCGGGAAAAAGAAATCCGAGAGGTTTCATCCACTCACCATTGAATCAAGGTTGCGCCCCAAGTGAGGCCTCCGCCAAAAGCAACGAGGACAACGTAGTCCCCTTTCTTAACCACCCCGCTTTTGACAGCTTCATAAAGTCCGATGACCGTGGAAGCGCTCGACATATTGCCGTACCGGTCCACATTGATGTAGACCCGGTCAGACGCGATCTCGAGACGGTCCGCCACGGCCTGCAATATCCGGTGGTTCGCCTGATGAGGAATCAAGCAGTGAATGTCCTTCACTTCAAGATTTTCGCGTTTAAGAACATCGCGAACGGCTTGATCCATCGTCTTAACCGCGATCTTGAAAAGCGACGGACCGTCCATGCGAATATAATGTTGCCCGTTGGCAATGCTTTCACTGCTGGGAGGCATCCTGGAGCCGCCGGCGGGAATCTGGAGGATCTCGCTCTGGGCCCCATCCGCGCCGAGACACGAAGCCAAGATTCCGTGCCCGTCCAATGAACGCGAAACGACCGCCGCGCCCGCACCGTCCCCGAACAGAACGCAGGTACTGCGATCTTTCCAATTGATGAACCGGGAGATCGTCTCCGCCCCGACGACCAACACATGCTGATGAATACCGGATTTGACGAATCCTTCCGCGACCGAAAGCGCGTAAACAAAACCCGAACAGGCCGCGGCCAAGTCAAAGGCGCCGCAGGAAGCCCCGAGCTTCGTCTGAAGATAACAAGCCGCCGAAGGAAAAACCATATCCGGAGAGGTCGTCGCGACAATGATGAGACCCAGATCCCGCGGAGTCAATCCGGCGTTTCGGAGCGCTTCCTGAGCGGCCGGTAACGCGAGATCGCTCGTGGCCTGCTCCGCCGCCGCGATATGCCGTTCACGGATGCCCGTACGGGTCCGGATCCATTCGTCGGTCGTCTCGACCATTTTCTCGAGATCGGAATTTTTCAAAATTTTTTCCGGCAGATACGCGCCGAGCCCCGAAATGGCGGCACGATAGGGTGCAGTCATGATTCCTTTCCTGTTACCCAGGGATCAACTGTTCATTTTTGGAGTCGGAGTCGATACAACGGCAGGACCCGCTTGATTCAAATACGGGGTGATGGCTTCCAAGATCTGCGCGTTAACGCGCGTGGTAACCAGTTCTCCGGCAACGCGGATAGCATTGCGGATAGCGAGCGCGGACGAAATGCCGTGGCTGATGATGATATTTCCGTCCACACCGAGAAGTGGCGCCCCGCCGGCCTTCTCGTAGTCTGTCGCTTTTTTGATAGAAGAAAGCGCCGGCTTCAGAAGCCAGGCCGCAAGCGATGTAAAAAGATTTTTTCGGAGCTCGCGGCCGATAAGCGCCACGGAGGTTTCGAGAATGCTTTCGATCATTTTTAAAACGACATTTCCCACGAAACCGTCACAGATAATGCAATCGGCTTTCCCGGTAAAAAAGTCACGTCCTTCGATGTTACCGATAAAATTAAGCGAGGACTCCCGCAGAAGTTTGTAAGTCTCTTTAAGGACTTCGGTCCCCTTGGTTTCCTCTTCTCCAATATTCAGCAGCCCGATTGCCGGACGTTTTTTCTTGAGAATGCTCTTGGCGAAAACGTCGGCCATGATCGCATACTGGAAGAGCTCGTAAGCCGAAGGGTTGAGATTGGCGCCCACGTCCGTGGTGACCGACATGCCGTGCAAGGTCGGAGTCGCGATGGCTATGCCGGGACGCTTGATCCCGGGCAATAAACCGAGGATGAGTGTGGCCGCAGCAACCATGGCACCGGTATTCCCGGCCGAAACAGCGGCGGCGCATTCTTTTTTCTTCAACAGATCGATGCAAACGCCGATGGAAGAATCTTTTTTCTTGCGGAGCGCGGCAACGGGAGACTCCCCCATGCCGATAACCTCGCTCGCCTCATGAAGGACGATCTTTCCGCCGATGACCTTGTGCTTGTTCAGCTCCCGCTTGAGTGCCGCGGTCTGGCCGACCAGGACAATCTCGAGATGTTCAAAATCATTGGCCGCCATCACGGCGCCCTCTACAACCACCTGCGGGGCGTAATCCCCGCCCATCCCGTCAAGAGCGATGCGGATCATGGTTATTCTTTTACCTTGGACTTCACCTTGATCGTAATGACCTGCTTGCCTTTATAAAAACCGCAAGAGGTACAGACCCGGTGAGGCAGGATAAAGGTGCCGCATTTCGGGCACTGGGACATGGACCGCGGGGTCAAATGATCATGGGCCCGGCGCAACTGTGTCCGCGTATTGGAATGTCTGCGTTTTGGATTTGCCATTTATTTCTTCTCCTTATTCGACTTCGATTTCTTTATGATAACTGGTGTGGAATGATAACCGATTTCCTTACATTTGCAAGCCCCTTCGTTAAGATCTTTGCCGCATTGCGTGCAAAGGCCTTTGCATTCGGCCCGGCACAAATGCACCAAGGGATGTTCGATGATCAAAAGTTCACGAACATCCTCGACCGGTTCGATCTCCTCTTTATTATGAAGATCGTAGATCCAGTCAAAGTCGCGGTCGATCGTTTCCGCGGCTTCCTTCAGGCAACGGCCGCAATGACGCTTGACCGCCGTACACAACTGCCCCTGAAAACGCAGCGTCCCCGCCGCTTTCTCAACCGAACCGGAAAGACGGATGGGTTCAGTGAAAAGCATGTCGGGAAATTCGACTTCGATAGCCTTGGCATCGTAAGCCCCCGAAACCTCGACCGGAACGCCTTCCTTAAGATCAGCGAGAATGAATTTCATTTTTAAAAGAATTTCCTTTTATTGAGAATTTCTGCCGCAGCTTTACGGCAACGGGCCCCGGTACATAGGCGGTGACATTGCCGCGAACTTGCGCGATCTCTTTGATCAGCCGCGACGAAAGATAAAAATGCGATTCCGACGGCATCAGAAAGACCGTGTCGACCGTGGGAGCCAACTGCCGGTTCGTCAACGCCATCTGAAACTCATAGTCAAAATCCGAAGTGGCCCGAAGCCCCCGGATCAGCGCGCAAGCCTTCTCCTTCGCGGCAAAATCGACCGTTAACCCTTGCCACGCCGCGACCCTCGCCCGCGGCTGGCGCTTGAGCGCCCGCTTCAAAAAATCAACACGCTCCGCGACCGAAAAAAGGGTTTTCTTCGACGGATTCGCGGCCACCAAAATCACCAGCTCGTCGAATTGCTCCAGCGCCCGCTCGATCACATCAAGGTGACCGAACGTGACCGGATCAAAGCTCCCCGGATATATAGCTTTTCGTTTTTTCATTGGAGGCTTCCAGGCGGAACAAAAAAGAAAGGCAAGCCTGCCCGATCTTTTTGGTCCTGACCCATTTGAGATTCTGGAGTTCGGAGTGATCAAGGGGCTCGTGTTGTGTGTGCCCGACCACGACCTGCGCGAAGGGCAGGACTATATCAGAGGCATCCAGCCGCATCAACGTCTTTTTGACCAAACCTTTCTGGAACGGCGGGTCGACAAAAATAAGTGAAAACCCCTGCCCTTGCTTTTCAAGTTTCCGGATCGCCGGATTCATCTCCATCGGGAGGATCGTCCCCTGGGATTGAAGCCCAAGACTCTCCAGATTCTTTCGGATGGTGCTCACCGCCCAGGGAGCCTGGTCCACAAAGGTCACATCCATCGCCCCCCGGCTCAGGGATTCGAGCCCGAGACTGCCGGACCCCGCAAAAAGGTCCAGAACGTGCTTCCCGAACACGAACGAACCCACAATGTTGAAAAGGGTCTCCTTGGTCCGGTCCGTCATGGGACGGGTCAAACGGTTCTTGGGGAAATCGATCTTCCGGGATTTGAATTTACCGCTGATGATGCGCATACGAATACGTCGTCCCAATTCTTTTCAATTTCATCCAAGATGAAATTGGGTAATTCTTCTCAACCCTTTGCAAAAAAAATACGCGATTGAGGTAGTTTAATCGGTTTTCGGCATTTGTTCGAGATATTTTTGTATCCATTCCGGCGGATGCTTCACATCCGCCGCACCCAATACAGAAACCACCTTTTCGGCCTCCTGACGCGCCAAAAGGAGAACGGCCTCATCCAGCACGGGATGCGCGACCCGGAAAAGCGGCTCGCCCGATTGCCGCGTCCCCCAAAGATCCCCCGGTCCACGGAGCTTCATGTCTTCGTCCGCGATCCGAAAACCGTCCTGGATCTTTGTAAGAAGCCTCAACCGAATCTTCCCCTCCTCGGTGGAGGGCTCGCCGAAAAGGAAACATTCGGAATCGAGCGTTCCACGGCCGATGCGTCCGCGCAACTGGTGGAGTTGGGCAAGGCCGAAGCGCTCCGCGTTCTCAATGATCATCATCGTCGCGTTCGGCTGATCGACTCCCACTTCGATCACTGAGGTCGCAACCAAAATACGGATCTCCCCGCGAGCGAAGGCGCGCATCAAGGCCTCACGCTCCTCTCGTTCGACCTTTCCGTGAACAAGCCCCAGCTTGAATTCCGGGAAAACGGTCTTCTTCAGCCGCTCATATTCCTTTTTCGCGGCCAAAAGGTCCGTCTTCTCCGTCTCCTCGATCAGCGGGAATACGATATACGCCTGCTCCCCATCACGGAGGCGCTTCCGCATGTGATCAAAAACCTCGGGCTGTTTTTTTCGTGTGATCCACCACGTCTTGATCGGCCGGCGACCTTTCGGCATTTCTTTCATCGTGGAAATATCGAGATCGGCGTAAAGGGTCAACGCGAGCGTGCGAGGAATAGGCGTCGCGGTCATAACAAGCTGATGAGGGCGCGGCGTTCGCTGAAGAAGTTGATTCCGCTGATGAACACCGAACTTATGCTGCTCATCCACAACGACCAGCCCGAGCGAACGGAATTTCACATCATCTTGCAAAAGGGCATGGGTCCCGACGATCACGGAAAGTTTCCCCTGTCTGAGCTCGGCAAGGGTCCGGTCGCGCCGGTCGGCCGGGGTGCTTTTCGTCAAAAGTTCCACCGGAACGTTCAAGGGCTCCAGAAACGTCCGGAGCGTGCGGAAATGCTGTTCCGCCAAGATCTCCGTGGGGATCAAAAAAGCGCATTGAAGGTTCGACCGGTGCCCCATCAGGAATGCGAACGCTGCCACCACCGTTTTCCCGCTACCGACATCTCCCTGCAGAAGCCGGTTCATGGGAATCGTTCCGGTTAGCCCCGCACGGATATCCGAAAGCGCCTGTTCCTGGGACTGCGTGAGGGCAAAAGGAAGCGATCGTTGAAATTCTTCGAAAAGCGCTGGAGAGACTTCAAAAGCCGGCGCCCGGTATTGTGTTTTAAGGACTTTGACTTTCAGGAAAAGCTGCAGTTCAAAAGAAAAGAACTCGTCGAAAACGATCCGCCGGCGAGCCCGGTCCAACATCTCCCAGGAGGAAGGAAAATGCATTTCACGAACAGCCTGATCAAGTGGCATCAAACCGAGACCGTCGCGGATCGCAGGCAGAAGAGAATCCGAGATCTCTTCGTCGAGATATTGCCCGACGGCCTGCGCCAGGACGCCGCGGAGCGAGCGTTGAAAAAGCCCTTCCGTCAGCGGATAAACCGGCGTGATCCTGCCGATATGGATCGAACCTTCTTCCGGATCCTCCACCCGCTCGAATTCCGGATTCGCCATCTGAACGCGCCCTTTGTAGTCTTCTTTCTTTCCATACAGGATGATCTCGCGGGCGTCTTCAAATTGTTTTCGCAGATAAGGCTGATTAAACCAAACCGCGCGGAGCGTTCCCGTTGCATCCCCGATCAGAACTTCAAGGATCGGCATGCCGCGGATCGGCTTAAACTTGACGTCGAGGATCTCCCCCCGGCAGGTTACCGCTTCGCCGAGCGGGATCTTATCGAGGGGAAGAAAGCGGGAGCGGTCTTCATAGCGGCGGGGAAAAAGATAAAGAAGATCGCGGACATTCCGGATGCCGATCTTCTGGAAAATGAGAGAACGTTTGGGGCCGACGCCCTTGAGGTATCGAAGATCCGCGTAAATTTTCCCGGGAGCGTTCATAAAAGCCGCATAAGGCCCGGAAGGGACCGCGGGCCCGGATTACTGTTTGGGAGCTTCGGCCTTGGCTGCAGCCGCAACGTCCGTTTTGACCGCCGACGCGGTCGCTTGCGCGGCAGCCGCCGCAGCTTTCACAGCATCAGTCGTCCCGGTCTGCGCCGAGGCCGCCGCAGTCTTTGCCGCATCTGCCGTAGCGGGCGCGGTTTTCTGGGACTGTTTGATCTTCTCAAGCGCTTTCTTGATCTGGTTAACGTCAAGCGGAGCCTGGTCTTTCGGAGCCTGAAAAAGGGAGCGGCTTTTCCGGACCTCAAGGACATTCAGCCCGATACAGGTAAAAAGGAAAAGGACCGCGCAAATGCTCGTAGCCTTGGTCAAAAAAGACGAGGCCTTCGTCCCGAAAAGCGACTGGACGTTCCCGCCAAAACTCGCGCCGGTCAACCCCTGCCCTCGACCCGCCTGGAGTAAAATAACGACGATCAGAACAAGACAAACGATAATGTGAATGCTGACGACAAGAGCGTTCATGTATTGATCCCCACTTCGTGAGTTGTTTGGGCTTCCTGAATGATCTGGACAAACGATTCCGCTTTGAGGGAAGCCCCGCCGACGAGCGCGCCGTCAATATTGGGTTTTTCCATCAAAGACTTCGTGTTATCCGGCTTCACGCTGCCGCCGTAAAGGATGTAGATCTTGTTGCCGACTTCCTGCGTATAGCGTTCGTTCAACAGGCGCCGGATGTAAGAATGCATTTGCTCCGCTTGGTCGGGGGTCGCGGTTTTTCCCGTCCCAATGGCCCAAACCGGCTCATACGCGATAACGACTTTCGCAATGTCCTCTTTTTCAAGACGTCCGAGCGATTCATCAAACTGTGTCTTGACGACATCAAAATGGCGTTTCGCTTCGCGTTCGGCAAGCGTTTCCCCGACACAAACGATCGGAACAAGGCTGTACTTGAGGGCGGTCTTGACCTTTTCGTGGATCAAAATATCGTCCTCTTTGAAATACTGGCGCCGCTCGGAATGGCCGAGAATGACGTAGCGGCAACGGAGATCCTTGAGCATCGTCGGCGAGATCTCGCCCGTGAAGGCACCTTCGGGTGCGGAATACATGTTTTGGGCACCGAGCTCGATCGAGGTGTCAGACAAAATTTTGGAAACCTCACTGAGCGCCGTGAACGGCGGGCAGATCACGATCCCGACATTATTGACCGGGTGGACCCCTGCCTTAAGCGTTTGCACGAGTGCGACCGCCTCCGCAGAAGTCTTGTACATTTTCCAGTTACCGGCGATCAAAGGTTTTTTCTTCATAAAAGTTCTTTCTGGGTTGTTATTTATCGAGAAGCGCGGCCACACCTGGCAGCGTTTTCCCCTCCACCAGCTCAAGCGAAGCGCCGCCGCCGGTGGAAATATGGGAGATCTTGTCCGCAACGCCGGACTGGTTCACCGCAGCCACGGAGTCCCCGCCGCCGATCACCGTCACGCAATCCGGAAGGCTCGCGATCGTTCTGGCCATGGCCATAGTGCCGGTCGCAAACTTCGGAAATTCAAACACGCCCACAGGTCCGTTCCAGAAAACCGTCCTGGCACCTTTAAGTGCGCCTTCGAACTTCTGGATCGTGAGAGGGCCGATATCCATCCCCATCTGGTCCGCGTCGATGTTCCCGCGCGCAACGTGTTGAGCCTCGGCATTCACCGAAAACTCCGTCGTCACGATATGGTCGATCGGAAGATAGATATAAATATGGGTTTCGTAGGCTTTTTGAAGGATCTGCCGCGCCGTGTCCAGCATGTCATCCTCAACGAGCGATGCCCCGACCGAAAGCCCCTTCGCTTTCAGGAACGTATACGCCATCCCGCCGCCGACGATGAGACGATCGACCTTGCCGAGCAGGCTTTCAAGCACCGCGATCTTGGAGGAAACTTTCGCTCCGCCGATGAGCGCCACGAACGGACGCTCCGGATTGTCGACTACTTTATCCAAAAGATAATCCAGCTCCTTCTCCATCAAAAATCCAGCGACCGCCGGAAGAAAATGTGCGACGGACTCGGTCGAGGCATGGGCCCGGTGCGCCGAACCGAACGCGTCGTTAACGAAAATATCACCGTATTGAGCGAGAGCCTTCCCCATCTTTTCGCGTTCCGCCGGATCTTTCGAAGTTTCCTCCTTGTGGAACCGGGTGTTTTCAAGCATCAGGATGCCGCCCGGAGGAATCGCCTTCACCATCGCATCCGTTTCGGGGCCCATGCATGCGGGAGCCAACTTCACTTCTTTACCGAGCAACTTGGAGAGCCGTTCCGCCACGGGAGCCATCTTGTGCTTGGCTTCGAGATATTTTTTTTCGTCAAACGGCTTGCCGGTCTTCTCGGCCTTCTCCTTGGCCTTCTGCATGTCTTTCTTGGGGTCCCCGAGGTGCGACATGAGGACGAGACTCTTGGCGCCATGGTCCAGAACATACCGGATCGTCGGAAGCGCGGCTTTGATGCGGGTGTCATCCTGTACGGCCCCGTCGTTCATGGGAACGTTGAAATCGACACGCATCAGAACGCGTTTACCGCGAACGTCTATGTCTCTGACCGATTTTTTCTTCATAGTTTGTCCCTTTTCGTCATTCTGAGCAAAGCGAAGAATCTCAAGAAAGATCCTTCTCCCGCCGCTAGCGGGATCAGGATAACGAGTCGCTTTAAGCGACTCGTTATTTTACGCCGTCTTTTTTGGCCATGAACCGGAGAAGATCGACCACGCGGTTCGAGTAGCCCCATTCATTGTCGTACCAGGAAACGATTTTGAAGAAACGCTTTTCACCCTTCAGATTATTCTGAAGCGTCGCGAGCGAATCATAGATCGAGGAACGCTGGTCGTGGATAAAATCGGTGGAAACGAGTTCTTCATCCGTCACGCCGAGGATCCCCTTCAGATAGGACCGGGAAGCCTTTTTGAGGAGCGCATCGATCTCTTCGATCGAGGTGTCCTTGACGGTGCGGACCGTAAGATCGACCACGGACACATCCGGCGTCGAAACGCGGAACGCCATCCCCGTGAGCTTGCCCTTCGTCGCAGGCAACACTTCACCGACGGCCTTCGCGGCACCCGTCGAAGACGGAATGATATTGATGGCCGCCGCACGCCCGCCGCGCCAATCCTTCTTCGAAGGACCGTCCACGGTTTTCTGCGTCGCAGTGTAAGAATGGATCGTGGTCATAAGACCGGTTTCGATCCCGATGCCTTCCTTAAGCAGCACGTGCACGAGCGGCGCGAGGCAGTTCGTGGTGCAAGATGCGTTGGAAACAACGTTGTGTTTGGCGCTATCGTATTCGTTCTCATTGACGCCGACCACGAGAGTTTTCACTTCCCCTTTACCGGGAGCGCTGATGACCACTTTCTTCGCGCCGGCCGTCAGGTGAAGCTTCGCTTTTTCGGAATCCGTGAAAAGACCGGTGGACTCGATCACATAATCAACCCCGAGGGCTTTCCAAGGGAGCTGATCCGGCGTCTTGGTGGCCATGACACATTTGGTCTTGTAACCGTTCACGACGATCGTGTCGGCTTCTGCGGAAGCGGGGTTGCTCTTTTCGGTCTTCACGTCATGTTTGAAATGTCCGTGGACCGAATCGTATTTGAGCTGGTACGCAAAATAATCGGCGTCCGTGGAAATATCCACGACCGCGACCACGTCAATTTCTTTGCCCAGCAGACCCTGATCACAAATCGCCTGATAGACCAAACGCCCGATACGCCCAAAACCATTAATGCCGACCTTTAACGCCATGTTATTACCTCCTGTGGGATTGATTCTTTATCCTTGCGTGGGGTACACGTTCCGCCGAATACGGTGGGATAAAAATTTCAAAACTTTGCTAATTATAGACACGCACCTCGGAGTGTCAAGATAATCTACAGCCGAATCAGCCTGACTTGGCTTCACAACGTGCCTTTTGACAAGATCTGCGATATGAACGGAGATTAAATACCTTCCACAAAAACAGCAGAATCCCAATCGGTGGATGAGGCATAATAAGCTCCGCCACCGACCTGCCCCGGGAGGTCGCTCCGCCACCAAAAATGAGTGACTTTGGGCTCGCCATTGATAACATCCATGTTCATGCCCAGTACATGCGCTTGAACATTGCGCCGGTTGCCCGGATCACATCCAAGACCAAATCCTATCTGGGTTGATGGGGAATCATGCTCCCAGCCGTAGTAACTGCAGCCCGGAAACGCCGAGGAGGGTCGAAGCGTGATATCCAATTTGCTAAGGTCTAAAGTCAGACTCCCGTACAGATTGTAATATCGGATCTCGGCTCTGCTGATCATGCCGCAAACGGCCATGGCCTCTGCCAACTTGGCCTTCCGAACATGGCCGGTGACGCGAGGGACAATTAAGGCCGCGAGGGTGGCAATAATGACCACGACGATCAGCACCTCGATCAACGTGAACCCCTTATCGGATCGCATTGCCGCCCCCTGTTGAAGATCTCAGGAAAAACATTTTTTCAAAACAGCTCAATCCCCGGATTTCTTGACAGCGATATTTCGTTTAAGTTTTTTTGCGGCTCTGGGATCGCCGTTCACGCCGTCCGCATTGATAAAATCGACCGCCGCCCATTTCGGAGAGCACGTCTACCGTGCGTCATCCCAAACCGATGCGCTCGTAAAGGAGTAATGGCAAGTGCCTCCACCAATTTGTCCAGGAAGGTCTTCGCGCCACCAATATTTGACGATTTGGGGCGCCCCGTTATTATAAATCATATCCACGCCCAATTTATGGTCTGTTTCCACCATCGCCGGGCTCCTGCCCGGGCCAAACCCAAGTCCGAAACAAACCGCACCCTGATAATCACCATCATAGGTCCAAGCATAATAGCTCCCCCCCGGAAAAGCCGTCGAAGGTTTCAGCGTAATATCTAACTTACTCAAATCCGTCGTCAAAGCTCCGTAAATCGACGCGTAGCGCACTTGAGCCCTAGCAATCATCCCGCACGTTTGGATGGCCTCGGCAAGCCGAGCCCGCTTAACATTCCCGGTAATCCTCGGGACAATGAGCGCTGCGAGCACCGAGATAATCACCACAACAACCAGGACTTCGATGAGAGTGAACCCCTTATCGGATCGCATTGCCGCCCCCTGTTGAAGATCTCAGGAAAAACAACTTTTCAAAACAGCTCAATCTCCGGATTTCTTGACCGTGATATTTCGTTTAAGCTTTTTCGCGGCTTTGGGATCGTACCGCCAGTGCCAGGGCTCGTAAGTGATCCCGGCCGGACTATCCTTCGGATACGAAAGCACGAACCCAAACTCATGCGCGTGTTCATGCAGCCACCGGTTCTCGGGCAACGCTTCAAATTCTTCGACTTTGGGATCGCCGTTCACGCCGTCCGCATTGATAAAATCGACCGCCTGGTACTTCGGGCAACCGTGTTCGCTGTAACCCGGCAACGTCACGAACCGGACCGTTTCTTTGACCGAATAGTCGTGGTTCTTGAGATAATAAACAAAAAGGTAAAGCTGGAAGGCGCTTGACCGGTATCCCGAATCCACGTAGAGGCGCCGGCCGATCTCTTTTTCCATCGCGGCCATCATCGCAAAGAATTTCTGATAAACGGTCAGCGGAAGAAATTGCGGCGGAAGCGTCCGGTCAACGATCTCGGTCACCAGCTTGCCTTCCTTCCGGACCCGGACCTTATCCTTGACCTTCTGCCCCTTGATCACCATCAGATCCTTCTCCCCCGAAGAAATACCGCGCCAGGGGATCTTGATCCCGGTTTCTTTGCGGGGCAAATGGCGAAATTGCCTGAGAAAGTTTCGTTCGTCCTTGGTGAGCGGAGCGTAAAGTTCCTCAAAGGTAAGCGTGGCGAGATCTCCCTTTGCATCACGCTCCTGGATCAGCGGCTGGAGTTTCGAGATCACCTGTTTCCGCATCTCGATATCGGCGTCGGGAAGATTCTCAACATTCAGCGCATAGGCCGAATACGGGATAAGACAAAACAGCAGGAATAAAACGAATCGCCTGATCATAGTCTAACCGAGAACGGCCCCGGCATCGATCCGGCGGCCGCGGGCAAAATCCGCCGCAGACATTTCTTTTTTACCTTCGGGTTTGACGCGCAAAAGCTTCAGCGTTCCCTTCGCCGTCGCAACGGCCACGCCCCCGTCTTTATCGACCGCGAGAACCGTTCCGGCAGGCAGCCCCGCACCCTCAGCGGGCGCCGGCTCCTTCGCAAGGTCCGCCTCGAGCAATCCGACGCGCAAACCTCTGAAAAAGAAATAACAGCCGGGCCAGGGTTGCAAGCCCCGAACCTTCCGGTCGATCTCCTCCGCGGATAACCCGAATGAGATCTCCCCGTCTTTTTTCTCAAGCTGCCGGGCGAACGTGGCCCCCGCTTCGTTTTGGGGCGTCCCGTGAAGGGTCCCGTTCTTGACCTGCTCGAGAACTTTTTTCAGGACCCCGTAAGAAAGCGTCGCGAGCTGCGCCGCGAGACGTTCCGCATTAATGCGCGGAGAGAGAGGTAATTTCTCCTGGAAATAAACGTCCCCCGCGTCAAGTTTTTCGGCAATATCGATAATACTGACCCCCGTTTCCTCATCGCCGTTCAGGATCGGCCAGTTCATCGGAGCGGCGCCGCGATATTTCGGGATCAACGACGGGTGGACATTCAGACGGTATTTCGGAATATCCAACAGCTCGGGCGGGATGATCTTGCCGTAGGACGCCGCCACAAAAACATCCGGCTGAAGCGACAGGACCGCTTTGACGGTCTCAGGGGCACGAAGCTTCTGAAATTCCGCGACCGGAAGCTTTTTAGCCCTGCAATAGTTCGAGATTTCACTCGGCTCAAGCTTCAGCCCGCGGCCTTTTTTCTGCGCCGGAGTCGTGATCACAAGCGCGATCTCAAGACCGGAGTGGAGACACGCCTCAAACGCCTTGATCGAAAATTCGTCGGAACCGAAGAAAACAAGCTTCATAAGATCGCCCTGATCACATTCCCTTTTGTTCTTTCAGAACCGTGTACCGCTCGATCAGCTCTTTCCGCTTGGCGCCCGTAAAATGGTCGATGAGAAGCTTCCCGTTCAGATGGTCCATTTCATGCTGAGCCACACGCGCAAAAAAATCTTTCAACACGGCCCGGAACATCTTGCCGTGGCGGTCCTGGTAGAGCAGCTTGATCTCGGTCGCGCGCGTGATCTCGGCGGAGATCCCGGGAAGGCTCAAACAACCTTCCGACATCGTCGCCGAACCGGCGGCCTTCTCGATCACGGCATTCACCATCACAAACGCCTCCCCGCGCCGCATCGTCGGGCACGCCACAAAGATCCTTTGGGAGATCCCGATCTGCGGAGCCGCAAGCCCCACGCCGTCGGAAACGTGCATGGTCTCGATCATCTCGTCGAAAAGCCGCTGCATCGCCGGCCCGAAATCAACGACCGGGGCGGCCTTGCGCGCAAGAACGAGGTCAGGGTAAGTACAGATCTTGAGTTTAGCCATGAGCGAATTATAACACAGTGCACGCAACGCTCAACGAGCAACGCTCATCGTTGTCCGTTGCGCTTTGCGCTACTTTAAGTACGAGCAGCAATAATCCGTTAATCCGGCAACCTTGAGTTTGAATTTGGAATGGGACGGAACCTCGAACGAATCCCCGCCTTTGATCTTCCGCCAAGCCGAAGAGCCCGGAAGCTGGACTTCCATTTCGCCCGCAAGGATCTCCATGATCTCAGCCGCGGCCGTCCCGAACTCATAATCGCCGGGCATCATGATCCCGAGAGTTTTCTTCGTACCGTCCGGGAACAGTACCGTCCGGCTCGTCACCTTCCCGTCAAAATAAACATTCGCTTTTTTAACGACCGTCACGCCTTTGAATTTCTGCATGGGTTTTCCTTTCGTGGATGATTGATTTCCGGCTAGAGAATATTCAACGGATCGACATCGATCTGGAACGCGACGCCGGAGGGTTTCTTCAATTTCATGAGAGTCCGGTAGATCTCTCCGATCCGGTCCTTCATCCCCATCGTCCCATCCGGTGCGGCCAACGGGAGCTTCAGCATGACATGCCAGCGGAAATGACCGCGCAGTTTGTAAAACGGCAGCGGCGCGGGACCGATGATCTCAACAGCTCCGGAGGGAGAATGGAGGATGGCGGATGATGACAAGCCGGCTTTTCCGCCCTCCGCCATCCGCGATCCTTCCGTCTTGGATCGAAGACCATCGCGCACTTCGCGGGCAAACTGGTACGTCTTCTTTTCATCCCCGCCGCGAACGATGATATTCACCAACGAACAGTACGGCGGATAGCGGAATTCCTCACGGAATACTTTTTCATGCGCGTAGAACGCCAGAAAATCATGCCTCTGCGCGCACAGAATGCTCGGGTGGTCGGCCATCCACGTCTGGATGAACACGCGGCCGGGTTTCGTACCGCGCCCCGCGCGCCCGGCAAATTGCGTCAGAAGCTGGAACGTCCGTTCGCTCGACCGGAAATCCGGAAGCCGGAGCCCCACGTCCGCGAGCACGACCCCGACCAGCGTCACATGCGGAAAATCGAACCCTTTGGCGATCATCTGTGTCCCGATCAAAATGTCGATCTTGCGCTCGCGGAACTGTTCGAGGATCCGTTCGTGGCTGTCGCGTTGTTTCGTAGTGTCGGCATCCATCCGCGCGATCCGGGCCCCCGGGAAAAGCCGCGCGGCCTCGCTTTCCACCTTTTCCGTACCGAACCCCATGAACCGTAAAAGCGGCGCCTTGCAGGACGAACACGTGTCCGGAACCTTTTTCTGATAGTTGCAATAATGACAAAGCAGGAGGTTCTTTTCCTGATGGAACGTGAGCGACACCTGGCACGACTTGCATTTTTCAACCTCATTACAGGCATGACAACGGATCGAAGTGGAAAAACCGCGCCTGTTGAGAAGAAGCATCGTCCCTTCTCCGTTCTTGAGGTTCGTTTCGATCTCACGCGCCAACGGCGGCGAAAACAAATGACTCGCCCGCTTGTCGCCCTGGTACCGCTTGAGGTCGATCACCTCAACCTTGGGCATCGCCTTATCATCGATCCTCTGCGTCAGATCAATCCGGGTCACCCGTCCCTGCTCCGTCATGCGCATACTTTCCAAAGACGGCGTTGCGGTCCCCATCAAAAAAAGCGCGCCCTCATTCCTCGCGCGCCAGGCGGCGACGTCCCTCGCATGGTAGCGCGGCGCCGTCTCCTGCTTGTAGGAACCTTCGTGTTCTTCGTCCATGATAATGAGACCCAGATCCGGAACGGGCGCAAACACCGCCGAGCGGGGCCCGAGCACGACGCGGCAAGTCCCTAATTCAATGCGCTTCCACGTCAGGAACCGTTCGCTGTCCGTCATTTTACTGTGAAGGATCTCGAGGTCGCCGCCGAACTGGCCCGCAAAAAAACGCTGCAGCTGCTCGGTCAGCGCGATCTCAGGCACCATGCAGATGGCGCCGCGGCCGCGTTTCAACGTCTCGCGGATCGCACGGATGTAAAGTTCGCTTTTCCCGCTTCCGGTGACGCCGTAAATCAATATCGGAACGGATGGTGGATGGCGGATGGCGGATGGCGTAAAACCTTTTTTTACTCCATCCTCCTTCCGTCCTCCTGCCTCCAGAGATTTTTGAATGATCTCAAACGCCTTCTTTTGCTCAGAAGAAAGCGTAAAATCGGGGGGCCGGGGCACTTCCGCAACGGATTTTCGCTGGGCCTTTTCAATGTACTTTTCGGTCTTCTTGCCATATTTAACCCAACGCGGCAGGGCGTTCTCGATCGCCTCGCCCCAGCTGCACCCGTAATACTCCCCGACCCATTTCGTGAGCTGGAGCATGGATCCGGAAAGGACGGGTTGGGAATCGAGCACGGAGAGAATCGATTTTAAGCGGGTCACAGGCACCCGGTCTCCGCTTCCTGTTTTGGGTTTTTCGGGGACTGGGGACCCTGGACCGGCATCCGCTTCGTCCGGCACGATCGAAACAACGTATCCCGTGATCTCACGATTCGCGAACGGCACATTGACGCGAACGCCCGGGATCACCCGAGGCAGCAGCTCCTCGGGAATCAGGTAACTGAACGCCTCGGTGGCGATGGGAAGCGGCACGGCGACTAACGCGAGGGTTGAGCGACTCATACTGAACAAAAAAACCCGGTTTGAAAGGTTTGGATCATTCGTCGGACGGATCGAGCTTCTGGATGACCTTCTTCATGTCTTCCCAAACCTTGCCCTTTTCACCGGGGCTGCGGAGAAGATAGGCCGGATGATACGTGCACATCACCGGAATGCCTTCGTACTCCTGGAAACTCCCCCGAAGCTGCGAGATCCCTTTGTCGGTCCCGAGAAGCGCCTGGCAAGCGTGATTGCCGAGCGCGACGATCACGGACGGTCGGATCAACTCCAGTTGACGTTTGAGGAACGGCCGGCAATGTCCGACCTCGTCAGGCGCGGGTGGGCGGTTGTTCGGCGGGCGACATTTCAGAACATTACAGATAAAGACCTGCTCGCGGGTGAGCCCCATGGCCTCGATGATCTTGGTAAGAAGCTGCCCGGCGCGTCCCACGAACGGAAGCCCCTGCTTGTCTTCATCGGCTCCCGGAGCTTCCCCGACAAACACAAGCCTGGCCCGGATATTTCCCGCTCCGAATACGATCTTGGTGCGGGTCGAAGCAAGTTCTTTGCACTTTTTACATTTCAGGACTTCGTCGCGCAGTACCCAAACGGCGTCTTTGGCATCGGAGAGCGACGGGGAGAGAGTGGAGGATGCCACCGCTTCTTTTTTTTGTTTTCCGCCAACCGCCCTTCCCTTTCCGCCATCCTTGGGGAGGTAAAGCTGCTCCACGCCGTCTTCTTTCAGGGCTTTCAAAAACTGCAAGGGATCGGTCGAAGACATAGAACCTCTAAAGAGAACCCAGGATTGTTTTAACGAGATCTTCCGAGGCGTCGGGACGGGCAAGGGCTTTGACCGCATCGCGCTTTTGTTGCATGATCCCGGGGTCCGAAAGAATGCTCTGAACGATGGTGCGGATGTCGGAAGGCTTTTCAAGAAAGAACGCGGCGTTCCGGGACTTGAGAAGCTTCGCGTTCCGCGTCTCCTGCCCGGGGATCGGCGTCATCACGACCATCACAAGACCTTCGGCAAGGGCCTCCGTCGTGGTCGAACCGCCGGATTTCGCGACCATGAGATCGCTTGCTTCCATCAGCTCCGGCATAAAATCAATAAACCCGAATACTTTGACGGGAAAAGGATACGCGTTCGCCTCGAGACGTTTTTTAAGAGTCTCGTTCCGGGCGCACACCACAAAACACTGGACCTTGTCCTTAAACGCCTTGAGCTCTTCGAGAATCGCCTCCTGGGGACCGAGCCCGAAGCTCCCGGCCGTAAGAAGGATCGTGTAACGTCCCGCCGCAAGGCCATGCTTCGCAAGAAACGCTTCCTTCTTCCCCTGCGGCTTGAACATGGGATTGATCGGGATCCCGCCGGCGATGATCTTTTCGGCCGGAACGCCGCGACGGATCAAGTCCTGTTTCGTTTCATCCGCCATGACCCAGTAAAGATCGGTCCCGGGATTGACCCAGAACGTGTGCGGGTAGTAATCGGTGATCACGGTGATCATTTTCGACTTGAGTTCCCCTCGGAGCTTGGCCCTTCCGAGGATCTCGGGCGGCATAAAATGGCAGGAGACCACCACGTCCGGCTGGTTGCGGAGAATGTCGCTCAGAAGTTTCTTCGCGTGAAAAGAATTCGTGAGAAGGCGAAACGGCCGGACGATCGCGTAAAACCAGGCGAGATCCAGAAGCTCATAAAAAAGCCCCCAGATCCCCGGCGCGTTCATGACGGCCCAATTATAGGTCGGCGTGTAGGTCGCCTGGAACGCAGGGCTGACATGATCGAGCGAATCCATCAGACGGATCTGGAGATCCGGCCGGTTGAGGCGCGCCAACGCATCCCGGACCGCGGTCGCGATCTTGCGATGGCCTTCTCCTGCCGTGGCGTGAATGATGTCGATTTTCATTTCTTTCGATCTCCGGTCCACGTACTGCGCTCCACGAAATGCTGAATTCGTGGCCCGTGGCCCAAGGGTTACGCTTTTAAAATAACCGGGACCGCCGCGCCGATATTCTCGACGATGTGGTCCGGCCGGAGGTCCGGTGTCAACTTCGCTTCGGATTTCGCACCGTACCCGGTACGGACAAGAATGGTTTTGATCCCGAAATTCTTCCCCGCCTCGATATCGCTCAGCTTGTCTCCGACGAAAAAGGTCTTGCTCTTATCAAACTTGAGTCCCGCCACGGCGCGTTCCAGAAGTCCCGGCTTGGGCTTGCGGCAGTCGCAATTCGCGTTCTTGCCGTGCGTGCAATACTGCGCGCTATAGATAAAGGCCCCGTGGTTCTTCAGCGTCTCGACCATCCGTTCGTGAACGCCCCACATCGCTGTCTCGGAAAAAACCCCGTCTCCGACGCCGGCCTGGTTGGAAATGATCACGATGTCGAATCCGTGATCGGTCAGGGACTTGAGGGCTTCGATCGCGGTCGGCTCGAATTTGAACTCATCCCAGCGCTCGACGTATTTCCAGAGGTCGATATTGATAACCCCGTCGCGGTCGATAAAAACGATCTTTCGAAAGGGATTTGCCATATGCGTCAACCTTTTTCCGTCATCCTGAGGCGCAGCCGAAGGATCTCCCAAGATTCTTCGCTTCGCTCAGAATGACGACTGCAAATGATCTTTCCTATTTCCGTCATCCTGAGGCGCAGTCGAAGGATCTCCCAAGATTCTTCGCTTCGCCCAGAATGACGACTGTAAATGATCTTTCCTATTTCGGTCATCCTGAGGCGCAGCCGAAGGATCTCTCATTAGATTCTTCGCTTCGCCCAGAATGACGACTGCAAATGATCTTTCCTATTTCCGTCATCCTGAGGCGCAGCCGAAGGATCTCCCAAGATTCTTCGCTTCGCTCAGAATGACGACCGTAAATGATCTTTCCTATTTCCGTCATCCTGAGGCGCAGCCGAAGGATCTCTCATTAGATTCTTCGTTTCGCTCAGAATGACGACTGTAAATGATCTTTCCTATTTCCGTCATCCTGAGGCGCAGCCGAAGGATCTCTCATTAGATTCTTCGTTTCGCTCAGAATGACGACTGTAAATGATCTTTCCTATTTCCGTCATCCTGAGGCGCAGCCGAAGGATCTCCCAAGATTCTTCGCTTCGCTCAGAATGACGACTGTAAATGATCTTTCCTATGAATAAAATTTTTTGACTGCCTGCGCCACCGCCTCGACTTCGGCTTCGCTCATCCCGGGAAAGAACGGAAGCGTCAGGACTTCGTCTTTGAGCTTTTCCGTCACGGAAAGCGAAACTTTGCGGGTGGCGTATTGTTTCATGACCGGCTGCCGGTGAACGGGCGTCGCGTAGTGGACCATGCTCGGGATCTCGGCGGCGGCCAAATGCGCTTTCAGCGCGTCACGCTTGCCGTCCGGAACGCGGACCACATAAATATGGTAAACATGCATCGCGCCGGGGACTTCCTGCGGCAACAGGAGCGGGGTTTTCGAGAGCTTCTGTTCGAAAGAGAACGCGAGCTTCCGTCGCTCGTCGTTCAGCACGTCGAGACGGTCGAGCTTGATCGAGAGGAACGCGGCCTGAACGCTGTCGAGACGGCTGGTCCAGCCGATCTCGTCGTGGACCATCGGATCGGCGAGTCCCTTACCGAGGTTCCGGTACTGTAGAACGTGGCGGAAAATCGTCTCGTCAAAAGACGTGATCATCCCGCCGTCCCCGATCCCGCCAAGATTTTTCGTCGGATAAAAACTGAACGCGCCCGCGTCGCCAAAAGCGCCGGCCTTCTTCCCTTTCCAGGTCGCGCCGTGGGCCTGGCAGGCGTCTTCGATCACCTTCAGTCGATGGGCCCGCGCGATCTCCATGATCGCGTCCATGTCCGCGCATTGGCCGAACAGATGGACCGGAATGATCGCCCGGGTCTTGGGGCTCAGGGCTTTGGCGACGGATTTGGGGTCGAGGTTGAAGGACTCCGCCTGGACATCGGCAAACACCGGGACCGCCCCGAGATGAATGGCCGCCAGCGCGGTCGAGGTGAACGTGAAGGACGGCACGATGACCTCGTCGCCTTTTTTGATCCCGGCCGCTTTGAGCCCGAAGATAAGCGCATCGGTCCCGGACGCAACCCCGGCCGCGTGCGGCACGCCGGTGTACGCGGCGAACTTCGCCTCGAATTCCTTCACGGCGGGCCCAAGGATGTAGGCCCCGCTGGAATAGACCTTGTCGAGCGCGGCAAGCGTCGCGCTCGCGAGCGGGTCATGCTGGCGTCGGATATCAAAATACGGGACTTTCATTTCAACCTCTCGTTTCGATTAGGGCGCCCGGAGAATCCTCGGACGGCCTCTTCTGCGGCGGCCTTATTTCTCCGCCTGCTGTTTTTGGATCTCTTTCATCTCGCGGTATTTCGCGTAGGTGATGATCTGATACGTGGAATGCAGGAACGACATCAGGAACCCGGTGTAGCCGGTCGTGATACCGTCCTTCTGGAAATAATATTTCAGGAAGCGGCTGCACGCTTTACGGAACACGCGCCAGGGCCCGACCTTGCGGCCGTCCCGGAGCCATTTTTCGGCTTCGAGCCCGGTCTCGCGATTGAACTTGGCCAGCCACGCCTCCCAGCTCGGGCTCGAGTAGTGAAGGATGTCGCCTTTGAGCGAACCGCAAGTGCCCTGATAGAACATCTTCGGATGGACGCGGGCTTCTTCATACTTGAACTGGCCGCGCTTGAAAAGGCGCGTTTTCGGCGCGGGATAATAACCGCCGCCTTTGATCCAGTCCGTCCCGATAAAAGTCTTCACCGGCATGCAGTAGCAGGTATGCTGGTCGTCCGGGCGCTTGGCGACCTCCGCGATCTCGGCCGCGAGCTCCGGCGTGATACGCTCGTCGGCGTCAAGGCTGAAGACCCACGGCTGGGTCGCGAGGCTGTAGGCGTAGTTGCGGTGCCGGCCTTCGATGTCCATCGCGCGCTGGAAGACCTTGGCCCCGGCCTGCGTGGCGAGCTCGCGGGTGCGGTCGGTGCTGTTGTCGTCGAGCACGATGATCTCCCGGGCGAACGCCGCACTCTTGAGGCAATCCGGCAAACGCTTTTCTTCATTCTTGGCAATGATGACGATCGATACGGCGGCTTTATCCATTTCAATTCCTTCTGTTAGTTCAACGGGCAACGCACAACGGGCAACGGATCCGCTTCAATCCCGGACGTTGCGCGCTGACCGTCGCGCGATGCGCTGATTAATACGCGTTTTTGAATGCAAAGACTGTCATGATCAAGATCTCGACATCGAGAAGTAACGACCAATTTTCCATGTAGTAAAGGTCGTATTTGATGCGCTCCTCGATCGAGGTGTTCCCCCGCAAGCCGTGGACCTGCGCCCATCCGGTCAACCCCGCCTTAACCTTGTGCCGCGCCATGTAACGCGGAACGCTTTCCCGGAACTGGTCGACAAAATGCGGCCGCTCCGGCCGCGGCCCGACCAGAGACATCTCCCCCCGGATCACGTTCCAGAGCTGCGGGAACTCGTCTAAATTCCAACGCCGGAGGAATTCCCCCGATTGGGTGCGGCGGTCGTCGTCGGGCTTCGCCCACACCGGCCCCGTCTCTTTTTCCGCGTCGACTTTCATCGTCCGGAATTTGACGAGACGGAACACGCGGCCGTCGCGGCCGACGCGCTCCTGAAAAAAGAAAAGCGGCCCCTTCCCTTCAAGGCGGATGGCAAGCGCCACGGCGAGTCCCACCGGAAGGAACGCCAAAGCCATCGCCGTCGCCACAAGCAGATCGAACGCGCGCTTGCAGAAACGGTTCCACGGATCATCCAGCGGAAGCGACTTAAACCCCAACAGCGGGATATTGCTGACGTACTCCACGCCGACGTTGCTGGCGATCAGGCCGTGGATATCCGCGCCCATCTTGAACTCGATGAATTCATCCTCGCACGCCGCCACAAGATCGGTGATCATTTCCCGCGAAAACCCGGGATCCAGAAGGACCACCTGGTCCGGCTGGATTTTATGAATGATCTCCTCCCACTGATACGTCCGCCCGAGGACCGGAACATCCTCAAAATGTTTACCCACACTTTCCGGATCGCCCGTGAGCACCGCGACCGGATTCTGCCCATAATGCGGGTTCGCCCGGGTCCAGCGAATCAGATCGCGGGCGTGGTTCCCCGTGCCGATGATGAGCATTTCGATCATATCTTTTTTCTGAAGCCGCCGCACGTATTCCCACTGGATCAGGCCGTACCGGCCGACACTGACAAAAACGCACGAAAAAAGCCACATGAACACCAGGTACAACCGGGAGTAGGAAAATTCCCGGTAAAAGAACGTGAGCGCCATCAAGACGACCGTCGCGTACGTGACCGACTTGATCACCAGGAACATTTCTTCGATGCGGCGGACATGGCGTGTCAACTGGTAGAGACGCGCTTCACGAAAGAACCAGAGATACACCGGGATGACCCCGAAAAGCGCGGGCCAATAATCCGCAAGCGGCGGGACCCCGAGCCCCGTCGGAAGACCGCCCAGGAACCGGGCGTAATACGCCAGGACAAAACTGAGCACGATCGTTCCCGCATCCGTCAGGACCGTCCAAACGATCAGATGTCTTTGATGCAAAGATCTCATTTCGAAACAGCTCCCTGCGCGAGCGCGTCCGCCACCGCCCGTTTCATATTCTCCAGAAAACCCGCCCGTCCGAACCTCTGCACCCTCCCGGACACTTCCGCGGGATCGAACGTCTGCGACTCAAACCTGTGGACCGCCTCACGAGCCGACCCGGCCGTCTGGTCGTCAAAGAAAACGCCGCTTTTGACGGTCTCGAGCGCCCCGCCTTTCCGGAACGCGATCACCGGCGTCCCGCAGGCCTGCGCCTCAAGCGGCACGATCCCGAAATCCTCTTCCGCCGGAAAAATGAGCGCCTGGGCGCCCGCATAGGCCTTCCGGAGCTCGGCATCGCTTACACTGCCCCAAAAAAAGATCTGCCCGCTTTTACGCAACCGTGCGTACTGGGCCTCCAGCGGACCGGATCCGATCACGACGAGCTTGCGGTCCAGGCCGTTGAAAGCCTCGATCACGACGTCGAGTCTTTTATACGGAACAAAGTGCGAAACCGCAAGATAATATTTCTCCCTGACCCCCTCCGGCCGGAAGAATTCCGTATCGGCCGGCGGATTAACCACGACCGCATCGCGCCCGTAAACCGACTTGATCCTGGCGCGGATAAATTCCGAATTCGCGATGAATTGGTCCACCGCTTCGTTCGTCTTCAGATCCCACTGCTTCAACCAGTGAAGGACGGCTCCGATCACCCACCGGACCGGAAAAAGATAACGGCTGAAATAAACGTCCTGAAATCCCCAGAGATACCGCATCGGCGTGTGGCAGTAGCAGAAATGACGGGCCTTCGCGGGGACGCGGATCCCTTTCGCCACGCAATGGGAACTCGAGATCACAAGATCGGCTTCCTCGATCCTGAGCGAGCGGATCGCCAGCGGAAGGATCGGCAGGAGCCAGCGGTAATAGTATCGAATGCCGGGGAAATACTGGAGGAACGACGCGCGGATCTTCCGCTCCCGGAGGCGCGGGCTGAGTTTCTTCCGGTCATAGAAAAGCGTGTAGATCACGGCGTCGGGATAGAGCTCCGCGATCGCATCGAGGACCTTTTCCCCGCCCCGCATATGGATCAACCAGTCATGGACCAAAGCGATTTTCATAGATGAATACACACTAAACGATTAATGGAAACAAACCCGCCAGATTCAAACATAGATTCTTCGGGCTCCGCCCTCAGAATGACAAAAAAGAAACCCTGCTCTCAGCCTAATGTTTCCCCGAACAACCGCGCCCGTCATCCTGAGCAGAGCGAAGGATCTCTTTTTCAGATTCTTCTCCCGCCTTCGGCGGAATCAGAATGACGAAATAAAAATCCCGTTTTCAGAATAACGAAAGAAAAGTTCGTCTTCAGAACAACGACAAAGAAAATTCCGCTTTCAAAACAACGGCAGAAACCCCGTCTTCAGCCTAACGTTTCCCCGAACAACCGCGCCCGTCATCCTGAGCGCAGCGAAGGATCTCTTTTTCAGATTCTTCTCCCGCCTTCG
>DAOPYQ010000014.1:0-38757 GCA_035352955.1 Candidatus Omnitrophota bacterium
TGTCCTGCTTCTGGATATCGATCGTCCCGCCGTCAAGCGTGATCACTTCCGCGTAAGCCTGAGGAGGAAGAATGCTGAAGAGAGTGAAGACAACGACCAGAAAAAGAGCTAGCGCCTTCCGCGTTCCCGGTCTATTCACCGCAAACCGCGGAACAACAGACGAGAACCGAAGACCTGGCGCCGAGTCCCAGGCTTGCCAGCATTCCCAGGGTTGTACGAATCTTTCATCCATACTCATGGACCTCACACTCTCCAATCCTTTCCCTTGCCTGATATACTCCCTCTACACTAAAACTTACCCTAAATAAAAAGTAACTTCAATAGACTATTGATAAAAGTTTTAAATAAAGTAGTTTAATATAGCAATTTATAGCTATATTTATAGCAATAAATAGCATAAAAATCGATAATATATTCAAAAAACAAGGATGGCCAAGAAAATAAAACCCGGTCTTACCGGGGGTTAAAAGGAAAGAAAAACTCTAAAAAGAACTACTCAGAAATCCGAGGCGGAAATCCCGGAGGATTCAAGCAAAGATAAGAACTGATCTTCAGAGAGTTGCCGGACACCAAGAACTCTAGCTTTTTCAAGTTTCGAGCCGGCGCCCTCTCCGGCAACAAGAAAGTCGGTTTTTTTACTGACACTTCCCGAGGGATGTGCCCCTAGCTTCCGTAAAAACGCCTCGGCCTTTGCCCGATCAAGCCGTTTCAAGGTTCCGGTCAGAACGAACGTCCTTCCGCGACAAGGATTCTCCTCCGCCGTTTTTTCCATGAGGTCCATTTTAATTCCGGCCTTTTCTAATTTTAAAAGAAGCCTTTGCGTGGATTTCTGAGCAAAAAAACCAGCCACCGATGCGGCCGTCACGGGACCGATCTCCCGGATGCCTTCCAGATCTTCCGGCGCGGCCTTGGCAAGTTTTTCAAGACTCGTGAACCTTTCTGCCAAAATGAACGCCGTATGGACACCGACATCGAGAATACCCAGCGCAAAAATAAGTTTTGCAAGTGAACGGCTCTTACTCCGGGCGATCCCGTCGATCAAATTCGCGGCAGACTTCTCCCCCATCCGACCCAAAGACTGAACGTCTTTTTGCCTGAGCGTGTAAAGATCCGCAAGATCTTTGACGAGCCCCTTCTCGACCAGCTGGTCAATGACAACGGTACCGAGATTCTCGATATCCATGGCCTCACGGCCCGCAAAATGTTTGAGCGCACCCTTGAGCTGAGCCGGACACATCGGATTCAGACACCGGACCGCGACCTCCGCACCGTATTTCCCGGCCGCCTCTCCGCACACGGGGCATTTTCCCGGAAATACAAATTTGGACGGACTGCCTTTTCGCTTGGCAAGGTTCACCGCAATAACCTGAGGAATGATCTCCCCGCTTTTTTCGATAAAAACATGATCCCCGATCCGCGCATCCAGCCTCTCGATCTCGTCGGGATTGTGGAGGCTTGCGCGAGAAACCGTTGTCCCCGCAAGTCGCACAGGCTTCAGGATCGCGACAGGCGTCAAAACCCCGGTCCGCCCGACTTGAACCTTGATATCCTCAAGCACGGTCTCAGCCTGTTCGGCCGGATACTTGTAGGCGATCATCCACCGAGGCGATTTCGACGTCATGCCAAGTGTTTTCTGATCCTCGAACCGGTCAACCTTCACCACCACCCCGTCGATCTCATACTGGAGTGTCGCCCGTTTGTCCGCTATCGAATCGATCATATTAAAGACTTCGCCAAGGTCCCCGCATTTTTTTGCGTCAGGAATAGTTTTGAAACCAAGAGACTTCAAAAACGCCATCGCCTCGCTCTGGCTTTGGGGTTGCGCCTTCCCTTCAAAGCGGGCAAGCCCATGGATAAAGGCATCCAGTTTCCGCGCCGCGACCATTTTCGGATCAAGCAATTTCAAGCTTCCGGCGCAAGCATTTCGCGGATTGGCAAAAATTTCCTCGCCGGAATTTTCTTTATCCCCATTGATCTTTTCGAACTGTCCTTTCGACAGATAGGCTTCGCCGCGAACCTCCAGCAGAGACGGCACGGGACCGTCATACGAAATTCCGGGAGCCGGAAGTCGGAGTGGAATGGACCCGAGCGTTTTGATATTTTCGGTAATATCGTCGCCGTTCTTACCGTCCCCGCGCGTCGCCCCCAATGTTAATATTCCGTTCTCATAAACAAGCGCTATCGAGACCCCGTCGATTTTCTCCTCGACAAAATAGGAGAAAGGCTCTCCCCCAAGCCCCTTCCTGACGCGCCCGTCAAAATCCTCGAGCTCTTCCCGGGAATAGGTGTTGTCGAGCGAAAGCATCGGCACCTGATGTTTCACCGTACGGAATTCCTTAAGAGGAGCACCGCCGACGCGCCGCGAAGGGGAATCTTCGGTCCGCAAATCGGGAAAAGCCTGTTCTAGATCGATCAGCTCCCGCATCAGGCGGTCGTATTCCCGGTCGGATATCACGGGCTTCGCCTCGACATAGTAGAGATAATTATGCCGATCAAGTTCGTCTCTGAGTTTTTTGATCTTTTTTGAAGCGTCGGTTTGGGTCATGTTTTTCCGCTCAACGGTCAACGCACAACGAAGGGCTTTTACGTCGATCCTCATGGCGTTGCGCGTTGTGCTATAAAAGTCGCTCGGCCAAAAATTCCGGCAGCCCTTCAGCGCGGATCTTCTGCGCCGCTAGCTTATTATCATAAGGGAGCCGGACGATTTCAAATGTTAATTCGCCTTCATCGTAGATCCCGAACGAGAGTCTTGGGTCGTGATCGCGCGGCTGACCGATGCTTCCGGGATTCAGGAGGTAACGTTCTCCCTTTGTAAGACGCAAAACTCCCGGCTTCAAATGTCCCGCGTCCTCCCCGCCTTCTGAGAAAAAACACGGCACATGGCTGTGTCCCACGAATCCGACGGACGTCTCCATCGCCAGGAACGACTTGTGCGCCGCATTCAAATCGAACAAATAATCGAACCTTTCGGGCGCGTGGATCGTCCCGTGCGCCAACGAAAAGCCTCTACTCTTCCGGAGAAAAGGAAGTTTGCGAAGCAAGTCGAGATGTTTCGGGTCCAGTTTGCCGGCCGTCCAATCGATCGCGATCCTCGCCCAATCCGTGAAGCCGTTTCGAACATCCTCATGAAGGACAGCCGCTTCATGGTTCCCGAGCACCTGGAATTCGGTATAGGTAAGCGCCCATTCAAGACATTCGTTGGGATTGGCGCCATACCCGACCGAATCCCCGAGGATCAGAAAGTGCGTAAGATGCTGCCCCCGTACGTATTCAAGCGCGACCTGAAGCGCTTCCAGGTTTCCGTGAATGTCCGCAAAAACGGCGTAGCGCATATTTCCTTTAGCCGCGTTTCCACACCGCGTGAAGAAACGGGGATTGGGTCAATACGAAATCCCGAACTTCGGGAAAGTACCGTCGGCAACCGACCAATGGGCTTCGACGTCCCGGATGTAGTCCTTCATGCTTGATTCGCGGATTGCCGCCAGAAATTCCGCGAGAACGGACTCTTCCCCCTCAGCCACGACTTCCACCCGCCCGTCATCCAGATTGCGGACAAACCCCGTGACCGCAAACCGGCGGGCCAACCGCTCGACAGTAAAACGAAATCCGACCCCTTGGACGGTTCCGCCGAAAAAGACCTGCATCCTTTTTCTCGTCTCGCTCATCCCCGTCGCGCTCCGGTCAGGATCCTGTTTCTCATATGATAGGCAACGATCCCGAACGCCACGGTTACGTTCAGGGAATTTTTCAAACCCGCCATATCGATTTCAACCGTCCGGTCGCAAAGCGACAGCAACTCGTCCGAGACCCCTTCGATTTCATTGCCGATCACAAGGCAAGCGGGGGTCTTCGGTTCGTACTGCTCATAGGAAATGCTTCCGGTCACTTGTTCCAGGAGCACGATCTCGTAACCTTTTTCACGAAGCTCGCGCAAAAGCGGACGAGGGTCCTTCCGGTATTCCCAGGGAACTTCTTTTTCGGCACCCAACGCGGTTTTGGAGATTTGGGCGTCTGGCGGAAATCCCGTGATCCCACAGATCCACAGCTTCTCGACACCGGCACCGTCCGCGGTCCGGAAAACGGACCCGACATTGTAGAGACTGCGGATATTGTTCAGGACAACACAAAACGGAAGTTTCGCCTCATGACGCCGCAGCGTCTGGCGCGACTGAAGTTCGGGATGGCTGAGCTTCCTCATCGCGAGGTCTCCATCCTAGGAAGTTTTGGGCTTATGGTCCCAGGCGATATAAGTCCGGTAGCCCCAATGATAAAACGATTCGGGAACGCGCCGCAAAAGCCACATCACGCCTCTCCACCACGACGGGATATAAGCGACCCTTTTGCCTTTTAGGATCACCCCGTAAATTTCTTCTGCCGCTTTTTCCGGCGAGATGACGCCAAAAAGACCTTTCCGTCCGCGAACCATATCCGTATCGACGAACCCGGGACGGATATCGACAACCCGGACGGGCGTCGCGGATAACTTCTGCCGCAGTCCTTCCATATAATTTATCATGAACGCCTTGGAAGCGTTGTACGCAGGAGACCGGCCGCTGCCGCGGTGTCCCGCAACGGAGGAAATGCCGACCAGACATCCTTTTTTCTGGTTCAGGAAATAATTTACCGCGACATTAGCGATCGCGGCGAATCCAAGGGCATTGACCCTTATCATTTCTTCTTCCCGCTCCCACTGGAATTGCTCGTTAACATGCAAAATCCCGGCATTCACCACGACCAGTTCGGCGCCGTGCATCACCATCAACAAATTCGCAAAAGAATGGATTGATTCCCGGGCATCCCGCAGATCGATCTTCCGGGTGAAACTTTCCCCGGGAAGCTCCGCCTGCAAGGCCTTGAGCTTCTCCTCATCGCGACCCGTCAGGCCCACGACATAGCCTTCGGCGGAAAGCTTTTTCGCAAGAGCCCGACCGATCCCGGTACTTGTCCCAACGATAATGGCCTTCTTGACCGTCTTGTCCGCCATGGATGCTTCGCCCTTTACGATCGACTTCCCCGGTAAAAAGAAAAAGGCGTCATCTCCCCGCGCAGAGGAAACAACGCCTTTTCAAAAACATTAAGAGGCTTTTTTCTTTCCGAGTTTCTTTTTTGATTCCGCTTTTGCCTTTTCGCCTTTTTTCTTTGATTCCGTTTTCGTTTTTTCGGCCTTTTTCTTCTTCGTTTCTGTTTTTTTCTTCTTCTTGTCAGCCTTAGATTTCTCTTTAACCTGTTGGGGCTCCGCGCTCATCTGATCCTTGGCCAATCCGGCTTCATTGAGTGCCGGGTCAGGACTGACCGCAGCCACCGCGGCGGGATTTTGCGCTTCTTGTCCCGGGGGCACGATACCTTCCCATCCCGTTTTCTCTCCCTGGGCCCATCCGGCCGGATCGGTAGTCGCTTCATTCTCCGCGAAAGCCACCGGACTCCCGAAAGCAAGCCCGAGGACCAAAACGGGGACGCAGATCATCTTGAAAATATCTTTCGCCATAGAAATGCTCCTTATGATAGTTGACGTGTTTGTTGCTGAATATTCAAACCCTGCATAAAACCCCCCGGTTCCGACCTTCCCCGGGATCAACGCTCCTTGCATGTCCTCAAGAAGTTACCGAGCGACCGGTCATAGGTTTTCTCGACATGATCGGGGAAAAAGCATGCGGGAACTTCACCCTGATCCCGGTGATAAGCCAAACAGTCGCAGCAAACGCCTTTGCGGGAACAAGGCTCATACGAACAGTTACAGCGTTTTCTATTGACCGAATTCTTGCATTCCACTGCTACGGGCCTCCTGGCAAACTATTACATCAGCCTTCGAACCAACGCTGCAACCGCCGACGCTTTTCCGGCAATCCCAAAATCCCTTAACGCTTTTTCGAAAAAATGGTCGGGGTGATAGGATTTGAACCTACGACCTCTCGGTCCCGAACCGAGCGCACTACCCCTGTGCTACACCCCGACGCACCTGTATACAAAAATCGGTTTTGGAGAACAACGGGGCGAGAGTATACCAAATTTCAAGAATTCTGTCGCTACTGCAAATGAATTCAATCCGCAACGGCCAGATCGGCGACCGCAGAATTGGCCTTCACGGAAATGTCCGGAGGAGGACTTTCCCGGTGGGGCTGGGATCCCTGCGTCAGAAGCGCAGCCTCTATGACCTCCTTGAATACTGGTGCCGCAACCGTTCCACCGTAGTAAAGCGGCCTGGCTTCGTCCAGCACAACGACCATGGCATAGCGGGGATTGTCCGATGGAGCAAACCCGACAAAAGAGGACATGAAAGCACTGTGGGAGTACCCCTTCCCTCCCGGAAGAATCTTTTGAGCCGTCCCGGTTTTACCGCCGACAGAAATGCCGTCGATCCTGGCCTTCGTTCCGGTCCCCTCATCAACCACTTTAGTCAAGATCCCCCGCATCGTCGCCGCGATCTCCGGCCGGATGACCTGTTGTTTGATGACCGGCTTTTTTTCTTTGAGTGTGACCCCTGCCGGATCCTCGACCTTTGCCATGATGTAGGGCTTTACAAGTTTTCCGCCATTGGCGATCACGGACATAGCCGTGACCATCTGCAGCGCCGTCACCATGATTTCCTGCCCCATCGGAATGTTATACGGCGAAGTGCCGGACCATTGCGACGGCGGCCGCGCATACCCCGGGGCCTCTCCGGCCAGGTCGATCCCGGTCCAGCTTCCAAATCCAAACCCCTTGATGTATTTTTGCAATCTCTGCGGCCCGAGTTTAAGGCCCATTTTGACCGTTCCGATATTGCTCGATTTAACGATCACATCGGTCATCGTCAACGTACCGTACGGGTGCACGTCGTGAAGAACCTTGAGGCCCCAATTCCATTTCCCGTTCTCGCAAAAGATCGTCGTATCAGGCGTCACGACTTCTTCATTTAAAGCGCCGCTCGCCGTGACGATTTTGAAGACCGAACCCGGCTCGTACATATCCGTGATGGCCCGGTTTCGCTTGGTGTCCGCGTTCGACTTGTCGTACGCATTCGGATCAAAACCCGGCTGATTGGCCATAGCAAGAATCTCCCCCGTTGCCGGGTCCATCACCACCGCCGCCGCCCCTTTAGCCTTCCATTGCTTGAACGCCTGTTCGAGAGATTTTTCAGCCAAATATTGCAAATGTTGATCGATGGTCAGGACGATCCGATTCCCGTCGATCGCGGGAAGAGTTTTCATCTCAAACGCTTTGATCTCACGGCCCTTGGCATCACGTTTCGTAATACGCTTGCCGGGTTTGCCGCGAAGATCATTGTCCATCGATAGCTCGATCCCCTCGAGACCCTGATTGTCCACATTAGAAAAACCGAGAACCTGCGCAAGCATCGGCCCCTGAGGATAGAACCTTTTATATTCTTCAATAATTCCGATGGCCGGATTTTCAAGTTTTTTGACCGCATCGGCTTCCTCGAAACCAACCCGTCGTTTGATCCAGACAAAGGACTTATCGCGCGCCAACCGCTTGGCGAGCCAACCGCGGTCGAGGCCAAGGATCTTCGCAAGAGACTGACTCAGCTTTTCCCGCTCGTCTTTATCCAAAATCCTCGGCACGGCATAGATCGAGGGAATCTTCAAGTTCGTAACAAATTCTTTGCCCGTCCGGTCCGTAATCGGTCCACGGACGGGAGGAACATCGATGGTCAAATAATGCTGGCGGTCCGCCAGGGCGCGAAGCGAGGACTGGTGAAAATACGTCAACTGGAATATCTGATAAATAACAAGCCCGAAGAGAACAAAAAGAGTGATATAGAGGAACCAGAATCGCCGCGGCGAAAGCAACGCACGCATTGCTTAAGAGGAGAGATCGGTTTTAGCTTGAGCAGTTTGGATCCATCGCCCCAAAAAACTGGAGACCGTCGAGGAAAAAGACTTCTCAGGCTCCGCGGTCTTAGGCAAGGAAATCGCAAACTCGGGCACAGACGGGACTTCAACCACCTGAATCTTATTCGGAAGCGCCAAACCAAGATCGTGCTTTTTCATTTTTTCTTCGAGAAGGCGGGGGGCCCTCAACTGATCGACATTAAACTGAAGCCGCCGGAACAATTCCTGTTTTTCCGCAACCGTTCGCGAACTTTTGTGGATATCAAAAGAGATAAGAACAGACGAAATCTGAAGATGCACAAAAAAAAGCATCAGACAGGTTAAGCCTGCTATAAAGATTAATATTTTTCCGCTGCCTTTCATGATATTTTCTCGATCACTCTCAGTTTTGCACTTCTTGATCTCGGATTATTCAATATTTCTGAACGTTTTGCAACGATTGGTTTGCGAAAAATCAATTTTCCACGACTTTCGGCCGCCCACTGTCGGAACTGGAATTTCACAATGCGATCCTCGAGCGAATGAAAACTAATCACGGCCAACCGTCCCCCGTTTGCCAGCACGTTCAAAGCTCCCACCATACCGTCCCGCAACGCGTTCAGCTCGTCATTCACGGCAATCCGTAACGCCTGAAACACGCGCGTGGCCGGATGATGTCTCGCCCAAGAGGGACGTCGGCCATTCTGAAAACGTAAAGACCGCGGCAAAGAATTTTCTATCGTTTGGATCAGATCTTCGGTGGTTTGAATCGGCCTAGAATTCCTTGATTCAACGATCGAGCGGGCAAATCTTGCGGCATTGCGTTCTTCGCCGTAATCGCGAAAAAGCGTCGCTAATTCATTCTCGGACATCTCCGTAAGAAGCTCCGAGGCTTTTTGTCCGGCTTCCGGGTTCATCCGCATATCCAATTCCCCTTTCGTCTGGAAACTGAAACCGCGTTTTTCATCGGCCAGCTGCTCCGACGACATCCCCACATCCAGCAGGACCGCATCCACCCTCGCGATCCCCAATTCCATCAGGCTTTTCTCAATATTCCTAAAATTCTCGTGCACCAGCATGACCCTGGGATCCCCTTTAAAAAGATCCCCGCACCGCCGAAGAGCTTCCGGGTCCTGATCGAACCCGATCAGTCTTCCGTTGGATCCGATCGCCGCCAGGATCGCTTCCGAGTGCCCCCCGCTTCCGAGGGTCCCGTCCACGACAAGCGCCCCGGGCCGTAACGACAGATGCTCGAGAACTTCTTGTAAAAGAACAGGGTTATGACGCAAAACTACGGATCGCCTCTTCTTCCGAAGGATAAGCTTCCATCAGACCGTTCACACCGATCATCTGGAAAGTCCTTTCGACTTCCGGACGAAGGTTGAACAATTTGATATCCCCTTTTTGTTCGCGGACTTTCCGCAAACGATCCACGAGAATGCCCACTCCGGCAAGCTCCACATGCTTCGTCTCTTTCAGGTCGAGAAGAAGACGTTTGTGGTTCCGGTTGAGCAACCGATTCATGCGATCCTTCATCTTGATCATGCTCAACGCGTCCAAATCACCATTAAAGCGCAGAACATCCACGGCGCTCTTCGTCCTTGCGTGATAAACCATGTCCTCTCCTTTCCTATTCCGAGATCAGCTTTTCAGCCAACTCTTCGTAGCGATCTTTATTGTTATTAAGAAATTCCTGCCACTTTTCTTTCGACCAAATTTCGATGCGGTTGGAAACCCCGATGATCATGACTTCTGTTTTAATGCCCGCGTGGGCCTTTAGATAATCAGGGATCAGGATCCTGCCCTGCTTATCGCAAACCACATCGCAAGCGCTTGAAAAAATCAACCGGTTGAATGTTCTCGGTTCGGCTTTGGTGTAAGACATGTCGCGAAACTTTTTTTCTTCGTTCTTCCACTGTTCTTCCGTGAACACGAATAAACACTGATCCAGGCCGCGGGTGATGAAAAACTTTTCGACGTAACGTTCTTTGAAGATCTCGCGGAATTTGGCGGGGATCATCACGCGGCTTTTGTTGTCTACAACGTGTTCGTATTCACCGTAAAACATTGGCTTTGTTCCCCTTCTAGGCTACCACTATCCACCACTTTGCCCCACTTTATTATCGGCGGCAGTATAGCTTTCCCTTAGAGAGGTGTCAACACCCTTTTATTTAGGGAGATGCTTTTTCTGGAATCCGCTCATCATAGGCGAGAGGACATCAAGGCAGCCTAGGATCAGCAGTTTGGGGATATCAGGACAGATAAGAGGAAGATTACAGAGACACGATGAGCTTCGAATTAGTTACAAAAAGGAACCCGAGGAAGGCCTAATTATCGTAGTAGAGGATCCGGGAACAGTTTTCGCAAGTCACGATGTGTTCCCCGAGACGAATCTCGTTGATGAGCTGCGGCCGCAACTGCATCTGGCAGGCCGTGCAAACTTCACCGTTCACGAGAGCAAGAGCGAACCCCTGCTTCTTAACTGCAATCCGTTGATAAAGCTCACCAAGTTCAGGAGGCAGTTGCCCCACGGCATCATCGCGCTGTTTCTGAAGATCAGAGAGTTGTCCCTGAAGACTTTTTTCCTGCGCAACAATCTGCGCATCTTTGTCCTGAAAAGATTTTGAGATAACCGAAAACTTATCTTTCTCGAGGCGCGCTTCTTCCTTAACAGCCTCAACCTCATCAAGGATATGAATGATAGCTTCTTCGAGAAGCGAGTTATCAGCTTTGAGTGAAGCGATCTCCTGCTGAAGCGCACCGTATTCTTTGTTCGTCTTCACTTGGGAAAGTTGTCCGTCCAGCTTCTTGATCTGTCCCTCTTTCTGGGCAAGCTCAAGTTCTTTGGCCTTGAGCTTTACCTGAATATCTTTGAGGGATTTTTCAAGATCGTTAAAGCGGGTCTTCTCTTGTTCCAACTCGGCCTGCAGCCTCGCCCGCTCTCCGGGAATTTCTTCCAAAAGAAGGCGCGCGTGGTAGATCTCACTATTAAGCTGTTGGGCTTTTTTCAGATTATCGAGATTTTGTGTAATGGGGCTTGCCATATAGGGTTGGATTATAGAAGAGATGTTCAGGAGCAGCAAGGAAGAAATGGAACTATTAAAGATCTAACCGCGAATTAGGACCGCCTCAGCAAACAGGAAAACTCCGTGAGTTCCGCGATTTCTTCCGCAGTCAAACGGCCCCGTTCGAGAAATCCGTCTGAAAACGCCGGCGGGCGAACAGCCGGCCGGGTGTTCGTAATACGCGGAGTCAAGACCGACATCGACGGAATCCACTTGCAGATCCCGATCTCGGCACCTTCTCCGTCCAGACCGTTTAAATTTCCGTACTCAAAAAAACTCAACCGATCGCTGATCCCGTTCATCCTGAGAATCTGCTCACGATCCAGCGTGGGGTAAAAAAGATAAAGGACCGCGTCCTGCGGCATCAAAACCCAAAGCTTCTGGATCTCCTGCTTCAACTCATCGACGGAAAAATCACACATGGCGCGGTAAAAAACGCGGACCCAAACTTGCACATCCTGGCTTTTGAAAAGAAAGGGAGCCCCGTGAACATCCTCGAGGATCGCCTTATCCGGATGAAGTTCCTGGACCAAATGGCGCACCGCCTGAAAAATCTCGCGCCGACTTGAACGGTCCTCCGCTAAAAGCACTGGGGCACCTCCTCGGAGATTTTTTGCATTCCTTCGCTCTCGCGGGCCTCAACCCATCCCGCCAGAGCGAATTTTTCGAGAACCGGCCTTTCATTCCACGGCTGAAAAGAAAGCTGATCGCTATGAAGCATCGCTGAAAAACACCGGTCCGGGTCCGAAAGATCCACCCAACCCAGCCAGCCAAGATCCAGACTCAAGTGCTTGAGCACAACTCCCGAAAAGCGCTCGAAAATCATTCCCCCCATGCTCGGCTCGACCTTCCCTTCAAGAGCAATAAAGAATCCCAATTGCGGGTTCAGGGAAAGACCCAGTTTCATCATCTTGTACCCCTCGGTAAGAGATTCGGCCGTGGGCCTGAGCAATAAAACCCATTTGTCGAGCAATCCCATCGCTGCCTCGCATTGCATCAATTGCCGGAACTCAAAATCCAGAAAAATGTCCCGACTCCGGAGCATTCCGCCATGCGTTGCAGGAGGTGGCACTCTCAAAAGCTCTTTAAGCTCATCCCAATAAAGACAATGCCGTTTTAGATGCTGTCCGAAATTCTCGGATTGTTTGAGCCTGAGCCCCTCCCGGGGGCTTCTGGAACAACGAGACAGGATACTCACCAGCGAACAAGCCTTCCCCTGCTGGGCGATCTCGGAAGCAAAAAAAGTGTTCAAGAGCAGCGAATCATTCTCGTAATCCGGACTCGAAACGGCCATCACCTGAAGTTCAGGAGCGGACCGCGCCAGCAGCGGTTCCCGGACAGCTACCCCGGCGCCAAAAAGCGGCGATACATCTTTCAGTCCCCGGATCAATTTCTTGGACGTTCCCATATCAAACGAACTCCGCAAAGGAATCAACTCCGCCGAACGCGTTTTCTTTTTGCATCCGTTGGTTCGGATCGACCTGCCATTCCCCGTCAACGATAAATTTATAACGAAAAGTCGTGAGATCCACGGGGATGATTTTCTGCCACAATCCATCTTGGGTCCGGCGAACCAACGGCTCGGGGATCCAGTGATTAAAATCCCCCGCGATCTCAACAGTGGACGCTGTTTTGCTCGCAAACTGGAACAGGATCCCGTCCGAGACCTGCCTCGGTCCATAATAGCTCTCTACGCAGCGATCCCATCCGAGCTCTTTCTCCGGAAGTTTCCGATTCCACTCCCGCTCGAGATATTCCACCGCAAGGTTGAGATAATCCTGGAACGCGGCCGATTGCGGCGAATATTCGACAATGCTTTGCCCGGCCGCAGCAGCTTCTTTCAGCGTGATGTGTTCGTGGATAATCGTGCGGAACAACCTTCCCTGGAAATGAGCCCGAACTTCCTCGTAAATTTCCTGAGAGAAATTCATCTCCGAATTGAACAACGTCAGAAGCGCGTGAACCGTCAACGGAAACTCGCGGCTACGGTTAACGACCTGAATCGTTTCGGAGATCTTAGCAAGACCATGAAGCGAAAAAAAAGACGGCTCAACGGGAATCAGCACTTCATCGGCAGCGTTCAGAGCGTTCCAGGTCAATATCCCGAGGTTCGGCGGACAATCGAGGATCACAAAATCATACTTGCGATGTTCTTCGGGAATGCGGGCAAGAAACATTTTCAGCTTCTTGTGATAATTCGGCATGAAGCCGAGCTCTTCCTCGAGTGCGTTCAGGCTGGAATTACAAGGGATGATATCGAAATCAGATTGGAGGGTCTTAACCCCCTGTGCCAGCAACGGGGGCGCGTTCTGGAGCGGACTCAAAAAATCATAAAGTGTCGGAGTCCCCTTCGGGGTTTTCACACCCAACCCGCAGGTGGAATGCCCTTGAGGGTCCATGTCAATCAACAGGACCGATTTTTGCAGAAAACGAAGACACGCGGCGAAATTGATGCTGGTCGTGGTCTTCCCGCATCCACCCTTTTGATTCGCAATGGCGATAATCCGCAAAGAATCCATCTCCTTAGAATAAAAATAGATGCCACTTATATAACGACTTGACTTAGTAAAGCTTTAAAACAATGAAGAGCCTCAGGAGGGAAGAAAACGCTTCGGAAAAATTACGCGGGACTTATAAAAAACGGGAAACGGTTTAGTAAGTTTTTTAATCGCGACATGCTTATAGGACGAAAGAGGAAGATCGAAAGGGTCAGTGTTTTTCGAACATCAAAAGCCGCTCAATGGGAACAACTCCTTTCACGTTTCCCGCCCGATCAATCACCGCGGCATAGGACTGGCGCTTCTGCTGAAGAGTCAGAAAAGCCTTTTCGATGGAGGTATCTTCCGAAATAAAAACCGGCGCTCTCAGAAAATCATGGAGTCCCCGGGCATTTTCCTCTTCCCAGAGAATATCGAACACATAGATCATCCCCATCACGATGGACGGGATCTCTTCGTAAACCAGGAGCATTTTAGCATGGCTTGCGAGAGCGATACGCTTCACGTCCTCGATCCGGCTCTGGATATCCACCATCGGCGACTGCTCAACAGGAATCATCACCGACCGAACCTGGGTCCGCTCAAAATCAAGGATCGTATGGATCAACTTCTCCTCCTGGGCACCCACGATCCCTCGATGCGTACTCTCTTCGATCAAAGATCGAAATTCCTCTTCATTTACAAAAATATCACGCCGTTCCCTCTTTTGAAGCGACGGCCAAAAAAAATCAATGACCTTGAAAAACAGCATAATGGGAGGATAAAAAATGCGCTGGATCCATTGAAGCCAGAAGACCTGCCCCTTCAAAGCAGGGATCGCACGCAAACGCCCGTAATCCTTCGGGACCATCTCGCCAAGCACCACAAGCACAGGAACCAAAATCAGCATCACAAGCCATTCATTATTCCACCCGAGGTATTCCTTCAGAAAGTAGGTCAAAACCGCGGTCGCCGTAACATTCGCCACATTGTTCCCGATCAAAACCGCGGTAAGAAAATAATTCGGGTTCTGCTGAAGGCGGATAATGAACCGCGCCCTGCGATCCCCCGCATCAGCCATTTCCCGAAGCTTCAACTTATTCGAAGACACAAAAGCCATTTCGGTTCCCGAAAAAACGGCCGAGGCCGCGAGCGCTATCAGAAAAGTGAGCGCAAGACCGATCACCGGAGCCTCCTGACGATCACCTGATGGATACGCTGACGAATCATGGCCTGGATCGTGAACTCGAAATCTTCCGTCTCGAACCGGGCCCCTTTTGAAGGAACAACGCCCATTTTTTCGAGTAGATAGCCGCCCAGTGTCGTGGCTTCTTCGGAGACAAGATTCACCGAAAAATATTCGTCGAACTCCTGCAAATTAACCTTTCCCTCAACGACATAAAGATTCCCGCTCAAACTCCGGATAGGATTTTCCACTTTGGCATATTCGTCATAAAACTCGCCGAAGATCTCTTCAAGAATGTCTTCGCGCGTCACCACGCCGGCCGTCCCGCCAAACTCGTCGACGCAAACGGCAAAATTCTCTCCTTTGTCACGAAAAGTCTCCAAAAGATCATCGATCCGTTTACTCTCGGGAACAAAAAGAGCTTCCCGCATCACTCGAACAAGCTCCGGTCGGGGGTCCTGCAAAAGATACCGCTGAGACTCCACAACGCCAAGGATATGATCCGGGGTTCCCTGAAAAACCGGGAGTTGGCTAAAATGATATTTCCGAATCGACTCTTCATGCTTTTCCGCAGGATCTTCCACGTCCAGCCCGATCATATCCGTACGGGGCGTCATGATATCTTTGACCGGACGTTCTCCGAGATCCAGAAGCTTCTGGATCATATAGCGCTCCTGCCCCCCCAAAACACCTTCTTCTTCACCGATTTTGACAAGAACTTTGAGCTCTTTTTCCGAGATCATATCCGATTGCTCGATCTTTTCCCGGATCAGAAGGGACAGAATACGCTCCGTCAGAAACCGCATCACGAGACGCAAAGGAGCAAAAATCCTTGAGAAGAACTCGAGGGGCATCGAAACTAAAAGGGCCATCTTGACCCGGGACCGGACCGCCACGATCTTGGGGAACAATTCACAGAAAATAACAAGGAAAACCGTGAAAACCGCCATACTGAGCCCAAGGCGTTTCTCTCCCCAAACCTTCAGGACAATGAGCGTCACGATGGCTGTCGCCAGCGTGTTCACCGCAAGATTGCCGATCAAAACCGTTCCAAGGGTTTTGCGGGGTTTTTGGAGATGCTCAAAGATCCACTTGGAAAGGTTGGGGTACTGCTCCTTCAGACGCCGCTTATCGAGCTTTGTCAGGGAGAACAAAGCCGTTTCGGAAGATGAAAAAAATCCGGACAGAAAAAAAAGCACCAAAAGGATCCCGCAATGCAACGTCAGTTCCACAGCTTATGTTTTCCCATGATAGAGGTTCCGGACCTGAATATAGCGCAACACTTCCTGCGGAAGATAATCGTCCGTTTTCTTCCCCTGCTTGATCGCTTCGCGGATCCCAGAGGCTGAGATCGAACATAAAGGCATCCGGACCCAAGAAACGTCCGGAATTTCCAAGGTCATGGCCGGCAACAACCCCCTCTTTGCGACCAAGAATTTCACACGCTTCCGGATTTCGAGCGGTTGATGCCAGGTATCGATCATTTCGAAAGCATCCTGTCCGAGGATCAAAAAAAGCTCCGCCCCGGGGAACTGTTTTTCGAAATAACGAAGAGTGTCGACCGTATAGGAGACCCCCTTTCGATTTAATTCGCAGTCCGAGATCCCGAAGGCAGGTTCCCCCGCGATTGCAAGACGGACCATTTCATAACGATCCTTGGGAGAGGTCAGGTATTTGAGTTCTGTTTTATGAGGCGGCTGACAGGCGGGAACAAAAATGACTTTATCGAGAGAGAACTGGACCAGGGCGCTTCGCGCGAGTTCCAGATGTCCGAAATGAACGGGATCGAAGGTGCCTCCAAAAATGCCGATCTTCATGCGGCGGAACCGCCTTTAGGTACGGATCTGTCCATGTCCTTCCACGATGTACTTGTACGACGTCAAGCCTTCCAACCCCATCGGACCGCGGGCGTGAACTTTGTCAGTCGAGATCCCGATCTCGGCACCAAACCCGTATTCAAACCCGTCAGAGAACCGCGTCGAAGCATTGACCATCACGGACGACGAATCAACCCTGGCTTTAAAAATCCGGGCGGCCCGTTGATCGGTAGTCACAATAGCATCGGTATGATGGGAGCCGAAGGTTTCGATATGAAGGATCGCTTCCTCGAGATCTTTGACCACGCGAACCGCAAGGATCTTATCGAGAAACTCATAACCGTAGTCCCCCGCCTTCGCGCGTTTCGCCCAAGGAATATATTTCAGAGTCACGGCATCCCCCCGGACCTCGCAACCGCCGTCGCGAAACAAACGTCCCGCTTCGGGAAGGAACTTTGCGGCAATATCCTGATGCACAAGAAGCGTTTCCATAGCATTGCAAACTCCGGGGCGCTGCAACTTGGCGTTCAGCGTGATCGCAAGCGCTTTCCTGAGATCGGCCTTTTTATCGACGTACACATGGCAGATCCCCTGGTAATGTTTAACTACAGGGATCCGTGATTTCGCCACAACCCTACGGATGAGCTGTTCCCCGCCGCGAGGGATCACAAGGTCGATCTTTCCTTCCTGTTCAAGAAGAAAATCGAGTGCGGCATAATCCGTCGTCGCAACAAGATTCACGAGACAAGAGGAACATGCGTGTTTTTTTAGGACATTTTTGAAGATCTTCACGAAAGCACGGTTGGACGCCATAGCCTCGCGCCCGCCGCGAAGGATCGCCACGTTCGAACTTTTGAGACAAAGCGCCGCACATTCCACGGTCACATTCGGACGGGACTCATAGATCATCAGGATCACGCCGAGGGGTACCGCCACTTTTTGGATCCTGAGGCCGTTCGGCCGTTTCCACTTTGCCAAAACCACACCGATCGGATCTTTAAGCGAAGCAACGGCCCGGACCCCTTCCGCCATAGCCCGGATCCGTTTTTCATTGAGGGTGAGCCGATCGATCATGGCCGCAGAGATACCGCACGCCCGCGCAGCCACAAGATCTTTCCGGTTCTCATTGATCAACGCTGTCGCGTTTTTCGTGATCGCCGCCGCAATATTGAGCAAAAGTTTTCTTTTGAAGACAGGAGACCACCGGGCGGCTTCCGCAGCGGCCTGCCGCGCCCCCTTTAAGACCCCCGTAAGTTCGTCCTTCCAGGCCCCCGACATATTATCTTTCGCTCCAGATCACAAGATCGTTACGATGGATCGCTTCATCATGAGATTTTTTCCCGAGGATTGCCTCGATCTGCCCGGTCTTTTTCCCGGCGATCAACGCAAGCTCCCTGCTGTCATAATGCACAACGCCACGGCCCAGGACCCTTCCCTCAACGGTTTCGATCTCAACCACTTGTCCCGCCTCAAAATCTCCTTTAACCTTGACGATCCCGCCCGGCAAGAGACTTTTATTCTGAAGCAGTGCCTGATGCGCTCCCTGGTCCACCACCAAATTTCCGTGGCGGGTAGCAGAAAACGCGATCCATTTTTTCCGGAGGCCTTTTTTGGAACCCGAGGCAATGAAAAGCGTGCCCACATCTTTATCCTGGATGATATCCTGCAGAACGTCCGGTTTGTGCCCGTTCACGATCATGAAAGGAATGCCAAGCCGCATCGCAACGCGTGCCGCCTTAAGCTTGGCACGCATGCCGCCGACGGTCTCTTCACGCTTGGTATCGGCCAGATGCATCAGCAATTTGTTGTCGATCTCATCCTCGGAAGTCACCTCGCGAACACGCGTGCCATCTTTGAGAAGAAACCCTTCAGCGTCTGAAAGGTTGATAAGAAGATCGGCCCCGACCAGATGGGCCACGTGCACAGACAAGATGTCGTTGTCCCCGAATGCGATCTCCTCGACCGCCACAGTGTCATTCTCGTTGACAATCGGCAAAACATTCATTCTCAAGAGGGTTTCAAGGGTGTTGCGGGCACAAAGAAAGCGCTTTCGGTCTTCAAGACCGTCGCGCGTCAGAAGAAGTTGTGCGGTGTGAACTTTTTTCTGGGAGAAAAAGCTTTCGTAGGCGTGCATCAATTTATCCTGCCCGATCGCCGCGCAGGCCTGGAGTTCCGCCATTTCTTTCGGACGTTTTTTGAAACCGCAGGTCTTCATCCCAAGCGCGATCGCCCCCGAGCTCACAAGCACCGGCTGGCGGCCCTTCTGGATCAGGCCATAGATCTCGCGACAAACGCGGGTATGCTCCTGGAAGGAAAAACTTTCCGCCCGGGTTTTGAGGATGCTCGTCCCGATTTTGATAACGATCTTCTTCGCATAACGCAACCGCTCAGACATGACCTTCGCTTTCAATCCTTTCCTTGATGAAATCCAGCAAAGATTCTACCCCTTCTCCCGTTTTCACAGAAATCAAAAAATAGAGCTGGTCCAGCCCCTGAAGCTCCTTCTGGATTCTGCCAAGGTCTTCGCCAAGATCGATCTTGTTGACCACCACGATGGACGGGATCTGACGAAGCGCCGGCTGATGTTCGTAAGCAATCTTGTGGAGCGTCGCAAGTCCCTCCGTTACCGTTGCGGCATACTTCATCGTCGTATCCAGCATAAAGACAATAAGCTTCGCCCGGGCCAGGTGTTTGAGAAAATCCGTTCCAAGACCACGCCCCTGCGTGGAACCCTCATAGATCGAAGGCAATTCGCAAAAATTGATCTGTTTGTAATCGTCATAACCGTACACCCCGAGAACCGGTGACCGTGTCGCAAAGGGATAATCCTTCCCCTCAACATTGGCACGCGTCAGATGATGCAGCAAGGAAGATTTCCCCGAGCTCGGAAGCCCGACCAGAAAAACGTCCGCGATGATCCTAAACTCGACATCGACCTCGAGAAGTTCCCCTTCCTCTCCCGGTGTCGCTATCTTGTCACCAATATTGCCGACACCGCCGCGCCCCCCCTTGGCAACCACCACGGTCTCGCCTTCATGGCAGAGATCGCGAATCGCAAGGTGATTTTCACGATTATAAATGGATGTCCCGAGTGGAACGAGAACGATAAGGTCCGCGCCTTTGCGGCCCCGCTTGTTCACACTACCACCGTGCTCACCGGACTCCGCTATTAGATGCTGTTTGAGTTTGAGCCGATCAAGACCAGGCGCATTGTGCGAAGCGCAGAAGATCACGCTCCCGCCATCGCCCCCGTCAGCGCCGTTGGGAACGCTCTTGTGATCCGTGCGGTGGTAATAGCTTTCGCAGCCTCTGCCGCCGCGGCCGCCTTGGATGGTGAGATGAATTTTATCGAGCATAAGGCCCTCAAAAAAGAAAAAGGCTAAAAAGCGAGGGATCGCTTTTTAGCCTTTTTTGATTTCGGTTAAACCGGATCAACTCGGAATAATATGAACGGATTTGTTAGGACGAAATTCGACGATCCCGTCACGCTTCGCAAAAAGGGTGTAATCGGTCCCCACCCCGACAAAATTTCCGGGACGATAGCGCGTACCCCGCTGCCGAACAATGATCCCGCCCGCGCGGATCTTCTGGCCGCCATAAACTTTGACGCCCAGGCGTTTAGAATTTGAATCTCTTCCGTTTGTTGTACTTCCTTGACTCTTTGTATGTGCCATGGCTCCCTCTTAAAAGTATTATTTTCCGGCCTGGATCTCTTTGACCCGAAGCCTCAACAAATCCTGCCGGTGCCCGCGTTTGCGGCGTGAAGACTTGCGGCGACGCATCCTGTAATGAACGGTCTTAATCCCACGCATCTCGCCAAGATTCTCGCAAACAACTTTTGCGCCAGCCACCGTAGGGGTCCCGATCTTCACATTTCCGCCATCTTGAACCAATAGGACCTGATCCAGAGTGACTTCTTTTTGCCCTTCGGCCGCCGACAAAAGCTCGACTTCTATCACTTGATTGGGCACCACCCAGTACTGCTTGGAACCCGTTTCGATGATTGCATAATTGCTCATGAAATAACTCCTTTTTCCGTTAAGAAGTGCAGTATCTTAGGGGAATTGCCCGGGGCTGTCAATGCTTTTTAAATTTTTGTTACTCCTTGACTCATAAGGAGTTAGGACTTTGCTGGCGCGGAGGAAGCCGAAACCACATTTTCCGACCAGTCGTTAAGCGCCCAGTCAAACGCGGGGTAGCTGATCTTGTAGCGGCCTTCCTGGAGGTATTCGGTCTTCGCGTTATCTTCCAGATAATAAGCCAGAAATGAGAGAACAGCGGATTCTGTTTTCGAAAACTTCCCGATCGGCTCGGGAACTCCGAAATCCAGGTCAAAGTCCCGATCATACCATTTGAAAACCTTTGAAAGATTGATCTTTTTCCGCCCCGGGACAATATCCACAAAACGGGGGTCATTCACAAACTCGCGGGAAATCATAAAAAGCTGACCTTCCACTTTGGGGCCCGTAAAGGCCTCCCGCTTCAGCCGGGGTCCCCCGCGAGCAGCCAACGATAACGCAAGGTGGATCTTTTCGTCACGAAAAATCCCGATCAGTTTCAAAACCCGGACATCGTTCAGACTATATTGCGCCTGACTGTTATCCTTCTCCGGCGGCCCGAGCTTCACGACCGTAATATCCCAAAAACTCGGGATCTTCTGAACCGTCGTGACGGGATAATTTTCTATAACCATCTTAACGAGCGCCGCATGGTAAGCGTTCAGCCAGAACGCTATCATCTCTTCCCTCGGCCAGTCTTCAAGCCTCATCCCTATCTCAGTCACCGTTCCGAGCTGCTGCAGATAATCATTCAGAAGGACCGGATCTTTTTTAACCGCCTGATAATTGACGTCGCCCTGTTCATTCACATATTTCTTGAGGAAAGCATCCCAGAGAGAATGATCGAAAGGACCGGCCGCCTGCGCCACGGAACAGACCCCGAAAACCAGGAGCGAAAGGAAACAAAGGGAACACTTCCGGAGGTTCATGGATGCCTTTTAATATTTGATACCATGTTTTTTGAGAAATTCCTTGTCCTCAAAACTAAGCTCGCACTTCATTTCAGAGGACTTGAAAGTCTCCCCGACGAAGTCCGCCTCCAGCATCTCCTCGATTTCATCGTATTCCTCGGGGGAAAGAGGCGCGAGATTCAGAAAAAAGATATTAACCTCTGGGCCCTTGTCTTTGATGTCCTTGAGGAACTTCATCACCTCGGCAGGGTCCTTGCCCTGGAGAGGATACTGCGTCATCATTTTTTTAAGAAGCCGCATCAACTGTTTCATGTTCTGCTCAAACTCTTTTTCAAAACCCATATTAATCTCCTTTCCAACCAAAAAATGAGACTGTTTTTAAGAAAGGTCATCCAGATAGGCTTGCGCCGCCAACGCCGCTTCACAACCGTCCCCGCAAGCCGCCACAAGTTGTTTCACGGCCCCCTTGCGGATTTCCCCGGCTGCAAAAACCCCGGAGACCGAGGTCTTAAGTGATGCCCCGGTCAACACGTAACCCTTTTCATCCATGTCCACGAAACCTTTGACAAGCGCGCTGTTCGGATCATGCCCGACAAACACGAAAACCGCATCCGTAGAAAGCCGCCCGACGATTCCCGTTTTAACGTTCCTCAGTGAAACACCTTCGACTTTTTGCGCACCTTCGATCTTTTCGATAACCGTATCCCAGATAAAATCCATTTTGGGATTGGCCTTTGCCCGGGCCTGAAGAATCGGACTCGCTCGCAACTGGTCCCGCCGGTGAATGATCGTCACTTTGGAAGCAAAACGCGTCAGAAAAAGACCCTCCTGCAACGCAGAATCTCCTCCGCCCACCACCACCACCGTTTTGCCTCTAAAAAAAGCTCCGTCGCAGGTCGCACAGTACGAAACCCCCTTGCCCGTAAGTTCTTTTTCCCTTGGAAGGCCAAGCGTCCGAAACGAAGCCCCCATCGCCAAGATCACCGTTCTTGCCTGATAAGAACCCTCCGCACCCGCAACCTCGAAAAAATCCCCCTTCTTCGAGATGCTCCGGACTTCCTCATAGAGGATCTCCGCGCCGTACCGTTTAGCTTGAGCCTCCATCCGTTGAGCGATCTCAGGTCCGAGAATCCCTTCCGGGAATCCGGGATAATTCTCCACAAGGTCCGTGGAAGCGATCTGCCCGCCCGGCATAAGCTTCTCAAAAAGGACCGTGGAAAGATCCGCACGCGAAGTATAAAGCGCCGCGGTCATTCCCGCGCCGCCGCCGCCAATGATGGCAACATCACAGACTTTCGTCCTCATGAAATCAAACCTCAAAAACGCTTGCAGCGTTCAAAACCTCACGATCCGCAAAAACCGGAATCTGGGCCCGCAACGCCATCGCAACACTGTCAGACGGCCGAGCATCCACCACAATCTCCTTGCCGTCCGATTTTCGAATATAGAGCTTGGCATGAAAGGTGTTGTTATCGAGCTTGTCGATCAGGACCTTCTCCAGCTTACCGCCCAACCCCTCGACGAGATTGAGCATCAGATCATGCGTCATGGGCCGCGGCGGTTTGACCCCGCTCAATTTCATTTTAATCGCATGAATCTCCGGCAACCCAATGACCACCGGAAGAAAACGATTCCCGTCCTTCTCGCGAAAAACCACCAGTTGTTCGTGGCGATTTTCATCCACCTTGATCTTATTCAAGACCAACTCAATCATCAAAAACCTCAGGACGAGACTCGGACGACAAAGCCCCGGACGGGCTGGAGGGCACGGAATTATCCGAATGCTCCGAAGGGACACTTTCGCGCTTCAACTTTTCGGCAAGATGCCGCTGAGTTTGTTTCGCTTCGATCACTTCGCGCTCGATCGTCTCCTGCTCATTGAGGAGCTTGCGCATTTCCTCTTCACGATCCCGGATCTCAGCCTCGAGCTTCTCCTGATGCTTGACGAGCTGCTTCAGACGGGTTTCTTTGGCGGTCAACTGCTCATGGACTTGAGTCTTCTTCTGGATAAATTCCCGTTGTTCCAGCTCCGCATGGAGCTGGCGGATCTGCTTGCGAGCTTTTTCCAAATCATGCTCCCGAGCCTCAAGCTGCGCGAGCCGAAGCTGCCAGGACTTAAGCTGTTCCTCAAAGGATTCCCGCAGCCGGCGAATGTCTTTTTCGAGATCGGAGGCTTTTTGTTCCCACCGTTTGGCCTGCTGCGTCTGGAGCTCGAGTTCCCGCATCAGCCTCGCCTCGCTCGCCTCCACGATTTTCTTCCCTTCCTCAAGATTCTGGATCTTTGCATGGAATTCTTCCGCCGTTTTCTTCTGGTTTTCAATCTCGCGACGAAGGTGGGCCATCTGGTTTTCCCATTCGCCCCGAGTTCGGTCCTGTTCTTCCCGGACTTTCTGTAAATCATTCTTGGCAGAGGAAAAACTTTTCTGGAGAGCCTGTTTTTCCTGCATCAGTTCTTTGTTCGTCAAATCGCGTTCTTCGATCTGACGGAAAAACTCCGCGGAACTTTTCTCCTGGGCCGCAAGTTTTTCCTCGAAAAAATGCCGGGTCTGACGGAATTCCTCCCGAAGCAGTTCGTACTTCTCTTCCGCATGGTTGGCAAGGGTCTGAAGTTCCTGGATCTCTTTTTCCCGGTGTTTGCTTTCGGCCTGACTCATCTGAAGCGCCCTCTCCCGCTCCTGAGATTCGGCCTGGGCCTTTTCAAGGGCCTTGCGCAACTGCTCCCCTCGCTCCTTCAACCCGACGTTCTCTTTTAAGAATTTTTCGCGTTCTTCCTCCAGCAAGCTGCGGAAGTGGCGGGTCCCGAACCCATTCTTGTTGGAGCTGTGGGCATCGCGCTCCGGAACGGCCCCTTCGGTTTGAACCCAGGAACGGATTTCCTGGATCGCTTCCTCATGGTCCAGTTTTTCTTCCGTTTTCTGAGGTCCCTGAGCGAGATCGACCTCGTGCAAGAACGAAATGCTCGGCGGCGTTGGCCAAACGGTGCGATAACAACGTCTTTTAAGAAAGCTGTCGTTACTGACGAGAATGTCCGCCTGGATATTGCGGAAATATTGCTTCAACTGAAGGGCTGTTGCATAAAGCAGATTATCAAGAAGAATGATCGGGGTATTCGCAACCAGGTCCAACGCTTCTTCCACCGGAAGGCGGAATACCTTTGCGATCTCTTTGGCGATTTTGTTTCGTTCGAGCTCGCTTTTGAGAGGATTCAGGACCACAAACCAGTCCTGACCGATATTCAGCTGTTTTTTGGCTCCATTTAGCATGATGGCCTTGAAAATGCGCCCTATAAAACGTTTTGTAAAGAAACCCTGATCTGTTTTCTAGATCGTGATCCGCCCGGCGATGTCCGAAATCACGGGAATCTCCCACTTCTCCCCCATGAGAACTTTCACGACCCCAACAAGCGAAACGATCCCCAGCACGACAAACGACGAGGTAAAAACCAAGTCCCCGATTGCGGGAACTACTTTCAGAATACCCGCCGCGAGCTCCAGGATAAAAAGAACCAAAGCCTGCTTGCCGTGAAAATGCGCAAACTTGTTGTCTTTTTTTAAGATCAGCGGGACAAAACAGAGGAAGCTCAGATAACCGATTGCCGCAAAAAACTGCGCGTCCTGGACTTCAGGATCCTTCACCGCAGAATTCTGCCCATTCGTCGTCATAAATTCTCCTTAAATTTAAAATCTCTTATCACGCAAGTTATTATAAGAGCAGGTCCCGTCGCGTCAAGGAACAATCCCGTCTTTTCGGGATCGTAAAACCTAGGCGACTGCCGGCTTTTCCTCGTGGCAAACACGCGGGATGGTCCGTTCCATCGGAATGAAAAAAGTACCGACCTCCGTCACGCCGATCAACATCCGCCGCAGCATGAACAAAGTCCCTTTTCCGAATCCCGTCAAGAACCCCGTGCCCCCCTTGTCGCTCATGTCCGAATGGATCGTGCAAGGGATCTCAGCAAGACTTGTCACAGTATTTTCAAAACCACGGCCGAACTTGGTCCCAATGCCGTAAAAATAATCCCCGGCAGTTGCCTCCTCGGCAAAAACAACGGGGGCAGAAACAAAGGCAAACGTCAAGAGCAACGCAAAAAACTTTTTCATGGATCCTCCTAGGAACCCTTCCTCAAAAGACGCCACGGCCGGAGTTTGAGATCCGCAGTCATATCCCGTAAATTAGCCGTCACTTCGTGGATGTTGGTGATACTCTTAGAGATTTCTTCCGAATGCCCCTCCGCCATTTGGTTAACGGTTTTCAGGAGAGGATTCAACGTGCCGACCATTTTTTCCATTTCATCCGCCAAAAGGTTCATCTTACGAATCAGAACATGCATGGGGATCGGATCCGTGCCTTCGATGATCGTCCCGGGGGCAAGCGCCGGAGCCGTTTGCGAACCCGTCGAAAGCTCGATGAATTTCTCCCCCATCATGCCGAGCGTATCAATATAGGCCGCCGTATCTTTCCGAATATAGGCGTCCGCGGAAACCTTAACCGTAACGAGCACCGGACGGGCAGAGCCTCTGACAAGCTCAATTTTTTCGACCTTTCCAACCTCGCGGCCCGCATAATAGACGGGAGCATTGTCTTCAAGACCGCTCAAATATCCGAAGCGGACCTGCCACGCATCGGCACCGCCCTTAAAATACCCCCCCACCACAAAGGTGAGCACCAAAAGCATGATCAAGACGAGAAGCACAAAAAATCCTGACCGAATTTCTGAAGATGAATAAGAATTCGCAGAATCCATACTGGTCTCCTTTATGTTTCCAAAAGTCCTTTTAAATAAGCCTCACTGGTCTGTTTGAACGGAATGACACCTTCCGGCTCGCCCTGAATAAACTGCTGAACGTAGGAATTCTTCGAATTCTTGATTTCCTCAGCCGTGCCGACCTGGAGAACTTTTCCCTTATGAAGGATGATCACCTGGTCCGCGATCCGGAAGGCACTTTTCATTTCGTGCGTGACGACCACGGACGTGATGTTAAGCTTCTTGGATAGGTCGAGGATCAGACGGTCGATCATGCTGGCCGTGATCGGGTCAAGCCCCGCTCCCGGCTCGTCATAGAAAACGATTTTAGGGTCAAGCGCTATGGCCCGTGCGAGCGCGACGCGTTTTTTCATCCCGCCCGAGATCTGATGGGGCATAAAACTTTCAAACCCGGTCAGCCCGACCAGTTCCAGTTTCACCCGGACAATAATCCGGATAATATCAGCCGAAAGCTCCGTGTGTTCTTTCAACGGAACAGCAACGTTCTCGCCCACGGTCATGGAATTAAAAAGCGCCGAACCCTGAAAAAGCATGCCGAACTTGCGGCGGACTTCGTTCATCTCTTTTTCCTTGAGCCCGACGGTATTCTTCCCGTCCACAAGGATCTCTCCGGAAGTTGGCTGATGAAGGCCGATCAAGTGCCGGAGGAACGTCGTCTTACCGCAACCGGAACCGCCCATGATGACCGTAATCTTCCCCTGCGGGATATTCACATTGATCCCGTCAAGGACCGCGCGATCCCCGAAACATTTCACCAGTTCTTTGACTTCGATAATATGGGTCATAGATTTCTCAGGTCGGGAGCGCGTAATAAATGACCGCGGTCGCCACGCAGTCCACAACGATGATAAGAACAATCGAGATCACAACCGCCTGCGTGGTCGCCTTCCCCACCGCGTCCGCCCCTCCGGAAACAGACAACCCCTGGTGACAGCTCACGAGCGCGATCAAAATACTGAAAATAAAACTCTTCAGAAGTCCCGTGTAAACGTCCTTGAGCACCAGGGCGTCAAGACTCTTGGCAATATAAATATAAGGATTGATCCCGAGCCCCGTCGTTCCTATCGCAAAACCTCCGAGCATCCCCATGAGATCCGCGATCACAGTCAGACACGGGAGCATGATGGCGAGGGCAAGACAACGCGGAAGCACCAGATACCGGATGGGATTGATGCCCATGGTCGTCAGGGCGTCCACTTCCTCCTGGACCATCATGGTTCCAATCTCGGCGGCCATACGCGCACCGATGCGGCCGCAAATCACGATCGATGCAATGAGTGGGCCAAGCTCGCGCGCCATCGCAACGCTCACGAGGCTTCCAGTGTACATGATCGCACCAAACGTCTTAAGCGAATACGCCGCCTGCAACGCAAGCACGGTTCCGACAGAACCGCCCACCAGAGAAACGATCGCCGTGGAATCAATCCCCATCAGGACCATCTGGCGGAAAAATGTTTCGCGGGGAATAACTTTTCGTTTGAAGAAAGAGCTCAGCGTGTAACCCACCACCGCCGCCCCAAGCTCCCACAGGCGGGCCACGCCCGCGAGCACAAAGAACAATGTCTGCCCTGTTTTTCCGGCAAATTCCTTCATAAGAAGAACGATTCCCGTAAAGTTACGATTTTAAAGCCAACCGGCCCCGCGCCTCTTCAATCGTCGGAGCGATCTCAAAAATGCTCTCGAGCTTCGCGATCTCAAAAACGCCCCGAACAGTCGCCGTAAGTTCGGCAAGAATCAACCGGCCCTGATAACGCTTGGTTTTCTGGAACGCTTCAACGAACGTAGCAATGCCCGAGCTGTCCATATAATCCACGCCTTTAAGATTGATCAGGATCTTGGCGGCCTGTTTTGCAACCAGCTCGTTCAGCTTCTCGCGGAGCTCCGGCGAAGAATGATAGTCCAGCTCGCCTTCGAGCTCCAAAATGTGTGTATCGCCTTGGCTTTCGGTTCGGATCTTCATAGAGCATCTTCCCCCTTTAAGTTTTGGCTTTTTTCTTGATCAGATGAAGACGATTGCCTTCCGGATAATTTCCGTCATAGATCACACGATCCATGATCGTTCGTACAAAATGAACCCCAAGCCCCCCTGGCTTTTCGCGCGGGAGCTCGGGTAGCGGCACCTGGGTGGGATCAAAACGCCTTCCCTGATCCTCGAACACGAACTCGATCTCATCGCCGCGGTCATCAACCTCAACGACCATGCGACCCGGTTGCCCCCCGTAGGCATGGCGGATAATATTCGTCAGGGTTTCATCGACCGCGAGGAGGATCTCCCCGGTCTCCTTTTTTCCCCACCCTGCCTGATCGAGAAACACTCGCAATTCCTTGCGAAAAGGAGAAAGAACTTCGGACTTTGCCAGAAGTTCAAATTTTTTCTTCACTCAGAATCCTTGTTTGAGAAGCTCTTTCAGGATCGTCCGCGATGAGAACGTCTTTTTCGCCTTCTGCCCGGCAAAACACATCTGCAAATAACGGGCCACGATGTCCACTTCCAGATTAACCTGCGACCCTACCTTCTTGATCCCCAGAGTCGTGACCTTGAGCGTGTGCGGGATCACCGCTATCTGGAATACGGCCCCCTTGACTTTCTGAACCGTCAGGCTGATCCCGTCACAGGCCACCGATCCTTTGTCCGCGAGCAGGGCGATTATATCCTTGGAAGTCTGAATGAACAAGGTCGTATTCTTATTCCGTCGCTCGATTTTGACAACGGTCCCGCGGCCATCGATATGGCCCGTCACAAAATGCCCCCCAAGGGGATCGCCCACCTTCAGGGACCGCTCCAGATTCACGCGGCTCCCCATTTCAAGAGTTCCGAGCGTCGTCGCTTCCAGCGTTTGTCGTACCACATCCACTTCATAGTGACCGGAGCTAACCCTCACCGCAGTCAGACAAACCCCGTCCGTCATGATGCTGTCTCCGACCTTCAGGCCTTTTTCTTTTTTCTGAAAACGGAATCCAAAACGGATCTGCCCGCCACGTTCTTCTTTTTTGATCACGGTCCCCTGATTTTCAATGATCCCTGTAAACATAAATATTCCTCAATGTCCTTTCTTTTGAAATACCCCTTCAAAAATCCAGTCCTCGCCCAAACGTGTCACTTTTTCCGGACAGAACAAAAACGCCTGCGCCGGTGCCTTGACCCCGGGACCTTCCACGGAGGTTTTGGCGTCCCGGCCGCCAAAGATCTTGGGCGCCATGATCCACACCGCGCGGTCCACGCAACCCGCTTCCAGGAACGACCAGGCCAGTTCTCCCCCGCCTTCCACAAGAAGCTTGCTCACTCCCAAAGCCGCCAACTTTCGCAAAAGTTCCGGAACTACCACTCTGCCGTTCTTCTCCTTAACGGGAAGAAGCATGGAAGTCCCCTTCCGGGCCTTCATTTTTTTAGCGAGCGTTCCAAGATGCTTTTCGGAAAATACAAGGATCGTAAGCCGATCGTCCGAAAAAATCCGCGCTTCCTGCGACCAACCTTTGGCAGAGACCATCGCGATTTTCCAGGGCTTCCCCGCAACAAGAGACGGAGACCCCTTCGGGACCGTTAACCGCGGATCATCCTTGGCAAAAGTATTCTGCCCGACAAGCACCGCATCCTGTTCCGCACGAAGCCGGTGTACAAAATCACGCGCCGGCGGCGACGAGATCCACCGAGAAAGACCGGTGCGCGTCGCAATCTTCCCGTCAAGCGTCTGCGCCATCTTTAAGGTCACAAAAGGCCGGCGGGCGGTCGAGAGAGAGAAAAATCCCTCGTTCTGCTTCCGGATCCGGTCCGACAGAACACCGGTTGTCACCGGAATCCCCTCGCTACGGAGGAACCGGACACCTTTGCCACGATTCAGCGGATTCGGATCAATACATCCGACCACGACTTCACGGATGCCTTTTTCCTTAATCAGAGGTGCGCAAGGCGGGGTTTTCTGCCACGTAGCGCAGGGTTCCAAAGTTACGTAGAGCGTCGCGCCGCGGGCCTTGGCCCCCGCTTGCGCCAGGGCCTGGGGTTCCGCATGGGGGCCACCGAACCGCGCATGGTATCCCGATCCGACCAGTTTTCCCTTCGAAACGACACACGCGCCCACCATCGGATTGGGCGCTGCAGTGAACCGGCCCTTTTCGGCTAACCGGATGGCCAAAGCCATCCACTTTTCATGCTTCGGGCGCGGCATCGTTTTTGGGGTTGCGGGGTTTTTCGGTGTGGTTGATCTTGTCGAGAATGCCGTTCACGAATTTTCCGGATTCCTCCTGCGAGAACTTCTTCGCAAGATTTACCGCTTCGTTGATCGTCACTTTCGGGGGGATGTCGGCAAGGAAAAGAAGTTCATACACTCCGAAACGCATGATATTCCGGTCAATGATGGCCATACGCGAAAGCTCCCAGTTGTCCGCGTACCGGGTGATGACTTCATCGATTTCGGGCAGATGGTCCGAAGTTCCCTGAACCAGCGCTTCCGTAAAATTCCGGATCTCCTGGGAAAAAGATTCCTCATGCTGGCCCCAGAACCTCTTAAAAAGTTCCGGGAAAGGCTCCGGATTGATCTCGTGCTGATACAGGGCTTGAAGCGCACATTCACGGGCCTGCGTTCGCTTGCGGATCATAACCGTCCCTTCATGTTTCCAAAGACCGGGGTCAACGTTTCCGTCTGGAGGTTTTTTGTTTTTTCTTTTTCCCTGACAATTGTTCGTCCAAGCTTGCGATCTCAAGCGCCGCAAGCGCCGCTTGCTCACCTTTATTGCCGGACTTAAGTCCGGCGCGATCGATCGCCTGTTCCAGATTATCCGCCGTAATGACGCCACAGGCGATCGGCGTACCGGATTCAAGTGCAACCTGATCGATCCCGCGCGTCAGCTCATTAGACACGCACTCGAAATGATAAGTACCGCCCCGGATCACACACGAAAGAGCGATCACGGCGTCGCAATCCGTCTGGGTTTTCAGTTTTTTGCAGAAAAACGGGACTTCCAGCCCTCCGGGAACCCACACCACCCGAATATTTTTTTCAGGCACTCCGGCTTTTTTAAGTGCCACGAGCGCCCCTTCGAGAAGACGACCCGTGATGTATTCGTTGAAGCGGGAGACAACGATCCCGAATTTCTTTTTAGGCGCGTAAAATTTCCCGTGATAAACCGTCATGTGCCCTGTCCCAGGTCGAGAATATGCCCGAGCTTTTCTTGTTTCGTTTTGAGATACTTTTCACTTAGCGGGTTGGCCGGAGTATGAAGCGAAATTCGTTCTACGACTTCCAGCCCATATCCTTCCAGACCGACAATCTTCCGGGGATTGTTGGTCATGAGCCGCAATTTCGAAAGTCCAAGATCATGCAAAATCTGTGCTCCGATCCCGTAATCCCGGAGATCGGGTTTGAAACCGAGCGCCTCGTTCGCCTGCACCGTGTCCAAGCCGTGTTTATCCTGGAGCGCATAGGCCTTGATCTTGTTCGCCAGTCCGATTCCTCGGCCTTCCTGCCTCATATAAAGGATCACCCCGGCGCCCTCTTTTTTGATCATTTCCATTGCCGCGTGCAACTGATCCTGACAATCACAACGCCGTGAACTCAAGACATCGCCGGTGAAACATTCCGAGTGAACACGAACAAGTGCAGGTCGATCCCCCACCTTGCCCTGCACGAGAGCCACATGCTGGCTTCCATCTAAAAGAGACTCATAGATCCGGATGATCCAGGTTCCGTATTTCGTCGGCAATTGGGCATCGCTGATCTGCCGGACGAGTTTGTCGGTCCGGGTGCGATAGGCGATAAGATCACGGATGGTCCCCATTTTCAAGCCATGGGTTTCCGCAAAAAGCATCAGGTCAGCGAGCCTCGCCATCTTTCCGTCGTCGTTGACGATCTCGCAGATCACGGCAACCGGACCAAGTCCGGCAAGTTGCATCAAGTCCACCGCAGCCTCCGTATGTCCGGCACGGCGCAACACCCCGCCCTTTTTCGACTTGAGGGGGAAAATATGTCCCGGGATCACGAGATCTTCGCGCCGGGTTTTGACGTCTGCCAAAAGTTCAATCGTCCGGTTCCGGTCATACGCAGAGATCCCCGTCGTTACCCCGCTCCGCGCATCCACCGAAACTGTAAAAGCCGTCTTCATGGGATCTTCGGGATTGGGATTCATAGGATCCAGTTCCAGGCCATGGATGCGTTCTTCGCTCATCGGAACACAAATAAGCCCGCGGCCGAATTTCATCATAAAATTGATCATCTCCGGAGTGGTTTTATCCGCGGCAAAAACAAGGTCCCCTTCATTTTCGCGGGTCTCGTCATCAGTCACGATGACCATGCGCCCCTCGCGGATATCCCGGATGATCTCTTCAGTGGTATTAAGTGGTCTCATGTTTTCTGTAATCCTTTTCCTGTGCAGAAAGTGCTATTTTAACACACAAGATTTTTTTTGAAAGCTTCTTTCTGCAAACCATTGCTGCGAAACGCTTTACGACATATTCCGGCCCCATTGACAAATCGGAAAGGCCCAGGTAACCTTTAACTAGAGAGCTTTATAGATAACATCTTTGAAAAATGAGGCCCAGTAAATGAGAAGCGGGTAGCAACCCAGCGGCCTCTAAAAAAGCTAAAGCCTCAGCGTGAGAAAAACTGCCAAGGCCTAGAGCGTTTCGCCCGAAAAGCAATTGAGTCTTTGTTATTTATTTTGCTGTGAGGCGCGGGATACTCGAACTCACAGCTGGGGCTTTTTTTTGCTCGGCCCCAGCTTCCGGAGCCTACGGAACGGGTTTATCCTTTTTCTTCCCCAATTCCGCGATTTGATCGATTGCAGTCATAATGTTGACGGGAACCGCAAGAACAACCGTATTCGATGCTGTCGGTCCGAGTCCGTCGATTGTCTGGAGCGTCCTGAGCTGCATAGCTCCCGGACTTTCCGCCATCGTCCGCGCGGCCAAAGCAAGGTTCGCCGAAGCTTCCCGGTCGCCCTCCGCCTTCGTGATCGTCGCGCGTTTTTCACGCTCGGCAGACGCCTGGCGGGACATCATCTTTTTAAGTTCTTCCGGCATGTCGATATCCTGAATCCGGATGCCCGTGACCTCAAGCCCCCACGCTTCAGTATCTTTCTCAACGTTCGCTTCGATCTTTTTCCCGATCTCTTCACGCTCGGTAAGAAGCTGGTCCAGCGTCATTTGCCCGATCACGTCCCGAAGCGATGTCTGGGAATATTGAGAAATCGCGTAGCGGTAATCCTGGACTTTGATGATCGCATTAGACGGGTCATCGACCTTAAAGAAAATAACCCCGTTGATCTTCACGGGAACGTTGTCTTTGGTGATCACCTGCTGGGAAGGAATATCCATGGTCAGGACCCGCATATCGATCTTCCGGACCTCTTCGATGACCGGGATGATAAAAAAAAGACCGGGCCCCGTAACACGGTTAAATTTGCCGAGCTGAAACACGACCCCTTTTTCCCACTGCGCAGCCATCTGAATCCCGGACGCAATGATCATGGATCCGAAGAACCAAACCACCCCGATACCGCCACCCAATAGCTGATTGGCCATAAAAATAGGCGTGCCGATCAGGAAACCAATGACGAGAAGCGCGAAGAAAATCAACCCGGAAATGGGATTATCCAAGATGTGCCTCCTTAGCAAGGGGTGTGAATAATCCTCCCCGCAATGGAGAAGATATCAACGCGCAGATTTTAGTTTGAAATCAGGGATATTGCAAGCCGCCTATTTCAACCTGAAAGCTTCCGATCTCATTGCCGGAGCTGACCGAACCCGCGACCGCGGAAAAATGAATCCCTTTGATGTGGGTAAGATCTACTTTCCCGGAAGCAGACGCGGTCAGAAACTTGTAATAATTCTTGGCCACATCAACATTCTTCAGGTAATAGGTCGCCCGTTTTCCGCTTTTGTCTTCGATCTCCAGCTTAAGCATCGTTGCCTTATCGGAGCTTACCCCAAAAACAAGCTGCGGAACCGCCGAAAGATCGACGCTGCTGCCATTATTGTCCGGATCGAAGTTTGCGTACATCTCGGTAAAAGCACCAACGGTCCGGAGATCGAACCCGACCTGATAAAGATTTGCCCCAGGATTCGTGATCACGCTTCCCGTCGGCGAACTCGCAACCTGCGCCGTCCCGGTCCCCGGCAAAGAGGTCACATCCCCGCTCCCGAGACCTGCCGTCGGGGTCAAGTTCTCCGCCGAAGGAACATGCTGAAAATTGATCGCGTGAATCGTAAAATCCCCGGTCGCCGGCACCCCGGCATCCGCGGGATCCACGATCAGATCGATCTGTTCGATACTTGAAAGAGCGGCTTGATTCGGAAGATCGATCACAATCCGGCCAAACTGTGTTCCCTGCTCAAGAACAACTGGCGCAGATTGATAGACAACCCCTGACGCATTCCTCAAAACGATCCGCACAGGCTGCGAAGAAACAAGCGCTGAATAAGTAAGGATCAGCTGGTTTGATTGCGCGTCATACGGAGATTTGGGAGCCTTTAATTTCCAGAAGTGGCCACCCGCCATACCCTGGAGGTCCGTATAACTCAACCGGACGCCGTAAGTTTCCGTCGCCGCCGCTGAAAAATGATTAATCGTCCCTTCGGAATCCTTATTACTAAAAACCGCTAAAGACCTGTCAGGGAACTCCGGCGTGTTCGGAAGAGAACCGGTCGCCTTGTTGATATCTATTTTCCGGCTTGCGCTGTCGTAGAGCCCGTTGTACGCGACTTCAAGGCTACGCTTTCTGAGATAGGCCGTAAAATCTTCGGACCCCTTCCCCGCCAATCCAAGGATGGTCGAAGCGACATCGACGCCGATGTAACTGTTCGCGACTTCACTTCGGGACCTTGCCGCATCCAAAAAGCCGTACGGGTAATCCGTATTTCCTGCCTCAGCCCTTGCTTCAAGATATCCAAAGAGGTAATTGATGGAGTCCAGCCACCCCAATACAGCGTAACGGTCAACACCCATGGCGGCGGCAAGCGCGTAGCTTGACCCGATATCACCAAGAAGCTCATTGATCGCATTAGGATCCATGTTTTCTTCCGCGATCAACGGAATGCCGAGATTTCCGGCATAGCCCCCCTCGGGAAGTTGGGATGCCGAAACGATCCCGGGGATACGGTTTTGGTAAGCATAATCCAACTGCGTCGCCAATTGATTATAAAGGGCATTCCGGAAACCGATAAAATCCATTTCATTATTGCGGAGCGACGGCCAGAAGATCTGGAATGCCCCGCCGTCCCACGCCGCGAGATTTTCGATTACCTGGTTGTTGCGGTCAACATAATTATCGTTGGTCACGATATCAAGATTGTTCCAAACAGTCGACGGAACGACAGAAGCATAGCGGACCGCCAAGAACGCAACCGCTCCCCGAAACTCATTGGCCAATCGGTCGATGGAGTTCGAGAAAACTCCGGTCTGCGTGTTCACATCGCCATGGAAACGTCCCGTCCCGGAATCCACGAAAGCGGCATAACCATCGGCCTGATTGTCCAAAAACTGCTCCGCGGCAGTCACAATCTGATTAGCTTTCGTAAGCTCGGCCCCGGTCAAACCCGCCAGATCGAGCGCGCCCATCATCACGGCAATGCTCTGGGCAAGATTGGCATTATCGCCCAGCGCGACTTTTGTCTCACGCGCTCCGAGGGGCGAAAGATTTAACCACGGAATAAGCCCGTGCTTGGTACTTCCGGGAGCAACCCACCCATAATTCGCTTGGGCGCTCAGAAGATTGGTCAACACCTCCCCGATCTCGGTAAGAGCTTCGGATTTCGACATCCCGGGATCCGTGATCACACCGCGAACGATGTCCCCGAGGATCTGCAAATAGAATCCGATCAAGGTTGGCTGCGTAAATTTTTCAGCCGTTCCCATGGTGATATTGTCATAAGGGAAATGGGTCACGGGATCGATCCCGGCCCCGGCAGTGGTCTTAAAATAACTCAACCCATCCTCGACAAGCGCAGCCTTGATCGCCGCCATGTTCGCAGGCAGCGGCGTATTGACCATCCCCAGATCCCGGGTCTGGATCTTCACAAAATCGTTCAGAAGCGGCGAACCAATGTTCTGGTCCTGGACGAACACGATTTCTTCAATGCTGTACATATCAAAGTCTGCGGGAACACTCCCGTTCCCGGCGGTCAAGTCCAGAGTATAATTCTGGAACGTGGAACTTAAAAGAACCAGAAAGGTCGCCTTTTTGCCGTTGATATCTTTCACTTCGACCTTGACTCTCTCGCCCTCGCTTCCCATAGCCGCAAAAACATACTGAGGAGAATACAGGGAAAAGACACTTCCGGCCCCGTTGGTAACGCTAACGAACGTATAGCCGGTTGAGCTCTGGGAAAGATCGTATTGGTACTCAAATTCATTTCTGGACGGCTGAGTCAGCGAAATGGGCGGAAGCGGCGCACCGGTCGTCGAGTTTCCGTTGCCAGCGACCAGCCGCGGATATTCCGTCCCGAATGAGGTCAAATCGCCAAAGTTATAAGCGGTTCCCGTCACGACAGGAAAGGTTTCGCTCGGCCAGTGATTGTCCCCGAACCGGACCTCCACAACACCGATCTTTTCCGTAACTTTCGCTTCCTCGACAAGGACCACTATGTTCCGGACCTGAGCCCATTTAATATTGGAAAGATCGCTTTTGACGATCTTGTAGAAATGCTCCGCATCGCTCAGCCCGTTCAAATAGACCTTGGCCTGTGTTCCATCAATATCTTCGAACGCAAGCTGTACCGCGCCCGACCCCGACTGGAGTCTCACACCCAGAACGAATTGGGTCATCCCACTGAGATCCACGGTCTCCTTGGGATCCGTTCCGAAATCATCAAACGTGCTGATGCTGCCGCCGTAACTTCCGGGAGGGGTTACATTATAATTGATATTAAACCGGGTGGCCGAAGACGGCGAAATGGTCACCGTAGCCGTTGGATCAGGGGCCGCACTGGAAAATCCGACCAAATTCCGGAGATCCAAAAGATGCGAAATATTGCTCGCATTTAAAAGAGGATCCGGATTGATCCCAAATGTGTACGGCTGGTTGCCAAAGCGGACTTCGAGTTTCGCCGTAGAATCGCTTACTTTCCCATTCACGATCACCACATTGATATTCGTAATCTTGGTCAGATCGATCCCGGCAAACGATGTAAGAGGCACGCGATAAAAGCGCTCTGTCCCATCCACTCCGGTCAGCGTCACAGCCCTTTGAACACCGTTCACGTCCTGGAGCTCCAACATGATAGATCCCGTCCCGGAATCAAGCCGCAGCCCCACCGTAAGATCCGTCACGCCGTCCGCAGTCAGGTTGTGAGATTCGAGCGTGGTCGTTGTTCCAAAATTATCGTACGAGCTCACGCTACCCACATAACTTCCCGCAACGCTGACATCGTAGGTAATGTTGAACCGCGAAGCAGAATCCTGGGACACTACTGCGGTTCCGGTAGGATACGGAGACTTGCTGTTAAACGCGATCAAATTCAAAAGACCGCCAAGAAGCGAAACGTCAGTGGCCGCCAATGGCGGAACCGCCGGTCCCGCCAAAACATCTTTCAGTTCTTTCATGTGAAACTGAACGGTTCCGTCTTTATCCGACACAAAGAGAATTCGCGCAATATGGCTGTTATCGATCGAGGACAGATCGAGCGTATAATTCTGCCAGTCCCCCGTCATCGGCATGAGGTACTGCACCTTCTCGCCGGCCGTGTCATAGATCTCCACTTTGACCGTCAACCCGTTTGTCCCGTTCGCACCGATGACAAGGCTTGCGGGCAACTGACCGCTGTCCGTTCCGATATAAGTTCCGGAGGCATTGAAATAACCCCACGCCACTTCCCCGATCGCGAGATCATCCGATTCCGTATCCGGATCAATTTCCGTTTCCGATTCGTTGGGAAGATCGAACGTCCATGTAAAATGCCCCGTCGACGTCTGTGTCACGCTCGCACTACCGTTCTCGTGCCCCGCGCCCAACGTCGAAATGATCAGACCTTGCGTTCCGGCTGCCGTCGAACCTTCGACCACGTCCCCGCGATCGAGTGCCCCAAGAAGATTCGAATCATAGATATCATGTGGAGCCTCGGGAAGATACCCAAACCCCGATCCCGTCACCGTCACCGTGTTCTTCGCCCCGGCCGCAGGCTTCGGAACAGTGTTCTCATCCGCAATGAACGTCACCGAACTGATCTTCGTCGCGTCAAAATCCGCCGCCGCTTTCACCAAGTCCGCCGCACTGATCGTTATGTAAGGAGTCCCCGCGCTCACCGTGAACTCCAACGTCACGGACCGGTACTGCGTCTTCCCGTCCACCACACGCGCTACCTTATTATCCGAGACGCTGACACGGATCTTCTGCAACGCAGTCGTCCCTTCAACCTTGAACACCAACCCGGCCCCGGGGAGACTGTAAAAAGATTCCAAAACTCCGTCCTTCGATCCGTTCGTGTCCTGACCCAACACCAAGATCGCGCCCCCGTAGTTCCCGCTCCCGCCCGCGATCGGACCATATTGATAACTGAATTGCGTCGAACTCAACGATTGAACGTTGCTCACCACACCGCCCACTCCGTCCATCAACCCCGCGATCGGCGTCAAGGCGCTCAGGTCCGTCAACGTCCCCGTCGCCGTCCCGGCCACCACGGGAATGCAACCAAACCCCGATCCCGTCACCGTCACCGTGTTCTTCGCCCCGGCCGCAGGCTTCG
>DAOPYQ010000014.1:38857-44236 GCA_035352955.1 Candidatus Omnitrophota bacterium
TCGGCGTCAAGGCGCTCAGGTCCGTCAACGTCCCCGTCGCCGTCCCGGCCACCACCGGTACATAATCAAGACCGGTCGTTTTAACGGTCACATCGCCCTGGGCTGCGGTTTCTTCGTCCGCCACGACCACCACCGACTTGATCTTCGAACTGTCAAAGCCTGTGATATTGGCTGATTTCAACAACGCGTCCGTGATCGCGATCTTCCCGCTCGTCAGCGTCACCTGCAACGTCACTTTATTATCATTCTCATCCACCACGTCCAGTTTGTACCCGCTCTGACCCGTCACCGTAATATCCAACACGAGATCCTTCGCCGTGAAATCGAACAACTTATCATCCGAGAACGTCAACGACCCGGCAGCCCAGCGCCGGTAATCCTTCGCATCAACATCATTAAAACCATTGTTCAGATTGTAATGAAACGAAAACTGTGACGTGTTCGTTTGCGTGAAACTCGTCACCGTGTCCTTCGTTCCATCCGCCGCAAGGCACGGATTGTGCGCCGCACCGCAAGGCTCCACGGCGCCCGCCCCGGGACGATAATCCGACAAGTCCGTCAGTCCGGCCGTCGAATTTGCATCAATCACAGGATAGGATGTCAGAACCGGCTGGTTCCCGAACTGGACCTTCAGCGTCGTGTCCTTCGGAACCGTCACGCTCCCGTTCTTCACCAACACATTGATCGAAACGATCTGTGAAAAATCCAACTCCTGCATGTCCGCAAGCGTCACCTTATAAAACTGGTCCACCGTCGTCACGCCATGCAAAATCACGCTGTCCGTCTTGCCGGTAATATCCTTGAACTCCAACACAACATCCCCGGTCCCAGCGCTCAAACTCAACCCAAGCGTGAACGTCCCGTTCCCGGAAAGGTTTTTTACTTCCGTGATGGACGTACCCTCCTTATCAAACGAACTGTAGGTCCCGGCATAACTGCCTGCCGTCGAAACGTCGAACTTTAAGGAAAAAACCGTCGCGGAACTACGGCTTACCTTCCCCGTTGCCGAAGGTTCCTTGCTCGCAAAACTCCCTAACCCGACGATCCCCGTCAAAAGATCAATGTCCGTCGCATCCAGCGTCGGGTCCGCGTTCACCGTCTCCACATAGTGAAGACCCTTCGCCTCGATCGATACCGTACCCCCGGTCCCCATATGGTCCTGGTCCGCTACGAAATTCACCATCGCAACATGATATGCGTCAAATCCAGTAGGAAGATCCGCGGCATTGAACGGAATCGTATAATTCTTGAACTCGCCCTTCAGCTCCACCCAGAAAGACGCCTTCACTCCGTTCACATCCACCACTTCTACCTTCATCAAACCTTTATCAGCTCCGTTCGCCGCGAACGTGAAACCGCCGTGCAAGTCCTGCGGCATCCCTTGAAATACCTGCGCGGGACTCACCACCTGCACCCGGTACGAACGAAAACCCGACGCCTGTAAAGGATCCGGATCCGTAAAACTCCCGTCATCCGTCCACGTCATCGTCTCCGCACCGTGCGTCGCGATCCCCGACTGCGCCGTCTTCCACGTCGCGCCGTCGTCATCGCTGTACTGCATGTCATACGAACTCACTTCCCCAAGGTTCGCAAGCGTCAGCTTGAAACCGACATTCCTCACGTACTCAAAATTCGAAACCGTCGGTGCGCTCGGATCACGGAAATAACCCCACCCCGCCTGCGCATACACAAAATCATCGCTGTCAGGAAGTGTGTAAGTGAAATTAAACGCCGTAGATGTCCCCTGACTCACAGAAATCGTGCCGTCTACATCCCCCGTCACGGATCCGAAACCTTTACCGATCCAAGGAAATCCCGGCAGCAAACTCACCAGATTAATATTATGAACCGAGGGAGAAATCAACGGGCTGTAGCTCAACCCCGTCACGTTCATTGTCACAGTCCCAGTCGTCGCAACCTTATCGTCCACCACTAACACCAGTGTCTTGATCTGCGTCGCGTCAAAACCGTCGATCCCGGCCTCGTTCAATAATTCGTCCGTCATCACGAACCGGCCGCTCGTCGCGGGAAAACGAAGCGTCACTACCCTATTATTACTGTCCACCACATCAAGATGATAACCACCCTTCCCGCTCAATCCCGTCGCCGATACCTCGAACACAAAGTCCGTCGACGCATTCAAAAGTTTCCCGTCCTCAAACGTAAGCGATCCCGCCGCCCAGCGACGGTAGTCCTTCAGCGCATCGTTCGCCACTCCCACGGAAAGATCATAACCAAAAGAAAAACTGTTCCGACCCGTCTGCGTCAGACCCGTCACCGTATTCAGCGTTCCATCGGATTCTCTGCAAATAAGACGGTTCGCACCACAAGGCTCCACACCTCCAACCACAGGCGCCAAAGCACCCAAGTCCGTCAGTCCCGCCCCGCTCACCGTCAGCAATGGATCATAATCAAGACCGGTCGTTTTAACGGTCACATCGCCCTGGGCTGCGGTTTCTTCGTCCGCCACGACCACCACCGACTTGATCTTCGAACTGTCAAAGCCTGTGATATTGGCTGATTTCAACAACGCGTCCGTGATCGCGATCTTCCCGCTCGTCAGCGTCACCTGCAACGTCACTTTATTATCATTCTCATCCACCACGTCCAGTTTGTACCCGCTCTGACCCGTCACCGTAATATCCAACACGAGATCCTTCGCCGTGAAATCGAACAACTTATCATCCGAGAACGTCAACGACCCGGCAGCCCAGCGCCGGTAATCCTTCGCATCAACATCATTAAAACCATTGTTCAGATTGTAATGAAACGAAAACTGTGACGTGTTCGTTTGCGTGAAACTCGTCACCGTGTCCTTCGTTCCATCCGCCGCAAGGCACGGATTGTGCGCCGCACCGCAAGGCTCCACGGCGCCCGCCCCGGGACGATAATCCGACAAGTCCGTCAGTCCGGCCGTCGAATTTGCATCAATCACAGGATAGGATGTCAGAACCGGCTGGTTCCCGAACTGGACCTTCAGCGTCGTGTCCTTCGGAACCGTCACGCTCCCGTTCTTCACCAACACATTGATCGAAACGATCTGTGAAAAATCCAACTCCTGCATGTCCGCAAGCGTCACCTTATAAAACTGGTCCACCGTCGTCACGCCATGCAAAATCACGCTGTCCGTCTTGCCGGTAATATCCTTGAACTCCAACACAACATCCCCGGTCCCAGCGCTCAAACTCAACCCAAGCGTGAACGTCCCGTTCCCGGAAAGGTTTTTTACTTCCGTGATGGACGTACCCTCCTTATCAAACGAACTGTAGGTCCCGGCATAACTGCCTGCCGTCGAAACGTCGAACTTTAAGGAAAAAACCGTCGCGGAACTACGGCTTACCTTCCCCGTTGCCGAAGGTTCCTTGCTCGCAAAACTCCCTAACCCGACGATCCCCGTCAAAAGATCAATGTCCGTCGCATCCAGCGTCGGGTCCGCGTTCACCGTCTCCACATAGTGAAGACCCTTCGCCTCGATCGATACCGTACCCCCGGTCCCCATATGGTCCTGGTCCGCTACGAAATTCACCATCGCAACATGATATGCGTCAAATCCAGTAGGAAGATCCGCGGCATTGAACGGAATCGTATAATTCTTGAACTCGCCCTTCAGCTCCACCCAGAAAGACGCCTTCACTCCGTTCACATCCACCACTTCTACCTTCATCAAACCTTTATCAGCTCCGTTCGCCGCGAACGTGAAACCGCCGTGCAAGTCCTGCGGCATCCCTTGAAATACCTGCGCGGGACTCACCACCTGCACCCGGTACGAACGAAAACCCGACGCCTGTAAAGGATCCGGATCCGTAAAACTCCCGTCATCCGTCCACGTCATCGTCTCCGCACCGTGCGTCGCGATCCCCGACTGCGCCGTCTTCCACGTCGCGCCGTCGTCATCGCTGTACTGCATGTCATACGAACTCACTTCCCCAAGGTTCGCAAGCGTCAGCTTGAAACCGACATTCCTCACGTACTCAAAATTCGAAACCGTCGGTGCGCTCGGATCACGGAAATAACCCCACCCCGCCTGCGCATACACAAAATCATCGCTGTCAGGAAGTGTGTAAGTGAAATTAAACGCCGTAGATGTCCCCTGACTCACAGAAATCGTGCCGTCTACATCCCCCGTCACGGATCCGAAACCTTTACCGATCCAAGGAAATCCCGGCAGCAAACTCACCAGATTAATATTATGAACCGAGGGAGAAATCAACGGGCTGTAGCTCAACCCCGTCACGTTCATTGTCACAGTCCCAGTCGTCGCAACCTTATCGTCCACCACTAACACCAGTGTCTTGATCTGCGTCGCGTCAAAACCGTCGATCCCGGCCTCGTTCAATAATTCGTCCGTCATCACGAACCGGCCGCTCGTCGCGGGAAAACGAAGCGTCACTACCCTATTATTACTGTCCACCACATCAAGATGATAACCACCCTTCCCGCTCAATCCCGTCGCCGATACCTCGAACACAAAGTCCGTCGACGCATTCAAAAGTTTCCCGTCCTCAAACGTAAGCGATCCCGCCGCCCAGCGACGGTAGTCCTTCAGCGCATCGTTCGCCACTCCCACGGAAAGATCATAACCAAAAGAAAAACTGTTCCGACCCGTCTGCGTCAGACCCGTCACCGTATTCAGCGTTCCATCGGATTCTCTGCAAATAAGACGGTTCGCACCACAAGGCTCCACACCTCCAACCACAGGCGCCAAAGCACCCAAGTCCGTCAGTCCCGCCCCGCTCACCGTCAGCAATGGATCATAATCAAGACCGGTCAAACGTATTTCCACCTTCCCGGTCGCCGTCTCAGACCCCGAAACCTGGTCATCCACCACGATCGATACGTAAGTGATCGCGCTCGTGTCCACGCCCTGCCCGGCCAGGTCCACAAGATCTTTCGTGATACGGTACACCTGGTTCGAACCCGTCACTCCGTTCAGGATCAACGTCGCTTTCTTCTCACTCGCTCCGGTCCCGGAACTCACCACCACTTTCACCTTCGAAGTCCCCGTCGCCAAAACCCCTAACACAAGGTCCGCTCCCGTCAAATTGTACGGCGCGCCAGACAGATCAATGATCGAACCGCCCCAAAGCTTGTTCCCCGATTTCACACCATTGGCCAGATTAAAGTTGTAACTGTACCCGCCCGTCGTCGTCTGCGACCACGCCGTTACAGTGTTGTACGTCGAAGGACAAGGCGTCGCGGAAGTCGTGCAAGGCTCCATCTCCGAGGCCGTAGGATGCACCAATAACGGATCAAAATCAGTGATCGTCCCGGTCCCAACCCCCACAGGAGGCATGTACGATAAATGGCCCAACTGAACTTCGACTTTCCCGGTCGCCGTCTCAGACCCCGAAACCTGGTCATCCACCACGATCGATACGT
>DAOPYQ010000014.1:44336-45766 GCA_035352955.1 Candidatus Omnitrophota bacterium
GCACCAATAACGGATCAAAATCAGTGATCGTCCCGGTCCCAACCCCCACAGGAGGTTCAAAATAAAGGCCGGAGCTTTTCACTGTCACGGTACCGCTCGTCGCCGGAGCTGTATTTTCATCCACAACAAATGCCACGGAAGTGATGGCTGCAAACCCGAAGTTGGCCGCTGCCGCCTGAAGATCCGCCTTCGTGATCTTCACAAAACCGTTCGTTTCGGAAAGACCGGTAAAAACAAGCGTGACCGAACGATACACCGGCGTTCCGTCCGCATTCGTTCCTATTTGAAGGGCATCTGAAACGGAAACACGGATTTTTGAAGTTCCGCTCACTTGGAAGACCAGATCGTTCGAAGTTAAATCAGGACGGACAGGGACGTTGTTCGCGTCCACTTTACTGAAGACGAGAATGCCGCCTCCCCAATTCCCGCTCTTCGCAGGAATGCTGTAAGTAAAGCTGAATTGCCCCGTTGATTTGTTCAGATCTCCGACGATCGTGTCCGTGCCGTTTTTTTCAATAACCCCCGGAGCGACACCATAACCGGAAAGGTCTGTCACGGGCCCCGTTCCCACGCCGGAAACCTGCGGTTCAAAATAAAGACCGGACGTCTTGATATTCATCGTCGCGTTTTTATTAACCAGTTTCCACCCGGTCCCGTAAGCATTGTCGGTAAAATTAATAACGATCTCTTGAATGTTCTGCAAATCAAGTCCATCAGCGACGAGATCGCTCGTCAAAATCTGCATTTGCTGCTCTGTGCCGTTGGCGACAAAATCAGTCCCGAAAAACCGCGATACATGGTTCGTGTATTTTTTCAGGGTCGCATTCCAATACCGGTCTTTAACCTCGACGGTGAAACAGTACTCACTCTTTGCTGCAGAACAGCTGGTCGGCGGCGTCGCATTAAATACGATCTTGCTAAGGCTGCTGAGGTCCTGGGTCGCACCTTTTTTCGTAGCGTCAGCAAAGGTCGGATCCAGATCGATCACCGCACCCGCATAACTTCCGGAGGTAGTAACGTCATAGGTCACCGAAAACTGGCTGGTGGAAGTTTGATTGATGCTCGCAGACGCCGTCGGCACGGATTGGCCGTTCACAGTTTTCACGCTATTGAAAGTACCGACTACAGGAGGATACACATTATTGGTGAAATCGGTAAGAGGGGCCATCGCTGACCGGAAAAGTTCGAAATCCTCACGCTCGGTGTTGTACTCGTCGATGGCGGCGATGAATCGGTTCAAAACCGCCCGGGCTTCAACCGAAGATGCCTCGGGTGCCTCGGCAGTTTTGAGAATTGCAACCATTTCATTCTCGGTAAGCGGCTGAGTGTTCACAAGACCGTTGCGGTTGTAAGCGTAGATGCCGTCCGCCTCGAGAAGATATTCGACCGCATCTACCGCCAAAAAAAGGTCATTGTCGCTGGGGGGTGCC
>DAOPYQ010000015.1:0-33885 GCA_035352955.1 Candidatus Omnitrophota bacterium
TTCTAACACCCGGAGACTCAACTTTCAACTGGCCCAGTTTTTGGGGGGAAGGTCAAATACGCCCAAACCTACCCCCTCTCCACGCTTTATATATTTCTGAAATTGGGACCAGAGACCTATATCCCTAGGGAAAACCCCCTAAAACGCCCCTCCGGACCCCCGGTTTTGCCGATGCGGCCCCGGTACAACCCAGCCTTATTCTCGCATGAAACCCACCTTACGCCACGGCTAGAGCGCTGTACGGCTGCGGTACGCAGGGGACGGTGTTGGGGGACAGGCTGGCTTTGAACTAGCATGAGAGGCTCAGGAGGGACCAGAGAGGGTCATATAGTGCTCGGAGGAAAAATGGCCCCCGGGGTTTCCGATTTTCGGGATCGGTGGGTGGATATAGGCAGGGGTAGGTTCTCTATTTCATTCGAATTCAGGGGAGTTGTTAGCTGGCTGTTAGCTGGGACGGATTCAGCCACAAATAAAACAAAAGAGCCACCGAGATTAACTCCCGATGGCTCCTTGCCTTGCAAGTGGTAGCGGGGGCTGGATTTGAACCAGCGACCTTTGGGTTATGAGCCCAACGAGCTACCGAGCTGCTCCACCCCGCGCCGTAAGTCTGAATATCAAGCGTATCTTGCGGGACTACCTTTGCTTCGCAGAACTGCCCCGCGCCGTAAGCTACAAAGAACATTTTCGAAGCAGTGGCCGTATTGTATCAGATTCCCCCCACTTCTCAAAGCCCCCGTTTTTTTTCTTTTGGGAGGGGGAAAACCGAAATCCATTTGACTATCCGGGCCTCCCGCTTTAACCTGTTCCCCCATGTTTAAAATTTTCGGAAGGACCCTCAACGCCATGAAACCCGGACGGTGGCCCGGGATCGTTTTGGCGGCCTTGATCGCCGCCACTGCCGTCTTTTTCGCCGTAACCCCCCGCCCCAAACCGGACTTTTCCAAGGGAGAAACCCTCCCCTACGAAACCGCCGTTCGGGAGATCCTCCGTCCCCTGGAGTATTCCGGTTTTCCCTACATCATCAAGCCGGAAGCGGCGCTCAGCATCGACTTCCAACGGCACCGGTGGACGCTCCACAATATGCGGCATTACGATCCCCGCGGAGGCGTACTTCTGGAACAGGACCGCTACGGGCTTTGCGCGGAACTGGCCTCTCATGTTTATCAAAAACTCAAACCGCTGCTGAACAAGCATTATACGCTCAAGTTCGTCAAGGCGACGGAACCGGAGTTCTTCGTGACGCCGGAATCCACGCATATTATTCTGCTGCTCCTGAACAAGGCGAACCAGAACGCCTACCTCATCGATCCGGGTTTTCATCGCTACGGCCCGGAACGGGATTTCCACGATTACCGGTTTCTGGCCACCAAAGACTCGATGGATTCGTTCGAAGAACGGTCGCCCGCCGTGACCTTCCCCGCCGGATACGCCATGCCGGTCCTGATCCGCGACAACACGCTGATCTCGTTCACGGCGGACTCCATCCACGGAGCGCTGGACCGGGACAATTTCCGCCTTTTGTTCACGGCAACCGACCGGAAAAAATCCGCGGAACGGCCCCTCCTCATGATCGGGAAAAATTCAGGAAAACTCGAAACGCTCGAAGACCAAGCCCTGATCGCGAAAACGCTCAAACCCGGAGAGGTCACACTGCTTCACGATAAATTGATGGATTGGTTCAGGCAGATCACCGAAGAAAAGACGCCCCCCGGTAACCCGCGGCGCACCTTCTTTTAATTCCTCTGAAGATCCGGGCATGACCCGGAACATCCGCACCTATTTCTTGCGCTTCTTTTTACCGGCGGCGGGAAAAGTTTTGGGGGAAGTCCCCCCTCCTTCAATGCGGCGAATCTCGTCGCGGTAGCGCGCGGCCTTGTCAAACTCAAGCGCCCGGGCGGCCGACTCCATACGCTGTTGGAGGAACGCGACATAGTTCTTGGCCTCATACTCCGCGCCGGATTCGTGCACCACGTCATGAACGAACTCCTCGGCCTTCTTCCATTTCTCGATCCCGTCCCGGATCTCCTTTTGGATCGACACGGGCGTGATGCCGTTCGCGCGATTATAGTCTTCCTGGATCTTGCGGCGGCGGAGAGTTTCATCCATCGCCCGCTTCATCGAATCCGTGACCTTGTCGCCGTACAGGATGACCTTGCCGTGGAGATGCCGCGCCGCACGGCCCGCGATCTGAATGAGCGAAACATCGCTGCGGAGGAACCCTTCCTTGTCCGCGTCGAGGACGACCACGAGCGACACCTCCGGAAGGTCCAGCCCTTCGCGCAGGAGGTTCACGCCGATCACGCAGTCGTACTTCTTCAGCCGCAGGTCCCGGAGGATCTCGACGCGCTCAAAGGCGTCAAACTCGGAATGGATGTAATTAACCTTGATCCCGAGCTCTTTGAGATAACGGCTCAGGTCCTCGGCCATCTTTTTGGTGAGGGTCGTCACCAGCACGCGCTCGTTCACCTTCGCGCGCGCCTTGATCTCCCCGATCAGGTCATCGATCTGTCCTTCGGTCTTCCGCACTTCGATCCCGGGATCGAGCAGGCCCGTCGGACGGATCACCTGCTCGGTCACTTCATTCGCCACCCGTGCCATTTCGTAAGGTCCCGGCGTGGCGGACACATAAAGGCATTGCCTGATCTTGGTCTCGAACTCGGGGAACCTGAGAGGCCGGTTGTCCAGCGCCGACGGCAGACGGAACCCGTGATCCACGAGAACCTTCTTGCGCGAGGCATCCCCGTTAAACATGCCGCGAATCTGCGGGATGCTCTGGTGCGATTCGTCGATGATCAAAAGGAAATCCTCCGGAAAATAATCGAGGAGCGTGTAAGGCGTGGAGCCGGGCGCCCGGCCGGAAAGGTGCCGCGAGTAATTCTCCACCCCGCCGCAGTACCCAACCTCCTTGAGCATCTCGAGGTCGTATTGCGTCCGCGATTCAAGGCGCTTGGCCTCAAGGTCCTTCCCCTCCGCCGTCAATTCCCTGACCCGCGATCTCATCTCCTGCTCGATCGCCACGATCGCGCTCTCGAGACGCCCGGCCGGCGTGACGAAATGCTTGGCGGGATAGACGGCAAGCTTGTCGATCTCGCGCAAGGGCGTCAGCTTCAGGGGGTGCAACAGCCGGATCGCCTCGATCGTTTCAGGTCCCATATCGATCCGGTACGGGTTCTCGCCGTACGACGGGAAAACGTCGATCCTTCCGCCGCGCACGCGGAACGTCCCGCGCTTGAGCTCGGTGTCGACCCGCTCGTACTGAAGACCGATGAGGCCGGAGAGGAACGCATCGCGCTCCTGCGGCTTTCCCTTTTCGATCGTAATAAGCATGCCCTGCCAGTCCTCCGGCGCGCCGAGGCCATAGATGCAGGAAACGCTCGAAACGATGATGCAGTCCCGGCGGGAAAGGATGGAGCTCGTGGCAGAAAGGCGGAGCCGGTCGAGGTCGTCGTTGATCGAAGCGTCCTTCTCGATGTACGTGTCCGTGTGCGGGATATAGGCTTCGGGCTGGTAATAATCGTAATAGGAAACGAAGTATTCGACCGCGTTCTCCGGGAAAAATTCCTTGAGCTCGGCATAAAGCTGCGCTGCGAGGGTCTTGTTGTGGGAGATAAGGAGCGTGGGTTTGTTGAGCCGGGCGATCACGTTCGCCATCGTGAAAGTCTTGCCGGAACCGGTCACGCCCATCAGCACCTGCTCGCGCTTCCCGGCAAGGAACCCGGCCGCAAGCTTCTCGATCGCCTCCGGTTGGTCGCCTTTCGGCTTCATGGATGAGACTAATTTAAAGTCACTCATCTATTTTATTCTGGCTGCTGACGGCCGTGCAGGACACGCCGACTCAGGAGGAGTGCCTGCCCGCACTTGCGCACGGGCGCAAGCGGGGTCGCCTTTCGGCTTCATGGATGAGACCCGTTTGAACTCGCTCATGGGAGGATGATCCTTCTCGCCCCGGTCACACGGCCTTCCTGCGCTCACGGCGCCGGCCTACCGGGACTTTTCCGATCTATCGCGCAACTTGCCCCGCTTTGCCAAGATCGCCGCGCATTCCTTTCAGGTCTTCGCGGCATTGAGGCGCGATCTGGCGCTTATTTTTTTCAAGGCATGCCAGGATGCGCCCTTCCCCGATCGCTACTTTGGAACAGTGCTGGAGAATGTCGGCCCGGAATCGGCGATGAACGTGTTCGCGTTATCCACGGCATTCTTGATCTCGCCTTTTTCCTCATAAAGCGTGGCCAGGCACGGGGTCGAGATCTTGTCGCTGTGAGCATAGAGGCACGCCACGGCACGGCCCTCGCCCGGAGTCACGTTCAGGCAATAGGTCATGAGATCTTTTTCGCAATTCTTATCGAACTTGGCGCTCAGTTTTGACGAAAATTTTTCGACCGGCCCCTGCGCCGCGACCGCGGAAGGGACCGCCATGCATAGGATCGCCCCCAGGGCCATGCTGATGATCTTTTTCACAAATGCCTCCTGTTCTCTAGGTTGAAACGCACCGCCCCTCCGGCGGAAAGGATCAATCGACAAGCAGTGAAAAATCGAGCGATTTGACGGAGTGGGTCATCGATCCGATGGAAATGGTATCGATCCCGGCCGCGGCGTAGCGACGCACATTATCAAGCGTGATCCCCCCGGACACCTCGAGGATGACTTCAGGGGCCTCCTTGCGAACGATTGCGACGGCGCGCTTGACTTCCTTCGGCGTAAAATTGTCGAGCAGGATCACCCGAGGCTTCAGCTGCATCGCCTCCCACAACTCCCCAACGCTCCGGACCTCGATCTCGAAATCCCTCGGATGCCGGCGAAGCTTTCTCAGATCCCCGTGGATCCGGTGGTTCTCTTTGACGAAAATGAACGAATCCAGGCCGAACCGGTGCCGCCTGCCGCCGCCGACTTCGACCGCCGTCTTTTCGAGCTCACGCCACAACGGAGTGGTCTTACGCGTATTAAGGATCAGGACCGGATACGGCTTAACCCTGTCAGCGAATTGGCGCGCCTTGGTCGCGATCCCGGAAAGATGCCCGACAAAGTTGACCATCACGCGTTCGGCCTTCAGGATGGAGCGGACATTCCCGCGCATCGTGAAAACGGTCTGCCCCACGCGGATCCTGTGTCCGTTGCGGACCCGGAAATCCAATTTCACATCCGGATCGACCATTTTAAAAAGCTCCATCACGAGCCGCTCGCCGCAGAAGATCCCCTTCTCTTTAGCGATCACACGCGCGGTCCCTTTCGCGTGGGGCGGGATAAGAAGGTTCGAGGTGATGTCCCCGTGCCCGATGTCCTCTTTCAGGGCCTCGCGGATGAACCTGAGCGTCCGCTGGGACACCGGAAGCGCGTGGCCGTGGATGCCGTGCCGCTGACTAAAGGCCGGCGAGCTGGGTCTGGTAGGATACGAGAAGGGTCTTCGCGTCATTCATTTTCTCTTTCTCTTTTTCAAGGATCTCTTTCGGCGCCCTCTCGGCGAACGCCGGGTTCTCCACTTTTTTGCGGATGTTCTCGATCCATTGTTCGGTCTCCCGGATCTTTTTCCGGAGCCTCTTTTTCTCTTCCTCGAGGTCCAAGATCCCCTCGACCGAGATGAACACTTCAAAATCGGCAAAGGCATTGGCGACCATGCCGGCCTGTTTCACGAACTCGCGGACGCAGTCCATCGATTCCAGCCGCGCGAGGACCTTCACCTCCCGCTCGAACTGCCGGAGGATCTCTTGCGTCTTCGCCTCTTTTGCGACGATCACCGCCTTCAGTTTGTTCCCCGGAGGGATCTGAAAGCGTGCCCGCAGATCGCGGATCCCGACCACGGCGGACTGCAGCAGCCCGACCGCCTTTTGGGCTTCGGCGTCATGGAACTTTTTATTTCCTTCATGCGGCCAGCCCGCGAACATGATCGTTTCCGGCCAGGCCTTGGCATCCGAAGCCATTCGCTTGAAGGTCTGCCAGATCTCTTCCGTCACAAAAGGCATGAAAGGATGGAGCAGTTTCAGGATCCGTTCCGTGACAAAGAAAAGGACTTTTTGCGTCTGGAGTTTGACGGCCGCATCGCTCCCCTGAACCATGGTCTTCGCAAGCTCGATATACCAGTCGCAGAAATCGTCCCACACAAAATGGTAAAGCTCGGTCGCGGCCTGAGCGAGGGAGAACTGCGAAAGAAGCCGGTCGATCTCCGCGGCTTTTTCCTCCAGCCGGGACAGGATCCAGCGGCTCGGCAGGGAAAGGGCGAGCCCCTTGAACTGCTCCGGGTCCGCGGACGCTTCCTTGAAATCCCCCAGCTGCATCAGCACGAACCGGCAGGCGTTCCAGACCTTTGTCGTGAAATTGCGGCCGACCTCAAATTTCTCCCGCGACAGAAAAACGTCCTGCGCCGAAAGCATCACAAGACTATAACGAAGCGCGTCCGCCCCCATTTCCTCGATCACTTCGAGCGGGTCGATCGAATTCCCGAGGGATTTCGACATCTTGAGCCCGCTGGCCGCGCGAACCGTGCCATGGATGTAGATCTGGTTGAACGGAACTTCCCCCATGAACTCGAGCCCGGACATGATCATGCGCGCGACCCAAAAGAAAATGATTTCGGGCGCGGTGACAAGGTCCGAGGTGGGATAGAATTTTTTCAGATCTTCGGATCGATCGGGCCAACCGAGCGTCGAGAACGGCCACAACCACGACGAGAACCAGGTGTCGAGAACGTCTGCGTCGCGCGTAATATCTTTGGAACCGCAGTGGGGGCACTCGGTGATGTCCGTGCGGGAAACAATAATGCCATCGGATAGCGGATGACAGATGTTGGATGACGAAGAACCATTTTTTACGGCATCCGTCATCCGTGGCCCTTCATCCGCGGCTTGGCATTTTTTGCAGTGCCACGCCGGGATCTGATGTCCCCACCAGATCTGGCGGGAGATGCACCAGTCACGGATCCCGGAAAGCCAGTTCAGGTAGACCTTGGTCCAGCGATCCGGATAGAAAACCGTTTTCCCCTGCGCGTGCGCCTTGAGCGCCTTCTCCGCGAGCGGCTGCATCTTGACGAACCACTGCTTGGAAAGATACGGCTCGACCACGGTGTCGCAACGGTAGCAATGCCCGACCGCATGAAGATGCGAATCACGCTTGATGAACAGCCCCTGTTCCTCGAGGTCCTGAAGCACCTTTTTACGGGCCTCGAAACGGTCCATGCCTTTGTAAACGCCGCCGTTTTCGTTGATCTTCCCGTCCGGCGTCATCACGTTGATCTGTTCGAGGTTGTGCCGGTGCCCCATCGCGAAATCGTTCGGGTCGTGTGCGGGTGTCACCTTGACGATCCCGGTCCCGAACTCGGGATCCACGAACTCGTCCGCGATCACGGGAATTTCCCGGTTCACAAGCGGCAGGAGGATCTTTTTGCCGATCAAATGCTGGTAGCGCGGGTCCTTCGGGTGGATCGCAACGGCCGTATCGCCCAGCATCGTTTCGGGGCGCGTCGTAGCAACGACAATATGGTCTTCGCCCATTTTTTCATACGGGCCGGATTTCCCCACGATCGGATATTTAAGGTGGTAAAGCCCGCCCTGGACGTCTTTGTGAGCGGCCTCTTCATCGGAAAGCGCGGTCTGGCAGCGCGGGCACCAGTTGATGATGTAATTGCCGCGATAAATGAGCCCGCGTTCATAAAGCGTGACGAACGCTTCGCGGACGGCCTTGGAGAGGCCCTCGTCCATCGTAAACCGCTCGCGCGTCCAGTCACAGGAAGCGCCGAGACGCCGGAGCTGCCGCGTGATCGTGGAGCCGTGCTCATTCTTCCATTTCCAGACTTCTTCGAGGAATTTTTCGCGGCCGAGGTCCCAGCGTGTTTTCTTTTCCTTCGCGAGTTTCTTTTCGACCACGTTCTGCGTCGCAATGCCCGCGTGGTCCACGCCCGGGATCCAAAGCGTGTCGCGCCCCTTCATCCGGTTCCAGCGCGTCAGAATGTCCTGGATAGAATTATTCAGCGCGTGCCCCATGTGAAGGATGCCGGTCACGTTCGGCGGAGGGATCACAATAACATACGGGCCACGATCTCCGGGCGCACGTCCCACGCCAGGCTCTTTCGTGGCTCGTGGCCCGTGGCCCGAAGCACGATCACTTGCCGGACGGAAGTAGCCCTTCTCCTCCCAGAGGCGGTACCACTTCTGCTCAACTTCTTTGGAATTGTATTGTTTGTCTAGTTCCATTTTAAAAACGGACGGAGGATGTCGGACGACGGATGGCGCAAAACCCGGCTTGTCGCCCTCCTTCATCCGCCATCCGCTATCCTATCCTTTGTGCAATTTATACTCGATCGCTTCGACGAGGGCTTTCCAGCTGGCTTCGATGATGTTCTCGTGAACGCCGACCGTCGTCCATGTCTTTTTCGCGTCCTGAAATTCGATAAAAACGCGCACTTTCGCGGCAGTTCCGGCCTCAGAGTTCACCACGCGCACTTTATAGTCCGTGAGGCGGATCTCCTCGATCACAGGATAGGTTTTCGCAAGCGCCTTGCGAAGCGCGGAATCGAGCGCGTTGACAGGGCCGTCGCCGTCGGCAGATTCGCAGTGCTCGATACCTTTCGCGGTCACCTGGACATCCGCGATCGACCGCGGCGCACCCGCGCCGATATCTTCGGTACGCACCGAAACAGCGCCGGCCGCGAAAAACGGCTTGAACTTTCCAAGGAGCCGCTGAACGAGCAGTTCGAAGCTCGCCTCCGCGGCCTCGAATTGATAACCTTCGTACTCGAGACGCTGGATCTCGGAAAGGATCTTCTTGGCCTCGGGCGAGTCCTTCTGGAACTTCATTTCAAGTTCCTGCGCCTTGATCATAATATTGGTCTTCCCGCCGAGCTCGGAAACAAGATAGCGCCGGTAATTACCGATCGCTTTGGGCTCGACGTGTTCGTAGGTCTTCGCGTTCTTCACCATCGCGTTGATGTGCACGCCGCCTTTGTGAGCGAACGCGGAGCGGCCCGTGAACGGCTGATTGCTCACAAGCGGCATATTGCAGACCTCGGCCACGTAATGCGAAAGCGGGGTAAGTTCCTTGAGCTTTTTCGCCGAAAAACACGGGAACCCCATTTTGAACTGGAGATCCGGAATAATGCTCACGAGGTTCGCGTTGCCGCACCGTTCGCCGAACCCGTTCACGGTCCCCTGCACGAGCACACAGCCTTCGCCGATGGCTTGTATGGAATTCGCAACGGCCAACTCGGCGTCATTGTGACAATGGATCCCGAGAGGGGCCTTGATCGCGCGTTTCACCCGGAGGATCGCGTGACGGACTTCGTGGGGCAGCGTGCCGCCGTTCGTATCGCAAAGGCTGAGATTGTCGGCGCCTGCTTTGGCCGCCTGCTGAAGCGTCTTGAGCGCGTAGTCCGGATTCGCCTTGAACCCGTCAAAAAAGTGTTCCGCATCGTAAATGACCTCAAGCTTCCTGTCCTTCAGGTAAGCGATGGTCTCATAGATCATCAAAAGATTTTCTTTGAGCGTGGCCTTGAAAACATCGGTGACGTGAAGATCCCAGGATTTCCCGAAGATCGTCACGACCTTCGTCCCGGCATCGAGCAGGGCCTTGACCTGGGCGTCGTCCTTGACCTTCATGTGCGCGCGTCGGGTGGATCCGAACGCCGCGACCTTCGAGCGCCTAAGCCCGGCTTTCTTGACCGCCAGGAAAAATTCCATATCCTTCGGGTTCGAACCCGGCCAGCCGCCTTCGATGTAGTGGATCCCGAACTGGTCCAGCCGCCTCGCGATCAACAGCTTGTCGTGGCTCGACAGACTGATCCCCTCGGCTTGGGAGCCGTCACGGAGCGTTGTGTCGTAGAACAGAATTTTTTTCATAGTCTTAACTTTAAAAACCAATTTTTTTGTCTTCGCCGATCCTTGCAAGCAATCTTTGCTTGATCTGTTGAAATTCCTCATCCCCAATGACCTTACTGTCCCTAAGTTTCGCAAACTCTTCTATCTGCTTAGCGATTGAAATTTCGCCTTGCGCAGGAGTTTCAGACGCGGTCTTTTGAATTCTTTTAATAAGCTCGTCCGTAAATTTTTTAAATTCATTGGGATTGGGCTTGTCGTGATAAAACGCAAGAGCGATCACACCATTAAATTTATTATAAAAAACGGTTATATCGTATGCCTCTCGTAAAATTTTTGGCAAAAATATCAGCGAAGGCACAATCACGAACAGCACAAATAGGAATAGCCGCCCCATCCACCAATTAATGCCGGGCTGTTGAGAAGCGCCCAGGCCCACAAGGATCATAAAAATCTCAAAAATCACATACGCCGTCAAGGATTTGGATTGCCCCTTTAGATGATTTGGGTGTGAATCAAGAATGGCGGTTTTTACAACATATTCATTAACGGCACCGCCTTCATAGATTCTGACGGAAACGGCATCATCACCGACAAATTCAAACTCGCGGGTTCCTTTGAATGACTGCTTTTGTTTGAGATACATAATGTTTTCTTATGACCTTTCTTCGAAGCCATTGCGAGCCGCTAAGGCAACGAAGCAATGTTGCTTAAAAGCAGATCGCCGCGTCATCCTAAAAGGCTTGGGAGCCATCTCTTAATGGCGTGCCGTAAAACAGTATTTTTTTAGTCATATCTTTAAACCAAAAGTTCAACCTACGAGGTTGAAAGGATTGCTAAGCACGTATTTGTATCAAAGTGTCATAGTGTCAGCGTGTCAAAGATTAAAGCTTTGACACTTTGATACGCTGATACCTGCCTGCCGGCAGGCAGACTCTGATACCTATTTCTTACCCAACCCGAATGCTTTATGGATCGCCTTGGCGGCGAGCTTGCCTTTGTCGCCGGCAACGACGACGGAGATCTTGATCTCCGAGGTGGAGATCATATCGATATTGATCTTGTTCTTGGCAAGCGTCGAGAACATCTTGGACGCGATCCCGGAATGCGAGCGCATCCCGATCCCGACGATCGAAACTTTCGCGACGTTCTCGTCGCAAACGACGTCGCCCACGCCAAGCTTCTTGGCATTGGCCTTAACGACCTTCATCGCTTTCTGAAGCTCGTTCTTGAAGACCGTGAAGGAGATATCGGTGGAGTTCGTCTGGGTCTTGTTCTGGATGATCATGTCCACGTTCACGTTCGCGTCCGCCAGCGTCTGGAACACTTTGGCCGCCACGCCCGGACGATCCGACACGCGGAACAACGTGATCTTGGCTTCATCTTCTGCAAGGGCAACACCGCTCACGACAACTTCTTCCATTTTCTTGTTCTCCTTGGTAATAAGGGTTCCTTTAACCTCTTTATGGGAATTGCACACCCAGATGGGCATGTTAAACTTTTTGCCGACCTCAATGGACCGGGAATGCATGACTTTCGCGCCGAGCGAGGCCAGTTCCAGGATCTCATCGTACGTGGCAATATCCATTTTCTGCGCTTCCGGGATCACGCGCGGATCCGCCGTATAGATCCCGTCAACGTCCGTATAGATCTCGCAATGTTTCGCCTGGAGCGCGACCGCAAGCGCCACCGCCGTCAGATCCGAACCGCCGCGGCCGAGCGTCGTGATCTCGCCCGAGAGCGTTTGCCCCTGAAAACCGGCCACGATCACGATCTTTCCTGCCGCCAGGGCTTTTTTGATACGTTCGGGGCTGATGTTCCGGATACGGGCCTTGCTATGAAACTCGTCCGTCGTAATGCCGACCTGCGGGCCGGTGAACGAAACCGCTTCGTGGCCAAGCTTGTGGATCGCCATGGCCAATAACGCGATCGAAACCTGCTCCCCCGTCGCGAGGAGCATATCCATCTCTCGTTCTTCCGGATCGGCATTGATCTGCTTCGAAAGGTCGATCAGATCGTCGGTCATATCGCCCATGGCGGACACGACGACCACGACCTTGTTACCGGCCTGTTTGGTCTTGATAACGCGGCTGGCGACGCGCAGGATCTTTTCCGCGTTCGCGACTGACGAACCTCCGTATTTTTGAACGATAAGAGACATCTTCTTTTATGCTCCCTGGGATATTGATGGTTGCTTTTTTGCGCAACGCACAACGCGCAACGTAAAGACCCTGAAAAAAAAATCGTTGAGCGTTGCGCGCAGAACGTTGCGCTATTTTGTGATAAAAAACGGCATCAGCTCAGTACTTTTACCGAACTTGAGCTCCGTCGTCTTGGCTGCGAGCTCAGAAAAACGCTCGACCTCGTCCGCCATGATGTTCTTGCCCGTGACCGCGAACGGCACCGCGTCACGGATCATTCCCTTCATCTTCCAGAGGGTCGCATGGCCCGGCGTCACGAGCAGGCGCGATTCCTTCGAGCGCTCGAGATATTTCCGGAGCTTGGAGAGGATGAAAAAATCGATCCCTTCGATCGCCGCGATCTTGTTCTTAAAATCCCCGGTCCGCGCGGCTTCCCCGGGCGTGTGGAGATAAAGACAGATAAAATCCTTTTCCTCAAGGGCTTCGACCGCAACCTTCGAGAGCTTCTCGTAAAACACCGCGGGTTCCTCAGCCTCTTCCTTGACCTCCATCACCGTCAGGCCGGCCAGACGTCCAAGCCCCTTGGCGAATTCGCGCGTGGCGACCATCGCGCCGCCCGTCAGATCGAACATTTCGCGGAACGGTTTCAGCTCAGGCGTGCGGCCCTGGCCCCAGAGCCAGACCATGTTCGCCGGGTTCTCCCCGAGGTCCACACGGACCTGGTTGATCTCGTGGTCCTGAAGCAACAGCTTCGCGTCGTACATCATTTTTTTCATCAACTCTTCGCCCGGCCCCTTCGGCAGGCAATCCTCGATCTTTTCGCCGGTCACGTTCTCCGGAGGGTTCGTACGCGCCGAAAGCGCTTCGAACCCGTGCGCGTCCTTGAGGATCGCGATGTGCCGGTGCCCGGAACCCGGAAAAAACCGGATAAAATCGCTGGCGACCTTCTTGTTCAGAAAATTGATCAGGGCCTTCGCTTCCTTGGTCGTGATCCCCCCGGCTGTCGGGTCCGCGAGACGGCCCGCCGCTTCCGTAATGAAATTCATGCAGAACGCGACTTCCTTGTCTTCGAGCTTGATCTCCAAATTAGCGGCCTCGAGAGGTCCGCGACCCGTATAGGACTTCGCCGCGTCATACCCCAGAGTGTTGAATAAGCTCACGTCCGCGGAAAGCGGCAACCGGTCGGAGATCAGCTTCGCCGTCCCGACCTTCCCGCTCTTTGCAAAATAATTCAGGTTCGGAGCCTTCGCGACCTCAAGAGGCGTTTTCCCGCCGAGTTCGTCGGTCGGATGGTCCGCAGCACCCGCAAGAACAACGACGATGGATTTCATTGGATCGCCTCCTTCACCGCACTCAACGTGGGTTTGACCTTCAGAATAGGATCATCGAAACTCAGTGCGAAATCCGGGTCCTTGAGGCCCGCGCCCGTCAGCGTGATCACGACGCGGGTCCCCTCTTTGAAAAATCCCTTCTTTGCAAGATTGATAACCCCCGCCACCGGCGCACAGCTGGCCGGCTCCGCAAAAACACCTTCGCGTTCGGCGATGAAACGGTACGCCTTTGTGATCTCTTCGTCGGTCACCTTGTCGATCAGACCGCCCGATTCGTCGCGCGCCGCCGTCGCTCCCTTCCAGCTCGCGGGATTCCCGATCCGGATCGCCGTCGCAAGGGTCTCCGGTTTTTCCACGGGATGACCCAGCACGATCGGCGCCGAGCCCGCGGCTTGAAAGCCGAGCATCTTCGGCAGGACTTCCGACTTCCCCGCCTTCTTGTATTCCTTGTAACCTTTCCAATAAGCCGTGATATTTCCGGCGTTCCCGACCGGGATCGCGTGATATTCCGGTGCATCTCCGAGATCGTCCACGATCTCGAATGCGGCGGTCTTTTGACCTTCGATGCGGAACGGATTGATCGAATTGACAAGCGTGATTTTTCCGTCCTTCGTCATTTCCTTCACGAGCTCCAGCGCCTGATCAAAATTCCCTTCCACCATGATCGTCTTGGCGCCGTAACGGAACGCCTGGAGGAGCTTCCCCTTCGCGATCTTGCCTTCGGGGATCAGCACAAAACATTTGAGGCCGCACCGGCACGCGTAAGCCGCCGCCGACGCGGACGTGTTCCCCGTCGAGGCGCACATCACCGCCTTCGCTCCGGCTTCCACCGCTTTCGAGATCGCAAGCGTCATGCCGCGGTCCTTGAACGAGCCGGTGGGATTGAGCCCTTCGAACTTGTAATAGATCCGGATATTCTTCAGCCCGAGCTCTTTGGGGAGCGCTTCCGCCAGGATCAAAGGGGTGTTCCCCTCGTTCAACGAAATGATCGGGGTGCTCTCCGTGACGGGAAGATACTCCTGGTAACGTTCGACGATCCCGATCCTTTTGACCGCATATTTAGCCATAACTTTATGCCCCTTCGATCCGGATCACTTGCGTCCGCCCTTTGATGCAGGGCAAACGGTCGATCGCCCGGACCGCCGTGCGGAGTTCTTTTTCGTGGGTATCATGCGTTAAAAGGATCAGCGGCACCACCTGTCCGGCGCTGCGCTCACGCTGCATCACGTCGGAAATGCTGATCCCGTATTGGCCGAGGATCCTCGAAATCCCCGCTACCACGCTCGGTTTATCGATCACATTAAACCGGAGGTAATAACGCGACAGGATCGAGGAGATGTTCTTCACGGGAACCTTCTTCCCGAGAGCGCGCACGACGAACCGGTCTTCCGCAGGCCCGTCAACGCCGGCTTTCGCAATATCGATCAAATCGGCGATCACGGCGCTCGCGGTCGGATGCGGACCTGCCCCCCGGCCATAAAAAAGAACGTCGCCGACCTCGTCCCCGTGCATCAGGATCGCGTTAAAGGAACCACCCACATTCGCGAGGATATGGGAATTCGGCAAAAGCGTCGGTTGAACGCGCGCTTCCATCCCACCGCCCGATTTTTTGGCAATGGCCAGCAGCTTGATCGTATAACCGAATTCCTTTGCGAAAGCGATGTCGTCGCTCGAGATCCGCGAAATGCCTTCGCAATAAATGTCCTTGAACGTCACTTTCCCGCCGAACGCGAAACGCGCGAGGATCGCGAGCTTGTGCGCCGCGTCGTTCCCGCTGATATCCAGGAACGGATTGGCCTCGGCATATCCCTGCTGCTGGGCTCCGGCAAGGGCTTCGGCAAAATTGGTCCCGTGCGAAGTCATCTGCGTCAAAATGTAATTGGTCGTCCCGTTGATGATGGCATGGATGGAATCGATACGGTTCGCGGCCAAGCCTTCGCGGAGCGCCTTGATGCACGGGATGCCGCCGCCGACGCTCGCTTCAAAGCAGATCCAACGCCGTTTCCGATGGGCGAGCTCAAAGATCTCGTCACCGTACTCGGCCAAAAGCGCCTTATTGGCAGTGACCACGTGCTTGCCGTTCTTCAGGGCTTCCTTGATCAGGGCCCGGGCAATGGTGGTCCCGCCGATCAGTTCGACGACCACATCGATCGAAGGGTCCCGCACCACAGAAAAAGCGTCCTTCGTCATGAGGCGCTTCGGCGGATGGACCTTCCTCTTGGCGTTGGGGAATTTTTCAGCGATCCTCGTGATCTCGAACGAAACACCGAGCTGGCGGGCAAAAAGCGCCTTCTTGGCGGAAAGGATCTCATAGAGTCCGCCGCCGATCTGTCCGAGGCCGAGAAGGCCGATCTTCATTTTTTTCATTTTTCTCCTTCGAATAGGGAAAAATCCCTTAAAATATCTCTTAAATCAAGATGACAAAGGGGGTTAAGCAAAGGCGGCGTAGTATAACCCACCCGAAAGCAAAAATCAAACAGGGTTGCCACCGGCAAAAGGGATGTTGTATACTACGCCCCCGCGCGGGGTTCATCGCGATCTGCCGGCCCATTTTGAAACGAGAGGAACCAAAAATGATCCAAAAAAAGAATCTTATTACTTTTCTTATGATCCTCGCCGTTGTCCTGAACCTCGGCATGAGCCGCCGCGGACAATATGATGAGACGGCCCGCGAACAGGAACAGCTCGAGAAACAGGCGGCCCCCGCGGTTCCCTCCCCCGAAGCGCACCATCCGGTGAAAAATTTTGCCGCGGGCGTGAAAGAAATGACGGTCGATAACGCCAAAGACGCGCTCTCCGACACCGCCGAAGGGACCGGGGAAAAACATCCCGTCGCCGGAACCATTGACGGCGTCAAAAAAGGCGGCGACAAGGTCATCGACAATACGATCAAAGGCGTGAAAAAAGTCGCTTCGCTTGGGTTCGCGAAGGACGACAGCTACTCCGTCGAGGAGCCGGAAGACCGTTCCGGCGACGCCGCCAAGATCAAACTGTTCCAGTTCTGATCTAAGCGGCTGAAGATTCCGCAGTTCTATTTTTTAAGAAGGGCGATCACTGTTTCCAGCTGTTCGGAGATCTTGCGCAACAGATCGGTTTGCTCTTTCGCCGTCCGCTCCTGTCCTTATCCTCTATATTTATTTCTTAAGAGTTGATGAGGACTGCACTGATTACCCGTTGATTTTTTAATTAATGAGAATCAGTGCTGTTTCTGCTGCATTTCTTTCGCTTCATTCGCAATTTTCGCCATATCCCCGAGCTTACTCAGATCAAACATCGTTCCTCCTTATAAGAACCTGTAATTTTTATGATTTCAGATGGGCCGCAATGCGGGCGCGGACGGTCTCGCTCAGAGCCTGAACATCATTGCGGGACATCCCGGCCGTCTCGATGGGCTCGAGCACGGTCAGGGTGCAAAAGACCTTCGTCCTCATGATCCAGTCCCCCTTCGGGATCGCATCGCGGGTCCCGTCGATCGCGATGGGAAGGACCGGGATTTTTTCCGTGATCGCGAGCTTGAAAGCCCCGCTCTGGAACGGGTTCATTGCGTGCGTCTCGCTGCGCGTTCCCTCCGGAAAAAAAAGAACGGACATCCCCGCTTTCAGATAGTCGATGGCCTCGCGGTAAACGTTGCGGATACTTCCCTGGTCGCCGCGGCGGAGTTTGATGTGCTTGCACAGGCTAAGACACCATCCGAGGAACGGGATGCTGAAAAGGCTTTCTTTCGCGACCCATTTGAATTGAAGGCGTGTTTGGTAAAGCACGGCGATGTCCCCGAGACTCTGATGGTTGGCCACGATCACGTAGGTCTTTTTCGGATCCGCATTCTCAAGGCCACGCACGGTAAGCTGCCAGAACGGGTTCATGCCGATGACCCCGTCGGACCACCAAAAACACTGCCGGTGCAGGAAACGCGCCTGCCTGTCGAACGGGAAAAGGAGGATCTTGAGGAAGAGTTCGACAAAAAAAAGCGTCGCGGTCAGAACGACACAGGCGACCCAGAAAAAAAGAGAAAGAAATGCGTTCATCGCTTTTTAGTTTTTGGCGCGGGCTTTCCTGACAAGCGCCACGACCGCCCAAACGGCAAAGCCCAACACCGCGAACGGGATCGCAAAAGCGATCAGCACAATGATCGCATAAAGGGCGTTCACGAAAGCCATCGCGGCGCTCTTCAACGCGCCCGCGAACTTTTCCCCGAGGTCCAGACCCCCGAGAAGCCCCGCCCGTTCCTCGAAAAAATTCACGGTCACGGTCGAAAGGTCGATCTGAGAATCCAGATATTTGAGCCTTCCCTCCATCGCCTCGATCTCACCGCCGACACGCGACAGTTCTTTTTCGATCTCGACGATGTCCTTGACCTGTTTGGCCTTTTCGTTCAGGAGGTTCACGAAACGGTCACGGACCATCCGCAGGTTGTTCAACCTCGACTGAAGGTCGACGTACGTCTCGGTCACGTCCTGCACGTTCACGGACTCGGATTTTACTTTCCCGAGACGCCGCACGTCCCCCAGGACCGCCTCAAGCTCTTCCGGCCGCACCTTGAAGACCACCTGGCCGTTCTTCCGCAACTCGGCTTCCTGTTCAAGCTGGGCGTTCATGACGGTGCCTTTTCTCCGTTCGACCAGACCGACAATGCTGTCCTTCGTTTTGACGCAATCTCTGACCTTCAGCGTCACATACGCGTTCTTGATGAGCTTTTTGGTAAAGGACACGCTCGCCGCCGCATTGAGCCGCGCCGGCGCGGCGGCCGCTGCGACCCTCCGCTCGACATCTTTATCCGCCGAAAAAGCGCCAAGGGGTTCGTTTCGCTTCGAAAAAGTCTCCGCCAACGGCTTCTTCATCAACCCGCAGGTTCCGCCCGAACCTCCGCGGTTGAACGCCACGGGAACCGCGACGGCCAGAGCCATAACGCTTCCGAGAATGATCCAGGTTTTAGTTTTCATCGCCGCACCCTCCGGAGAGATGATCAGACGTTAAATTGAAGGTCGTAAAGTTTTTTGTAAACGCCGCCGAGCCGGAGCAGGAATTCGTTGGTCCCCTGCTGGACGATCTTGCCTTTGTCCATCACGAGGATGTGGTCAGCTTTCTGGATCGTGCTCAACCGGTGCGCGATCACGAAAACAGTGCGGTCCTTCATCAGATTCTCGAGCGCGCCCTGGACTTCTTTTTCGCTCTGCGTGTCGAGATGCGAGGTCGCCTCGTCGAGGATCAGGATCGGAGGATCTTTCAAAAGCGCGCGGGCGATCGCGAGCCTCTGGCGTTCCCCGCCGGAAAGTTTGAGGCCCCTCTCGCCAAGGTGCGTGTCATAACCCTTCGGAAGGGCCTCGATAAAATGGTTCGCATAAGCGATCTCGGCCGCCCTCTTCACTTCTTCCAACGTCGCCTCGGGCCGCCCGTACGCAATGTTCTCGCGGATCGTCGCGTTGAAGAGCACGGTCTCCTGGGAAACGATCCCGATCAGACCCCGCAACGAATGGAGCGTCAGATCGCAGATGTCCTTACCGTTGATCTTGATCGAGCCCTTGGTGGAATCGTAGGAACGGAGCAGGAGGTTCACAAGCGTCGTCTTTCCGGAACCGCTCGCGCCAACGAATGCCATCACCTCATTGTGCTTGGCCTTGATGTTGATGTCCTGAAGAACCCAGGTATCCGCTTCATAGGCAAAATCCACATGTTCATAGGTAATCTCACGGACCGGCTCTTTAAAAACAAGCGCTCCGGGCTTCTCAACGATGCTCGGCTTGGAATCGAGGATCTCGAAAACGCGCATGCCTGAAGCGATGGCCTGTTGGACAACGCTATTGGCTTTGCTGATCTTTTTCAGCGGCTCATAACAAAGATAAAGCGCGGTCACGAAGGCCGCAAAACGGTCAGGCGGTAAATACTGGATGCCGTAATACACCGCGAAAGCGGCCCCGATAGCGCCGAAAACCTCGATCAACGGCCGCTGGATGATGGTCGCTTTGATCGTTTTCTTGAAAAATTCAAAAACGCTTTTATTGATCTCTTCGAAGCGCCGGATCTCCCGTTCTTCCGAGCAAAAAGCCCGGAGGATATGGATACCGGAAAGTGTTTCCCCGATGAACGAAGTGATATCCGCCGCCCGCTCCTGCATCCGTTTGCTCATCCGGCGAAGCCGCTGGCCAAAAAGCGTCAGCGGAACCGCGACGATCGGAAGGATCAACAGGGCGTACACCGCGTACCACCCGCCCCAGTAAAAGACGAGCGGGATGTTGAAAAGGAGCACGAACGGCTGTTCGACAAGATCCACGACCACGTCCGTGATAGCGCCCTGCACCTGGCTGACATCGTTCATGATACGGGAGATAAAATCGCCGGTGCGGCCCCGGGAGTAAAAATCCTGGGACATGAACACCAGGTGACGGTAAATGTCGTCCCGCAGTTTGCGAACCGCACGAATGCCGACACTGGCCATCTGGTAATTGGAAATGTAGAGGAACGTGCTCCGCAAAAGAAAGACCGCGACGATCGTAAACGGGATCCAAATTAACGGCAGCGCGATGGAAGACATTTTGGGAAGATATTGGGTGATCCAGGACGGGAATTGCTCGAAGGACTTCGCGCTGATCACGATCGAGCCCTTATTAAAAAGACCGTTCGTCGTAACGAAGATCGCGACCGAAACAAGGGAGTTCGCCGCGGCATAGGCCAGCATACAGCCAAGAGCCAAGGCAAGCCGCGCCCGGTGCGGCCAAACATAAGAAAGCAATCGTCGATAGACGTTCATGGATCTCCTTTAAAGCAGCACAACGTGCAACGGGAAAACCGGTCCTTCGGTGAGCGTTGCGCGTCGTGCGTTGACCGCGGCTCTTTTTAGAGCCGCCACTTTAACATATTCGTTGACAGTGCTCAAGATTATGATTTAATCTTTGAATAACCCTTTCTGCAACAAGGAGTTAGGATGACGAAACGCATTAAAGTCGGCGTGGTCGGCGTAGGACATCTCGGGAAAGAACACGCCAGGATCTACCGCGACCTTCCCGAAGCCGAACTCGTCGGGATCTCGGACCAGGACCCCGCTAAGGCCGAAAAGGCCAAAGAACTCGGAACGGTCTACTATAAGGATCCCCGTGAGCTTATCGGGAAAGTCGAGGCTGTCAGCATCGCCACCCCAACCTCGACCCATTACGCCGTCGCTAAAGAATTCCTTAAAGCCGGCATCCATACTCTTATCGAAAAACCGATCACCCTCCGGCTGGAAGAAGCCGACGAATTGCTTGAGCTTTCCCGGAAGTATCCCTGCGCGTTGCAGGTGGGCCACCTCGAACGCCACAACCCGGGTTTCCGCCGTGTCGAAGAGATCGCCGGGAACATCCGTTTCCTCGAGATCCACCGCCTCGGTCCTTTTACGGGAAGGATCAACGATTGCGGCGTCGTCCTCGACCTCATGATCCACGACCTGGACATCATCCTCGGCCTCGTCAAGTCGGAGGTTGCGGGGTTTGAAGCGCTCGGCGTGAATGTCCTCACCCCGTTCGAAGACATCGCGAACGTCCGGATCAAATTCAAGAACGGCACGATCGCGAATCTTACGGCGTCACGTCTCACCTTCGAAAAACAGCGCAAGATCCGCATTTTCCAGGAGGACGCCTATATCTCTCTCGACTACGGCGCTCAAACCGGAAAGATCATCCGCAAGAACGGTAACGAGATCACGCAAGAATCCGTCGAGATCGAAAAGGCGGAACCGCTCAAAGAAGAGCTGAAGTTCTTCCTCAACGGCATCCTGACGGGAAAAAGCATCGGAAAACCGGACACCGCCGCGCGCGACGCTCTGAAGCTCGCGATCGACATCGTCCGGTACATCCAGGAAAATCATCCCCAGCCCGCCGCCAAGGCTTAAAATGCCCAAAAAAATATTCATCATCGCGTGCGAAGCCTCGGCCGACCTTCACGGCGCACACCTTGTCTCCGGGATCAAAAAACTCGCTCCGGACACGGAGTTCTGCGGCGTCGGCGGCATCAAAATGCGCGAGGCCGGCGTCAGAAGCTTCGACGACATGACCACGATCTCCGCGCTGGGCCTGGGCGACGTCCTCCGGAACTATTTCAAATACCTCGCGATCTTCAACCGGACGATCGAACATATCCGCCGCGAAAAGCCGGACGTCCTCATCGTGATCGATTCCCCGGCGTTCAATCTTCGTCTTGCCAAGAAAGTTTCGAAGTTCGTCCCGATCGTCTATTACATTTCGCCGCAACTGTGGGCCTGGGGCAAGCGCCGGATCCATATCATCAAGAAGCACGTTCGCGAGATGCTGGTGATCCTGCCTTTCGAAAAAGATTTTTATGAAAAGGAAAAGGTCGCCGTGAAGTTCGTGGGGCATCCCCTTCTCGACGCGATCCCGGTGCTTCCGGACGCGGGCGTGCTCCGCGCAAAACTCGGGATCCCCGCCGGGAAGAAAGCGATCGGCCTTTTCTCGGGCTCGCGGGAAAAAGAGGTCAAACGCATTCTTCCCGTCATGTTGAAGACGGCAGAACTCCTGCAAAAAGATCTCCCCGACACGGCCTTTTTCGTCTCGAGATCGTCCAACGTCAGACCTGCCGTTTATGAAGAGATCCTTCAGGGGACCGCGCTCAAGGTGGGATGTCCTGCCGGAACTTTTTACGAACTGGTGAAAGCCATGGATTTCGCGCTCGTCGCCTCCGGCACCGCGACGCTCGAGACATCGCTGATCGGAACGCCGTTCTTCCTTCTCTACAAAGCGAGCTGGTCGACCTACTTCCTCGGCAAACGCCTCATCAAAGTCCCCTACCTCGGCCTCGTTAACCTGCTCGCCGACGACAAGGTCGTCCCGGAATTCATCCAGCAAGAAGCCCACCCCGAAACGATCGCGCATGAAGCCAGGATCTTCCTCGAAAGCCCGGAACTTCAGGCCAAGATGCGCGAAGAGTTCCGCCAGGTCAGGGAAAAACTCGGGGAAAAAGGCGCCAGCGCGCGCGCCGCAAAAGAAGTCCTCGCTTTCCTAGGCTGAAACCCCGACTCATTTTGAGCTTTTAGCTTCTTATCCCCAGTACCCATCAACTCAACTCTGCTCGCAACGCATCAGGGCTTAACCGCTTGGACGGCAGGCCTTCGAGTTTCCTTCCCAAGGCTTCAAAAGCGGCCGAAACTCCCCTAAGCTTTCTTGTGGCTTATTACAAGATCATGAAAATCGCCCGAACGATCAGTGATCTGGCGGGCTCTGAGCTGATCCAATCGGAGCATATCGCTGAAGCAATCCAATATCGGAGTTTAGATAGACAATGGTGGGGGTAATACCAAGCAAAGCTCGTTGGTCGATAAAGGGGCAGGCTTGATTTTGGAATTGGCTGGCTCTTTTCAGCGCTTTAATTGCCCACTTTCTTCATACTCTTTTCTTTCAACCTCCACCCCATCTTTAAAGACACTGACTGATTTCAAGCGACCGTCTTCAGTATATTCTTTGTGCGGCCCCACCTTTTTAGAGAAATTGAACAACCCCTCATATTTCAATGTTCCACTTTCATAATACAGTTTCATAAGACCGTGCTGCATCCCATATTTGCAAGTACCTTCTTTCGCAAGTTGCCCATTTTCATAATAATACCGAACCACCCCATTTATTGTTGCGTTATCCCAAGCCTCTTCTGATTTTAATCGACCATTCGCGTAATATTCTTTCTGCAGTTTGTCTTGACCTTGACCATTGCCGACTTGCTCCCCTTGGCTGTAGAACGCTGTTTTTTTCGCAGTTCCATCCTCATAATATTCCACAATTTTTCCGTCAACCTTGCCATTTCTCCAAAAGCCTTCTAGCTTTAGTGTCCCATTTTCATAATACGCTCTTTGCACCCCATCCAACTTTCCGCCCTTAAAAGAACGCTCCGTCTTCACTCGTCCGTCGGGATAATATTCCTTAACCGTATGTTTTTCGCATCCAACGAAATAAAATAACGCGGCTAAAATTAATATGCCTCGAACCGACTTGCATGCATTAGCATTTATTCCCACAGCCATTTGCTCCTTCTTCTATTTGCTTGATGCCTCCATTAGCATTTTAATTATCGGCCCAATGGGACCTCGCTAAAGAGCGGCCAATTCATCCCATTTAATGGTTACCAAAGGAACAAACTCCGGGAATTCATAGGTTGTATAGAGCCCCGCCTTTCTTGAAAACCCTGTGGGGGGGGGCGGGATTTCTCCGGCGCCATAAAAAACATGACGACCGGGTAACAAATCCTTGTTCGGTCCCAATACCGATCAATCGACGCGAAGCGGAGATTGGGGCTGTCCTCGTCACCATTCATGGAAAGAACGAAAGACAAGGATCGAGATCATGCGCGCCTTTACACGGCTCCGGGAAATGATCCGGGCTCATAAAAAGATATGGGGGAAGATCGAGGCGATGGAAAAGAAATATGACTCGCAGTTCAAGGTTGTCTTTGATGCGTTAAGAAAGCTCTTCGCCCCGCCCGATCCAGAACCGAAACCCAAAGGCCCTATCGGGTTTCATGTTTGAATCGGCAGAAAACCGCGGCGAGAACCGCCCCTGGATTCTATTGAAGTCCCCCTAGCCAGCCTTTCCAGTCGGGCTTATACTTTCCCCCATCGGAGGAGGTTCACTATAATGAAATTAACGATTATTATAATACTGGCACTGATTCTTGGTTGTTATTTGGTTTTCAAGAAACCAACAAAAAAAATGAACCCGCAGAGCATTTTATATAGCCAAGTCGATATAATGGAAACTTTTGCTGATAACCTGAAACTCAATCCTGAAGATTGGATTAAAACAACACCCCTAAATGGAAGTATTGACAATCCAGAATTAAACGGGTTGCCTTCGAAAACGGCAAGTCCAAGTGAGGTTTATAAAGTAGCAGCACGCCTTTCAGCATTAAGAGAAACGGTTCAAATACCAAGCGACGGGGTCTATTGTCCGATCTGCCACATCGCGAATACCGATATTACTAAACTACACACGCCCTGCCCAAAGTGTGGGCGTAAACTCTTGAAGTTTGGATGGGACTAACAAGCATTTTCTAGCGAGGCAATATTCGCGACAGCCTTTGCTTAGAATAATTTTTAAAGAAAGGCATAAGACAATCATCCGTTCCGCTCAAAAATCGAAACGAACCCTTCTAAAACTATAAAAACCTAGTTAAACCCCAATCCCCGCCAGTTCCTCCCACCGAATCCGTATCACCGGCACAAATCCTTCGGGATGTTTATTCATAGGTTGTATAGAACCCCGCCTTCGTCAAATAAGCTGTGGAGGGCGGAATGGGGCCGTCCAGGTCAACCATTCGGGAAATGAAAAATAAGACCTGGGCGGAGGTTATCCAATATCGAAGTCTGGACAGGCCGTGGTATGGATAAACCGTCTAGGTAAGTTTTAGAATCAGCAATGCGTTAACTGATCAGCGTTTTCAAACAGGGAAAAATCGCATAAGCAAGAACGCCGAGGAATGCGATAAGAATCAAGGTGTAAACGAAATAAGTTTTCTTCGCTTGAGCGATTTTCTCTCGAAGGAAAAAATCTTCGTTTTGAAGCTTATTCGCTAAAAAAATCAACTCCTCAAAATGTTGCCTTACTGATTCTTTCGTTTGAGACTCCCAATATTTTTCGTCATCTCTCGTGAGCATGATTAATGATTGTTTATTTTCTACTCTAATGGGCTCTTTCAATTTGCCAGTTCCTACGGGGAAACAACCCGATAGAATAAGGGGGAGATTTAATGACTTTTTTAGTTTTATCTTATAAAAACCTTCCGTCCTTCCCTTCGAAAGAGCAGAAATTCTCTTAATTCCAAATTCCGCCTCGTACCCCTCGATAATTCCGGTAACGGTAGGGCAAAAAAACAGCGATTGTAGACTTGAAGTAACTGAATACTTCGAATCTGATAGCGCCTCTTGATGCCTCATCAATTGCTCTCTAACACCCATGTGACCTTCCCCGATTCAGCGGACATTTCGTTAAAATTGATTCGCTCTCCGCTACGCCTTAGTTATCGGCTACTTTTTAGTTCAAATTCACATCGGGACGTCTGCCGATTCATCCCATTTAATGGTTACCACAGGAATAAAGTCGGGATAGATATGGGCTGCATAGAGCCCCGCCTTTCTTGAAGACCCCGTGGTGGGGGCGGGATGGGGCTGTCCTCGTCACCATTCATAAGACAAAATTTAAGACGAGGGCGGTCCCAATACCTATCATCCCGCCTTTGGCGGGATAGGGCTGTCCAGATCAACCATTCGGGAAATGAAAAATAGGACCTGGGCGGAGGCGATTCGGTATCGGAGTTTGGATAGACAGTGGTATGGGTAATGCCTGTCCCCATTAGCAACTGTTACCAGTTTCCAGAAAGAATTTCCGGGGTTGAAGCAACCTGTCGTTGCTACAAAAAGCGTTTGATCAAATGCGCCTTTTTTTCAGCCAAACGAATCGTGGCTACTTTGCCGGAATTAAACTCCAAAAAGTCGTCTCCGATTCCGTCGCTAAAAATGACGGCACCATGAGGCGTTTGAGAGGTAATAAAAAGAGGTTTATCTTTTGTGATTTTCCCGAAAACGAACTTGGCGCCGGATGTTTTACTAAGAAAGGGCTCCCGCACACAAAAATAAAGAAAATCGGATTCCCAAGGAAATCGGCTGTCTGGAAGCTTGGAGCCGCTCACCTGATCAAAGGAAGCGGTAATAGCCCGTGACCCGGCAATGATCGACTTAAACCATCCTGTGGAGCCAGCGCCGGTCGAAACGATAATCCCGCTCGAACATTGATTCTCTCCCGCATCGGACTGGCGAAGATGGTATCGAAATGAAAATTGTCTGCTGGGCCCTACAAAAATATCATTCACCCCATAGATTTCCTGTCCATCATTCAATTTCACCTGAGCCATCGACACCTTGGTAAGGACAAACTCTTCGTGAAGGATCTTCTCGAAGTGCTGCGCTTTCAGCTCTTCAATGGCGCAAGGCGTGAAGACACCGTCGATCCGCAGCCGATCTGGGTTAACTGCCAGAATCGGCTGGTCCTTTAAATATTTCGCGGTATTGATGACAAGACCGTCTGGGCCGAGCGTGATGACTAAATCCTTAGGGCCGAACAGGAAATTTGGAAGAAATGTTCGGTCCACGATCTGTTGTTTGATCTTAGCAGGCAAAATCTCCATAAGATGGGCCAGCGCAGCCTCATAAGCCGTGTGTTCATTTTCATATTCCGAAAAAGAGGCCCCGGAATGCTCGATGTAGAATTTTGCTTGCTCTTTGGAGTTGAATTTTTGGATCAACTCCTCAAGAGAAGTCTTCTTCGTAATAACAATTATTTTCTCTATCATAGGATCCGTCTTATTTAGATTGTTTCGGCTCCAAAAGGCCCGCCAGCAGTTCCGGCGTGATGGTCAACTGCCCTATTTTTTCAGCATTTTCCCCGAGCGCTTTCAACCCGAGAGCCAATAATAATTTTGGATCGTACTGTTTGTACGGATCGAGTCCGATGGTTAATGCCTTGGCCGCGTATTCAGCCTCCTTTGTCCGGTTGTTTCCATTAAGATTGATCAGTTCCTGACGGTTTTTCTCGATTGCAATCTCGGAGCTTAACTCATTCTCCTTGATGATCCTTTCCTGCTCTACCGCAGCAGCTCGTCTGGAATAGATCGCTTCATCAGCCTTTTTTTGGACAGCTTCCCGGTATTCCGCTTCCAAGGCTTTAGAGATCTCTGGGGTTGGTTTAATCGACGTAAAATAGATGCTCAGGCATTCGACTCCCAGCGAATCAAGAAGTTTATCTTTCATGATCTCCGAGAGAACGTTTTTTGCGATTTCTTCCGATTTCCTGAGACAATTTTCAAGAGAATAGCCTTGGATCTTCCCTCGCGTCACTAGTTGCACGGCGTTGATAATGCGCTTTTGGAGCTTCTCAGGATCGTCCGACAAGTATTTCTTTGATGTTGGTTGAATCGAAAAATCAAGAATGGTGGATGTCTTTTGCGGATCGCTAATCCGATAGGTCAATTGCCCCTGGATGGTAATCCCTTGAAAGGTTTGCGTAATTTCACTGAATATAAAATTCGCATCCCGCGTAGTGGTGGGTATCACGGTGATCGTTGTGGTCGGCCTCCAATAAAAGAACAGAAGCCCTTGCCCTTCCTTCCTGATTTTCCCGTTCACAAATTTGATTACATATTGACCGGGTTCCCCTTTAAAAAATCCGATGTTTAACATGTTTGTCTCCTCCGTTTGTTTTGCGCTCGTAGTTTTCTAACTATGCATTGATAAATACGTATCTAGCGCTCGTCTAACCTTTTGGTTTTGGATTGTACTGCATTTCAAGCCCTAAGACACGCGTAACTCTCGGAACATCCGTCGGTCGACTTATCCATGAGACTTCTTAAATTTCGAAATTGAAACCTTGTTTTTTGAGTTGTTTGTATTTCTTTTCATCGAACTTATAAAGCCGGGCGGCCCGATGAGCCACATCCTCCTGAACTTCATTCAGATCTACAAGCACATCCATGCTCAGGATTTTCTTTCTAAAATTTCTTTTATCCATTTGTTTTTCTAGGACAATTTCATAAAGCCGTTGTAACTGAGAGAGCGTGAATTTTTCAGGTAACAGCTCGAACCCAATGGGTTCATATCTTACTTTCCCCTGAAGCCGCTTAAGAGCCACCTCAAAAAGGTTCTCATGATCAAAGGCCAGCGTCGGCAGGTCATTTACGGAGAACCAGGCCGCTCTGGCCGCATCCGTGGAAGATTGGATCTTATGCTCGATAAGGTTAACTAGGGCATAGTAAACAACCGTCACCACCCTTGCTCTTGGGTCCCTTTCAACATCCCCAAAGGTATAGAGCTGCTCCAGGAAAATCTTCGCTACCCCGGTTTCTTCCTGAAGTTCTCTGAGCGCGGCCTCTTCGAGCGACTCATCGATTTGAACAAATCCGCCGGGGAGCGCCCACTTCCCTCTGTAAGGTTCCATGGCTCTTTCAATCAAGAGGACCTTTAGTTCGTTTTCGTCCAGCCCAAAAACGACACAATCAACCGTAAGATTGATCCGATTCTTCTCTATATGCTCTTCTATCGTAAACATTGCTTACCTTTCTATGGTGTCTTTACAACACTAAGCATAGCGTATGATATACACGCTGTCAAATGTTTTTTAAAAAAGGGCCTGTCCTCCCGGCAAGGATATAGTGTGGCGGGACGTGGGGTAAATCATCACTTTCTGGCAAGGGGCCATTTGAAATACCTATTTAAACCCCGATCCCTACCAGTTCCTCCCACCGTATGGGGATCACCGGCACAAATCCCTCAAGGTATTATGGGCTGCATAGAGCCCCGCCTTTGTTGAAGACCCTGTGGGGAGGGATTTCTCCGGCGCCATAAAAAACATGGCGACCGGGTAACAAATCCTTGTTCGGTCCCAATACCGATCGATCGACGCGAAGCGGAGATTGGGGCTGTCCTCGTCATCATTAATGAAACAAAATTTAAGACGAGGACGGATACTTAAAATCGCCCGAACGATCAGCGACCTCGCCGGCTGTGAACAGATTCAGTCGGAACACATCGCGGAGGCGATTCAGGATCGGAATCCGGACAGGCCGTGGTGGAGTTAAATATTTTGAGGGTGAAACCCAGATGCTAAGAAATAGGAACGGACACCGTCTGGAGAGGTGGAAATCCTTAAGATTCTGATGAAAGGACCGCCGGTTGCTGTCGCTAAATAACGAGCAGTATATAATTACTCATACCGTAAGGCACGGATAGGGTCCAGCTTCGCAGCTTGTTTGGCAGGCCAGAGCCCAAAAACGATCCCGACCGATGCCGAACAAAAAAATGCCAGGATTAAAGAGCCCAAGGTAATAATCATTTTCCAATGGGCGATTGCCGCGATGGTCCAGGAGATCACGGCCGCGAGGCCGATCCCGGCAAGACCTCCAATAAAAGTGACCACGATCGCCTCAACCAGGAATTGCATCAGGATATCGCGCGGGGTCGCGCCGATGGCCTTGCGGAGTCCGATCTCACGAGTCCTCTCCTTGACCGAAACCAGCATGATGTTCATGATCCCGATGCCGCCGACAATCAGCGAGATCGCGGCCACGCATCCCAGCAGAACGGAAAATGTTTTTGTCGTGCTCGTAAGGGCCTGCTGGATGTCCGCGTAATTCCGGATATTAAAACTATCGTAACGGTCCGGGGTCAGGTGATGCTTGCGGATGATCATGGCATTGATCTCCTCCTGTGCCGCGGGCATCTCTTTCAGATCACGGATCTCGACGTCAATCTGGTCGAGATAGTCTTTCCCCATGAGCCGGCGCATCGCGGTCATGAGCGGGATCACGGCCACATCATCCTGATCATGAAAGGCATTGGCGCCCAAGGAAGGCAGAACGCCAAGGACTTGAAAGTTGACGCGGTTGATCTTGATCGTCTGGCCGATGGGATCCTCGCTGCCAAAAAGTTCGCGCTGAACCGTTTGACCGATCAGCACCAGCCGTTGCCGAGTCTGGTTTTCGTCGGCCGTAAAAAAACGGCCGGACACGGGTTCCTGATTCCGGGCGCTCGCATAATCGGGTGTGACCCCGACCACTTGCGTGCTCCAGTTTTTATTTCCATAGACCACTTGGCCCTGCCCGATCACTTGTGGTGAAACCTTTTTGACATACGCGATATTCTGGATCGCCTTCACATCCTCAAAATCAAAACGTGTCGCGGCCGTTCCTTCGACCCCGTGCACTTTGACCGAACCCGGACGAACGGAAAGAAGGTTCGAACCCAAGCGGGACAATTGTTCCGTGATGGATTCCTTGGCCCCTCGCCCAAGCGCCAGCATTGTGATCACGCACGCGACACCGATCAACACCCCAAGCATGGAAAGAAAGGAGCGAAGTTTATTACTGGCGATCATGCGACAAGCCTGTTTGAAATGTTCTACAAATTCTTCAGAGTTGTATCTCTTCCCTTTTTCTTTCGAAAAATCCCGCAACCTTAGTTGATCTTCTAAAGGAATTTCCTTTTTGTCGGACCTTTTCCGTTTGTCGTCACTTACGATCTTCCCGTCATGCATCCGGATGATGCGCTCGGCCGCGTTCCCGACATTCTCGTCATGGGTCACAAGCACGACGGTCATCCCATGTTCATGAAGATCCTTGAAAATATCCATGATCTCTTTGCCGGATCTGGAGTCGAGATTCCCGGTCGGCTCATCAGCAAGGATCACAAGCGGCCGGTTCACCAGGGCCCGGGCGATCGCCACACGCTGTTGCTGTCCGCCGGACAGTTCATTCGGACGGTGTTCAACCCGGTCCCCCAATCCGACCTTCCCGAGCATGTCCCTCGACCGCTCGATATCTCCGGCGCGATCCTCGGAATAAAGCATGGGAAGACAGACATTCTCGATGGCGGCGGACCGCGCCATAAGATTGAACTGCTGAAACACAAAACCGATAACACGATTACGGAGAAAAGCGTATTCTTCTTCCTTCAAACGGGAAGCATCCTTTCCCATCAAACGAAAAGTGCCGCTATCGGGCGTATCCAAGAAACCCAAAAGATGCATCAGCGTTGATTTTCCGGATCCGGAGGGCCCCATGATCGCAACGAATTCGCCGGCTTCAATGGTCACGGATACACCCTGCAACGCGCGGATATCCACCTCGCCGATGCGATAGGTCTTGGTGATATTCTCGGCTTCGAGTAATTTCACGAACGTCCTTGCCCTTGGCCGCTGGTTTTTTTGGGAGCTCCTCCCATACCAAACGGATTCACGGATTTCTCTTTTTGTTTTTTTTGAACGATCTGGATCTCTTGGCCCTCTTTCAAACCCTCCGCAATCTCGGTTTGCAGACCATTCGAATCCCCGATGCGAACCGCAAGTGGGACCAATTTCCCGCCGAATACTTTTCCATAAACGGCGAACTGCGCGTCGTCAGGATTGGGGACGTTCTTCGGCCATTCCACGATCGCTTCCGAGGGGACCAGCAAGACTCCTTTTTTTTCTTTTACAATAAAAGTGATATTGGCCGACATCCCGCTGAGGAACGAGGGCGGCACTTTTTCAAGCAGAACATCAACCGCGTAAACATTGACGTTATTCACAAGCGTGCTTTCATATTTAATGTGATAAACCTTTCCAAGAAAGGCTTCCTTGGGATAAGCGTCCAACTGGATCTCTGCCTTTTGATCGAGCTTGATCTGGGCAAGATCGGTTTCGTCCACCAAGGCTTCCACGATCAACCGGTCGGAAAGGACCAGAACAGGATCTGCCGTTGTAACGGTTTGCCCCGGTTCCACAGACCGGACGATGATCGTTCCGTCTAACGGCGCGAGAAGCGGCGCCATTTTGTACGCCTCTTCCCACCGCTTCATGGTTTCCCCTCCCTGGGCTCGCGCCGCATCCAATAAAGCGGCCCTTTCGGTGGAACTCATCTGGGCAAGGATTTGGCCCTTTTTGACCTCCTCCCCTTCCTTGACCAGGACCTCTTCCACGCGGCCCGGGATCGGCGCTTTGATCTCCACGCGATTGTAAGGTTTCACGGATCCGGTTGCGGTCACTTTAACCTCGAGATTGCCTCGATAAACCTTCACGGAACGGATCACTTGGATCGAATCGTTCTTGTGTGAACAAGATGAAAATAGCCTCATTAAAAAAAATACGGCCATCAAAACCAGCCCGATCTTCCACCCCTTAGACAGATTCTTTATTTGCATTCAGATCATCCTCCAAAGTTTTGCCCCGTATCATTTCCCAATTGGCCTGCGTATTCGATACATCAGCAAGGCTTTGCACATAATCATTTTCCGCATTATTCTGTTCTTGTTCTGCCGTATCAAAATCCTGAAAGGTCATCATCCCGGAAGCATATTCCGCGCGGACAATTTCCGCCCGTTTTTGCGAGGCTTCAAGGAATTTCTTGCGAACCGCGATAGTGTCAATCGCATTCATGTATTTGGTCCAGGCATCCGCGAGTTGGGCGATGGCTTCATCCCGGGCGCTTACAGCAAGAGCTCGCGCCGCTTCATAATCGGCCTTGGCTTTTCGGATCGCGTTCACATTTTTCCCGCCATTGAAAAACGGGACGGAAACATTCAACAACCAGGAATGCTCGCTTTTTAGATTGGAAACCCGCTCGCCTGACTCGCCGTAATCCATGGTCCCGTCGACTTGAGGCCAAACCGATGATTGAGCGGCAACGATATTGGCTTTCGCAGATTCCGCGACTTTGACAAGCCGCTGTACCTGCGGCAGATTTTCCGCGATCTCCGCGTAATCAGGTTCTTGGATGACCGCCAGGGGAACCAGCTGTTCCAGGGAATCCGTAATCGCTACAGGCAGGACAAATCCACCGCCGCTCACGCGCGCAAGCCGGAGTGTCTGGCTATTTATATAGCGTTCAGCCGCTTGAACGTCGTAAGCCGCCTGGGCGGCAAGCGCTTCAGCCCGCAATGCAGAGCCCTGATTTTCACGTCCGGCCTCATAACGAAGCCGGACCATTTCCGCATTCTGTTTTCTTCGTTCGCGAATCCCCTGATTCACCTTCCAAAGGCGGTTCCATCTCAGGGAATCCACATAGGCGAGCCTCAGGGCATTACGAACATTCGCGCTTGTAACAACATATTGAAATTTCGCCGCATCCAGATCTTTCTTGGCTTTGAGAAAATTTCCGGTGGTTCCGAATCCATTGAAGAGCGATTGGTTTCCCACAAGGTCTAAAGAAAGATTATCTCTTAAAGCGCTCCCTCCGCCTGACCCCGGAAAAACGCTGCTCCCTCCCTTGGAAGATCCACCGGAAACTCCCCGCTGGAGATCTCCTTCGAACGAAGGTAGGTAATCACCGGCAGCGATGTCCCGGCTTCGTGCGGTCGAGGTCACGACCGACCGGGCACTTTGAAGATCTGGATTGAATTGAAGCGCTTTCCGCACGAGTTGTGGCCATGTCAATGTTTCGGGTTGAGACGCATGCTCAATATGCGCCTCTGGCAAACGAACCGTCAGGCATCCAGCCATGCCAAGAGCCGATATCACTGCTATTATTATTTTGAACGATATTTTCATTTTGTTGTTTTTATCTGCCTTTTGAATTTCAAAATCGCTTCCTCCCAATAGCGCCCGTTATCCAATCGAGGTCTCGTTTGAAAATACAAGAATATCACTAAAGATTCCCTATTCATAGCAGTCTGCGATTAAACAGCATGCTTTTCTTTTAGACAACCCTTCGATAGAAAAAGTTTTGTTCTGAGTCAAAAATTTTATCCTGAAAAAAGGGGAATAAAAATTCCCACTCATTTGAGGGCCTTCGCAACCGGGCAGTCATCTCTACAGAGACTACTCTCTGGCAAAGGTATAGTGCGAGGCGAGATGGGGGATCATCAAAATCAGCCGGTAATCCCCGCTAACTCATCCCATCTGATGGTTACAACGGGACAAAGTCGGGGTATTTTCATAGGCCGTATAGAGTCCCGCCTTCGTCAAATGAACTGTGGAGGGCGGAATGGGGCTGTCCAGGTCAACCATTCGGGAAGTGAAATATAAGACCTGGACGGTCCCAATACCGATCAATCGATGCGAAGCGGAGATTGGGGCTGTCCAGGTCAACCATTCGGGAAGTGAAATATAAGACCTGGACGGTCCC
>DAOPYQ010000015.1:33985-34721 GCA_035352955.1 Candidatus Omnitrophota bacterium
AATTTCTTTAAGAAAAAAAGGATTTAGGACTACATCTTCCCGAATCTATTTCTTATCAGAGGAAGGAAGATGTTGCCCAAATTTCTTTTTAAAAAAGTAAGGATTTTTGGACTACATCTTCCCGAATCTATTTCTTATCAGAGGAAGGAAGATGTTGCCACTCAAACTCGGGCTGAAGGACAGGCTTGTAGTCCGCGGGATAAGGCAGAGGGAAAGTCACGATCTCATAAACGCCGACGAGCATTCTCCCCGCCGCATAAGCGCTCCCCCGTCCCAAACCGGCGACCCAACTCGGAGGAACGGTGTCGTTTTTCTCTTCTTTGGAGAGCTCTGTAGAGATCTCGATCGGAGAAAGCGCAATGTTGAGAAATCCGCGCTGAAGCTTCCGGAGCGGGTTCCCCTCGGGTTCGATCTCGGTCACCGCTTCCGCCGCTTGGGCAGAAACCGTAGCCATCAAAAGCACCGCAACGCTCGCGAAGATCCTGGAGAGATATTTCGTCATAACGCGGAGTAATTTATCACCCCCCGTCACCCGAGGCAATACAAAAACGGGACAGTCCTTGGGGGATAAAAAGTGACTACCCCCGCTCTAAAATAAGGCCCCGGCCCTGCCCCGATCCTGATCCATTCAAACGGTATTCGGGACTGGTCCGGGTTTTTGTTGAATGAATAAAAAAAAGACCCCGGCCCTGCCCCGATCCTGATCCATTCAAACGGTATTCGGGACTGGTCCGGG
>DAOPYQ010000015.1:34821-38444 GCA_035352955.1 Candidatus Omnitrophota bacterium
TTTCTGTTGTATGAATAAAAAAAAAGACCCCGGCCCTGAGAAGGGGTGCTTCTCATTATCACCAGGGGAGGCGATTGTGGGCCGGGGTACACTCTTTGTTTTGCGAATCTAGATTATTCAGGAGGCAGGCATTCGCCGCCTGCCTGCCCCTGCCATCGCAGTTTATCCAAACAAATAGATCAATTGACCTCCCAGTGTGTTTTGATTCCGCTGGTCGGTGTTGAACACGTTTGCATTCGCGTGATCGATCCGGTATTCGCCTCGTGCGATCACGTTCTCATACGGTTTGTACTCAAGCGTGAGCGTGTTCGCGAGATCCTTCGGCGTATCGCTCAAACCGGTCGCACTGTTCGTCCAGTTGCGGTACCGCTGCGCGTCATCAAACCACTCCGCACGGTAAGCTACTGCGAGCTTTTCCGTCAGCTTGTACCGGGCATAGGCCGCAACGTCATACCACGTGGCTCGGTGGTCCAGGATCCCGTCCGAATTAAGCTGAAAGCGGTTCTGATTGCCGTAGTCGAACTCCCCGGCAAACGACAGCTTTTGGGTCGCGTCCCAGCTGAACACGTTCGTGATCAGGAACCGTTTGCGTCCGTTCGGCCCGTCGACCTGGGCGGCATTCGTCGTCTCGGGACCGAAATAGGTCGCCGTGGTCCATTTCGTGTTCTTGAACGGGCTGAAACTGACGGCGTTCTCGAGCGTTTTGTACGTGTTCGCATCGATATCGTTGTCCCATCCGTTGTTGACACCGTTATAAACCGTCAGAAACCCGTCAAACAGCGCATAGCTCATACGGACCCCCGTATGCGTGAATGGGATCGCGTAGCCGAAACTGACGGAACGCGTGATATTCCAGTTCGCATAGCCTTCGATCACTTCGTTCCCGGCCAGCGTCGTCATGCGTCCCGCTTTGATCTCCGCCGTGTGCGGCAAAACCTTGCTTCCTTCAAAAAATTTAAGCGGGGCCACAAGCTGTACATAGGCCTGCTCGAACGCGAAGGAGGTCGATCCGCTGCTCCCGCCGTTCGGAGTTCCGGCATTATCAAGCTGAAAGTTGTTGAAGAAATAGCGCGTATCGCTTCCCATCATCATATCGATACGGAACCCGGCACCGCCTTCAGGATTCGCCAGTTTCTCGAACCAGAGCTTGGCCCCCGGAACCGAGAACGTATCTTTGGATTTATCCGAAAGCGACCGGCCGACGTTCGCCCCCTTGCCGGCGTCGAGGCTCTGCCCGTATTGGGTCTCCACATAACCGCCCATATGAATGTCGCTCATGGCGGTCTGAAGAACATTCCCCTTTTCGGGAGCCGGCGGAAGATAAACCGCGGGAGCCGGCGCCACCGGTTTCTCCAGGGTCATCATCTTGCTTTCCAGGGCGGCCATCTTGCGACCCATCGCGTCGATCTGCGCCTTGAGCGCTGCCACCTCACCGGTCTCCGCAAACCCGGCCGACGGAAACATGGACATTCCAAACCAACACATCCCGAGGAACCAATATTTGACCCTGTTCATAACTTTCTCCTTGTTGTTTTTTCAGGACCCCGCTACCCGATCGCCACGCTGCCGATCTCACCGGTCCGGATCCGGAAACATTCGTGAAGATCAAGGACGAAGATCTTGCCGTCCCCGACGTGCCCGGTCCGGGCACCTTCCTTGATCGCATCCACCGTCGATTTGACGAACTCCTCGTTGACCCCGATCTCGAGTTTCACTTTCTTGAGAAGCCGCCCATTTTCCTTGTGTCCGCGGTAAACTTCGGCGATACCCTTCTGCCGGCCTCGCCCGAGAACATTCGTTACCGTCACGAGATGGATCTCTTTCTCTTCAAGGATCCGTAACACTTCGTCCAACCGGTCCGGCTGGATCACTGCAATGATGTATTTCATGGTGTCTTCCTCCTTGTTATTCGAGAATAGTGTAGCCAGACTCCCGGTGCTGCGTGAGGTCCAGACCGATCTGCTCTTCATTCTCCGAAACGCGCAGCCCCATCAGGGCATCCACGACCTTCAGCAGGATAAAAGAGACGAGGAACGAATACGCGATCGTAATGACCGTCGCTTTCAGCTGGACCAGGAACAGCCCGGGATTTCCGTAAAACAGGCCGTTGTTCCCCGCCGGATTGATGGCCTTGTTGGCCCAAAGGCCCGTGGCAAGCGAACCCCAGATCCCGCCGACACCGTGTACGCCGAAAGCGTCCAGCGAATCGTCGTAGCCGAATTTGACCTTCACCACCGCGACAAAAAAGTAGCAAATCACCGACACTCCGACGCCGATCCAGATCGCGTCAATAGGGCCGACAAACCCCGCAGCCGGAGTGATCGCCACAAGCCCTCCGACGACGCCCGTGATCATGCCGAGCATGGTCGGTTTGGAATTAAATCTCCATTCCAGAAGAGCCCACGTCAGGCCCGCCGCCGCCGCGGCGACATGCGAAACCACGAACGCGCTGACCGCAAGCCCGTTGGCCGCGAGAGCGCTTCCGCCGTTGAACCCGAACCAACCGAACCACAAAAGGCCGGCGCCCAGCACCGCAAAAGGCAGATTGTGCGGAGGCGACATATGCGTCGGATAACCTTTCCGCTTCCCGAGCACCAGCGCGCAGGCCAAGGCCGCGACACCGGCATTAATATGGACCACCGTTCCCCCCGCGAAATCGAGAGCTCCCATGTTCCTCAGGAACCCGCCCACAGCCCAGACCCAATGGCACACGGGATCGTAAACGATCGTTGCCCAAAGAATCGAGAAAACGCAAAACGCAGAAAATTTCATGCGTTCGGCAAAAGCCCCCAAGATCAGACCCGGCGTAATGATCGCGAACATAGCCTGAAAAATCATGAAAAGCTGATGCGGGATCGTGGCCGAATAATCGGCGAAAGGTTCCGGCCCCACGCCGTGAAGTCCCGCCCAGCCGAGGGTGCCGATCATCCCTTTGATATCCGGTCCAAAGGACAAGCTGTAACCGAAAACCACCCACTGAAGCGTGATCATGGCCGCCAACATGAAACATTGCATCAAGATCGAAAGAATGTTCTTCTTACGGACCAAACCTCCGTAAAAGAACGCAAGTCCCGGCGTCATCAAAAACACCAGCGCAGCAGAAACCAGTATCCACGCGGTATCTCCGGCGTTGATCCCGGGGGTAGATCCCTCCGCTGCCAAGGCAACCTTCGACAGGGTCATCAGAAGGAGAAAGCCCGCAATACCGCAAAAAATCCGAACTATCCTTTTCATGTTTCGTCCCTCCTTAAAATACAGAATTGTCGTTCTGTTCGTTGTTCTCCCCCGGCGCATGCTAATGAACATCATTAGTAACTAGGATGTGAGGCAAGATGGATGCCAACTTGGCGGAATGGAAAAAAGAAATGAAAATATTTTTCGGGAGGGAAAATCCTAACACGTAACACGCATGAAAGCTGACTCTTGCGCATACTTCAAACGGAAAAGTCAAAAAAAAGGCGGGTCCTCTCAGAGGATGAGAGAAACCCGCCTGCCTTGCCCTAATCAAAAACTTTGAAGGTCGGCAAGACTGTCCTGGCCACCTTCCACCCTTTTTACCAGGCCAGGGCTGCCTTGCCCTAATCAAAAACTTTGAAGGTCGGCAAGACTGTCCTGGCCACCTT
>DAOPYQ010000016.1:0-37857 GCA_035352955.1 Candidatus Omnitrophota bacterium
GGGGCGTGAACTGGTCGGATATCAAGGTGTTGTCGCGTGCCGGCGTGAACTGGAGCGATCTTGATGTGATGAGCCGCGCAGGCGTGAACTGGTCGGATCTGAATGTATTGTCGCGTAGTGGTGTGAACTGGGATGATGTAGAAACCCTTTCAAAAGCGGGAATGAACTGGAGTGATCTTGATGTGTTGTCGAGGGCCGGAGTGAATTGGTCTGGGATCCGGGCGCTTTCGGAAGGTGGTGTCAACTGGTCTGATATTAACGTTTTATCGGAAACAGGCGTGAATTGGAGTGATCTTGACGCGATGAGCAGGGCTGGGGTTAACTGGGCGGATCTTAACGTGTTGTCGCGCAGCGGTGTAAATTGGGACGATCTCGAAACGCTCTCGAAAGCGGGCGTGAACTGGACGGATCTTGATGTGATGTCGCGAACCGGCGTGAATTGGACTGGGATGCGGGCGCTTTCAGAAGGCGGCGTAAACTGGTCGGATATCAATGTTTTATCGAAAGCGGGTGTGAACTGGAGTGATCTTGATCTGATGTCGAGAGCGGGTGTGAACTGGTCGGATCTTAATGTTCTCTCGCGGACCGGAATCAATTGGAACGATATCGAAACGCTCTCGAAAGCGGGCGTGAATTGGAGCGACCTTGATGTGATGACTCGCGCGGGCGTGAATTGGTCCGATATTAATATTCTCTCGAAAACGGGTGTGAATTGGAGTGATCTTGACGTCATGAGCCGAGCCGGAGTCAATTGGTCGGATCTTAACGTGCTGTCTCGTAGCGGCATCAACTGGGACGATATGGCTTCCTTAACGATGGCTCAGGTTAATTGGACCGCGATTCAGGATTTGGCTGCACAAGGCGTGAACTGGTCCAACATAGCTGTGATGGCTGAGGCCGGCGTGAACTGGGACGATTTGGCGAGAATGTCTAACGACAGGATCAACTGGACGGATATCAAGGCACTTTCTGAAGCGGGAGTGAACTGGGAAGATCTTCAAACGATGTCGGAAGCCGGGATTGACTGGATGGATATTAAAACGATGTCGCAAGCTGGTGTTAATTGGCTGGGGATCGCCGCGTTGGCTGAGGCCGGTGTGAATTGGGACGATCTGGCAAAACTTTCGGAGGCCGGGATCAACTGGACGGATCTCAATGTTATGACGGCCGCGGGCGTGAATTGGGACGATCTTGCCGTCATGACCGGCGGAGGAGTTGGTTGGGATGGTCTTCAGGGCGCGACGACGGCAGGGATTAACTGGTCAGGGATCGCGACTTTGAGTTCTGCCCAGATGAACTGGGGCGGAATCAATCTGCTTGCTACAAAAGCCAATACGATTTCGGATATCGAATCATTGACTAACACGATCCTCGAAACCGTCAAAAGTCTGCAAGAGAGCGTGGGGAGCCCCAAGGGTAGTACGCTCACCGAGAAAGTCGAGAATATCGAAGGGCTTCTTGCGAAAGTCCAGGATTTGACTAATTCGATCGCCAAGGAAAGCACCGACACCAATAAAAAAGCGGAAGAACTTATTAACAAACTTGTCGCTTTGGCCAACAACCAGTCGAAAGATCTCGGTTTTGTTGGGGACACGATCAAGAAAATGAGTACGGCAGAGGCTGCGAATATTGCCTTGGTCCAAGGGAAGCTGGAGGAGATCAAGTCCTACCTTCTTGCGGTCAAGGAAGCAACGGATGCGAGTGCCCGTGAAAAAATTGGAGAGAACGGCGCACCGGGAACACCTGTGGCGATCGTGAAATCCTGGCTTGAACTTGGCGAGGAGCAAAAATAACGGGGTTTTAGCCGGGAAGTACTTTGGGAAAAGATAGCCTGGGGACAGGGGCTTTGAGGTTCTTCCCGTCTTAGGCTATTGGCCTCATTTGCCGTTAATCAATCCACACAGCTTATTGTGGAGATAACAACGGAGATTTGATCTTCAATGTATATTCGGCGCGCCGTAGCCTTCTGTTTTATTCTGGCGGTTTTTTTTCTATCTTCCGGGGAGTTTTTGTGCGCTGCGGGGGATGTTAAAGTTAAAATCCTCGCGGTGAATCCTTCTTCCGACAAAAGCCTCAAAACAAAGATCTCTCAGGCTCTGCCGATCGAGATCGATCCCGCCCAGGATATCATCGACAAAGCCGGATTGGAGGTCCAATTCGATCCCGAAACAAAGACGAATTATCTGACCAAAGAGGTGGAGCTGCAGCCCAAGGAAACGAAAACGTTCGAGGTCCGTGTTCGTGATGTTTGGAATATACCCTCAGATCAGATAGAAGAGGTTAAACGAAATCTGGAGCAGCAGATCCTTGCGCTTAAGGGGACCAAATACGAGGATACCGGGAAGCTTCTTTACGATAAAGCCCAGGAGAATCTGGACAGGATCGTTGAAGAACAAGGACGGCCCATGGCGATTAAACAGCACGTGGAACTCTATCGGGCGCATGTCCAGCAACTTCAAGATATAAAAAATAATGCCCTGTCTCTTGATGCGATGCGTCGATTGGAAGAGGAAAAAAATACGGGAGTTCGTCCGGCGAGGTTCGTGATCGAAGCGGAAAATCCTTCGGGAGAGCCAAAGAAGATCACCGTTCGTTCTCCGTTGCCGAAAAATGTGAAGCCGGAGGATGTTTTGGATAGCCAGGGCTTTGCGATTCTTTTCGATCAGAGCCAACAGAACTACGTTCTTGAAAAAGAGGACCAATTCGCGGCCAAAGAGCTTAAGCGTTATACCATTACGATCAAAGATATCTGGCATATCTCGGAAGAGGAGCTCAAGTTTTACAAAGAGCAGACGGAGAAACTGCTCGATCTTTTCAGAGGCTCATCTTTTTCTTCTTTTGCCGAAAACCAAAGCAAGGCGATCTTCGATTCGCTTTCGCAAATCGGAAGTTTGCAGGAAGAGATCAGCGGGTCCACGGTTTTGGCTGACCGCGTCCGGGCTTTTGTTCTGAATTCGCAGAGGCTGGATGTCGTCAAATCGAAGATGCGGGATTTGCAGCAGCTTGTACCGGAACTCCCGCTGAAGAAAAGAGATGAGGCGGATCTTCGCGAAAAGATCAAATTATTCGTTAAAAAACTGGCCGATATCAAGGACGTTGTTCTTGTTGCGATGGGATTCCGTCCTGACCAGCCGGTGACGTGGTGGATTATTTTCGGGATCATTCTCTTTTTGGGAGCGACTAGCGCGGTTTTTTACATGGTATGGCTGAAGAAACTTCAGGAAAATCCTTTTAAGAAAAAAGGGACTGGAAAATCGGAGAAGGGTGCTACGCCTCCTCCGGCGGCAGAACCACCGCAGACCGCAGAGAAAAAATAAAGGAGCTTGGGAGCTGGAATGGCTGAACTTCGGTATAAGGAAAAGGGGATCATCAAGGCGGTGAGCGGTTGCATCGCGCAGGTGACTGGTCTTCAGAATTGTTTTCTTGGGCAACTCGTTCAGTTCGGTTACGGGACCCAGGGGGTTATTATGGGTTGCGACCTCAACGTGACGCAGGTCCTGATGGTTAAAGAAAATGAACCTTTGGCTCCCGGGCACCAGGCCATCGCGACCCTTGAGCCGTTTAATATGCCGGTGGGACCCGGAACCGTCGGAAGGATCCTGAATCCCCTTGGGGAATCGATGGACGGGCTCGGGCCGGTCAAGTTTGAGGGTTTGATTCCTTATTTTAATGCGGCACCGGCCATTATGGACCGCAATCAGCTCAGTCGGTCTTTTGAGACAGGCGTCAAATTGATCGACACTATGCTTCCTCTCGGGAAGGGACAGCGCTCTCTTATCCTTGGGGATAAAATGACGGGAAAAACAACTGTGGGAACGGATATTATCCTGAATCAAAGGGGGAAGGACGTTATTTGTATTTATTGCGCGATCGGGAAAACTGCATCCTCGATGGGAAAAGTGGTTTCTCTTTTCAAAGAGCACGAGTGTTTCGAGTATACGACGATCATGTGTGCCCCGGCGTCAAGCTCACCGGGCCAGCAGTATTTGGCGCCTTATGCGGCATGTTCGGTGGGGGAATATTTCCGAGACAAAGGCAAAGACGTTTTTATATTTTTTGACGATTTCACGAAACACGCCTGGGCCTATCGCGAACTTTCCCTTCTGATGGGCGTGCCTCCGGGTCGCGATTCCTATCCCGGCGATATTTTTTTTCTCCATTCCCGCATGATCGAACGCGCGGCGCAGTTGGACGAAAAACACGGTGGGGGATCCATGACCTTTATTCCTGTGGTGGAGTTGTTGGAAGGGGACCTGACGGCTTATGTTCCGACCAATCTTGTATCTATGACGGACGGTCAGTTATTCCTTAATGCGTCGCTTTTTAACGAAGGGTTCCGTCCGGCGGTAGATATCGGTCTTTCGGTCTCCCGTGTCGGAAGTAAGGTCCAGTGGAAGGCCACCAAGGACGTTTCGAAAACCCTACGTATGGAATTTATTCAGTTCAAAGAACTACTGCGAGCCAGCAAATTGCAGGCTTCCGGTCAATCGGAAGAAACGAGAGAATCTCTCAGATCCGGGAAAGTCCTTCAGGCCATCTTGACGCAGCCGGCGAATAAGCCGGTTCCGATCGAGATCCAGATCTTGCTCATGTACGGGAAGAATGAGAACTTATTCAAGGATTTTGAAGCGCAACATATTCAGGATTTTTTGTTAGGGTTTGAAGAGTATGCCCGGAAGGCCGATCCAAGTTTTTTTACTCTCCTTCGTGAAAAAAGGGCGCTTACGGATGAGATTAAAAAACGAATGGTGAAGATTTTGCAGGATTATATAGCGATCATTAAAAAGAAATTTCAAACCGAGGAAGCGGAATCCGCGGTGGAAGTCGCCTAAGGGCCTATGCCTCCGAAATTCAATTTGCAGGTCTTGAGTTTGAAAGGGCTTGCGTTTGACGAAATGGTCGAATCCGTTTACTTGTCAGGGGATGAAGGCGAATTCGAGCTTTTGGCGTTCCATTATCCGCTGGTTGCTTCGATCCCGGAGGGGGAGATCAGGATCGCGGGTTACGGCGCTATTCCGATATTGGTCGGAGTAGTGAGTTTTAAAGGAAACCGTTGTCGCATCATCGCGGAAGTGGCTCCGGATTTTAAAGATTACAAACAACTTTGGGATATTTAGGGAGCGAGGTCCTTAGCCATGCAGAATATAGCAATTATCGCAATAATGTTTATTGCCGTGATAGGCCCTTCGATTGTGATCGCGGTGGTGGGGGCCGCTACGATCAAGGCTCTCGGACGGAATCCATCCGCTGCGCCCAAGATTTATTTGGGAGTGATTCTGATGCTTCTGTTCGCGGAGGCAGCCTCGATTATTTCGTTGCTGGTCGTTTTCCAGATCTTTTCACCAAAAGCTTAAGAAGAGAGGGATTTTTATGTGGATCTTGGGTTTTGCGCTCATGCAAATCATCGTATTTGGAACAGTTCTTTATTTTTACAAAAAAATTACGGCCGGAGATACGGAAAGTACGATTAAACGGCTCGGGACGATCTATGAGGATCTCCTGAAGAAGCAGAAAGATCTCACGGAAAAACTTGAGGCCGGGGAGAGGGATCTTCAGGCTAAAAAAGAAGAGGCTTCCGCTGTCGCGGAAAAACTTTCCAATCAAGCGCTCGACGAGGCCCGGAAGAAGGAGGACGAACTGCTTAAAAAAGCCCGTGCCGAGGCGGAGGAGATCTTGTCCAAGGCGCATAATTCCCGGGACCAGTTCTATCATGAGCTTGAACTCGCTGCTAACAAAAAGATGGTCGATTTCGTTACGGAAATCCTGAAGAATGTTTTTGACAGCAAAACTGTCGGTCTTGTTCACGCGCAGTTCATCAAAAATTTTATCGAACAAGCCCAAAAATCGGATCTCACTTCCGTAGACGCACAAGGGCAGACCCCCGTGATCCGTTCCGCGATGCCTTTGAGCAAGGAAGAGAAGGAACAGCTCCGGCAGGTCTTAGCGGAGGGGATGCGCGTTTCCGGGCTTCAAGTGGAGGAAGCGCTTGACGAGAAGCTGGTGGCCGGCGTTGTATTGCAGATCGGGACGCTCATTCTGGACGGAAGCTTTGCAACTTCTGTCCGGGAAGCTGCCGACAAGGTTAAAGAGAAATTACAGACCTCAAGCTGAGGAGAGGCGAAAACAGATGGGGAAAGTAACGCGGATCAAAGGCGACATGGATGACGTGGACGCGCTTCTCGAGATCATTTCGGTGATCAAAGACGTTGCGACCAACCGGTTTTTTGCCTTCGCCCAAAGAAAAGCGAATTTTCAGAAATTTTTTGAAGCGTTCCTGGATTTTTTTTCAGTGATGCAAAATATGGAATCCAATTGCCCCTTGCTCAGGAACGATAATCCCAAGGTGACGATCCTGACGGTGGCATCCGACCAAGCGTTCATGTCGCAGCTGAATAGCCGTGTTGCCAGCATCGCGCTCCAGCAGTATCAAAAATATCCCGGAGCTACGGTGGCTTCGATGGGAAGACGTTGCGCGGAGCGTATGAAAATGCTTGGGGTTACCAATATCGACCGTATTTTTACGGGGGATGAATTTCCGGACCGGTACGTTCTCGCTCTTAAACTGCGGGAATATGCCGTGGATCAGGTCATGAGTGGTAAGTCCGGAAAGGTCATCATCGTGCATCTTTGGGCCAAGACCTTTAGCATTATCAAACCACGCATTTTGACACTTCTGCCTGCTTCGGAACTTCTAAGGACCGGGGGAGGAGATATTACGGATGAAGGCGAGGGAGGAGCTCAAGCAGACCAGGTTCCCGAAGCTAAAACAGGCGTGCTCATAGAATCGTCTCCTGATAAAATGATGAAAGCGGTCGCGGATATCTGGATACACTCGCGTCTTTTTGAGATCATGGCGGATATTCTTCTCGTGGAATCCGCGGTCCAGGCACAGCAGCTTGAATCGGCGTTGGAGTCGCTTGGTTCCGAAAAAAAAGGCCTTCTGGTCAGTTTTCGGAAGGCGGGACGCGACGAATTGAACAAGGCCATGCGCGAGGTTTTTACACAGACTAGTTTTACCAAAGGACCTAAACGTTAATGGAACACGAGACCAAGCACGACGAGCAGTCCAAGCCCGAGGCGCAGCCCGCCCCAACGAACGGTGACGGAGTTTACGGCAAGGTGATCAGCGTGCGGGGTCCCGTTGTCGACGTGCGCTTTGAACAGGTGAGCGACCTGCCCGCGTTGTATGACGTTCTGATCGGACAATCCTTCGACAGACGGAAGATCGTTCTTGAGGTGGCCGAGCATTTGAGCAAGAACGACGTTCGCTGTATTTCCCTGTCCGAAACCCTCAATCTGCAGTTGAACTCCCGCGTTCTTAACACGCGTAAGCCGGTCTCGATCCGCACGGGTGACGAATTGTTCGGGAGGATCATCAATGTCTTCGGCGATCCCGTGGATAATATGGCTGGATTTTCAGGAACGTCTTTCAAGGTTATTCGACGTCCGCCCCGCCAGGAACAATACAATCTGAAGAGCAAGATCACTACAAAACCGGTTTTTCTTGAGACCGGGATCAAATACCTTGATATTCTTTTTCCGCTTTGCAAAGGCAGCAAAATGGGCATTCTCGGAGGAGCCGGTTGCGGCAAAAGCGTTGTCATTTTGGAGCTGATCAATAACATTGTCAAAAAGCACGATGGGGTTTGTATTTTTACGGGGATCGGGGAACGGATCCGTGAGGGGAACGATCTCTTTTGCGAATTGAAGGATAATAAGCTTCTTCATAAGGTGAAACTCGTATTCGGTCAGATGAACGAGCCGCCGGGCGCGCGGTACGAGTGCGTCAATACCGGGATTACCTTGGCGGAAGATCTTGCCGAACAGAATAAAGACGTGTTGCTTTTCATGGATAATGTTTTTCGGTTTATTCAGGGGGGGCAGGAGATCTCGACCCTTTTAGGCCGCGTTCCTGGTGAGTCGGGGTATCAGCCCACTCTCCAGTCGGAGGTCAATTCCGTTCAGGAGCGAATCCGCTCGATCCCGGGGTATGGGTCCATCACATCCCTTCAGGCGGTCTATGTGCCCGCGGACGATATGACCGACCCGTCGGTTGTCGCTATTTTCAGCTGTCTGGATGGTGCGCTTGCGTTGTCGCGCGATCTTGCCCAAAGAGGTTATTATCCGGCCATTGATCCCTTGAGAAGCAGCTGCTCGAATCTGGATCCGCGTATCGTCGGGGAGAGACCTTACAAAATCAGTCAAAAGCTGATGTCTCTGTTCGCCAAACACGCATCACTGAAGCGTATCGTGCAGGTTGTCGGCGTCGAAGAATTGCCTAAAGAGGACCAGATCGATTATAAGCGGGCCGAAAAACTTATCAATTTTATGACACAGCCATTTACAGTCGGTGAGGCGTTTACGGGTAAAAAAGGGGAGTTTGTTTCCGTGAACGATGGTGTCGATGATTGCGAAGCGATTATTGCGGGTGTCTACGACAAATTATCGGCCGCTGATTTTTACCTGATCGGGCGCGCACCCAAAAAGAAGGAATAAGTGGTATTGTGAGAGTCAATCCCGATAAGACATCCTATAAGATCCTATCCAATTCCGGGGTGATCCCGAAAGAAAGTCTTGACCGTGCTTTCAAGGAGGCCGAACTTTCCGGGAAACCCTTTCTGCAGATCGTCCAGGATATGGAATTGCTGGACGAGCCGAAGGTTCTCGAGGCCTTTTCCAAGGCCACAGGGTATCCGCTGATCGATCTCCGGCATATTGTCCCGGAGGATTCGATCATTCAGCGTGTTCCTGTAAAATTTGCTTCTTATTACAAATTTTTTCCGATTCGGCACGAGAATGGCAAGCTCGTGATCGCTACATCCAGAATGCTCGACATCCATATCCTGGATGAAATGCGGTTTGCTCTGGGGTTTGAAATAGCGATCTGTTTTGCTCCGCAAAAGGATATCGAGGAGATGCTTCAGAAGTACTACGGTCTTGCCGCGGACACGGTTGAAAAGATCATTTCCGAAACACCGGCTCACGAGCGTCCCATAGCGGCGGAAAAGAGCCATGAGGTCGAAGATATCGAAAAACTTGCGACCACGGCATCTGTCGCACAGGTGGTCAATCAGATCATTTTTGACGCTTATAAAAAGCGGGCGAGCGATATCCATCTCGAACCTTTGTCTTCCGGGATTCGTGTGAGGTACCGGATCGATGGCGTTCTTCAGGAAGCCCCCGTTCCCAAAGAGTTGAAGGACTTTTTTGCCCCCATGCTTTCCCGCATCAAGATCATGACAAACTTGAACGTTGCCGAGAAGCGCCTTCCCCAGGACGGTAAAATGAGGGTCAAAACGCAGGACGAGACGCTGGACCTTCGCGTTTCGTTTATTCCCACGGCGAATGGAGAAAGCGTTGTCATCAGGATCCTTCCCGGGAAAAACGTTTACAAACTGGAACAATTGGGATTTGAAGCGAAGAATCGTAAGATTTTTGAAGGGCTTCTCAGCCGTCCCAACGGGGTCATTTTTGCGACAGGACCGACCGGGAGCGGCAAGAGCACGACGCTTTACGCAGCGCTGAATTGTTTAAATGTGTCGTCCCGGAAGATCATCACGATCGAAGATCCTGTTGAGTATGAACTGGAGGGCGTGAATCAGATCCACGTTGCTCCGGAGATCGGATTGACGTTCGCGAACGGGCTGAGGAGCATGCTCCGTCAAGATCCCGATGTCATGATGGTAGGGGAGGTGCGAGATCTTGAGACGGCCGAAATCGCGATCCAGGCGGCGTTGACAGGGCACCTTATCTTGTCGACGCTTCACACCAATGATGCCGCCAGCGGCGTGACGCGCCTGCTGGATATCGGGGTTCAGCCCTATCTGATTGCTTCCAGCGTTATCGCTTTTATCGCACAGCGCCTTGTTCGCGTTATTTGCCCTCATTGTAAGGAAGAAAACAGGAATGTTCCTCCCGAGATGAGACGCCTTATTGAAAAAGAATTCGGAATCTCTGAAAAAGAGATCCGGACCTTTGCGGGAAAGGGATGTGAAAAATGCAGCGGTACAGGTTACCGCGGAAGGGTTGCCATTCAGGAGTTTTTATTGGTGACTGAACCGGTCCGCAAGCTGATCATGGCTCAGGCCACTGCGGAGTCTATCAAGGCGGAGGCCGTTAAAGGCGGTATGGTCACTTTACGTCGAGACGGTTGGGGCAAAGTCCTTGCCGGAACAACGACGGTCGAAGAGATTCTTGAAATGACCGAGGCAGATGCTAGTTTTTCCGCAGAGGCGACTGCCAAAGAGGAGATTCTCGAAACTTTGCAAACAACGCTCCTCACGGCCCGGGAAGATGAGGCGCAAAAGAAGGAAAGTAAAGAAAGTGCGGAAGCTCTTGCCGATCAAAATCCTTCGGTCCCTCCCCAGGTTCCTTTGCCAACGCCGCCGGAGGTTTCTTCTCCGTCTCCGTATCTTCAATTGCGTAAGTATAAGCGTGTTCCATGCTCTCTGCCGTTTGTTTTTAGAGTGGTAGATTACAAAGGGACGATCCCTTCGATCCAGAAGGAGAAGGATCGCTTGGCGCAGCTTGAGTTTTCCGGACAGGTGGCGGATCTTAGCGCGGGCGGTTTTCTCTTCAGCGTTGTTGATCAGCGGATGTCCTCGGAAGAGAAGATGGGCGGGAATGTGGCTTTTTCGCTGGGGGAAGTTCTGGAGGCCGGAAGCGTCTTGGATGTTAAGATCGATCTTCCCGACAAGGAAGAACCCGTTGAATGTATGGCCAAGATCCTTCGCGTCATGAGATCCCGGGAGACTTTCGGGAGTGTTCAGGAGACCGTTTTTTATTCAGGGGCGCTTTTCCTGGCCATCACTAGCGTTGATCGAAACCGCCTTGAAAAATTCTGTGTTTAATTGCGAGTGCTAGAAATCCGATGAAACAATTCAGATACCAGGCCAAAAAGGGGACCGCGCACACTAAGGGGATTTTGTCCGCAGAAACCAAGGACGCAGCCATTGATAAGATCAATGAGATGGGGCTTGTCCCTGTGGAATTGGTCGAAGAAGGGGTTCAAGGACAAAAGAACCTTGTTTTTTCAGAGGTCGATTTGCTTTTGAGCAAGGTAGGAAAGCGGGCCCTTACGGTTTTTTACAGACAGTTGGGGCGTTTGATCCGGTCGGGTGTTCCGTTGCTTCCCGCGCTTGCTGTTGCCGAGGAACAGTCGGAGGAAGTGAAGTTTCGGGCCATTCTCGAACTCGTCAAGAACAAGGTCCGTCAGGGAAAATCATTGGCCGTTACGATGTCGGAGCACGCCTCGATCTTTAATCCATTCGCGATCGCCATGGTTGAATTAGGTGAGAACACCGGGCGCCTTGACGAGGCTCTTCTACGCCTTGCGGATTGCATTGAACGCGAAGCTGCAACGTTCCAAAAAGTCAGGAATGCACTGATTTATCCCGCGTTTGTGGCGATTCTTGGGACCTCGGCTTTTGTTTTCCTTTTGGGGTATGTGGTGCCGAAGTTTTCAAAGCTTTTTTCTGAACTTGGGCAGAATTTGCCGCTTTTGACCAAAGGGTTGATTGCAGCAAGCGGATTTGTTCAGGTCTACGGCCTTTGGCTGGCGTTAGCGCTAGGTTTTTTGATCATGATTTTTAACAATCGGTTACGGATCCGAGCCTTCAGGATCTCCTGGGATCGCGCAAAGTTAAAACTTCCCATGGTGGGAAGAGTGATCTTTATGTCCCAATTCGCGGCCTTTGCGCGATCCATGGAAACGCTTTTGAAGGGCGGGGTTCCTCTTCTCAAGGCTTTGCGGATCACTCTACCGGTCGTTTCGAATGCGGCTTTGCGGGAAGAATTGATTAAAGTGACCTCTAAAGTTGAACAGGGGGCTGCGTTGAGCGGGTCGTTAAAGAGCTCCGGAATGTTCCCGATTTTTGCGGTTCATTTGTTGTTGATCGGAGAACAGACCGGACACATGGATCAGTCCTTTAATGACGTTGCGGATTGGTATGAACAGGAAGTTGTCGAGCAGACGCGCATCATGACCCAGCTGATCGAGCCGGTGACCATTCTCGTGATCGGGGCTCTGCTGGGTGTGGTGGCAATGGCGATTCTTCTCCCGGTTTTCAGCATGGATGCGATCATTCTTTAAACAGCGAGGGTCCTATGAATAAAATGTTTCCGAAAGAAAAACAGAGCGGGTTTTCTTTGATCGAAATTGTTCTTGTCGTGATTATCATCGCAACGTTGTCGGCGATGGTCGTACCCCGTTTGACCGGTCGCTCGGAACAGGCCCGTCAGGCCGCGACCAAAGCGGATATCGAGGTGAACATCCCGACGGCCTTGAAACTTTACGAACTGGACAACGGATTTTTGCCGACGACTGCGCAGGGACTTCAGGCGTTGTTTCAAAAACCCACAAGTGCTCCGATTCCTGAAAATTGGAACGGTCCGTATCTTGAAAAACCTCCCCTTGACCCTTGGGGGCATCCTTACCAGTACCAGTCTCCGGGAGTGCACAGGCCTCATGATTACGATCTTTATTCTATGGGGAAGGATCCAAAGCCCGATGCGACCAAAGATGATGTTATCAACTGGATCACGGTCGAAGCTGACGCAAAAAAATAGAATGAATTCATCTGTGGCGGCAAAACTCTCCAAAGGGACGTTCCAACTCGTTACAGCTAAAGGATTTACGTTGATTGAGGTCGTGCTCAGCGTCGTGGTTCTTGCGGTCGGGGTTGTGGCGGTCCAAAAAACATTTCTCGGATCTTTGTCGGCGCTGAGCGTTATCGAGAATTGGGATCAGGCGAACGAACTGTTGCAAGGGAAAATAGAGGATATCGAACAGCAGTTCCGGGGCGTCAAAGTCGACATTCATGGGATTCCTCGTCACGAGACGCTCTGGAGCGGGAAAAGAAGCTATGCGTTTGACATGAAGATGCGTCCCGTGACAGCCGACAACCGTCTTTTTGAAGCCACCGGAGAAGTTTCCTGGGAGATCCGTGGGATCCGTAGAAAAATAGCACGGACCTTTTATTGTGGAGTACCGTATGAAGCGTGGAAGATCACGGGGCTTTAGTCTTGTCGAGATGATCGTTGCGGTCGTGATGACCGCATTTCTTGGCACGGCGATTTTTTCGACATTTTCTCAGGGGCTTCGCTTATGGGCGCGGAGCGCCAAGGACCGCGGGGAGTGGAAGGTCGAGCTTTTTATGGAGCGATTGACCCATGAGCTTCAAAATAATTTCGCGGATCCTAAATGGCGTTTTCGCGGAACAACGGATGCGTTCGATTTCTCAACTGTCGAAGCGGAAGACGTTTCTGTTCCGGAAGAGGGGCTCGGGCGCGGGATTTTGTATATGCGTTATTTGTTTAATTCCAAACGCGGGACGATGGAATTTCAACGGTATGGGTTTCGGGAGGTTTTTTCTCCGCAGCCCCGCCCTAAAAATTTCGTGACTGCATTGGATAAAATCAAAAGTTTTGAGTTAGAATACTACGCCTATGATCCGAAGGCTGCGGAATACCGTTGGCGATCGAAGTGGAACCAAGATTGCCCTCCGCCGGCGGTGAGGATCTCGATGCAACATGAAGGTGCTGGACAGCGTAAGATCTCGAGAATGATTCATATCCCTGTCGGGGGAGTTTGTTCCGCATGACGAAAAAAAAGATCGAAGGAATTGTCGAAAAAGCGATCGGAATGATCCGGAGGGTCAAGCTTTTTGAAAAGTTCGCTTCCACGCCGGTCACCCTTGCGGCATGTTTTGGCGCCGAGTATCTTAAAATCGGCCATAGCCAAAGCGTCCAGGAGAAAATGGTCATTGAGGGGCTTTTGGTCGAAAACATTTCCCAGAAAAGCGACCAGGACATCGCGAAATTTCTCGCCGATTATTGCTTGAATCAAAAAATTACACCTTCCCGGGTCCTGTGCCTTCTTCCTTCCAAGCAGTTCATTTTCAAGAACGTGGATATTCCTTCTACCGAAAAAGAAGAAATCTCAAAGATCATTGACCTGCAGGCCGGCCGCTTTACTCCCTATATGCGGGAAGAGATCATTATCGACTTTCTCTGTCTGGAGATGCTGGCGCAGCATTATACGAGCGTTCTTCTTTTTATCGTGAACCGGAAGATTGCGGACCGCTATGCCTCGATCTTTGAAATGGCCCGGATGGATATCGACAGGATCATCGTGGCGTCTGAATGTATGATCGGGCCCTACCTTCGCAGTTTAAAGGGGACTCCCGTGCAAGGGGCTTTGGGCGGGCTTCACGTGGGTGAGGAATATTCCGAATTGACGGTGATCGAGAGCAATCAGGTGGTTTTTGTGCGGAGCATCCCTGTCGGAGGAGAATCCTTCCGGAAAAACGCAGAAAAAGCCAAGGAGGATTTTCTCACTGAACTAAACCGCTCGATCAGCGCTTATCACGATCAGGGGGTCGGAAAGCCCGTCCAGATAATCCTTGCGACGGGACTTGTGGAGTATGTGTTGTCTCTTGGAGAGGATTTAAAGAAGTCCGGCGCGTCTCACGCAGAGACGGTCGAGGTCGCCGCTTTTGATTACCGGAAGCTTTTCGACGTGACGGAACCCGTCATGCGTACGGTGAACCAGAACGGCGGTCTTTCGTTCTTTGAACTTTTTTGTGCATTATCTCAGCCGGACCGGGCTAGGATCAACCTCATCCATCAGGAAACGAAATTGAAACGGCGGATGCGCGAAGGGAGCCGCGATCTTATCGCATTCGGCATTTTCATTATGGCGATCTTTCTTTTGCTCAGTCTGATTATGGGAAGCAAGATTTATTTTAGACGTCTTTTGAATGGGCAAATAAGCAAGGTGGCCGCAAGCTTCAGCGAAAAAGCGAAAAAGCTCGAAGATGTCTCTACCAAAAACCGGATCGTTAAAAAACTGATCGCGAGCCGCGGGAAGGAACTGACCGTTCTCAATATCATTAACGGTTTTATCGGGGACGATCTCTATCTTTCACAGGTGAATTATGATAGCGAGGGAAAGGTGGTTATCGCGGGGACGGCGGCTTCCATGTCCCGGGTTTTTTCGTTCGTCACCCAGTTGATGGAGTCCAACCACTTTAAAACCGTCGAGACGAAGGAGACAAAATCCCGGAAAGAAGGAAAGCAGGACGTTGCGGATTTTGTCATCGAATGCGCCTTGCCGGAGGGATTCTGAGGTATGAAACCGATTAAATTCAATCTTGAAGAGATCTTTGCGAAGTTGAGCGGCCCGAGCCGGATCCTTTTTATCGTTGCGGCGGTGTGTTTGACGCTTGCGTTGATGGATCGGCTCATGTTCGGACCTTTTGGGTCCCAAATGAAATATCTTGAGGCTGAGGAACGGGCCCAGAGGGAGACCATTAAACGTAGCAAACGGGTCATTTCCTTCAGCGGTAGCATTGTGGATGAGTATGGAAAGTATAGTACCTATCTGGATACCGGGAAAATGAACCAGGAGGAAATCGTCGCAGCATTGCTAAAAAAGATCGAGACCCTTGCGGGGCAGCAGTCTGTCACGATTACGAATATCCGGGCAGGCGATGTGGAGGAAAAACCGATTTACCGTGTTTATAAAACAAGCATCGACTGCGAGGGCCAGCTGGGGAATCTCCTTTCGTTCATTAATCTTTTGGAACAATCCGACTATCTTTTTCAGCTTCAGCGGTATTCCATGGGGCCGAAGTCTAAAGGCTCGGATATCGTGAAAGCAAGCCTCGACATCGCCCGCATCTTGATCACGGCCGATGATATCGGCGACTTCAGTCATGCAACGGCCTGAGCGGGTAAGGCTTTTTGTTTTTCTTCTATGCTTCTGTTTCTTTTGCGCGATTCCCGGTATGGCTGAGATCTCTTCCGAGGACTACCAGCGGGCCCTCAAGCTTCTTGAACAAGAACAGTACGACGCCGCGATTGAAGTTCTTCAAAAAAGTCTTCAGGAGGACCCGAATCAGGCGCCTTTGTATAATCTTCTCGGGCTGGTCTATCTTCAGCAAAATGAATCTGTGACGAGCGCGATCGGGTCGTTTGAACAGGCGATCCGCATCGATCCCAACTATGCCGAGGCCTATTTCAACCTTGCGTCGGCCTATGCGGGGGCCGCGAACCGTCCCGAACTTGCGGCGGAATTCTTTCAGAAAACGCTGGCGATAGATCCAAAGTTTGTGAAGGCCTATTTCGGGATGGGTTGGTTTACTTTGATTTCGAAAGAGGATTCGGTTGCTGCAAAACAATATTTCGAAAAAGCGATCGAATATTTCCCGGATTTTGCTGAAGCGTATTATGGCCTCGGATTATGTTATATCCAAATGGGGAAAGCCCCGATGGCCCTTGCGAGTGTGTCCCAGCTTCGGTCGATGGGGCGCGAAGAGCTTGCCTCCTATCTGGAAATGGTGATAAGAGGGGGGAAGATCTCTGAGGAGATGGCGGCGGATGTTAACGCGCCCGCTAATCCCCAGGACGCTCCCGCGCCAGAGTCCGGTGTCCCGATCCAGAGGGTTTCCGCATCTCAACCGCAGGCGGAGCCTTTTGACAGGTCGGCTGCTCAGTCTTCCGGAGGAACTCCTGCCAAGGAGAATGGTACGACGGGGGATTTCTCCCTTGCCAAAGATCTCTTGAAATGAGGCCGGCAGGTCCTAAGGATTTTTTGATCCTTCCTTTTCAAGTTTCTTCATCCTAACGTCCAGTTTTGCAATGGCCTGCGTCAGAGCTTCCGTACGGCTGTTCTGTTCATTCATGTAGATCGTGAGCAGAAGGCTCAGGAACAGGACGAAGAGCATCACGAGGAAGAAAATAAAATTGCTTGTCAGGATGAACCCCGCCCACGTTGCCAGTGCCCGGACCCAATCTTCCCTTATCGCAAACACAAGCACCAGGAGGCTCGAAACGAGCCAACTGAGGGCGTATTTGAAGGTCATTTTTTGCCGCCGGATCAGGTCGAGGACAAAAATCAGAATGAGCGCGGTCATGAAGATCGCGAATGTTTTCGGCTGCATAAAACCTCCTAGTTTTTCTTTTTTAGCGTATCAATGAGAATGGCGAGTGTGACCTTGATCATGAAATAAAACGTGCGCAAATAGCGGATAGAGGAGATGCCACCTTGCCGCTCCCGCATTAGGACCGGTACTTCACCGATCCTTGCCCCGAGCCGTTTGGCGGCCTGGATCGACTCCGGTTCCGGAAAATCCACGGGGTAATACGAAGCAAATATGCGGATCAGTTTTTTTCCAACGGCTCGGAAACCCGAAGTCGGATCGGTCAGATAGAGTCCCGTGAGCAGGCCGAGGAGGCGGCAGAAAAAGAGAATGCCGATCCGTCTTAACCATGTGGACCGGAAGGACGGGGAGCTTGGATCCAGGAATCGGCTTCCGATGCAGAAGTCTAACTTGTTTTCAAGTATGGGCGCAATTAAGGTCTTCAAAAAAGCAGGGTCGTGCTGGCCGTCTCCGTCGAGTTGTACGGCAATGTCGTAATCTTCTTCCAGAGCGATCTGATAGCCGGTCTGCATTGCTCCTCCGATTCCAAGATTGGAGGGGAGGGTTGCCACAAGGGCTCCGGATTTCAAGGCTTCTTCCTCAGTGTTGTCTGCGGAATTGTCATTAATGACCAGAAGCGTTGCGCAAGGGAAAACGGTCCGAGCTTCTTCGACAACGTGTCGTATCGAAGCGGCTTCATTGAACGAGGGGACGATGACCAGGATTTTCGGATTCATAGGTATTTTTTTTGAAACTATTATGCTATAGAATAACCCTAACTCAAGGCTTTTTAACGGTTTAAACGGGATGAGGACGGATCTTGGATCGTTTTATTTTTTCCTTGAAGATGCTGGTCGCGTTTATTGCGATAAGTTTGATCGCCATTTATTTCCGGACCTATCCGTTGCATGGCGGGATCTTCCTGGCACTCCGGTCTTCTGAATCGATCGCTCGCGGGATCGTGGAAGAAGGGATGCGAGGTCAGATCGGCGCGGTATTTGAACAGAATTTTCCCCAGCTTTCTGCGGAAGAGAGAGGGCGCCTGGTTTACCTTCAGATCGAACGGTTGAAACAGGAAAACCGGGCTCAATACGAAGAGGCCTTGAGGCAAACAAAGGCGGGGGTTGAGCGGGCGCGGGGTACTGTCCGGAAAATGACCTATCTTCTTGAAGCTGACCCCTATCATTATTTCTACCAGGCGGAGAAGCTGCTGGAAGAAGGGCCTTTCAAGAATCCCGTGAAAGACGGAAAGATCTTTCAGCCGCTGATGCGGTTTCCGCACGGGCATTGGGAACCCATTCTTCTCCATCCCGATGTCGGGCTTTTGACTTATCGGGTTCTCCGTCTGATCGATCCCGGGATCACACTGATGCAGGCGGTGGGATGGGTCCCAATATTTCTGACGATCCTTGTCCTAGGGGTTTACGTCTGGCTTGGAAAAATTCTCACTTTTGATCCCTGGGGAACGGTTGTGGGTATGTTGGCCCTTGCCCTTTCGCCGATCTTTATTCAGCGCAGCGCCCTGGGATGGTTCGATACGGATCCCTATAATTATATTTTCCCCGGGTTGATCCTTGCATCGTCCTGGATAGGACTTTCCGGCAAGAAGCGGTTCGTCCCGGCGGTTTTGGGGGCGTCATTTTTCACAGGCTTGTATTCTCTTTTTTGGACCGGATGGCCTTTTATTTTTGCCCTCCTTCCTGCCGGTCTGGTCGTTTCAGGAGCGCTGCTGTGGGCCCTAAAACGTTTTCATGCCTCTCCGGAGAGTTTGCGCGCGGGAATTTTTGCAGCGGCTTATACGGTATTGTCTCTTATCTTTCTGGCAGTTTTTATGACGCCGCAGGGGCTCGTCGACTCTCTGTTGATGAATTGGTCTGTGTTTAATAAATTTGCGCTTCCCGGAAGCGACCTTTGGCCGAATATTTTTTTGACGGTGGGGGAGGCCGGGGGGGCAACCTTTGCGAAACTGGTCTTTTTAACAGGCAATCCCGTGACTTTTGTCCTGGCGCTTCTTGGCGTATTTTTCGAAGGACGGCGGGCATTCAAGAACGGGGATCCGTTGATTCAGTTCCGTTTTCTTTTTTTTCTGGTGTTTACCGTACCTCTTTTTGTGATGGCGTTGAAAACCGAGAGGTTTTCGGTGCTTTTTGTGCTGCCCCTTGCTGTTTTTATCAGCTTTGCCGTGAACGGACTTCTTTCCCTTTGTAAGGGGAACAGTTCAAACGTTGGGGGCAAAGGTTTTTGGGACAAGGTCTCGATCCGACGGGCGGGTATGGTCTTTCTGATACTCCTTATCTTTCTTCCCATGCTTTTGATCTCGGCGCATGTGGTTGCCGCCGGGATCCGGCCGATCATGGACGATGTGTGGTATGGAGCTCTTCGCGAGGTGAGGTCGAAAACTCCCGCGGATGCGGTTGTCAACAGCTGGTGGCCGCCCGGATATTTTATTGCCGGGATTGCGCACCGTCGCGTGACGGTCGACGGCGGGACCCAGCAGAATCAGGCCTCCTACTGGATGGCCAAGGTCCTTATGGCGGAGGATGAACGCGAAGCCGCGGGGATCCTCCGGATGCTGAATACGGGGGGGGAGAGTGCGACTGCGCTCCTTATTGATTCCGGGATGGAGGTTCCCGAGGCCGTCGAGCTTCTCCTGAAGATCGCACCGCTGGGCCGAAGCGAGGCGCATGCGCTATTACCGTCTTTTTTGGATGAGAAGCAAAAAGCGGCGGTTCTTGACGCTATGCAGGGTCACGCGTCTTTTCCTCCGACCTACGTGCTCGTTTACAATGACATGGTCGAACAGAATCTTGCGGTGAGCGTGATGTCACAGTGGGATTTTAAAAAAGCACGAGAGATCCGGGGCAAGCCGTTGGAAAAAGAAGGAGAAGGGTTTTGGAAAGGTCTTTGGGGCGGTAGAAATTCAACTTATATCAAGGAACTGCCAAGGATTACCGGGGAGTTCCTCCGGTATGCGTCGCTTTCGCCCCTTATCCGGCGGGAGGGGACGCTTCTTTGGTTCAAGAACGGATTGAGGGTCGATCTCGGCACCAAGGATGCCATCATTTCATTTCCTTCCGAAAGGGTCCAGGGACGACCGTCCCAGTTGTTCTATTTAGAACGGGGCAAATTGGTTTCGCGCGCTTTTGAAGAGAATGTCCTGAAAGTTTCGGCGCTTTTCTTTGAAGCTGAGGGAACCTACTATTCGGTGATTGCCGATGCCCGGTTAATCCGGTCCCTGCTTTTCAGACTTTATTATTTGAATGGGCAAGGGCTTGATCTTTTTCGCCCGCTTGTTAGCCGTGGGTCTTTGGCTGGGGGAACGGTGGTCCGGGTCTTTGAGCTGGAACGCGAAAAGCTTTCCGCTTGATATTCGGCGGGTCCGGGACGGGAAATTAATCAAAATGACTGCAACGGGGAGGTGTCTGATGAAAAAATATCGTGAAAGGATGGTTGTGATGGTTTGTCTGGCGAGTGTTCTTTCTTTCGCCGGCCGTGTGTCGGCGCTGGATGTTTCGTCTCAGGATGAATCTGTTAAAAAGGTGGGTGTGGCGTGGAACATTGCCCAAGACCGCAAGATTGAAAATGACGGCGGTCTTTACCAGCCCGAAGGACTCGACAAGTATGTGAAACGGTTGACCGAGCAGCTTTCGGTCAAGATCGACCAGCTTTCATCCAAATTGGACCGGCTGAGCACTCAGAACGACCGCTTGGAGAAGAAGGTCGACCAGTTGATTGCCCAGGGGAATAAGCCGAAGGTTTCGTAAAAGCAGGAACGATCTTTTTCTGAACAGATCCTCCGGGAAGGTGTTCCGGAGGGAGAAGGAAAGAATATGGTTTTTGAGAAAGCTCTCCGGAATTCCAGGGGCAGTATTCTAGTGCTCGTTTTTTTTGTGCTGATGTTGATCAGCCTGTTTGCGATCTCTGTTGGGTATACCGTGAGGCAGAAGTTGCAGGTCATTTCGCGGATCGAGGCGCGACAGAAGCTTCGCCTTCTCGGGGAGGCCGGTGTCAAAAAGAGCATTTACGTCGTCCTGAAACACCGTCTGGCGGGACTTCCCGTGGATACGCTTTATCAGACCTGGAGCAACAACGAATCGGATTTTCGCGCGGTTGAAGTTGGGGAAGGCCAGTTTTCCGTTTTTTATACCGTTGAGGTCCCTCAAAGACCCACAGGCGAGATGAAAAAAGAAGACCGGTATGGCCTGATTGATGAAGAGAGGAAGATTAATCTTAATACAGTTAAAAAACCGGGAACCCTCCAAAGGCTTTTTGAAGCATGCGGGATCACTCGGGAAGAGGGGAAAGTTCTTGCGGATTCGCTTTTCGATTGGCGGGATGCCGATGACGACAGCGCGCTTTCCGGCGCGGAAAGCCGGTACTATAGGGGAAGGAATCCGTTCTATCTTCCAAGGAACCATAAGTTTGCGTCGTTGCAGGAGTTGCGGTGGGTACGAGGGGTGAGCGGGGAGGTTTATGAAAAGATCCTGCCGCATGTGACACTCGATAGTTCGGGAGAGGTCAATTTGAATACGGCGCCGCGAGAGGTTCTTTTTGCCGCCGGAATTGAGGCTCCTGTTTGTGACAAGATTGTTATGTACCGTGCCGGCCGCGACCTTATCGAGGGGACGGACGATGACCTGATCTTCGAAGATCTTTCTTCTGCGCCTCAAGTCCTTGCTAATAGGCAGTATTTAGATGATAATGAACAAAGGAATTTCAAGTCAATTGTTGAATCAGGGACGTTGACGTTGAGGTCCAGGAATTTTTCAGCTCATGTGCTTTCGAAACTGAAGTATGGTCGGCAGGGTTTACGCACGGTTGCAGTGTTCGGTGAAAAAGGAGTTTTAAAACGTTGGGAAGAAGAATTCGTTATTTTGTCCTCATAAGTCTTTTGGTCGCCACGGCTGTTTCTGCGGGTTGGGCTCAGTCCCAGGAAGATAACGGGATCATCGAGGACCTCAAGCTTTTTTCCAAGGCGCTTGGTGCCATCAGTGAGGCTTGGGTCGGTGATGTCACGCCCCGGAATCTTCTCTATCAGGCAGTCAAAGGGATGCTTGGCTCCCTTGACAAGTTTTCGGAATTTATCGAGCCCGAGCGTTTTAAACTTCTTCAGATCCACATGAGAGGCGAGTACGCCGGTATCGGGGCGATCCTCCAGATTGTCAACAATCAGGTCGGGATTCGCGCGGTTGAACCCGGAAAACCGGCGGATAAGGCGGGGCTTCGCCCGGGGGATATTATCCTCAAAATCGATGGCATTTCGATGGAGAACAAATCGGTGATGGACGTGTCCTCCCTGCTTCGGGGAGAGGCTAATACGCCGGTTACGCTGACGGTACTGAGAGAACCGCGGCAGATTTTTGACGTCAAGATCGAGCGGGCGAAGATCGAGATCCAGGCGGTGCAGGATTCGCGGATGATTGGCAAGGAACTCGCTTACCTTCGTCTTGCCGAGTGGCAGGAACACACGGCAAGCCAAACCGACACAGTCCTCGAGGGGTTTAAAAAGCAGGGGATGAAAGCGCTGATCATCGATCTTCGAAATAATGACGGCGGATTGCTGACCCAGGCAGTTGCTTTGGCGGAGCGGTTTTTGCCGAAAGGCAAAAAGATCGTTTCGGTCCAGAGCAAGATCCCGGAACAGCGGAAAGAATATTTTGTGACCCAGTCCCCGGCTTATCCCAAGCTGACGATGGTGATCCTCGTGAACGAAAAAAGCGCGAGTGCCTCCGAGGTTTTTTCCGCCGCGATGCAAGAACATCGCCGGGCGACCCTGGTGGGAGTCAAGACTTACGGGAAAGGCTCTGTGCAGTCGGTGATCCCTCTGGATGATGTGAGTGCCATGAAACTCACGACGGCGCGGTATGCCACGCCTTCCGGGAAGGTGATTGACATGATTGGATTGATCCCCGACCGGGTGGTTTCGAACGGAACCGAAGGAACGCCGGGATCAGACCGTCAAATCCTTGAGGCCATCGCGATTTTGAAACAGTATATGTAAAAACGTGGGAGCATTTCCAAAAACAGAAAGGAATAAGCGGTATGGATAAACGTATCGGAGTGGCGGTCCTTGTGCTTTTGACCGTGTCGTTGTGTTATGGTTTTTTTGGCGTTAAGAACGCGAAAGAGTCGGAACCCCAGAAACAGGCGAACTCCGGGATCGCCTTTCCCGATATGATGAATCAACTGAGCCGTAATATGTCGCTGTGGCCCAAGCTGGGACAGGAAGAGAAAAAACAGGCCGTTAGCGCGATCATTGGCCTTTACAAGAACCGTGAAAATGCCGCTATCCTGAACACTCCTGAATTTTATGTTACGAAAATCAATGAAAGCCTGAGAGGGAATCCGGTCGCGGCCAGCATGGATATCATGACCATGGTCCGGGTATTGGCCGTCATGGAGTATGACTTCTATAACGGTCAGGACAAAGAAGAATTGGCGAAGAAACTCCTGGGTGAAAAAGGATACCAGGAAAACAAGATGCGCAGGCAGGCCGGCGCGCAGTTCAACGCGCAGAATTTGAAGTAATTATAAGCAGCAACAGGAACGGATCGAAGGGGGGGGGGCTGGTCTTTGGACCGGCCCCCTTTTTTATTGGGAAGTTACGGGTGTTTTAGGGACAAAGGTCAATATCTCAAAACAGAAGGCTATGGCGAGAATTCCCGAGTGAAGTAAAAGCCGTTCCAAGGCCGTTTCGATTTGGAAGTTAAGGTCATACGGGGATACGCAAAGGACCAGGGCGTAGCCCAGATTGGTAAGCACCACGATCGCTCCCGGGAGCCATCCGAAAGAATTTTCGATTCGTGCTTTTTTGAGTCCTGCCACAACAAGCGCCGCAATAAAAAAAAGCCCAAGCCCTTTCCAGGCCGGCGAAGCTAACGTGTAGGTGTAAAACGCCTTAAAAACCTGCGGGACCTTTTGAGGGCCTTCTCCCAAGGCGATCGAGAGATGTTCCAGAAGAGGGCGTTTCGACCATTCGTAATCGTTTCCCGTTCCGAGATAACATTTCAAAATCAATACGGCCAGAACCGGAAGGGCCGCTCCGAGGAGAAAACTTTGAAAGCTTCCCCAGCTTTTTCCAAGGTTTCTTTGATGTTTTACACAGAGTATCCCTGCCAGCAGCAGGCCGATCGACAGGAGAAATATCAAACCTTCATTTTTGGTCCACGAGGCAAGCCCTCCCAGAAAACCTGAAATGAGGAAAAGCCGGGGTTGCTCCGAACGGAGCGCGACGACGAGCACCAGACCGCAACTCGTCATAAAATACGCGAGCGGGACGTCTGCGTACTGGTGGATCGACCAAAAGAGATAGGGACCTAGGACCAGAAAAAAAGTTCCTGCCAAAAATCCAGCGATCTTGGAGACCGAAGCTGCGAGATACCACGTTAGGAGGAAAGCGCACGAGAGGTACAGCCCCAGCGAAACAAGGGGAGGCCAGAACAAAGACTCTCTGCCAAGAAAATGCCATCCCCAGGCGAACGCGCCGGGTAAGAGAAGAGGGTAATTAGGGTGCGCTCCGGCGAGTTTTGATGAGAACATGCCCTGCCATTCAGCTGTGGAGCGGAACATGAATTTTGCTTTAAGGGCCCAGACATAGCGGGCATCCCAGCCGCCCGTGACATTGGCCGAAGCCGACAGGAGAAAAAAATCGATTACTGCGAACAGGGTGACGCAGAAGAGGGCGATGCTAGCCACGAGAAGGAGGCCTTGCAGCCAACGTTGTCTATCAACAAAGTTCGCGGGACGGATCTTGGGAAGAAGAGGCAGGGGGTTTCTCACGGGAAGGAGATCCTTTAAAAAAGGAATGATCCCGAGGGGTTTTATCAGGCCCAGGAGCAGCCCCAAGCTCAACAGCGTTGAAATAATCCCCGCATGGGCCGGACCAAGCAAAAGGGCCGCAAAAAGGATCAGGGAGCACATTCCGATCCCCGCGGGAAATGAGACGGCGAGAAAAAAGAGGGGTTTGTAACGGAGCGGGGTTCCCCGGAGACAAACGGCAAGCAACGCGGCGCCGAGAAGAAGCGGTTCCAATAGGGCAAGGAAGGGGTTCATGGCATTTTTTCCGCGAGACCTTTTCCATCTCCAAACGTCCGGAGCATGCGGTAGTTTGTTTCCCTGAGACGCTGTTCGGCGATCGTATTTGAAGAGCAATAGACAAAAGCGTATCTTTCCGAAGGGCGAAGGTTCAGGATGAGAGGCGCCAAATAACCTTGGGCGGCATAAAACTGCTCCAGACTCGGGTCTCCGGGAGTGTACGGGCGGTCCATGATGAATCCGACACTGCCTTTTCCGGGAAGGAACGGTTGAATGGCCGCGAAGGGAAGTCCCGTGGTCTGGAACTGGAAGACCTTTTCATGGCCCGCCAGGAATTCTTTCCGAAGGAGGAAAAGCGGGCCTGAAACCGAGGGAAGTTCCGCTGTTGCGATCATAAAAAAAACGGAGCCATAAAAAAGAAAATTGACCGTTCGCGGCAGGAAGCGCGCGAAGGAGCCGGATACATGGGGCGTCTGATTCACCGGTTGCATTTCGTTAATATACACCATAAATTGCCCGGGTTTAAACAGGGATTATCAGGAGAACGCTTTGTTTTCAGGAGACTCCGTCCAGGATTGATGCGGTGTCCGCGGAGAGATCTTCCGGGGATATCCGTTTGAGAGGATTTTTAACGATGGCACAGAGAGGGACACCGTCTGTTTCGACGGTGTGGATCGTTGCGTACCGGGGAGGCCACTCGCCGTTCTGCAATCGCTGAGGAGCCGCTTTTCGAGAAAGGCTCAACCAAAAATCCCAAGCGGGGTTGCTATCATCCGATACGAGGTAGGAGGGACCGAGGCCGCGAATAAGGTAGTACGCAGAGCTGATCAATTCGCCGTCCCAACGAACGCGGATCGGAGCTTTCATCTTGTGACGTTTGTAATAGTCTGTCAGCCATTCCGAAGCTTCTTTGAGAGAATTTCCCCAGTAGTCTGTATCATAGCGCCCGTAAGCGCCCCGAAGGCCGCCCACTAGCGGATTAAAATAAACGTATTCATTAGGGTGGCAACGGACCATCCAGACGACGGGCTCCAGCAGGTTTAGGCAAAGGAAAAATAGGATCAGAAGAGTGCCAATTTTGTTTTTGACCCAGGAGAAAAGTTGATCCCAGGTCACAGCGGCCAGGACGACCAAGGGAGGATAGATGAAAAGGAAATGTCTCCAACTGTCGTAGACCGTGGAATGGTTCAGAATCGCATAGGCGAGCGGGAAGAACGCCGCAACGGCCAACAAGCTGATGTTCCGAATCTTCCTGAGGTCGTTCCAAAAGAACAGCCACAGGAGGAGTCCCAGATGGATGTAGAGGGGAACTGAGATCAGGATCCATTTGGGAAGGTAATACCAAGGGGTTTGGGTGGATGGAATCAGCTTTCCCTCAAACAACAAGACGCCCGTGAATCCTGTGAAATGAGAAAGCTTTTCCAGAGTTCTTAAGGGGTTGTGGACCGGATCGAGAAGCCCGAAAGGCCACAAAAGGAGACCGGCAAGATAGGCCGCGGAAGCGATGCCCAGCAGGAGGAGTGCCGGACGGGCACGGAAAAAGAACTGTTTCTTGTTTACAACGTCCCGGATCCATCCGAATGCCGGGAAAAAGAGCAAGTAACATAGGAGGATCAGCCCGCCGGCTTTGATGTTGATCGCGATGGCGATAGAAAAGATCAGGAACAGAACGGAGCGCCATCCCGGGTTGGGACACACTTTGAAGAATCGGAGGAGGGCGTAGAGCGACATGGCGTAGGCCATCGCAAAGGGGATGTCTTTGGGATTGTTCATTGAATTTCCGAAAAAACGAGGACTGAGCAAGATCAAAAGAAGGGCGAGCAGTCCCGTGCGCCACCCCCGGAGCTCCTTGGCAATCAGGCCTGTAAAAAGGATTCCCGCGGCGCCCAAAAGGGCGTTAAGAACGTGCCGGGTCTCATAGTAGAAGGGAAGGGTCAGGTCGGTGAAATGATGTGCGTAAGCGAGTTCGCGGACCAGACGAAAACCGCCGAATAAGAACCCGTAGACGGTCACGGCGAGAGTGTCAAAGAGTCCTCCGTAGAGATACAGGTTCTCGAAGGTCAGGCATTCGCGGGCAGTGCCACCGCTCAGAAAAAAACGGAGGACCAGCTTTCCGTATTGACTCTGGATCCATTCGTCCCAGGTGATCCCGTAATGGAACGAAAGGAGGGGCATGGCGGCGAAGGTTGCGGTTGCGACGAGCCAAAAGATATTTCGGAAATTGGAATCGGTTCGTTCTGTCATGTTAAAAAGCATTTTACAGGGCATCGGGGCGCGGATAAACTCCTAAATGAAGCCGGTGCGGTGCTGGCGTTCATGGTTTGCTTCCGGAGGCCGATATTAGTACAGCTGGGAATTGAAGTCGGCGCTTGTTCAAAGACGGATGAATTAAAATGACAAAAAAGATCCTCGGATGCGTGTTGGTGTTAGGCATGTTGTTCCCGTCGCCGGTCCTGGTCCGGGCGGCTGTCCCGGAGCGGGAGATCAGGATCGGGGTCGCGGTTACCCCCGAATTTAAGGCGATCCCCAACTGGCGTTCCGAATTTGACCGGCGGTTGAGTTATGCTTCGCGAATTTTCCAGGGGGAGTTTAAGATTAAATTTGTCCCGTACCGTTGGTATGACTGGACGGGGATCCGGGAAAGCGATGAACCGCGTATCCTTCTCGAAAATCTGATGGCCCAGTATCCTCTTAAAGACGTGGACATCATGATCGGCCTCACCCATGTTCCCCGGGAATCCAAAGATCCGATCGGGGATGTTGATACGATCGGTCAGGCCCGGCCGCTCTCGGGATATCTGGTCCTCCGTTACCCCATGAACCGTCTTTATAAGATCCAGGAAGAAACGACTCTTGTTCATGAAATGGGACATCTTTTTGGTGCGACGCACACGGAAGATCCCTCCAGTATTATGTACCCGATCATTGCGCAACAGTTGCCGTCAAGATTTGATCAGGAAAATCGCGAGATCATCATGGAAACGCGGACGATCGATTTCAAACGCGGTGTTACGGGACTTCCCCGGAGCGCTGTTCAGAGACTCATCGGGTCTTATCTGAAGATGATCGTCCAGGACCAGCCGTTCGATTTTTATTACATGCTGGGAGTGCTTTACATCAGCTTGGCACAGTACGACGACGCGCTTGGGGCCTGGAAAAAAGCGGTTTCGATCCTTCCGGATTACGCGCGGATTCACTATGACATCGGGATGCTCTATTTCCGTTTGGGGTCTCAGGATGAGGCCGTCAGGGAGCTCAGCCGGGCCGTCCAGGGGTTCCGATACGCGAGCCAAAAAAAAGATAAACTGCTCGCCCTGAATGCCATGGGGGACGTTTTTCTCGCGCAGCAGAACGATCCGGCCGCGTACAATGCTTATACTAGGGCCCTCGCGCTCGATCCCGGCAGCAGGAATATCCGGCTGAATCTTGCGATTATTCAGATGCGGAAAGGCCAGTATGAAAATGCCATACGCGAATTTGAAAATCTTCTCTACCAGGACCCGAATAATCCGAAAATTCTGGTGAATATGGGGACCGCGCTCCTGAAAAGCGGCCGGTATCAGGAAAGCGAACGATATCTCCAAAGGGCTCTTGAGGCCACCCAGAACAAAGCCGAAATGGCGGAGATCCATACCAGTCTTGCCAAGATGTACTATCGTTCCCAGCAACCTAAGCTTGCGCTCGATCAATTCAAGGCGGCGTGTAGTATTGCCGCGAGCGTGGACTGCATGAAGGGGATGGCGCAGATGCATTACGAACTTCAACAGTGGGATGAATGTATTTCGGCGCTTGCGACCGTCCTCCAAGTCCAGCGGGATGATCCCGATGTTTACGGGACGATCGCAGTAGCGATGATCCAGAAGGGGATGTACGATCAGGCCTTGCCGCTTTTGCGGGAAGGTTTGCAGTACGCCAAAGACAACGTGTCCCAGGCCCGGTTCTACAAGAACATCGGGAATGTGATGATCCAGCTGAAGCGCTATGATCTTGCCGAAAAAGAGTTCCAGGTCGCCGTTTCAAAAGACTGGAACAACGTCGAAACCCATATGGGGCTTGCGGTGTCCTATATCGGTACCCAGAACCTGCTGGGCGCGAAGAAGGAACTCCAGGACGCCCTCCGGATCGATCCCCAGAACGCAAAGGCGAAGGAGTTGCTCGAAACCGTTAACAAGATCCTTAATCAGACGACGCGGATGGATCTTCAGATCAAGGGGAAATGATGAAAAAGGTCCCGCTTAAAGATCTTATGGTAACGAAGGTGATCACTCTTGAAACGGGGGATCTTTTGAGTAAAGCCGAGGAGAAATTTCGCCAGAACGCTATCCGGCATCTTCCCGTCGTTGATGAAAAAAAACGTTTGGTCGGGATGTTTACGCACCGGGACCTCGCACGCTGTATGGCTCCCCGCAAAACCGAAGAAGGCTATGTTTACGATAAAGACCAGCTGGATCGCTTTATCCTCAGGTACGTTATGACCGCGGATCCGGTGACGTTGGGGCCGGACGATACCTTGGGGGATGTGATCGATATCATGGCGCGAAACAAGTACGGATGCATCCCCATCGTTAATAAGGACGGCGTGCTTGCTGGGATTGTCACGCAGATCGATGTTTTGAAATATCTTTCGAAATATTTCGAGAAAAGCGAAAAAAAATAGGGAAGTTTCGTTCGGTTAGACCGGAAGGAACCGCCACTTGACGATGGTCCAAAGCATCCGGAGGCCGTCGCGCCAGGAGATTTTCTTTCCCTCCGAATAAAGCCGTGGCCGGTATTGGATGGGGACCTCCGTGAGGCGGTAACCGAGCCGGAGGCTTTTGCAGATAAGTTCGTTGTCGAATTCAAATCCGTTGGCGTGGACGTTGACCCTTTGCCTCAGGTCTCGTGTGAAGGCCTTGTAGCATCCCTCATAATCGCTGACCTTTTGCCCGTAAAGCAGGTTGGTGATCCCTACGATCAGTTTATTTCCGACATAATGCGAAAAAAACGGGTCTCCGTTCCTTGTGAAGAATCGCGGGCCCCGGTAGAGGAAACGCGAACCCAGCACAAGCTCTGTGCGGCCTTCGATGATCGGCCGGACCAGGACGGGGTAATCTTCCGGGTTGTACTCGAGGTCAGCGTCCTGGAGGAGAAGGATGTCTCCCGTTGCATGGGCAATTCCGGTTCGCAGGGCGCCGCCTTTCCCGAGGTTCCTCTCGTGGAAAAGAGCGACGATCCCGGGAATTCCGCGGAGGATTTCGGCGGTCCGGTCTTTCGAACCGTCATCGACGACGACGATCTCCTGTTCTAGGCCGGGGACCGTTGCGGCGCGGACCCGGCGGATGACTTCGGCAATCGTGGCTTCTTCGTTGTAAGCGGCGATGATGACCGAAAACTTCGAATATTTTTGAGTCATGACACCCTATGCGTTATGAGTGAATACGACCGGGAGCTTTTCCGGTCGGTATCTTAACACGCCGTTAGATCCGGAACAATTTGGGTCTATACGGTCCTGACCTGAGGTTCCGGCTTCCTCAGAATATCGGCTATTTTCTTTTTTTCGGGATCTACCGAGAGAATGTAAAAGAAAAATCGGTTCGTGAAAATATCGGCTTTGATCTTGTGGGTGAACATTTCCGTGACCTCCGAATCGATTTCACGGTGGTAGACAGTAGTGAATTCGGAGCAAGGGCTCCGGATCAAAGCGGGAGGGGTTCCCGGATCGGTCCCCGATCCCTTGGCCGCAAAGTAATTATAGATCTCCCGGTAGTATTCACACCGTTTCTGAACGGACGCAGCCGGGTAACGGGTGAGGATGGCGAAGGTGCGGACTTCGCTGACGGGTTTTTGGAGCATCTTTTCATAGAGGGCTTTGAGCTGTTTCATAAATTCAAGGTGAAATCCCCGTTTGTCATAGATCAGAATATCGGGGTCGTAAGTTTCTAGGATTCGGCAGATCTCCTTTTCCTCGATGGGGTCTCTTCTTTCTTTCAGGAACACTCCGTAATAGGTCACAAAGGTTCCCAAAATCAGAAGGCCCGTCCCCAAAAGGAACCGGTTCAGCCACCGTTCCGGGATCGCTTTGCCGGAAAACATCCGGAAAAGACCTGAAAGGCCTTCCCATCCTTCCGCGGCTGTAATGCAAAGAAACGGGAGCAGGATCAGGGTGTGCCGGGAGGGGCTCCAGGGGAGGCTTTTCACCGGGACCATGATCCACCAGGTCAGGAGCGACAGCCCGAAAAGGAGCCCTAGCGAGCGCGTCTGTCTTTTCGGGCTGATCAGGAAATTCAATACACCCAAAAGAAAAAGGAGATAGAGCGATATCGAAAAAAGCCCGAAAAGGGGGTGATTCTCGGGAAAGAAACCGGTCTTGGTCTGGAAGACGGTCAAGAGAGTGCCTAGATAGAATCGCGGGATGTCCGACCAGGCGGTTTTTGGGAAAGCGTATTCTCCCGACGGACCGAAAGCCCACTGAACTTTCCTGGCAAAATCAAAATATTGGGGTTTCAGGAAAAAGTACCAGAGCGGAAAGACAAGGAAGACGAAAAAAACCGCGCTCACCAAAAAGCTCCTGGCGATGTTCGCTCTGTTTTCGGAGGTCCGGAAACGGAAAACAAAAAGAGCCAGATAAAATGCCGGGACGAAAAGAAGGATCTGGTATTGCATTGAACTCAGTGCCGCCAAAACGACGCCTGTCGCAAAGGCTCTCTTGAGCGTAAAGGTTTTTGCCGTGATCTGGGCGATAAAAAGCCAGCAGAAAAGGGCGCTTGCGAGTACGCCGATCGCGTAGCTGTGGGTGAGCTTTGCGAATGCGATATTCTCCCAGGAACAGGCGAGCAGCATGAGCGCGAGAAAACATTTGAACACGGCCTCTTTATCATATCTCCGGTAGAAAAAAACGAGTGCGAGGAGCGCAAGACAGCTGAAAATACAGGAGGGTAGCCGTGCCCAGAAGAGGAGTTGGCGGTAGTCCATGGCCGGAGAGATCAGGAAATAGGTGATCAGATACTGAAAAGGAGCATTGGTCAAAGTTTTGGGAATGAAAAAAATGTCATGTTGGCTTTGTCCGATGAGAAGGTGCTCGATGGTTCCGAGATCGTCCGTGCTCGTGAAGTGCCATGCCAATCCCCAAAAACGCGCCAGGATCCCGGCCAGGAGGGGAAGGGCGAGGAGGAAGATGGTTTTTCGATTGTTCCGCAAAGCGGTAAAAAAATCCGGCATGGCTACATTTCCCCAAGGTCTCAAACGACACACATCCGCGGAGGATTATGCCCCAGAATGACGTTTGAATAAATCAATAAATCTGATCCCGGGAAAACAAAACTTTTCATTAAGGCATTTCCGGAAAAGACGATGTTTATCACCGTGAAAGAACATACAGGGGCTTTCAATCGGGCGATGCGGGGTTTTACGCTGGTCGAGATTATGATCGTGGTGTTCATCCTCGGGTTGCTGGTCGCGATGGCTATGCCGAACTTTCTCAGGCTGAGGCTTAACGCGAACGAACAGATGATTCGAGGGGATCTCAGGAGCTTTAGCACCGCCAATGAATCTTACCGGGCGGTCCAAAACCCCCCGGTGTACGCGCCCGATATCGCGACGCTTATAGACGAGCATTATCTCGATACCACCTGGACGAATCCCGGGAACAAACACGGCTATAATTTCGTTTATAATCCTTCGGGGACCAGCCTCTCCTATTCGCTCGAAGCCAGTATTCTGAACCCGGGAGTGACGGGGATCCATTATTATTGCGTCGACGCGACGGGTGTTGTGGTCATGGGCGCGGCTGAGGGCATGGGAACCAGCGCAGGATGCGTCGGAGGCGAGCCGATCGGCCAGTGAGGGTGACTCAGTCTCCGGGGCCGTAATCCCCCCGGTCGGGGACCTGGAGAGAGAGATCCGGGAATCTTTTCCCGATGCTTTGGTGAAAGAGAAAATCAAGATGGCTGTTGTCTTCCGGGGCGAAGCCCAGGACATCCTGCCAGACCGTTCTGTTTTCCATACAAAAATAGACAAACACATCAGGCCACCGGTCCCGAAGATTTCCGTAGACTCTCTTGTAAAGTTCCGTTCGCATCGGCCGGAAATAGCGTATCTTGCCGTCGAGTCCTTTTGCGAATTCCGCGGTGGTGATGCGCGAACGCGGGAAACGGTTCTCAATCGCTTTTTTGAGCGGTGGCGGAAAACGTAGGCTCCCCAGACTGATCCACATCACTTCCTTTTCGGGGACCCGTTCGGTGAGTTTAGAGATCAGTTCTCCGTACCGCTTTTCCCATCCGGGCAGCATCAGCAGGGGATCGAAATGGAAACCCAGGCGGTAGCCTTTTTTGAGGGCCCCCAGCGCGGCCTTCAAACGTTTTTCCAGAGGTGCCGTCTTCAGCTCTTCCGTGTGGATGAATTCATCGGGGTTCAGGGACCACGAGGCGAGGACGTTGCTTCGCGGGATCTCCGGAAGATGCGCGATCAGATCCGTTTTTGTTTTGATCTCCAGGATCATTCTTTTGCCCAAGCTGTGACGGATAAGGGTTTCATTCATCCGGGTCAGAGGATCGAGCGCGAGGCTGTCTGTGAGCTCTCCGGTTCCCATCCGGAAAAGTCGGCCGGCACGGTTTTGAATAAGCGCGTCGATCTCGGCAAGGACATCGCCCATGTTGGTGTAGATCGTGATCAGGGGGACGTTCAGATAATTTTGGAGGATGCAATAAGTGCAGTCGAGCGGGCAGTGGGTTTGGGCGTTGATCGTCCAGTAACGGCAGCAGAGGTAGTCGGTCCCGGTGGCGGGACAGGGTTTCAAAAAAGCTCCCTTGAAACGGGTGAGCCAGAGGTTTTTTTTACCGCTGCCGAGAGGTTTTTGCTCGATCTCCCGGAGGAATCGGTCCCTGTCCGTAACGGACGTGACGGGGGTCCCTTTCAGTGTTGAGAGGATGCGGAGGGCGAGCGGCGTGCTCTCTACGTCCTTATCCAGAAAAATATGTTCGATCTCCATCGTCTTGTTCATTCGGTCGATCCGTTTTGAGAAGTTCCGGTCTTAGGGATCATGAGGAAGGATTTTTCCCTCGGAGGTCAATGACCCCGGGTAAAGAAATTGATCAGTTTCCACTCCAAAGGGAAGCCGAAGAATCGTTTCCGCCAGCGCCAGCGGGCGATCTTTCCGAAGAACTGAAAGACGCAGCCGCGCCATCCGCCGAGTTTGATGGCCGTTTCGGAGGTGAACCCGAACCAGGCGATGCTGGTGAGGACATCGATCTTTTTGCGGAGCGTTTTCGAAAGCCAGGGCATTTTGATCCCGCCGTATTCAAAGCGGGCCCAGTCTTCCAGGCGCGACGGGGGACAATAGCCGTGATGCACGCACTCTTCCGCCAGATCGGTTTGGGGAAAAGGGGTGAAAGGGAAGAGCTGCAGATCGAACGACGGGTCGATCCCGTGAAGGGTTTCGATGAGGTGCATGGTCTTCTCAAGGTCCGAAGGTTGCTCAAAAGGAAATCCCATCATAAAACTGAATTGTCCGCGGAACCCCATTTGGTGGCACTTTTGAGCGGTGCGGAGGATCTCTTCGACGGCGTGACCCTTCTTGATTCGGTCCAGGATCATTTGAGAGCCCGATTCAGCGCCGAAGTTCAACGTGCAGAAACCTGCTTTTTTCAGTTTTTCGAGGAATGCGTCGTCGTAACCCGAAAAATACTGAATGCGGCACATGGACCAGATGCGGATTTTGAGGCCCTTGGCCAGGATCTTGTCGCAGAACGATTCGACCCGCTGGCGGTTGACAAAAAAGTTGTCGTCGAGGAAGTGGATACTGTCGATCCGGTGGTCGCGGACGAAGCTCTCAAGGTCTTCCAGAATCTTTTCTGCGGAATAGAAGAAGATCTTTTTCTTCCAGATCTTGCTGATCGCGCAATAGGTGCACGGGTGCGGGCATCCCCGGCTGGACAAATAATCCAGGCAGCGGTCGCCGGTCGCATCTTTTTTGAGATACCGTCCGAGGGGAACCAGCCTGTAATCGATCGGGGCAAAAGCAGTTTCGGGTTGTCCGGCCGCCGCAGGGCGGATCACGACATGGTTGTCTTTTTTGAAAGCGATCCCTTCCACGGTGTCTATCGGTTCCTGACAGGTGAAGGCGTGTGCGAGTTTTGGGGCTGTGATTTCGCCCGGGCCGATGACCACAATATCGATCAAGGGATTTCGGACGGTTTCTCCCGGGAGAAGAGAGGCATGGACGCCACCGAAAATAGTAGGGATCCGAGGGTCGTATTTTTTGACGATTTCGGCGGCCTCTAACGCGTCGTAAATTCCGGATCCGGTGATCAGCGTGACGCCGAAGAAGAGGATATCTTCCCGGAGCGCTTCTCGGATCTGTGCATGGGAATCTTTCTCGATGCGGGCGTCGATGATCTGGACGGAAAATCCCTCCTTTTCAAGCGCGCTGCCGATCGTCATCAGGGAGAACGGGAGGTAGGGGATCCGGAGGTTGGTTCTTTCTCGCGGGTTGTAGAGCAGGACCTTCTTCATGATCAGAGTCAAAAACCTTTATTGGGAATCGATGGTTGAATTTTCACCGGCGGCGTTTATGGTACTCGCTCTGTTCAGCCTTGAGAAGAGAAAAATCTTACAAAACGGGAGAACTGGCCGATATAATAGAGACAAATCACAAATGCCTATCGGGGGTTCCATGAAAAAGGGGACGGAGAAGGGTTTTACGCTGGTCGAGATCATGGTCGTGGTTAGCATTATCGGGATTCTCGCGATCATTGCCGTTCCGATCTTTGTACGCGCCAAGCTGAATGCCAACGAGCAGATGCTTCGCGGGGATCTCCGTTCCTTCAGTTCCGCCAACGAATCCTACCAGACCACGCAAAGCCCCAATGTCTACGCGCCGGATATCAATATGCTGATCGGCCAGGGTTATATCGACAGCGCGTGGCGTGACGGCGGTCGGAGGCACGGTTATGAGTTTGCCTATAGCCTCGGCAACGAAGGGGCGACTTATTCTCTTGTGGCGACGCCTGCGATCCGGAATATTACCGGGGCCAATAACTATTGCGTGGACCATACGGGAGCTGTCCAGATCAACGGAACGGGGGGCAGCGATGGATGTTCGGGCGGATCTCCCGTTACGACTCAATAACCTTTTCCGGGTTCCCGGGCGCGTTCCGGGATCATTCTTTTTCCTCCCATGCGTGTCCGATTCTCTTTAGCCTGGCTCAAAGCAGGTCAACCTTTTCCGAAAGCTTTTAAGCTTCCGGCCGCGTTGTCCTTGTTTAAGGAATACAACGAACGCGTTGCCAGGTTTCTTCCCGTCGAGGTCGGCGCCTATTCTTCCAAAAACCGGTCGGTGATCTGGGTGTGCGAACGAGAAAAGAAAAGTTCGCTGCTGTCCTCGGAAGCGCTTGCGCGCGAATTCCGGAAATGCATGAACTCCGGCGCGCAGGAACTTCAGATCGTGATCGGCGGGCCGAATGGGTTTACGGCGGGGGAGCTTGAGGCGATGAATCCGGCGCTTCGTTGGAGTTTTGGCCCGATGACGTTGCCGCATGAACTGGCCTCGGTCGTTGCGGCCGAACAGATTTATCGGGCACTGACCATCCATGAGAATCATCCCTACCACAGCGGGCATTGATTTTGCACAACGCGCAAGGCGCAACGTCCCGCGAGAAAAAGATTTCCTTTCGTTACACCGCTGTTACGTGGTGATCAGCCCTTCGAACAATTCTTCGGGCGTGAAGCGCCGGAGGTCGAGGATGGCGCGGAAAATGGGGAGGTATTCGCGGAGTTCATGGCCGGTTTCTTCAACTTTGGAGAGATCGAGCTGAAGTTCCTGCCGGTAACTTTCCAGGAAAAGGTTGCGGACCAGACGGAGGACCGGTTCAGGGAGACGGGCGGCAAGGTAACAGAGGAAAAAGCCAACGTCCCATACGCGTTTGTCCTGGCGGGTGCAGAATTCCAGGTCCGTGAAGTAAAGCTTCTGCTCGACGGCATTCCAGATGCAGTTGACAGGCTGCGTGTCGATCAGCGAAAAACCCGCCCGATGAACTTTTGCGAGGCCGATCCCGCATTGGCGGATCACGGCTTCATCGTTGGCACCGAGGGCATCCCGTTCCGCGATCCCTTCCAGGATCCGATCGACCGTGACACCCTCCAGAAGCTCCGTGACCATGACTTTTTCGACGGCATCGTAGGCGATAAGTTTGGGGACAGGAATGCCGCATTCGTCGAGCTGGACGCGGCTGACCATGTCGATGGTGAAACGCTCGTGGGTCTCGCGACCGTAAATCGCGGGGAAGGGGCTTACAAGTGAAAGGTGCCGGGCCCAGAACGTGCCGGCCGAGACGAATATTTTCGCGAAGTAGCGGACCTCTTCTCCCGTGGACTTTTTACAGCGCCAGATTTCATTGGAATTGCTGATCCCTCCGGAAACGGTTTCGACGATGAGTGTATTGCTGTCGATGCCCTCGAACGCGAGCGGATTCCGTCGCATCAGTGTTTGGCAGGTAGCGACTTTGCGCCAGCGGCCGAGTTTCATGAGGCTTGAAATAAAAGACGCAAGCATCCAGGGGAAGAAGATGAGGATTGCGCCGAGGATGCGTAGGGCCACCCGGGGCTTGACCTTGCTGATATTGGTCGCAAACCTGGTCTTGAATGCCGAAAATCGCTGGCGAAGCTTTTCCCGTCGAGTCATGCAGCCATTGTACACAGAGGATAGAAGACAGGGAACAGGAAATCTGATATACTTTCGCCCCTCGAAGATCGTTTGTGGCGTATTTTCGGGGCGCACTGACTCTTATTGAAAAAATATAAGAAAGTCAGTACTGCCCCGATGTTTCAATCGATTTTTTACAATAGGATACATCGGGGCGTAGCGCAGCCTGGTAGCGCACACGCTTGGGGTGCGTGCGGTCGGAGGTTCAAATCCTCTCGCCCCGAC
>DAOPYQ010000017.1:0-33236 GCA_035352955.1 Candidatus Omnitrophota bacterium
ATCGGGCAAATTATAATGGGGCCTCTGAGCAATGGAGTGACCCGTTTTTATGCACCCGCCGTAGAACAGAGGGATGTTGGAGGCTATTTGAACGCGGTGCGCCGATGGATGCTCTTGGCCACTGCGGCGATTTTTTTGATAAGTCTATTTGTGGTCCTGAGTCTTTTTATTGCCGGGCGCAAAGAGTGGATTGCGATTGCCATCGCAGCATTCATTTTTTCTGTTTTTAATGGCTACAACTTGATCCTTAACGGTATTCAGAATGCTGCACGCCAACGTTCCGTTGTAGCGCTTCACCAGGGCATGCAGCCTTGGGCTAGGTTGCTTGTTGCTGCCGGATTGATCGTTCTCTTTGGGGCAACCAGTGCGGTGGCCATGACCGGCTATGTTTTAGGAGTTGTCCTTGTGCTAGGGTCTCAGTATGTGTTTTTTTATAAAATGATTTATTCGAATAGGGCCGTAGCGGAAAACGGAAAGAATTGGACCACTGAGATAGGAAAGTACTCAGGGCCGTTTGCGGCATGGGGACTATTTACTTGGGCCCAACTGGCGTCAGATCGTTGGGCGTTAGGTTTTTTTTCGACGACCCACAATGTGGGTGTGTATGCCGTGCTGTATCAACTAGGATATTATCCCATCTCGATTGTTACGGATATGGCTTTGCAATTTCTGGCTCCCATTCTTTACAAAAGGACGGGAGATGCGACCGACTGTCGCCGAAATGCTCATGTTTCCCGCCTGAGTTGGCGTTTGACGGTTTGGGCGATGGGGGTGACGGGAGTTTCTTTTTTGCTGACGTTCCTTTTTCACGTACAGATCTTTCGGATTTTTGTAGCACAAGACTACAACAGCGTTTCATACCTTTTTCCATGGATGATCCTTTCCGGCGGTCTATTCGCTGCGGGGCAAGCCCTGACATTGAGCCTGATGAGTCGAATGAGAACTCAAATTATGACAACGGCCAAAATCGTTACCGCCCTTTTGGGCGTTTCATTTAATTTTCTGGGTGCGTATTTGTTTGGTGTCGCAGGCGTTGTCTTTGCAGGTGTTGTGTTTTCTGGTTTATATTTTGCTTGGATGATCGCGCTTTCGAAGAGCACAGGTGAACGTGAAGTTCTAGCGTGAGGGGAAGGACGTTCTCTGGATCTTGCAGCGATCCAGCCCGGCAGAGTTTTTTTTGTTTTTAGGAAGCGCGCAGTACAGAATAAAGCGGATGCTACAGATGAAAATCAAATCTAACTACGCCAACGGCAAATATTATCTCCTATTACTTATTGCTGCTTCATTTGTATTGCAACCGTTGAACATCAGAATCGGTAATGATCTGCCACTCTCGGCGTCGTTGATGGGAATATTTATCCTTCTCGGATTTATTTCTATACCTTTTTCTAAAATCAACAAACGAGATTACTTGGCGGCGGCGATTGTTGCGCTGTGCTCTCTGATTCTTCTAAGCCATATTCTTTTATCGGGGCAAACTTCTCGAGGATTTATAGTTCTTTCATACTTTGTCTTTATTATAACCATTTTTTTTACTGATGTTGATCTTGAGCATTTGAACCGTGTGTGGTTTGCCGTCGGCATTACCTGTTTTGTATTAATTCTAATCGGAATGTGGCGTTTCACACATGGGCTCGACGCGCCTTTCAGCGAAAATGAAAGCGGGGTTTCCCTTCAAATCCCCAAGTATTATTATCTCGGGCTCTCTTATTTGCCTTCAACTAGAAATTCCGATGTTTTTTATTTTTGCATGGGGATGGTCGCGAATTTGTATTTCATTGATTTGTATCGGGGGAGGAATAAAGTGTTTTATTTTTCTCTCGTGCTTTTTGTTGCAGCAGTAGTGCTTAGCTTGTCGAGAAGCGCATGGGTGGCGTTTCTCGTGTCTTTTTTTCTGGTCTATTCAACCCCTAAGCGACTCTTGGTGTTTCTGATTTGCGCGGCGGTATTAATAGCGTTCATGCTTTTTTATTGGGGGGTTGATAATGTTATAGTGAACCTTGTTTTAGGCGGTTTGTTAAGTGTGTTTTCTCCGGATGCGGCGCATAAATATTTAGCGATTGCTTATACGTACAGCAATGTGGATCGTGGCGATATTTATTTGTCAGCCCTGGGTGATATTGTACGCATGCCGTTCGGGTGCGGTGTCGATTATTCGCCTTCTTATAGATTTATTAATGAGGTTGCTACGGTTCACTCCGAAAATACATTTTTAGATTTGCTGATGATTATCGGGTATCCGGCCATTTTTTTTATATACTACGTTATCTTAAGACCCGTCGTTGATTTGTGGCAACGCAGGCATCGGGGATCTCCTCCTGTTAAGTTGGTCTTGTCGGCCGGTATTTTTATTATCGTCTTCCATTTGTTTAATAGCGCCGTAGATTTTGCTTTTTTGTGGTTCATTCTTGGCTTGATCATGCTGACGAGTAAAGCGATACTTCGGAATGGGTGAATGGGTGTGAAGATTTCTGTCGTAATGCCTGTGTACAATGCGGGGTTATTGATCTCCAAGGCCCTGAAATCCATAGCCGACCAGGAGCGGTTGCTGGACGAAGTTGTCATTGTCAATGATGGGAGCGTTGACAACACGCTCGAAGAAATCGATAAGTGGAGATCCAGGTTGCCTATTAAGCTGATTAACAATGATCAAAGGTTAGGGGTCACCCCATCGCTTCGTAAAGGTGTTGATTCCGCAACAAGCGAGTTAGTGTTGCGTTTGGATCATGATGATTATTGGTTGCCTGATCATTCGAGGTGGATGTCGAAGTTGGCGGAAGACAGTTCTCAAGCCGCTATATTTTGTTCACGGGCTACTGTTGTCAATGAAGAAGGGAAAGAGCTTGCTACAACGCCTAACATGACTGACGCTGCCGTGAGACCTCTTTTAATGTGGGATAATCCATTGACAGCTAGCGCGACAGGTTTTTGGAAAGAGAAATATACGCAGGTGGGGGGCTACCATGCGGATGAGCTTTGGGAAGATTATGATCTATGGTTGCGTTTGTTGTGCGAGGGGCCTCTTTTTTTTACGGGGAAAGCCACGGTTGTATATAGAACGTCAAATTCATCGATTTCCCGCGTAAAACGCAGTACGGCAATCAAGGAACGCTGGAGATGCCAGCGCCGTGCGATCCGATTGTTCTGGCGGCGTTATCCTCTAGAGGCATTGCGATGTTTTGTTCTGGGTGGCGTAAGGTTTGCGCTCTCTAACATTAGATAAAAAAATTCAAATTATTTTAGCGATTACGGCACGCAAAGGCTCTTTTATGTATGATGCAGTGTGTTGGATCGCGCGGAGGAAAAAAACCCTCGAAAGATGCTTGAGCGCTCATATTCCATTGCCGAAGGCGCTGATCACTTTCTCGATTCATTGTTTCTAGGATAATGCCTGTCTCGGCATGTCACGACGAAAAAGGACAGAAGAAAAGCAATGAAGAAGATCATTACCAGGTTGTTCGGGGGACTCGGCAACCAGTTTTTTCAATATGCCGCAGGCAGAGCGTTAGCTGCCAGGCACGGAGCCGAACTCATCTTAGATAATAGCTTGTTAAAACGACGTCGTTGGGGTGTGACTTATCGTGAATATGCCCTTGATGCTTATCACGTCCGGGGAAGAAAAGCATCTGCGTTGGAAAATAAAATTATTCAAAGGCGTGTTTTTCGCCCTTTTGATTTCCTGTGTAACAGGGGACTGATGAGATCGTCGTATGTCTACTACCGTGAGCCGCATTACGAATACGACCCCGGGCTATTCCAGATCGTCGACAATGCCATTATTGAAGGATATTGGCAAAGCGAACGCTATTTCCGCGATGTCGCTGATGAGATTCGGGATGAATTTCAACCTGTTGCACCTTTGCTCCCGCTGGCCCAGGAATGCTTGGCGCAGATCCAACAGCAAAATTCGGTCAGCGTGCATGTGCGCCGAGGTGATTATATTTCGAAAACCGGTGCGGCGGTCTACGAAACTTGTGATGCGCAATACTACCAGCGGGCTATTGATTTCGTGGCGAAACGTGTTTCCAAGCCTGTTCTATTCGTGTTTAGCGACGCTCCGGATTGGGTGAAGGAAAATTTAAAGAGCGATTATCCTATGGTCGTTGTGTCCCGGCTGCATTCGTGGCCAGTCTATGATGACCTTCGTTTGATGAGTCTTTGCCGTCATAATATCATAGCCAACAGCTCTTTTAGCTGGTGGGGGGCATGGTTGAATGCCAATCCTGATAAGATAGTTGTTGCTCCTTCTCGGTGGTTCAAAAACGGCTACAACACCTGCGATCTCATCCCGCTTGAATGGAATATTATCTAGTAGGTTTATCAACCTGAGCTGTCTCGAAGCGTCAAGCTGAACAACGGGAGTACATTTGAAGCCCAAGATCTTGATCAGTAGTTTTTCTTTCCCGCCTGAAAATAATGGCGTATCGCATGCGGCCTTCATGCATGCCGGGATCATGCAGTCGCTTGGCTGTGAGGTTGATGTTGTCACGCGTGGGGATAGTTTTTCTCGTGAAGCTCAAAAATGTTTTTCAGTCACACGTTTTCCCATATCAGGAAACGGGCGCCTTTTCAAGCCGCATCGCGGTTCACTAAAAGAGCTGGACGCATTCCTTCGTCACAATTGTTGGGACATTGTTTTTACGCATTGTTGGCAAGCCTGGAGTACCAATTGTCTCCTCGATTTTTTTTCTCGAGCAGACAGGAGCGAGAAGCTCGTATTAGTGAGTCACGGAATCTCTACCGATAGTAATTTCCATCCCTTTCCGCGCAACTGGCTGCGCAGACTTTTGTGGATGCCTTACAGGGTGTTTTCAGTCCCGAAGTACATGCGCCTCATTGATCGATTGGTTGTCCTGTGGGATCACTTTGATGATGATCGTTTCCTGGATCATAAGATCGCCCGCAGCATGTGCGTTCCGGTCAGTGTGATTCCGAATGTTGCAAGGTATGACGCGACATCGATCAATCGCCCTTGTTTGAAGTTCACCCAGGAACAGCTGGCGGGAGGTTTCATGCTTTCCGTCGGCAATTACAGCGAAGAAAAAAATGAATTTTTCGTGTTGGAAGCGTACATCCGGAGCCGGATGACGCATGTCCCACTCATTTTCGTGGGACGCCAGCTCAACAACTATTCGGCAGGGCTTGAGAGGCACGCGCGTCAATCGGGTCTCAACAATGTGCAGTTTTGCGAACGCCTTTCAAAAGAGGAAATCGACTGGTTGTATAAGTACGCGGATTTGTTTTTGTGTGGATCGAAAAACGAATGCCAACCGATGGTGATACTGGATTGCTTTGCTTCCCGGACCGTGTGTGTCTCCAGGAATGTCGGTTGCGTGAGATCGTTCCCGGGAGTGGTGGTTGTTTCCAATTCTGATGAGATGTCGGCTAGTTTGCGGCCGTTATTGTTTGACTCTGTCAAGCGACAAGAGCTTGCTGACCAAGGTTTTGATTTGTACAAAAAGGAATTTTGTTTTTCTGCGGCTCACGAAAAGTGGGGAGCCTTGCTCAAACAATTATTGTCACAGAATCAATAACAGGGAGGCACCCTGTTTTCCGGTTATATTTTTTTCTCCAAAAAAGCGGTTTGCATAAGGTGAATTAAATGCAGATATGGCTGATCAATTCTTACGGCTCGATTCCCGGTGAAAGTTGGCGCGACTCCCGTTTCTCAATGATAGCGAATGCCCTGACTGGTGCGGGACACGATGTTGTCTGGTGGACTTCGAATTTTTCGCACCATTCTAAATGTTTCCGCAGCGATGACTGGGAGGACGTTCGCATAAACGAAAAATTTATCGTGCGGTTGGTTCCGACGACTGCGTATAAGAAAAACATCGGCATGGGGCGTATTTGGAGAGATGCGGTGTTCGCGTATCGAACCTACGCACGTGGCCGGCAAATGCTTGCTCCGGATTGTATCTTGTACTCCGAAACGCCACTGACGTTTGGATATGCCGGCCAGAAACTAGCTGAATTTCATCATTGCCCGGTTGTTTTTGACCAAATAGACCTTTGGCTAGAGTTGTTTGAAAAACTCTTTCCACCGGGTATCAGGTCCATCGTTCATTTTTTGTTATGGCCCCTTTATAAGAATCGAAAATGCATCTATGGACAGCTGAACGGTGTCATGGGGTTAGCCGAGGCTTATCTCGAAGTTCCATTACAAGCAGCGCCTGTGTTGCGTTCAAGACCGCATGAAGTTGTCTATAACGGTATTGATGTTAAATTGTTTCGGCAGCTCATAAGTGATCCGGCTCCTGTCAAGGGATTGGTTCCGCTGAAGAACAAGGGGGAAATATGGGCCGTTTTTGCGGGTTCTCTTGGGCCTTCTTATGATATACAAACTATTTTGAAGGCGGCCGAGATTGTTAATCGCGAATTACCCGATCTTAAAATCTTTATGGCGGGCGATGGTCCTTTGAAAGTGAAAATTGTTGAATATACGCGCGAAAAGCATCATGCCAATTTTCATTACCTTGGGAAACTGGAGCCGAAAGTGTTATGCAGTTTGTACGGTATGTGCGATATTGGGCTTTGCGCATACACAAAAATTTCTAACGTAGAGATGCCGGATAAGATCTACGACTATGCTGCGGCCGGTTTGCCCGTTATAAATTCACTTGCGGGGGAAGTTCGAGATTTGATCATTAAAAATAGAATAGGGTTGCAATACGAGGGGGGGAATGCTGAAAGCCTGGTTAATGCATTGAAACAATTGGCAACGAATCGTTCGTTGCTCAGGGAGATGGCTACAAACTCCTTTAAAATCGGTCCCCAATATGATCAACGCGTTCAATATGCGAAGTGTGTCGCACTTATCGAGAAATTCAACAACCGTTGAATCGCGCCTCCTTGCAGACGCAAAAGGCATCGGCCTGAAGGGTTGTCGATGCCGTCGGAAGTCTTTGGAGATTGCTCTAATGGGGGATGGGAATGGGTTGATCAAGTAGCACGAGGATCTTTATTCTTAAGCCGTTTTTGAGAGCGGCATAGGTTATTTTCAAGTGGTTCGGCAGAGAAAGGACAGAAGCGTTTATTATGAGAAAACCCCCAGATTTATATAAAAAACTAGTCGTTCTTGGCGGGGATATTGTTCTTATTCTTATCGGGATCAGTTTGGCCGTGGCGATACGGTATAAACCGGTCAGTGTGATTACTTATTATACCGGCGCAACGACATTTGTGGTTTTAAGTTTTGTCCTCTGTTTCTATATTTTTGAACTCTACAATGTTCGGCGGCGGTTCGGGGGGAGTGAATTTCTGACGCACTTCGCTGTCGCGATCGTGGCGGGGACGGCTCTGACAGGAACCGTTTTTTACAGCGTGCTTTGCTGGAAGTTTGGTAGGGGTATTTTACTTCTTAATGCCGTTTTTATCGCTCTTCTTACCTGTTTTTGGAGGATGTTGTTCCAAGCGTTTTTTCGTCTCGGGCGAAAGCAGATTCGTGTTCTCATTGCTGGAGCCGGCGCTTCGGGGGGGGCGATTTACAATGCTCTCAAAGAGAATGAGGGATATTCCATCGTCGGGTTTGTCGATGATGACCCCCAAAATCTTAAAAAAGAAATTGGTGCTCATAGGGTGATCGGTTCGTCGGAGATGATAGAGCTTCTGGTGCAGCATAAAGAGATAGATGCCGTTGTCGTCGCTATCACCTGCGAGAAAAAAAAGAAACTTATTTCTGCTTTGCTTAATGCCAAGCTGAAAGGAATAGACATTTTTGATATGGAGACCGTTTATGAGAATCTTACTGGGAAGTTACCCGTGGACCATTTGCAAGAAACGTGGCTTGCTTATGCTGAATTACGCGGGACCGGGGGGAGTATTTACAAATTGCGGATCAAACATCTTATATCTCTGGTTGGGACATTTTTTCTTCTGCTCATCAGTTTGCCGATAACGTTAATAACCGCCCTTGTGATAAAGCTCAATTCGAGAGGCCCTGTGTTCTTTAGGCAAAAACGCGTAGGGGTTAACGGGAAGATTTTTGAGATCATCAAGTTCAGATCCATGCAACAGGATGCTGAGACGGACGGGGCAGTGTGGGCTCAGTCAAACGACTCGCGGGTAACGTTTGTTGGAAAATGGATCAGGAAACTGAGGATCGATGAGATCCCCCAGCTTTGGAACGTATTTAAGGGCGAAATGAGCCTTGTGGGACCGCGACCAGAGAGGCCAGAGTTCGTCGAGCTCTTGCAGAAAACCATGCCGTTTTATTTTATTCGACATGTGGTTAAACCTGGGATTACCGGGTGGGCGCAGGTGAATTATCGATATGGAGCTTCCGAGGAAGACGCGCTGGAAAAACTGCAATATGACCTGTATTACGTTAAAAACTTGTCCTTCATTCTGGATATGCAAATCATCCTCAAGACGATCAGAGTGGTGCTTTTTGGCGCCGGTGCAAGATGAAGGCGGGCAATCGATTAGGTAAAAGGAATTTCGATATTTTCCGGTTTTTTTATTCCCTCAAACGATAGAAATCCTCGGTAATGGGTGGCAAAGGGGCTCCTCGTGGGGCACGAATAATTTCCTTGGTTTCCGGGGTCGAGATAACTATAATACGCAGCTCTATGAAAAAGACACCCAAGAAGCCCGCCAAGCCATTATCCAAGGAGCCGTCTCTCCCGACCAAGACCAAGGGGAAGCCTTCCGCTATTGCTGTTCCTCAAGGGAAGGGCAAGCAGGCCGGTGCACTGTCCAAAGCCAATAAAGAGATCGTTGCGGGACTTCTTGCTCTCGGGAAAAAACAGGGATTTGTCTCGATCGACCAGATGAAAAAACATCTTCCCGCGGACATGAATACCCCCGAGAAGGTCGAAGAGATCATCGGGATCCTTTCGGAAAAAGGGATCGATGTCACGAGCCAGACGCCGGGCGATCAGGCCAAGGCCGGCGCCGAAGCGATCCAGGACGTTGATGCCACCAAGAAGGCCAAGGATTCCGAACTCGAAGAAGATTCCGCGGTTGAGGAACCGGAGCGTATCCGCATTGATGATCCGGTTCGGACCTATCTCCGGCAAATGGGGCAGATCTCGCTTCTGACACGCGAACAAGAGATCACGATCGCTAAAAAGATCGAAGAGTGCGAGGAAGAACTTAAGAAAGTCGTTTATCAGACCCAGGCCGCGCGTTTTGAAGTCCTGGAGCTCGCCAAGAAGATTACCGAGGGGCAGGTCCAGCTCGAGGCGATCATTGACGAAGAGCAGGAAGTTAAGATCCAGACGATCAAGCGGAAGCTTAAGATGCTTATCCGCAAGTTCCGCGCGTCCCGAAAAAAGGCCAATGTTGTCGAGCTGCTGATGCAGTTCAACCTCAGCATTGCGATCGTTGAACAGATCGTTGCCAATCTTCGCGGGAAACTCAAAGAGCTTAAGAAAAACCGTGATGCGATCAAGAAGCTTCGCAGGGGTTCCGTCCGGGGGCAGATCGGAGCTCTCGAAGAGCGGAACCGCGAAATTCTTCAGGAGTTTGGCGAGCCCGAAGAAAAGCTTCTCGAGCATTTTAAGCTGATCATCCGGAAAGAGTGGGAGCTTTCGAAGGCGAAGAAAGCCCTCGTTGCTGCGAACTTGCGTCTCGTTGTCAGTATTGCGAAAAAGTACACGAACCGCGGCCTTTCGTTCCTCGACCTGATCCAGGAGGGGAACATCGGTCTGATGAAGGCGGTCGATAAATTCGAATACAAACGCGGCTACAAGTTCTCGACGTACGCCACGTGGTGGATCCGCCAGGCGATCACGCGCTCGATCGCGGACCAGGCCCGGACGATCCGCATTCCCGTGCACATGATCGAGACGATCAACAAGTTTTTCCGTGCGTCACGCCATCTTGTTCAGGAGACCGGTCGGGAGCCGACTCCGGAAGAAGTTGCGCACGTTATGAAGATGCCGCTCGACAAGGTCAAGGGTATTCTGAAAATCGCCCAGGAACCGATCAGTCTCCAGACGCCGATCGGGGACGAAGGCGATACGAGCTTCGGGGATTTTATCGAAGACAAGTCTGCGGTCTCGCCGGCGAACGCTACGGCCTATAGCATGCTCAAAGAGCAGATGGATGATGTATTACTCACTCTGACCGAGCGTGAGGAAAAAGTTCTGCGCCTCCGGTTCGGGATTGGGGACGGTTATCCGAGGACTCTCGAGGAAGTCGGGCATATTTTTAATGTGACGCGCGAACGCGTTCGGCAGATCGAGGCCAAGGCACTCCGGAAGCTTCGCCATCCGACCCGTGCTAGGAAACTGAAGAATTTTCTGGATATTAAACTAAGCGAGTAATAGAATCGCCCGTGAGCCCTTTAGTTGCGGGTGATTTTGACGATAATCCGGAAGCGTAAGGTTGTATCTCCATAAGAGAGGTCAAAATGCCTGAGAGCAAGAAATGTATTCTTGTCATTGATGACGAGGATGACGTTTGTCAGATCATCAAAGAAAAGTTCGAGCATTTGGGCTATCAAGTTTTGACCGCCAATGAAGGCGCTGAGGGCTACAAGAGGGTTGAAGAAGGTAGGCCCGATTGCGTGCTTCTCGATATCCGGATCCCCAAGGGAGAGGACGGTCTCACGTTCCTCCGCAAGCTCCGTTCTTACCGTGACGATAATCCCGCGGAGCAGACCCGCGTGAGGAAGCTTCCGGTGATCATGTTGACGGGTGCCGGAGCGTCCATGCAATCCCTTTTCGAACTTGAGGGCATCAGCGGTTTTATTGAAAAGCCCTTTGATCTTGCGAACCTCCAGAGTAAAGTCGAACACGTTCTTCGGCTCCGCTAGGCTTTTGTTCCCGCCCAATTTAGTAGAGTTCGTCTTTTTGGTAGATGTTTCTGTTTGTGGATGCCTCTGTTTTCATGAAAACTGATCCGAAGGAAAAATTGTCAATGGACTGCGGACGAAGTGTGCTTGTGGGGATCGTCCTTTCCGTTTTTTTGCTTTCATTGTCTGGGTGCTCCCGGAAATATTATGAGGCTAAGGGGCATCTCGAGTCCGGATATGAGTTGTTCACTCAAGCGGGGCAGCAAGCCGTTGGGGGAGATTCGGAGAAGCTGTACCAGGAAGCGTGCGGGCATTATGCCAGCGCTTACGATCTCCGCAAGGACCTTTTCTGCCTGCCCGAAATTTTGGAAGCGTGTGCCGCCTGTCAAAAGGCGGGGAATGCCGAAAAGGCCGGTTTGTTCAAGATGTTCTCCGAGGAATATCAAAAGAGGTATCCCTATGCGGCAAGGACAAGAGAAAAGATGAGAATGCCAAGAGTGAGGGTGCCCCGAACGAGGCGATTGTTCTAAAAAACTCCTGCCATGCTCTAGACCCGCAAATCGCTTGAGACTGTCCCGAAAAATTCTGTTATACTCCGTTTCGGTAACGGATTTTTTATCAGGGCAACGCTTTCATAAAACGTTGTATACCGTGCGGTCGTAGGTGGTCATCAAAAACCGCCGCCGCGCCGTATCAATTCATTGGGAATTGATGGGCCCGTCCTCCGGGACTGCTGGCTAAGGCAGGTCTGCAGTGGGCGAGGTTTGGCAGGACCAACGTTTTCATAAGACGCCGTATCCCGTGGGCCCGTAGCTCAGCCTGGTTAGAGCAGGCGACTCATAATCGCTTGGTCCCTGGTTCAAATCCAGGCGGGCCCAGTTTTTTGCTCTGGCCGGGGGATTTGTTCCTTGACCTCCCGGAGCATGAAAAGTAAACTTAGAAAATTCGCGGCATTCTTAACAGGGAAGGGGTCTCCTATGCGGAAAATGAGATGGATTCTTGGGTTGTTCCTTGTCGCGGTTCTTTTTTCGGCGTGCGCGCATTCGCAGGAATATTATTTCGGGGCTTATTCGACAGCGGAGACGCTCTATCAGACCGGTAAATACGAGAAAGCCATTGGAAAGTACCGGGAGTATCTGAACGGCAGCCCGCAGGGGAACATGGCGGCGATCGCCCAATATTATATTGGGAAAAGTTATATGGCTTTAAACAAGACGGTTGATGCCCGTACCACTTTCCAGTTGGTGGTGGATCGTTATCCGAAGACCAGCTGGGCGAATTTTTCCAAGACCCAGATCGAAAATCTGAATGGTCCGGCAAAGGCTTAAAAATTTTTTTTGATTTTGGAAAGTATTGTTCTTTGAATTTTAGGTCTTGAGAAGATCTTCTCGGATGACCGCGCACAGATGACGGGATATGGGAAACGCCCCATTCAACCGCTGTGGGAGGAAAGTCCGGGCTTCACAGGGCAGCGTAGCGGGTAACGCCCGCCCACTGGATTCTCATTGATTCTAAAACTGAAATCCAGTGCGGATCAGAGCCACAGAGACGAGTCCCTGCCATGAAAGTGGCAGGGGGTGAAACGCGGCAATCTCTACGTGACGAAAGGCTAAATAAGGTGAAGAGCGTAAGCGGGAACGGCCCGTTCCTATGGCGCTGCAAAGCGTGAACTTCACCGGGTCAGCCGACTGAGCCTTGCAGCAATGCACGGCCAAGATAGATGGTCATCGCCTGCCGCGCAAGTGGCGGGTACAGAACCCGGCTTACAGAGGGGATCTTCTCGATTTCATAAAGGGGTCAGTCATCGTTTTTTAAAAAGGAGACTGGCCCTTTTTTTATACCCAGGGTTAGACAAAAACTTCACGCCCTCCTATAATTTCTCCCATGCTAGCAAAGAGGCGTGATGGATCAGAAGATCAAAATGGCGGAGGGAGTATGACGGCACACGGTGCGTCGGGCGTTTCAGGACAGAACGAGGATTATTACCGCAGGTTGGTCCAGGATGCGAACAGTATCATCTTGCGTATGGATATCCAGGGCCGGATCACGTTTATGAATCAGTTCGCGCAAGAGTTCTTCGGGTTTCGCGAGGAGCAAATATTGGGCAAAAGCGTGATCGGAACGATCGTACCGGTCACAGACAGCGCGGGCAAGGACCTGAAACTTATGATCGATGATCTTGTGTGTCATCCTGCAAAGTATGTGAATAACGAGAATGAAAACATGCGCTGCGGCGGCGAGCGCGTGTGGATTTCCTGGACCAATAAGGCCTTGTCCGACAAAACAGGGGACACTCGGGAGATCCTTTGCGTCGGCAACGATATCAGCAAGATCAAAAAGGCTGAAGAGCTTTTAAAAGAAATGGATAAACGGAAGTCGGCGTTCGTTGCCAATGTTTCACATGAATTCAAGAATCCGTTGGGGAATATGAAGCTTTCCCTCAGCTACCTTTGCGACGGGGAGGCGGGTCCGCTCAATGAACAGCAGAAGATGATGGTGGACATTGCCAGGATGAGCACGGAGAGGTTGATCCGCCTGGTTACTGATCTCCTGGACCTCTCGAAGATCGAAGCGGGGAAGATGAAGCTGAAAAAGGAGGAGTTCCCGGTCGAGGCGCTGGTCGAGGAAGTTCTGGCGAGCAACGGCGAGGAGCTTTCCCGGAAGCAGCTTTCTCTCAGGAAGGAATTCTCGGAAGTCGTGGGGGCGGTGTGGGCGGATCGCGACAAGTTGACCGAAGTGATCATCAACTTGCTGAGCAATGCCGTCAAGTATACGCCGATCGGCGGGACGATCACGCTCGGTCTTTCCGGGACTCCCGAGGAAGTTCGTTTTGAAATTTCCGATACGGGGCCGGGGATCGCGCGGGAGGATTTTTGCAAGCTGTTCGATAAATTCGAGCGACTGACCGCTGAGCGGGAAGAAGGGACCGGTTTGGGTCTTTCCATCACCAAAGATATCATCGAACTCCACAAAGGCCGGATCTGGGTCGAAAGCGAACTTGGGAAAGGTACTAAATTTATTTTCACCCTGCCGCGAAAATGCAACTAGAGAAAGTAATAAAGAACTTGCGACGGCTGTTTCAAAAAGGAAAAACGTTTAATCGTTTTAAACCGTTCGTTATGAGGAATCCGGAAACAACCGTCTTGACAAAGTAAAAAAAAGCATGTAGAGTTCATCAAGTTTGAGCGGTACAGAAACCCTTTTAAGACGGCGCTGAGACGCCGACAAAGGCGGAGCAAATGCAACGGAAAACAGAACTTTATAATGACCCTGCACAGATGTGCGGGGTTTTTTTGTGCCCGCTCACGGCGGGTCCCTTTTATGCGGTAAAAGGGGTTAGGCATCATTCCAGAGGACAAAAGGCAGCCAGACGCCTAAAAAGGAGCCAGTCCCTATGACCGCGTCTGAGAAGCAGGTTCTCGATGAGGGTGGGATCGAGCGGGCCTTGGCTCGTATCGCCCACGAGATCCTTGAACGTAACCAGGGAATCGCGCACCTCGCCTTGATTGGGATCCGCGCCCGGGGTGATCTTTTGGCAACCCGGCTTCAGCAAAAACTTTTCGATATCGAGAAAAAAGAGATCCCCGTCGGTATTCTTGATATCACCCTTTACCGTGACGATCTGAGCGAGGTCGGTCCCAAGCCCGAGATTCACGAAACGGACATCTCGTTCCATCTAAAGGGTAAGACCGTTATCCTTGTCGATGATGTCCTGTTCACTGGTCGCACGATTCGCGCGGCGCTTGATGCCCTGATCGATTTCGGGCGTCCCAAATCCATTCAGCTCGCGGTGCTGGTTGATCGCGGTCATCGGGAACTTCCCATCAAAGCCGATTATGTCGGGAAGAACGTCCCAACGGCGGTGCAGGAAAGCGTGATCATCCGCCTTAAGGAAACGGACGGAAAAGACGAAGCCGTCGTTTCGGAAGGACCCAAAAAATGACGCAAAACGGGCAGAACGGAAAGATCAAATGGACGCGTAAAGACCTCCTCGGTCTCCGGGATCTTTCAGCCGAAGAGATCGAACTGATTCTCGATACCGCAAAATCATTTAGTGAAGTTTCCCAACGCGAGGTCAAAAAAGTTCCGGCCCTGCGCGGGAAAACGGTGGTGAATCTTTTCCTGGAGCCGAGCACCCGGACGCGGGTCTCTTTTGAACTTGCGGAAAAACGTCTTAGCGCGGACACGATTAGCATGGCGAGCGCCGGTTCCAGCATGTCAAAAGGGGAGTCATTGTGGGACACCATCGCAAATATCGAGGCCCTCAAGGTCGATCTGATCGTGATGCGGCACGGTTCTTCCGGAGCGCCTCACCGGATCTCAACCTATACGAGATGTGGCCTTGTGAATGCCGGAGACGGGATCAATGAGCATCCGACCCAGGGACTTCTTGACATGTTCACTCTGCGCGAACTGAAGGGCAAGATCAAAGGTCTCAAGGTTGTATTTGTCGGGGATATTTTGCATTCTCGCGTGGCTAGGTCGAATGTCTGGGGTCTTACGAAGCTTGGTGCCGAAGTCGTGATTTGTGGGCCGAAGACGCTTATTCCCTGGGGGATCGAGGAACTCGGGGTCAAAGTGGTGCACGACGTGAAAAAAGCGATTGACGGCGCGGATGCGGTGACGCTCCTCAGGATCCAGATGGAACGCCAGAACGAGACGCTTTTTCCGAGCATCCGGGAATATGCCAGCACGTTCGGGCTGAAGACGGAGCTTTTCAAACTTGCGAAACCCGATGCGATCTTGATGCATCCCGGGCCGATCAACCGCGGGGTCGAGATCGAGAGCGCGCTTGCGGACAGTCCCCAGTCCTACATTTTGAAGCAGGTCACCAACGGGATCGCGGTCCGTATGGCGGTCTTGTACCTCTTGAGCGGGGTCATCAAAAATGAAAAATAAACTGAACGGGCAATCGGTCAAGAATCTGATCATTCGGGGTGCCCACATCGTTGATCCGGCCAACAAGATCGATGAAGTCATGGACCTCCACGTGAAAAGCCATCGTATCGTGAAGTGGGGCAAAGATCTTGCCGCGGAGGACGCGGAAATTTTTGATGCGAAAAAACTCCATCTCCTTCCAGGCTTGATCGATCTGCATGTCCACTTCCGTGAGCCAGGCTACGAGCATAAGGAAACGATCGAGACGGGTGCACAAGCGGCGATCGCGGGCGGGTTTGTGGCCTGCGTGTCGATGCCGAACACAAAACCGGCGTGCGACAACGCGCAGGTCGTGAAATACCAGATGGAGCGCGCGAACGTCCTAAACTTCAATCTTTTTCCCGCCGGGACGCTGACCCAGGGGCGCGAGGGCAAAAAGATTTCCGAGATGGCGGAAATGAAGGCCGCCGGTGCAGTTGCCGTGACCGATGACGGGAACTGGGTCATGGATTCCGGTGTGGCGCGGCGGGTGTATGAATATGCCGCAACGCACGGGTTACCCGTGATGTCTCATGCTGAGGATCAGACGATCGCGCTGAACGGCGTCATGAACGAAGGGATCGTGTCCACAAAGCTCGGGCTCCGGGGCCGGCCGAACGCCGCCGAGGACATCGCGACGGCCCGAGACATCGAACTGGTCCGCCTGATCAAATGCCAGCTTCACTTCCAGCACGTTTCGACCATCGGGGCGGTGGCGATGATACGGCGCGCGAAGGTGGCGGGGCTTCCGATTACGGCCGAAGCGACGCCGCACCACATCGCTCTCACAGATGAGGAATTTTTAAGATACGATACGTTTTATAAGATGAACCCGCCGCTCCGCACCAAAGCGGACCGTCAGGCCGTGCTTCAGGGGCTCGAGGACGGGACCATCGACGTGATCGCGACCGACCACGCGCCGCACGCGTTCGAGGAAAAAGACCAGGATATTGAAGTTGCCCCGTTCGGAACGATTGGGTTGGAGTCCTCTTTCGGGGTGGCGATGACGGAGCTTTTCCACGGCCGGAAGTGGAAGCTCGAAGAGATCGTGAAAAAGATGAGTCTTACGCCAGCGGAGATTCTGAAAAAGACGAATTTTGGAAGGCTCAAAACGGGGGAACAGGCAAACTTTATTCTCGTGGATATCAACAAGGAGTGGGTCTTTGGCGAAGAACATGTACACTCCAAATCCGTGAACTCGTGTTTTTACGGCAAGAAACTTAAAGGCAAAGTCCTTCATACGTTTGTGAAAGGTTATCAGTACACCCTCTGAAATTAGCGCAACGCATTACGTGCAACGGATGGGTCCTGAGTTTTTATGTTGCGTGGTGACTGTCGAGCGTTGCGCTCGATAAGAGACAATAGCCCCTATCGGAAAAATATATGACTAAAGCAATACTAGCGCTCGAGGATGGTGTGTGGTTCGAAGGCGAGGGGTTTGGCGCCGAGGGGGAGGCCTTTGGCGAGGTTGTTTTCAATACCGGCCTTTCCGGTTATCAGGAGATCCTGACCGACCCTTCTTATAAAGGACAGATGGTGTGCATGACCTATCCTCACATCGGCAACTACGGGATCAACGCCGCCGATGTCGAATCGTCGCGGCCGTGGGTCGAGGGGTTCATCATCAAAGAATTGAGCCCGGTGGTGAGCAATTACCGTTCCGAGATGACGCTTGATGCCTATCTCAAAAAATACAATATTCTCGGCATTCAGGGGATCGATACACGCAAGCTTGTCAAACACCTCCGGACCTTTGGCGCGAAGAAAGCCGTGATTTCGACGCGCGAGTTGGATCCGAAGAAGCTTGTCAAAATGGCCAAGGCTTCACCGAGTATCGAGGGCGTTGATCTTGTTAAGGAAGTGACCTGTGCCAAGCCTTACGAATTCACCGAGGCGATGCCTGCCGAATTCGCGTGGGGAGATGCCCGGAAGAAAAAATACAGGATTGTCGCGGTCGATACCGGTGTTAAATGGAACATCCTTCGGAAGTTAACCCAGCACGGGTTTCATGCCCAGGTGGTTCCGGCGAGCGCGACGGCAGAAGAGATCCTGGCGTACAAACCGGACGGGCTGTTCCTTTCGAACGGCCCCGGGGACCCGTCGGCGGTGCAGTACCTTGTCCTGACGGTTCGTAAGCTGATCGGGAAGCTCCCCATGTTCGGGATCTGTCTCGGGCATCAGATGATCGGGCAGGCGCTTGGCGGGAAAACTTCGAAGCTGAAGTTTGGGCACCACGGGAACAACCAACCGGTCATGGACCTGAGGACCCGGAAGATCGAGATCACGTCGCAGAACCATAATTTTGTCGTCAATATCGATTCGCTTCCCAAAAACGACGTGGAACTGACCCATATCAATTTGAACGACAAGTCCCTCGAAGGGTTGCAGCACAAGAAACATCCGCTCTTCTGCGTGCAGTACCATCCGGAGAATGCTCCCGGCCCGCACGACAGTGATTATCTCTTTACCCGTTTTTATGAAATGATCAGCCACCATGCAGGATAAATAAAAAGGAAAGTGCGATCATGCCAAAACGCAATGACATCAAAAAAGTTCTGATCATCGGTTCCGGACCCATCATTATCGGTCAGGCATGTGAATTCGACTATTCCGGGACACAAGCCTGCAAGGCTCTTCGCAAGGAAGGCTACGAGATCGTTCTTGTGAACTCCAATCCCGCGACGATCATGACAGATCCTGAAATCGCGGACAAAACCTATATTGAACCTCTGACGGTCGAGAGTCTCGAAAAGATCATCGCTCAGGAACGGCCGGATGCCCTTTTGCCGAATTTGGGCGGGCAGACAGGTCTCAATCTGTCGTCGGCGCTCCATAAGAACGGCATTCTTGAAAAGTACGGTGTTCAGATCATCGGGGTCAAGGCTGACGCGATCGAACGCGGGGAAGACCGGGAAGTTTTCAAAATGACGATGGCCCAACTTGGGATCCCCGTCCCTCAGTCGGCTACGGCGAATACGGTAGAGGAATGCGAAACGATCGCCCAGAAGATCGGCTATCCGGTTGTGGTCCGTCCCGCGTACACGATGGGGGGTACGGGCGGTGGGATTGCGTACAATATTGAAGATCTCCGGGTGATCGCGTTAAGAGGCCTTACGATCAGCATTGCCCGCCAGGTTCTCATTGAAGAGGCGGTGATCGGATGGGAAGAGCTTGAACTAGAGGTTGTCCGTGATGCAAAGAATCAGAAGATTACGGTGTGCTTCATCGAGAACGTGGACGCGATGGGCGTTCATACCGGGGACAGTTTTTGCGTGGCTCCGATGCTCACGGTCGCTCCTGCGCTCCAGAAAAAACTTCAGGAGTATTCGTATAAAATCGTCGACGCGATCGGTGTGGTTGGGGGGACGAATATTCAGTTTGCTCACAACAAAAAGGACGGCCGAGTGGTCGTGATCGAAATCAATCCTCGTACGTCCCGGTCCTCGGCGTTGGCCTCTAAAGCGACGGGGTTTCCCATCGCGATGGTCTCGACACGTCTGGCCGCAGGTCTGACTATGGACGAGATTCCGTATTGGCGCGACGGAACGCTTGAGAAGTATACCCCGAGCGGCGACTATGTGGTCGTGAAGTTCGCCCGCTGGGCTTTCGAAAAATTTCCAAAGGCCAAAGATGTCCTCGGTACCCAGATGAAGGCTGTCGGCGAAGTTATGTCGATCGGCAAGACTTTCAAGGAAGCGTTTCAGAAAGCGATCCGGTCGCTTGAGACCGGGCGCTATGGCCTCGGAGGCGCGAAGGATTTTAAACAGCTTTCTGCCGACCAGCTTCGCGAGCGTTTGGCGCATCCCTCCAGTGAGCGGATCTTTCTGATGTACGAGGCGTTGAGGAAAGGTTTGACGGTCGAAGAGCTTCACGGCATGACCCACATCGGGGAATGGTTCATCAATGAAATGAGAGAACTGGTGATGTTCGAGGAAGAGCTTCTCCGGACGTCTTGGGACAAATTTTTGGACAAGGAACTTATCAAGGCCAAGGAGTGGGGTTTTTCGGACCGTTACCTGGCGGGGCTTTTCAGAATTTCGGAGGCCGCGGTGCGCGAACGCCGGATCCGTCTTGGCAAGATCGCGCGATACGAGGCGGTGCCCGTGAGCGGCGTGGAAAGCGCGGCTTACTATTATTCGACCTATCTTCCCGGCAAAGAAAACGTGGAGGTTTCGAAAAACAAGAAGATCCTGATCCTGGGCGGCGGGCCGAATCGTATCGGCCAGGGGATCGAGTTTGATTACACCTGCGTGCACGCGGTGTTCGCTCTTCGTGCGGCGGGTTACGAATCGATCATGATCAATTGTAACCCTGAAACGGTTTCGACGGACTACGATACGGCGAATAAACTGTATTTTGAGCCGCTGACGGTTGAGGATGTCCTGACGATTTATGAAAAAGAAAAACCCGAAGGTGTGATCGTGCAGTTCGGAGGTCAGACGCCCCTGAACATTGCCCAGCAGCTCAAGAACGCCGGAGTCAAGATCCTCGGGACCACGCCCGAAAGCATTGCGTTCGCCGAAGACCGCGAACTGTTCCGGGAAAAGATGATCGAGCTCGGAATTCCGCAGCCTGAAAGCGGCGTGGCCCGGTCTCTTGAAGAGGCTCTCGGGATTGCGGCGAAGATCGGTTACCCGCTGATGGTCCGTCCGTCTTTCGTGCTCGGCGGCCGCGGTATGGAGATCATTTATGACGAGACCATGCTCCGGAAATATGCGGCTGAAGCTATCCAAGTGAGCCCCGAACATCCGATGTTGATCGACAGATTCCTCGACCAGGCCCTTGAGTGCGAGGTGGATGCCCTTGCGGATGGGGAGGAATCGTTTGTGACGACAGTGATGGAACACATTGAATGGGCCGGCGTTCATTCCGGCGATTCTGCTTGCTCGATCCCAAGCCGGACCATTTCAAAAAAACATTTGGATGAAATTCGGGATTATACGTCCAGGATCGCGAAGGCTCTTAAAGTCGTGGGTCTCATCAACGTTCAATACGCGATCTGTGGCGGTACGGTTTATATTCTCGAGGCCAACCCACGGGCGTCGCGTACGGTGCCGATCGTTTCCAAGGTCACAAGCGTAGCCATTGCGCGTATCGCCACCGCGATCATGCTCGGTAAGAAGATCAAGGATTTCCCGCAGCTTAAAAAGAGCGGGGCCCCGTTCGTCGGAGTCAAGGAGGCGGTTTTCCCGTTCAATATGTTTCCGGAAGTCGATCCCTTGCTCGGCCCCGAGATGCGTGCCACGGGGGAAGTGATGGGCGTCGGCGATAACTTTGGTGTCGCGTTCTACAAGGCGCAGGAAGCGACGGGGTCGAAGCTGCCGCTTGAGGGAAACGTTCTTCTTACGGTTTCTGAGAAAGATAAAGAGCGGGTCGCCCCGATCGCCCGGAAGCTTGTGGCCCTTGGGTTCAAGGTCCTTGCCACGGAGGGCACAGGCCGGGTCCTGACGTCGCACAAGATACCGAACACTTTTATCAAGAAGATTCATGAGGGCCAGCCGAACATTGCGGACGCGATCAAGAACGGCGAGTTGCAATTGATCATCAATACGCCCGAAGGTCGCGGAAGCCAGGCGGATGACAGCTATATTCGCATGATGGCGATCCAACGCAAACTACCCTATGTGACGTCGCTGGCTGCTGCCGAGGCGACCGTGGAAGGGATCGCTGCGGCAAAACAAGATACGATTCTGCCGAAAGCTTTGCAGGATTATTACAGCGGGAAAAAGCAGCCTTTCGCAGTCTAAAAGGAAAAAATGCCGAAACGAACTGACATAAAAAAGATTCTCATCATTGGGTCTGGGCCGATCATTATCGGTCAAGCCTGTGAGTTCGATTATTCCGGGGTGCAGGCCGTGAAAGCCCTGAAGGCCGAAGGTTACAAGGTCGTCCTGATTAATTCGAATCCGGCGACAATCATGACCGATCCGGAACTTGCGGACGCGACCTACATCGAGCCGCTGACGGTGGAGTTTTTGGAAAAGGTGATCGCTAAGGAAAAGCCGGAGGCTGTGCTTCCGACGATGGGCGGCCAAACGGGGCTGAATCTCGCGGTTGAAGCCTATGAAAAGGGTGTTTTTGCGAAATACGGCGTGGAGATGATCGGCGCGAAGTATGAGGCCATCAAGAAGGCTGAGAACCGTGAAGAGTTCAAGCGGGCTATGCAGAAGATCGGGCTTGATCTTCCGAAGAGCGATTTCGCCTATTCTCTTGAAGAGGCCGAGAAAGTTGCCGCAAAAATCGGTTATCCCGTGATCGTCCGGGCGAGTTTTACGCTGGGTGGTTCCGGAAGCGGGGTCTGTCATAATCTGGAGGAGCTTCGCACGACGGCGCGTACGGGGCTCGATTACAGCCGTGTGCATGAGATCCTGATCGAGGAATCGATCGTCGGGTGGAAAGAGTACGAACTTGAAGTGATGCGTGACGTGAACAACAATTTTGTGGTGATCTGTTCCATCGAAAACCTGGACCCGATGGGCGTTCATACGGGGGACTCCATTACCGTGGCGCCTGCGCAGACTTTGACCGACCGAGAATACCAGCGGATGCGCGATGCGGCCCGCAAGGTTATGTCCGAGATCGGGATTGAGACCGGGGGTTCTAATGTTCAGTTTGCCGTCGATCCCAAGACGGGTCGCATGGTTATTATTGAAATGAACCCGCGTGTGTCGCGGTCCTCCGCGCTTGCGTCCAAGGCCACGGGATTTCCGATAGCCAAATTTGCCGCCAAGCTTGCCGTGGGACTTACTCTTGACGAGATTCCCAATGATATTACGAAATACACGCCGGCTTCTTTCGAGCCTTCGATCGATTATTGCGTGGTCAAGATCCCGCGGTTCGCGTTCGAGAAATTCGAAGGCGTGGATAGCCGCCTCACGACGCAAATGAAATCGGTGGGGGAGGTGATGTCGATCGGCCGGACGTTCAAGGAATCCTTTCAGAAAGGACTCCGGTCGCTTGAGACAAAGCGTTTCGGTTTTGGGGGGGACGGAAAAGACAAGGTCTTTGATCTGGAACTCAAGACGCGCGCGGAGTATATGAAATTCCTTCACCAGGCTCCGAATGACGGAGAACTTCGGAAGAAGATTTTTGATCATGTAAAAACGCCGCGCGAAGAGAGGATCTTTTATCTGAAGTATGCCTTTCTTTCCGGGTACACGGCTGAAGAAATCTATAAACAGACCGGAGTTGATCCATGGTTTCTGGCGCAGCTGAAACAAATTATCGATCTGGAAAAAGAGCTTCTCGATGCCCGGGGGAACAAAAACGAGCAGGAATTGCTGCTTCGTAAGGCAAAACAGTACGGATTTTCCGACGTCCAGCTCGCGTTTTTTTGGGGGGTTCGGCAGGCGGAAGTGCGGAAATTCCGGAAAAAATTGGGGATCAAACCGGTCTACAAACTGGTGGACACTTGCGCTGCCGAGTTCAAGGCCTATACGCCGTATTTTTATTCAACCTACGAGGATGAAGACGAAGCGAACCCTGGCAAAAAAAAGAAGGTTATGATTCTTGGCGGCGGACCGAACCGGATCGGGCAGGGGATCGAGTTCGACTACTGTTGCGTTCATGCCGTGCTTGCGTTGAAGAAAATGGGTTACGAGACCCTCATGGTGAATTCGAATCCCGAGACCGTCAGTACGGATTATGATACCTCCGACAAACTTTTCTTTGAGCCGCTCACGCTTGAGGATGTGCTGAATATTTATGAGAATGAAAAACCGGTCGGCGTGATCTTGCAGCTCGGCGGACAGACGCCTTTGAATCTCGCGAAGTCGCTCAAAGCGAACGGCGTCAGGATCCTCGGGACTTCGGTGGAGGCGATTGATCGCGCGGAAGACCGCGACAAATTTAAAAAACTTTTGCAAAAAATCCGGTTGTCCCAGCCCGCGAACGGTATCGCGACAAGTCTCGAAGAAGCCTGTGAGGTGGCCAAGCGGATCGGTTATCCGATCGTGGTGCGTCCTTCCTATGTGCTTGGCGGTCGGGCGATGGAGATCGCTTACGATCAGACCTCGCTTAAAAAATACATGAAGTTCGCCGTGGAGGCGAGCGGCCGGCATCCCGTGCTTCTCGACAAGTTTCTTGAGGATGCGACCGAAATGGATGTGGATCTTATTTCGGATGGCAAACTTGCGGTTGTCGGTTCCGTGATGGAACATATCGAAGAAGCCGGGATCCACTCGGGGGATAGCGCGTCGGTGATTCCTCCGTTCTCGGTCCCGAGAGAGATTGTGGAGGAAATTATTTTAAAGACGAAGCAGATCGCCAAAGAGCTTGGCGTGGTCGGTCTGATGAACGTCCAGTATGCGATCCAGCGGGGGCAAGTTTATTGTCTCGAAGTGAACCCCCGGGCGTCCCGCACGGTGCCTTTTGTAAGCAAAACGATCGGCGTCCCTCTCGCGAAACTTGCGGCGCAGCTGATGGTCGGAAAAACGCTTAAGGACCTGAAATTCACTGAAGAGATCGTGCCGAAACACGTAGCTGTGAAAGAGTCCGTGTTCCCGTTCGTGAAGTTCCCCGGCGTTGACATCATCTTGTCGCCTGAAATGAAATCTACGGGAGAAGTGATGGGGATCGACAGTGATTTCGGCAAGGCTTTCTATAAATCCCAGGATGCGGCGATGTCTCACATTCCGCGGAAGGGAACGGTTTTTATCAGCGTGAAAGATGCCGACAAGCCCAAGATCGCCGAGATCGCACGGGAATTTCACCGGCTCGGATTCAAGATCGTTTCGACCCAGGGAACGACCCGGGTCTTGAAAGATTACCGGGTCCCGGCCCAGGAGATTTTGAAGATCACCGACGGGAGCCCGAATATCGCAGATTGGGTTCGGAACAAGAAAATGGACCTGATCATTAACACGCCGAGCGGGAAGGGTCCGATGCTGGACGAGGGGAAGATCCGGTCGCTGGCGGTTTCGTTCAATATTCCCTGCATTACCACGATAAGCGCGGCCAAAGCGGCGCTCCGCGGGCTCCAAGCTGTCAAAGACGACGTGCTGGACGTGAAGTCGATCCACGACTATCATGGTGCCAAGGCGACGAAGAACTGAATGATGAAGAAAAAACTTTTCGATGAGAATGTCACGATCCTCGAAAACAAGAAGGTTAACGGTAAATATTACAAACTGACCTTCCGGTCCGAGCCTCTTTCCGCGAAGGTTTGCCCCGGAAAATTCCTCCAGATCCGTATCAATGACGGGCAGGATCCTTATCTCCGCCGTCCGTTCAGCTATTACCGTGTGACCGGTACGCGTGTGGAAATTCTTTACGAGGTGCTTGGTCGCGGGACCCGCAGTCTTTCCCAAAAGAAAAAGGGGGACGGGCTCCGGATTATGGGACCGCTCGGTAACGGTTTTACGGCCGCTCTCGGGAAAAAGAAGCGGGTACTTGTCGCCGGCGGCGTGGGCGTGCCTCCCCTCGTTTATTTGGCGGAGAAAAATCCGACGGACTATCTTTTGATCGGTACCAAATCCAGGCTGGAAGTCTTGCCGAAAGCCGAACTCAAAAAAGTCAAAGCCAAGATTCTTTATTCCACCGAAGACGGTTCTTGCGGTTCTAAGGGATTGGTGACTGCGCTTCTTGAAAAGATCATGACGGCAGAGGATCCCCGGGAGCTTTTCATCCAGACCTGCGGGCCGAAGCGGATGATGCAGGCCGTGATCGCGTTGGCCCGGAAATACGGGATTGACGGTGAGGCTTCTTGGGATGAGAGCATGGCATGCGGGGTCGGGGCATGTCTCGGATGCATGGTGAAAACTAAAGAAGGGCTGAAGCGCGCCTGCGCGGACGGGCCGGTTTTCAGATTCGAGGACCTTGACGTATGAAGATAGATCTTACCACGACGATCAAAGGACGAAAGTTCAAAAATCCCGTGACCGTGGCGTCCGGGACTTTTGGGACGACGGATGAATATGCCGGTTACGTGGCCCCTAAGAACCTCGGCGCGATTATCACCAAGACGATTACCGTGAAGCCTCGGCCCGGGAATCCCATGCCGCGCATCTGTGAGACGAACGCGGGTATGCTGAATGCCATCGGGTTGCAGAACAAAGGCCTCGATGATTTTCTCAAGAACAAGATCCCTTATTTCAAGAAATTTGGTGTGCCGCTCATCGTCAGTATTGCGGGTGAGACTGTGGAAGAATTTAGCGCACTTGCCGGGACGTTTCACGGGCTGAAGGATGTGGTGACGGCGCTTGAAGTGAACCTGTCCTGCCCGAACGTCGAAGCCGGCGGCGTGAACGGGATGAAAAAGCAGGAGCGCATCCTGGATGCGGTGAAAGCGGTTCGCGATCAAACCGATATGCTCGTTTTTGCGAAGATCTCACCGGAGCTTGGCGACGTGCTGGAGATCGCGGGCAAAGTGCTTGGGCAGGGAATGGACGGGATTAGCTTGATCAATACGCTCCGCGGCATGGCGATCGATCTTAGGTCCCGCAGCTCGCGTTTGGCCAAGGATTTTGGAGGATTGAGCGGGCCGGCCATCAAGCCTGTGGCGCTCCGGTATGTTTATCAGGTCAAAAAGGCCTATCAGGTCCCAGTGATCGCTTCCGGCGGGATTTCGAACGCGAGTGACGCTCTCGAATTTCTGATCGCGGGAGCGGACCTGTTGGCTGTCGGGACGGCGAATTTTGTGGAGCCCCAGGCAACACTTCGGATCCTTGACGGAATCCAGTCGTTCATGAAGAAAGAAAAGATTTCGAAACTTGATTCTTTGCGCGGGAGTTACCGCCCCGCGGAAGAAAGGGGGGAAGGATGCCACCGCTGATGAGTAACATACCTCTGCAGGAGAAGCTTATTGTCGCGCTTGATGCCCCGACGCTTGAGATGGCCGAAAAATGGCTTTCGGAATTGAAAGGGGTCGTTCACTACTACAAGGTTGGGTTGGAACTTTTTACGGCGCACAGCTGGAAGGCCGTGAACCTTGTAAAGAATTTTGGCGGGAAAGTTTTTCTCGACCTGAAGCTTCACGATATTCCCAATACTGTTAGCCGCACGTTGGCGGCGGTGTGCGAACATGAAGTCGACATGGTGAATGTCCATGCGCTCGGCGGGTTCGAGATGATGAAGGCGGCACGTCAGTCGGTTGAACAGTATTCTGCCGGCAAGACAAAACGGCCGCAGTTGATTGCCGTGACCATTCTGACAAGTCATAGCCAGGACACGCTTAAGAAGGAACTTTGTATTCGCCGTAAGGTCAGGGATGAGGTTCTTCACCTCGCGGATCTGGCCCGCAAGGCGGGACTCGACGGCGTTGTTTGTTCTCCTCAGGAAACTCCCTGGGTCCGGAAGAAATGCGGCAAAGATTTTTCGATCATTACGCCGGGGGTCCGGCCTGCGGGCGCTGAGGTTGGGGATCAGAAGAGGATCGAGACTCCGGAGAAGGCAATCTTGAACGGCTCGGACCATATTGTTGTCGGCCGTCCGGTCACTCAGGCTAAAAATCCTCGGGATGCCGCAATGAAGATCCTTGACGCAATCGCGAAGGTTTTTTGAGCTTTTCCATAACTCATTTGAAATGAATGACTTAGAGAACATTTCCAGACGCTTTTCCTTGACAGGCCAGCGGAAACTTTTATAATACGCAAATTCCATGGCCCCCAACTTTTCTAACACTCCTTTGATTCCACATTATTTATGATAAGAAGCATGACGGCTTTTGCCCGGGTGACGCTGCCCGCCGGGGGGAAACACTGGGTGGTCGAAATCCGGTCGCTAAATCAGCGCTATTTCGAGCTTTCCCTAAGACTTCCGCCCCAGATGTTCCAGTTCGAACCGCAGGTGCGCCAGCTTGTTCAGTCGTTGATGCGCCGCGGGAAGGTTTCTCTCAGTGTCGCAGAGGAAGGGCGTAACGGTGAAACGCGTACTTATGAGCTTGATACGGACCAGGTTCGGGTGTATCTCGCGTCGGCCAAGAAAATGCAGGCCAAGTTCCGGCTCGAAGGCAAGCTTTGCGTTGAAGACATCCTGACGCTTCCCGGAGTGGTGAAGGAGAAGACAGCCGAGGACGCGCACACTTGGACGTGGCCGAAGCTTAATGCGTTTTTGACGAAAGCTCTTGAGAAGGCGATTCTCCATAAAGAAGAGGAAGGTCGGAAGCTAGAAAAGGATTTCCGCCTTCGTCTTGATCGGATCCTGAAGACGACGCAGCGGATCGAATCGTTGGTCCAGGGCGGCCAGAAGATCTATTTTGAAAAGCTGAAAGCCCGAGTCCAGGAGCTTCTGAACGGTGAAAAGCTCGATGAAGAGCGTTTGCACCGCGAAGTGGCGATGCTGGCCGAGCGGTCGGATATTACCGAAGAGACGGTCCGCATGAAGAGCCATCTGGACCTTTTTGGGAAATGGTTGGCACGGGACGGGGAGAGTGGCCGCGAGTTGGATTTCCTTTGTCAGGAGATGAACCGGGAGGCGAATACGATGGCGTCGAAAGCTCAACTTTTTGAGGTTTCCAAAGAATCGATCGCCGTCAAAAGCGAGATCGAAAAGATCCGCGAGCAGGTCCAGAATGTCGAATAAGGGAACTGTAAAAAAAGGATTACTGGTCGTTTTATCGGCACCTTCCGGATGCGGGAAGACCAGTATTGTCGAGCGGCTGTTGAAGCGTCATCCGGATTGGGTCCGGTCGGTTTCCGCGACGACGCGTGCCCCGCGTACGGACGAAAAAAACGGGCAGGATTATTTTTTTCTGACCCGGCCGGAATTCGAGGGGCGCATCCGGGACGGGAAGATGATCGAACATGCCGAGATCTACGGGAATTTGTACGGCACTCCGCGGGATTTTGTGGCGGGCCAGATCGATCAGGGGAAGATTGTGATCCTCACGATCGATGTCCAGGGTACGAAACAGGTGATGGAGACTTGGGCCGAGCGGAGCCAGCCTCTTTTGAGCGTTTTTATCCTGCCGCCGTCGATCAAGGTTCTGCGGGAGCGGCTTACGGGCCGGAATACCGAAACGCCGGAAGAGATTGAGAAGCGGATCGGGATCGCACAGGACGAAATCAAGGTCGCCACGCTTTATAATCATACGGTGATCAATCAAAGTCTCGACCAGGCCGTGCTTGAGGTTGAGGAAATCGTTTTAAATTACTGCAAAGAAAGGAGAAAAAAATAACATGGCGTATATCGCATTGGAAAAGATTCTTCCGGAAAAGAACAAGAGCCTTTACAAGACCGTTTTGACCGCTGCCGCGCGTGCCAACGAGCTCGTGCAGGGCGCTCAGTCGCTCGTGAAGACGGAATCGAAAAAAGCCGCGACCGTCGCATTGCTTGAGATGGCCGCCAAGAAGGTCAAGTATGTCGAGATCAAACCGAAAAGCAAAAAGCCTCTCGGGTAAGACGGTCCTGCAGGTCCTGACCGGCGGCATTGCCGCGTACAAGTCTCCCGACCTCATTAAAGAAATGCGGTCGGAGGGTGCGCGGGTGGTTTGTGTCATGACCGCCTGCGCTAAGGAGTTCGTGACGCCGACCGTGCTCAGGACCGTAAGCGGGGAACGTGTCTATAGCGAGATGTTTCCCTTGGACGCCCCTTTTGGCGTGCTCCATACGTCTCTGGCGGAAGTTCCGGATGTGGTGCTTGTTTCTCCGGCGACCGCCAATTTTATCGCAAAAATTTCCGCGGGGATCGCGGACGATCTTCCAAGCTGTATTTGCCTCGCAACGCGTAAACCCATTGTGATCGCGCCCGCGATGAACGACGGCATGTTTACGCATCCCATTACGCAGCGGAATATCGCCCAGCTCAAGGCGCTCGGGTACCGTTTTGTGGACCCCGTTGAAGGAAATCTTGCCTGCGGTCGTGTCGGGATCGGGCATATTGCTTCCAATGAAAGCATTTTAAAGGCGGTACGGGAAGCTTTTTCGAAGAATAGCCGTAGGTGAGCCTATGGTCCCCCAGTTGAAGAATATCCTGATCACTGCCGGTCCTACTCGCGAACCGATCGATCCCGTTCGTTTTATTTCAAATCTCTCCACTGGTGAAATGGGGTACGCCCTTGCCGCCGCGGCAGTCCGGAAGAAATACCGGGTCACGCTTGTGAGCGGGCCGACTGCTTTAAAACCGCCGAAAGGCGTGCGTTTTATTTCTATTCATACGGCACGGGAGCTTAAACGCGTTTGCACGGAACTTTTTCCGGAACACGATTGTCTGATTATGACAGCTGCGGTTTGCGATTTTGAGCCTGCGAAGACATGCAGGCACAAGATCTCGAGCCGTGGGGGTTGTACGCTCCGTCTGAAGAGGACGCCGGATGTTCTGGCGTCGCTTGCGAAGCGGAAGGGGTCTAGAACGGTTATCGGGTTCTGCCTTGAAACGCGGGATCTTGTGGATCGCGCAAAGGCAAAGCTCAGAGAGAAGCGTCTGGATGGCATTGTTGCGAATTACTATGCCCCGGGGCGTTCGGTGCCTTTCGGAGATCGTAAAGTCAAGGTTGTGTTGATTGATTCGACGTTGAAAGTGAAACGGTGCCCTGCGCAGCCGAAAAGACAAATCGCTGAGCGGTTGCTTGCTTGGGCGGGGGAACTTGGCGGCCGTTGTTAATGTTTTAAAAATCTTATTTTGCATTCTGGAAAAACGAATATAATAACCCCCGATCTGGTCAGGAAACTGGCAGTTATCATCATAAGAAAAAGGAGAACGTTATGAGTTTCAGGAATCGAAAAGTTGCGGCTGCTGTTATGGCTCTTCTTATCGTGTGCAGCGGATGCGCTTCTGAAAGCACGGGGCTCTCCGAGCGTGAAACGGGGGGGCTCGCCGGTGCGGCCTTGGGTGCCGGGCTTGGTGCGATCGTCGGAAGCGCGACGGGTCACGCGGGTGTCGGGACGGCTATCGGCGCCGGTGCCGGTCTTTTGACGGGCGCGGTCGCGGGCGAGATGGCGCGCCGTCAGAAGGAACAGACCAAGAAAGAGATCCGCCAGGAAATGATGCAACAGCAATACCAGGGCCAGCAGGGGCAGTATGCGCCGCAGCCGTACACGGCTCAGCCTCAGACGGTTCAGCAGGCGCCGGCGGCTACGCAAACCGCGGTCCGTCAGGAAATGAATACGAAGTACAATCCCAGAACGGGGCAGACGTTTCCCTCAAATTACACGTTTGATCCGAACACCGGCGAAGAGCTGAAACCGCTTCAGTAGGATCTCTTGAAACAGACCAAGATCAGGAAAGTAGGAATTCTTACCGGGGGCGGGGACTGTCCCGGGTTGAATGCCGTTATCCGGGCGGTCACAAAGTCCGCCATTTCAAATTACGGGTGGGAAGTTTTTGGGATCGAGGACGGCTATGCCGGCCTGATCGAAAAACGTGGCCATGAGCTGACGCAGGCGCATGTTTCCGGCATTCTCACAATCGGCGGAACAATTCTCGGAACTTCCAATCGGGCGGACCCTTTCAGAGTCCCCGTCGTTAAAGGGAAAAAAGTTTTCTACGAAGATCATTCCGACAGGGCGATCGAACATTTCCGTCAGTGGGGGCTTGATGTTCTTGTGGCGGTCGGGGGGGATGGGACGCTTTCCATAGCCAACAAGCTTTGCAAAAAGGGAATTCCGGTCGTCGGTATTCCCAAGACGATCGACAACGATTTAATGGGAACGGATTACACCTTCGGATTCCATACGGCCGTCAGTATTTGTACCGAAGCGATCGACCGGCTTCACACAACGGCTGCGGCGCATCATCGCGTTATGATCCTTGAGGTGATGGGGCGGAACGCAGGCTGGATTGCGCTCCATTCGGGTTCCGCCGGGGGTGCAGACATTATTTTGATACCTGAATTTCCCTATACGATGGAGGCCGTCTGCAAGACTGTTAAAAAACGCGCCCAGCACGGAAAGAAGTTTAGCCTGATCGTTGTGGCCGAGGGGGCGAAGGAAAGAGGCGGAAAAGTCATCGAGAAGAAAAGGGACCTCAAGAATCCCTATCCGGTCAAACTCGGGGGCGTTGGGAAATACCTGGAGGAGCAGATCGAGAAATGTACGGGGCTTGAAACGCGTTCCGCGAGTTTGGGGCATATCCAGAGGGGGGGCTCTCCGACGCCTCCGGACCGAAATCTCGGGACGCTTTTTGGGACCTACGCGGTCGAATTGATCCACCATCAAAAGTGGGGGCAGATGGTGTGCACACAGGGGAGCTCCGTGAGATCGATTCCGATTGAGCGGGCAGTCAACAAGCTCAAGACGGTGACTCCCGATGATCCTCTTGTCAGAGCCAGTGAAGCGGTCAGCATCAGTTTCGGTAGATAATCCTTCTTGCCGGAGGTAATCTTCGGCCGGTTTTTGTCTTGAAGGGGCTGTGAGAAAAGCAAAGTGCCGAAATTTTCTTTTGCTGTTTTAACGATGAAAATTTCGATGCGATTTCCAAATTACTTAGGGCGCGGTAGCAAAGTGGTAATGCATCGGTCTGCAAAACCGATATGCGGCGGTTCAATTCCGCCCCGCGCCTCCATTTTTTTAAAAAAATAATCACCCTCGAAGGCAATGAACGCCGGGGGATTGTCTTACCGTTCAATTTGCCGGGATGGCGAAATTGGCAGACGCACAGGACTTAAAATCCTGAGGGAACTCAAAAGCCCGTGCCGGTTCAAGTCCGGCTCCCGGCAGTTTGAGTTCCTTTTTTTTAATTCCACCGCATCTTTATTTCTTGATCCCTCCCGATCTTCCATGTGAAAAAAATTTAATAAAGCCGCATTTTTTATGCATCAAAAAATTTGAGTTCTACATAGTTTGCAATCTTATCCATCTTTAAAAGAACTTTAATAAATAATAAAAATAACCTCTAAGTTATTACTGTTAAACGACTTACGTTTATTGACAGACTCGTTTTGCCGTGTTAGTATTTGTTTGTCGCTGAAACTAAATTAATGTATTGGTGTTTCTCCCTACGATTTTCGGGTTCGGAAGATAAAAAAACCGGCTACGAAAGGATGCGGAAAATGAGCTCAGGCGGAAGTTCTTTCTATCAGCATCGACATTCTTTGAAGACCAAATTACTTGCTTCAATTCTTGCCCTGGCTTTCATTTCCACCCAAGCGATTCCCGTCGGGTTTGCCGACCTAACCCTCCGTTCCGAAGATTATGTAACACCGTACCAGCCTGAGTCTGAGGTTCCTGCGGACAATGCCAATTCTCAGCAAAACCAAACGCCTGCCATTCCGGGGGATCCCAATGCAGCCTTTTTGGGAGGTCAGTTGAAATTGACTTCCTCGAATGCAACATTGACCACTCAAAACGTGCGTGATGCCGAGGAGTATTCTTTCGAGGAAGCCAAACAATATCTGACTTCTGATTATGCGGCTGCGGTGGTGGTCAAGAATCTGACGGCTGCGGATCTCCGTGAACTTGCCCGCGCGGAGGTCGAAGTTGGCGTTGCGGTGATTCGCGGAAAGGTCGTTCTGTTTACCACCGGTAGTGCGACCGAATTACGCGCAAACGACGTGGCGCGGCAGCTGTTGGCGGAATCGCCGGTCATCCTCCACACGCATCCGGCCGGGCAGCGGGCAACCCCCAGCGACAATGACCTTCTTTTGGCGGGAGATGCGGTCGAATATCTTCTCGAGGCGGACGGCATCTACGCTTACAACCGCAA
>DAOPYQ010000018.1:0-25648 GCA_035352955.1 Candidatus Omnitrophota bacterium
GGCACCGCAATGGTCGGAATCAACGTGGCTCGCAAGTTCCCCATGAACAGAAACATGACCAAGAAAACCAGCAAGATCGCCTCGAGAAGGGTCTTGACCACCTCATCAATGGCTACCTCCACAAAGGGCGTGGTATCGTAAGGGTACACCACCTTCATACCCTGGGGAAAAAACTGGCTCATTTCCTTCAATTTCGTCTTGATTGCCTCAGCCGTATCCAACGCATTGGCGCCTGGCGCCTGACGAATGGCCATGGCCGCGGCAGGTTTGCCATTGTAGGCGGCCTCAACATCGTAGGATTCACTCCCCAGTTCCGTTCGCCCCACATCCTTAACCCGCACGATGGAGCCATCGGGATTGGTCCGAAGTGGAATATTGCCAAATTCCTCCGGAGTCTGGAGTAAATTCTGGACAATGATAGAGGCGTTCAGACGCTGACCTGCCACGGCAGGAAGACCGCCAAACTGGCCGGAGGAAACCTCCACATTGTAAACCTTGACCGCACCGACAATATCTTCCACGGTGAGGTTATAGTCGTTCAGTTTGTCGGGGTTCAGCCAGACGCGCATCGAATATTGCGAGCCGAAATTCTCGACCTCACCGACTCCAGGCACGCGCGCTAGAACCTTTTCCAGATTAGACTGGGCATAATCCCTTAAATCATTACCGTCCATGCTGCCGTCCTCTGAAATCAAACCCACAATAATCAAATAATTTTGCGTGGATTTGCCGACCGTAACGCCCGAACGCTGGACTACTTCCGGAAGACTGGCCATGGCGAGTTGGAGCTTATTTTGGACCTTGGACCAAGCAAGATCAGGATCGGTCCCCGCCCTGAAGGTCAACTCGATACGGGAGGAACCAGCCGAATCGCTTTTGGCAGACATATAGAGCAGATCTTCAAACCCGGTCATCTTTTGTTCGATGATCTGAGTCACGGTGTTTTCCACCGTCTCGGCCGAAGCCCCGGGATAGAAGGAACTAATGGCAATGGAAGGTGGCGCGATCGGGGGATATTGCGAGATGGGTAATTGAAAAATGGCCAATACCCCCAGCACCATCAAGATGATGGCAACGACCCAAGCAAAAACCGGACGCTCCAGAAAGAATTTTGACAACATAGAATTTTCCGTTAATCCGAATCTGCGGATGGTTGAACGGTTTTACTGACCCCCGGATTATCTTTGGGGGCAGAGTCGAAAGGAATCGCTTTTACAAAAACACCGGGTCTCACCTTCAGAACCCCCTCGACAATGACCCGATCCCCCGGTTCTAGACCTGACAGAACAAGCCATTTGTCGCCGATAGCTCGGTCAAGCGTAAGCATCCGCTGTTGAACCTTCTCTTCAGCGTCCACAATCAACGCCAGCGGATCCCCTTTTGAGTTGCGGGCAACTCCCTGTTGCGGAACAAGAAGAGCCTGCTCATTAACACCCTCCGTAATGATTGCCCGAACAAACATGCCCGGCAGAAGTATGCCTTCCGGATTTGGAAAAACCGCGCGCAGGATCACCGATCCTGTTGTCGGGTCCACTGTGATATCTTTAAATTGAAGTGCCCCATCCTCAGGATACGGCGTCCCATCATCCAAAGTAAGTTTGACTTTATTCTGATTCGCTTCATCGTAATCAAGACGCCCCACTTTGAGGTGGCGCTGGAAACGCAACAATTCGGTTGTAGACTCGGGAATATCCACATAGATGGGGTCCAATTGCTGAACGGTCGCAAGGGCTTTAGGTTGATACGCTGTCACGATGGCGCCCTCCGTTACAGTAGATGTTCCGATACGACCGGTAATCGGCGAAACAATGTGGGTGTAATCAAGATTGATACGAGCTGTTTGCAGTTCCGCTTTAACCTGTTTTAGAGCAGCATCCGCATCATCAAAATCCTGCTGGCTGACCGCCTTATCAACAAGGGCTTCTTTATAACGATCAGCTCGAAACTGGATGGCCGGCAGGTTAGCTTTAGCTCTATCGAACGCCGCCTGAAACGGGGCGGGATCAATCTGATAGAGTTCCTGACCGATTTTGATTTCAGAACCTTCCGTAAACAGGCGTTTTTGGATAAGGCCATTGACCTGGGGGCGAATCTCAGCAACAAGAAAAGGGGCTGTGCGGCCGGGTAACTCAGTCGTGATAGCAACCCTCTCCGGCTGCATAGTAACAACAGCCACTTCGGGACCTTGCTGTGGCGGCACATCTTTCAGTTTGCAACCAGTAACAGCCAACGCCAGTATGAAGATACCTGGGAACAGGGCCAATAAGAAATAACTGCGCGTGCCAAGCAGGTTTTCCTTATTCTTCCCGCAGGTTGTTTCCTCAAGAGTTGTGAAGCGAGACTCAAACAGATCTACTTTGCTTTGCATTTTCTCTCCTAGACTTTTGCATGTAATCAATCGCATACATTCGAAATAATAATACATGCTCTCAGGATTGTCAAGTAAGCAATTACATAATTGACTTCTAAAGCCTGATACCCTAGACTATGAAAACAAAGAAGACTAAATAGGAGGAAGGTTAAATTCTATGATCTCTAAAAAGATGATTGCCCCTTTAAAAATCCAGCCCAAAAAAAGGGATCGCGAAGGAAGCACTCAGCGCATTCTTCAAGCCGGTCTTGAAATCTTCTCAGAAGTGGGCTATGACGCCGCCACAACAAAAATGATATCGAAACGGGCAGACCTCAATGAGTCATTGATCCAACGATATTTTAAAAGCAAATCCAATTTATTAGCCGAGATTACCTATTCATGCATTGACGCCTTAAGCAAGGAAAAGCCCTACCCCCCTGCCGAAACCCCACAGGAGGAAATTTACCGCTTTCTTGTGAACAAACTCGAAAGCATCAATAAAAATATAAAATTTTTCCGCGTTATCCTTTCGAGAATCCTTGTCGATTCGCAGATGGGCTTGGAACTTCAAAAAAGAAAACCTTCGGATCTTTTTTTCACGGAAAGGCTCTCTATGTTTCAAAAAAAAGGGTTGATTCGAGCAGATCTGGACATCGGCGAATTAGTCTCGCTGATCACAAATCAATCGTTCGCCATAACCATTACGGAATTGATACTTTCCAATAAAAACATCGAGAGCTGCAAAAAACAACTTCTCGCATTTTCAAAAAACCTCACAAAAGGCATCTGCGCAATACACCCCACAGGAACCGATTAATCTTTCACCCGCCACGACAAGCTGACCCCAACCTACCAGAGACGGTTCAGACGCATCAAATCGGATAAACATTGAACTCTCTAAATACCCTTAAGCAAAGAGAAGTTACCAAGGGAAAGAAGAATTCTCGGAATAGAGTTTAAAACCGACGCATTTCCCGCCCAACGTTAAATCAAAACAGAAATCGTGATAAAAAACAAGTCTGGAAATGTTGCCGGATTTTTGCCAAGTTAAGTGCAGATTCGAACAAATTGGCACAGAATCACACAAGTCGAAGATTTTCTATAACTTGAATGAATTTCTGTATTTAGAGGAAATGATTGAGGTTACAGAAAACCCCCTTGGAAGCTCCCAAAGCAAGCGCTCTAGCCCCTGAGCTACACCCCGAAGAACATGCGTTATTCTTTAGATTGAACTTTGCGGCTGCCCCAATCTTCTTTTTCAAAAATCGGGATCGGGACATCCCGGCGCTAAATCCAAAATAAAAAATCAGCGTTGAATAACCCCGATTCTAAGGCAAGGACAAACGATGCCCAAGGGATTTCTCCCTAAAATATCGACCGTTCGCGATAAACGCTCAAGACCAGCCCAAGGGCCATACAAGTCATGATGAATGAGGAACCCCCGTAACTCACGAGCGGGAGCGGCAACCCGGCGATCGGCATCAGCCCGAAGGTCATCCCGATATTGATCATCACGTGAGAAAAAAGAAGCGCCAGCACTCCCCCGCAAAGCAGCTTGGCTTTCACATCCGTCGTGTGCTGCATGATAAGAAAGATCGCGTGGAATAACGCCCCATAGAGGCAAAGCACGAGAAGGCTACCGAGGAAACCCCATTCCTCCCCGATCACGCAAAAAATAAAATCCGTGTGGTGTTCCGGGACAAAATGAAGCTGTGTCTGCGTTCCCGCAAGATACCCCTTCCCCCAAAGCCCCCCCGATCCGACCGCGATCTTCGCCTGAAGGGCCGTATAACCGGACCCTAGCGGATCAAGGTTGGGATTGAGAAATACCAGCAAACGCTTTTTCTGATACCCCTTGAGGAATTCCCATGCCAAAGGGACCGCAAGCGCCAAAGATCCGAAAACCGTAAAAAGAAAGCGCTTCCGGACACCCCAGAGATAAAGCATGACGATCGACATAGGGATGAAAAGCAACGCCGTCCCGAGGTCGGGTTGTTTGACAATTAACATGAAAGGCACCGCCAACAGGAAGAGCGCTGTAGCCACGGTTCGGGTCTGCCCTTCCCAAGGGTGATGAGACCCGAGAAAATTCACGACCGCAAGCATGGTCCCGAGTTTCGCAAATTCCGAAGGCTGAATGGAGAGCGGCCCTAAATCAAGCCACCGCTGGGCACCCAAATGCTTGCTTCCGAGAAAATCGACGAACGCGAGCAGGATGATGGTCACGATATAGAAAAGGTACGAAATACTCAGAAAAGGACGGTAGCCGATCCAAGGGACTCCCACCAGCACTGCGAGACCGACGGCGATCCAGAAAAGCTGTTTGACCTCATACTGCCCGGCATCCCGATAGGAAGCGCTGTAAATAAAAAGGAGTCCGATCATGGCAAGCGCCAGGACCGAAAAAACAAGCGGAAGGTGGATCCCTCTAAACAACCGGCGTAACATTCAGTTCTTTCCAGATCTCGAGCATTTTTTTCACGAGTCGCGCGCTCGTCACGCCGCCGGAACCGCCATGCTCGACAAAGACCACAAAAGCAAGCTTGGGGTTCTTGTAAGGAAAAAATCCGGTCATCCAGCTGTGGGACTTTTGCGGCGGAGCCTGGGCGGTCCCGGTTTTCCCGGCAAGTTTTTCAAAATCCACCCGCGCAAGTTGCCCGGTTCCGTAATTTGATTCCACGACCTGTAGCATCGCCTTTTTGATCACGTCGAGGTTCTCTTCACGGATCGCGACGCGGGGGCCGTCGAGCGGGTCTTCCGGATCCTGAATGACAAGGTGAGGTTGAACGACCCGTCCGTTATTGGCAATGATCGCGGTCAAACGGAGGATCTCCAGAGGCGTCACAAGCACGTAGCCCTGCCCGATCGCCATGTTGAGGGTCTCCCCCTGATACCACGGCTGATGGAACCGTTGCTGCTTCCAAGCCTCATCAGGGATCAGTCCCGGCGCGATACGTGCGACTTCAACCTTGAGGGGTTCTCCCAGACCGAGTTCATGGGCGTAATACGCAATATCTTCCGGAGACAAGCGTTTAGCGACATTAAAAAAATAGACATTACAAGAACGCTCGAGCGCCTCGTACAGGTTGATGCTGCCGTGCCCCTCGCGATACCAGCAGTGGGCCATCTTAGACTTGGGTCCCAAACGGAAAGAACCGTTGCATACAAACCGGGTTTGCGGTGTGATCTTCCCCCGCTCAAGCGCGGCGATCGCTGTCACCAGTTTAAAAACCGAACCGGGGGGATACGCCGCGCTAACGCTGCGATCCAGCATCGGGAACCCCTCGTTCTTAAGCACCGCCAGCCGCTGTTCGCTCGAAGACGGCGAAACAAAAATATTCGGATCATACGAAGGCGAACTCGCCATCGCCAAAAGACCCTGGGTCTGGAGGTCCATGACCGCCACGCTCGCGTGAACCCCCTGGATCATTTCCATAATCCGTTTCTGGAATTCGAGATCGACCGTCAGCCGGACATCCCGGCCGGGTTCCGGCTTCCGTTCGGAAAGCACCCGCACAAGCTCCGCGCGAGCGTTAACCTCGATCTGCTCGCCCCCCCGCCAACCGCGCAATTGATCGTCAAATGACTTCTCGATTCCCGCGCGCCCGATCATCGAGTTCATGCCGAAACGGTCGCGATCTAGCTGATCATATTCCTTTTCCGTCAATGCCCCGATATAACCGATAACATGCGCAGCTGTCTCGCCATACGGGTAAGAGCGGACCCCCTCTGTGCGGATACTAACTCCGGGTAGTTCCGGCTGCCGTTCTTCTATGAGAAACGCCAGCTCTTGTGAAATGTCCTTCCGGATCACGGCGGGCGCAAACGGATATTCCCGCCCTCCGCTCATCCGCCGACGGATCTCTTTTTGATCCATGTTGAGAAGTTTGGCAAGGCGTGGATAAACTTCCGGGGTCACATCCTCAGGGATCGCGATGACATTGTAGGACGCGCGATTCGTGGCCAGAAGCCGGCCTTTCTGGTCCAGAACCCTGCCGCGCGGCGCTTCAAGCGGGATCAGACGAATATGATTGCGCTGGCTCAATTCCCGGTAATAGTGTCCCCGTACAACCTGGGTGCCGAAAAGACCAAGCCCCAGGATGCCGAGCATCACAAAAATGGCCCCTTGAAAAAAATGGAATCTCGAGAAGGTCATCGAAAAAGCTCGTATTGCTTCGTCGCGGTCTTGTGCCCCAACCAGCGATCCGTGAGAAAATAAAAGACCGGTAAAAGCACGCTCGTGTAAAGGGCCGTCAGAACGACAAGCCCCAAATGGGTCCCGAACCATCCCGAAGGAAGCCCATCACCATAGCCCAGGAGAAGGCGCAAGACACCTTCGATCAGGACAAACAAAAACGTGATCAGCATATAAATCCCCGGAAACTGTTTTTCCATTTTCTGAACGGCAAAATCAAGCAGAAAGGCCAACCCGACGAAGAGGCTCGCTTCCATACCAATCATCCCTCCGCCCAAAAAATCTCGTAGCAGTCCCACCCAGAACGCCACATACATCGTTTTGGGGGCACCCCATTCAAACGCGGCATAGCAGACAAAAAGACAAAGAAAACTCGGATAAACCGCGCCGATACGGAACACGGGCAGAATGGTCGCGTCCATCATCATGAGAAAAACAAAGTAGAGGATTACTTTGAAGGAGGCGAGACGAGGCATAAAACTTCCTCAAGCTTGGAAAAAGGAACGGTAGGGATCACAACGGCAAGCAAATGAAGACCGTCCCCGTCCCGCTCGATCGATTCGATCTTGCCGATTTGAAGGCCCTTGGGAAAAATACTCCCGATCCCCGAAGTGATCACGTCTTCACCGACCGCGATCTCGGCATCGAGCGCGAGATACCGCATCTGGAGTTTTTCAGTGCCGGTGCCGGTGATCACGCCCTGGGCCCGGCTTACGAACGTCAAAGCGCTGACGCGGCAATCCGGATCAGGCAACAGAATCGCTCGCGCCGTGAAAGGTTCGACTTCCAGCACCCGCCCTGCAAGCCCTTCCGGCGCCACAATCGCCATATCCCTTTTGATGCCCTGCCGGCTCCCCTTGTCGAGCACTACGATCTTTTTCCACGGCGTCACATCTTCGCCGATCACGCGAACGCCGATCGATGGGGTGACCAGCGACTGGCTAAATCCCAAAAGCTTTTTCAACCGGTGATTTTCCTGATCCATCTCCCGATAGCGGAGCAGTTGCGATTCAAGATCCTGGATGCGCGCCAAATGCTGCCGCTGCTTTCCAACGGCATCCACAAAATTACCGGTATTGTAGCGGATATCGTACAGAACACGGCGCGCCCCGTCGGCAATAGTAAAAGCAGGCTTGGTCGCGGCGGAAAAGACGGCATGGGCCGTTGCGTTAAGCTGGGGAAATTGGAAAGCCAGAATCAGAAGGAGAATCGGGATAATGAGAAAATAGTACGAACGCCAGCGCCGCATGGGGCCGAACTCTCCGTTCCGTGATAAAAATCCCTGGAATGATAACGGTTAAAACAACACGATCTTAGGAGGGTTCTTTCAGAAGCCTGGGACGGAACAAAAAAAGAGATCTGTTAGTATTCCCGGCTGGCATTGCTATTCACCGCCAAACGCTTCAGGAGGTGAAAATCACTCAAATACCGCCCCGTACCAAGCGCTACTGCGGTAAGTGGATCATCTGCGATATGGACGGGCAAGCCCGTCTCTTCGCTGATCAACTTGTCGAGACCCCGCAAAAGAGATCCTCCCCCTGCTAAGATCAAACCCCGATCGATAAGATCGGCTGATAATTCCGGCGGCGTGCGCTCGAGCGCAATGCGAACCGCTTCGAGGATAGCCGAAAGCGGCTCGGAAAGGGCCTCGCGGATCTCTTCGCTCGTCACGCTGATCGTTTTGGGAAGACCGGCCAAAATGTCGCGGCCTTTCACATCGAGCGTGGTTTCTTCTTCAAGAGGATACGCCGACCCGATGCGGATCTTGATCTCTTCCGCGGTCCGTTCCCCGATCATGAGATTGTAGGCTTTTTTGAGATGCATCCCGATCGCGTCATCGAACTCGTCACCACCGATGCGGATACTCTTCGAAAAAACAATCCCGGAAAGAGAGATCACCGCGATCTCGGTCGTACCGCCGCCGATATCGATAATCATGTTGCCGGCCGGTTCATGGATCGGAAGTCCGACGCCGATCGCGGCCGCGATCGGTTCTTCGACAAGATAGACCGGCGTGCGGGCGCCGGCGCGTTCGGCAGAATCCTTCACGGCCCTTTTTTCAACTTCGGTGATCCCACTCGGGACTGCGATTACAACGCGCGGGCTGATAAGATTATTGCGGCGGTGGACCTTGCGAATGAAATAACGAAGCATGGCTTCCGTGATATCAAAATCAGCGATAACGCCGTCTTTCATCGGACGGATGGCGGTGATATTACCGGGGGTACGGCCGAGCATGCGCTTGGCCTCCTCCCCAACGGCGAGAACCTGATGGGTCACGCGGTCAATCGCAACAACGGAAGGCTCACAAAGCACAACGCCCTGGCCTTTCACATAAACGAGGGTATTTGCGGTTCCAAGATCGATGCCGATATCACTCGAAAAAAATCCCAAAACTCTGTCAATCAAGAACATGATCGATCGCCTTTTGTGTGTCGCCTGCGGGTTGTGTTTGTAGAGGCCGTAGTATATCGAAAGGCCTATTCGGTGTCAAACCAAAACAAATCCCGAACGGGAAAGATTACAGGAACCCATATCGGCGGGACGGCTTCAGATAGACAGAACGAGAGTTGACGACAGTCTCAACAGCTTTGAACGCTTACCGATTCAAAAGCGCGTTAAAATGTTCCTCGAAAGCGGGATAAGAAGTTGCGATACATTCCGTATCTTTCACGGTAATCGCTCCCTTCGTGACAAGACTGGCCACCGCCATGCTCATGGCAGTACGGTGATCACCAAAACTTTCGACAGAGGCTCCGTGGAAACCCTCCACCCCACGGATCAGGGACCCATCCGGCAATTCCTCAACCGAAGCACCGATCGCCTTCAGGTTCCCGACCATGGACCGAATCCGGTCGGTCTCTTTCACCCGCAACTCAGCTGCCCCCGAAATAAGACTCTCCCCTTCGGAAAGCGCCATAGCGACCATCAACACGGGAAGCTCATCGATCAAGGACGGGATCTCTGCGTGAGTGATGCCGGTCCCATGAAGACGAGCACCCTGAACATAGATATTCCCCATCGGTTCCGGAACGGTTTGCGTGACCTCGGTTCTGATCTTCGCACCCATACGCTTGAGAACCTCCAGCAATCCAGTCCGCGTAGGATTGAGCCCGACATCCCGCACGGTGACCTCGGACCCCGGAATCATCGCCGCACCTGCGATAAAAAATGCCGCGGATGAAATGTCCCCGGCGATCCGGGCCTGGAACGGGCGAAGCTTTTCGGTCCTCTCGATCACAAGATCCTTGCCTTCCCTCCGGAAGGAAGCGCCCGAGGCTTCAAGAAAACGTTCCGTGTGATCTCGGGACGGAACGCCCTCATGGATCACGGTTTTTCCCTCCGCATACATTCCCGCAAAAAGAAGCGCGGACTTGACCTGAGCGCTGCTGAGTTTGTTATCAAAGGAGATGCCGCGAAGTTTGCCGCCCCGGATTATGAGCGGCGCGAAATTCCCGTTCTCTTTTCCTTTAATCTGGGCACCCATCTGTTTAAGAGGATCCGTAACGCGCCGCATGGGGCGTCCCGAAAGAGACGGGTCCCCGGTCAAAACCGTCTCAAATTTTTGTCCGGCAAGGATCCCCAGAAGAAGCCGCATCGAAGTTCCGGAATTACCGAGATAAAGTTCCCCGCCGGGCGAGGTTAACCCGTGCACCCCTTTGCCCGAGATTGCAATTTTCCGAGTCCCTTTTTCGTGACGGATCGAAATGCCCATCCGTCGTAAAGCCTCCAGCGTATGAAGACAGTCTTCGGATTCCAGAAAATTCTCGTAAGCGCTCTCCCCCTCGGCCAAGGCTCCAAAAAGAAGCGCACGGTGGGAGATAGATTTGTCGCCGGGAGGCGTGTAAATTCCGGAAAGTTTTCCTGGACCGGTGAAAGAGAGCTGGCTCATGGGATCAAACGATTACTTTCGGCGAACCCAAACACGAAGGCGGTCAAGTTCCTCAAGGATCTTGTCATCCTTGGCGGAGAGCTCCTGCTGCTGCTTCTCAATGTTCTCAAGACGGCCCTTGATCTCGGTAAGCTCACGCGACGGCCCCGCCGGGGCTTCTTCCGCGGCAAAAGCATTCACGTAAAAACCGACGGTCATTAGTAGAGAAAGGGACAAAACAGCACGTGTGATATGTTTCATGGCTGCGCGGAACCTCCGTTATGGCGAACCCACACCCTAAGACTGGCAAGTTCTTCCAGAATCTTTTCTTTTTGGGAGAGAATTTCCTGCTGCTTCTTTTCTATAGTTTCAAGACGGGTTTTAATCTCGGCGAGTTGGCTGGAGTACTGACCGGCCCCGGACTCTTCCGCCGCGACCCCTGCGGCAAAAGACACGGCGAAAAAAAACAAAAGCGAGAAAAAAAAAGCTTTAGACCTTCCGGACTTCATCGCCTTCGGCGACCTGCTGCTTGGGATCCTCTTCGACGATGGTGGCCGCGGAGAACTTGTCATAAAGTTTTTCAGCTTGCAGCGTCGCGCTATCCTTGCCGTCCTTAACCACTTTCAGCTTGTCCCCCATCTTGAGACCGTCCTGCAGCCCAAGATTGATCACCACAAAATTGAATTTCCGATTAACCGTCAAGACCTTGGACGCGGCTTTGGTTTCCGTCGCGGCCGACGCAGCCGGCGCCGGAGCGGGTTGTTCAACTTTCACAGGCTCGCTGGGAACAGGCGCACTCACAGGCTCGGGTTCCACAGCTTTGACCGGCGCTTCAACCGCCTTAACAGGCTCCTCGGCGGTGGCAGCCATAATCGGCGAAGGTTCAGGTTCAACCGCGGAAACTGTCGAAGTCGCCGGAGACGCCGTTTCCCCAAAAGGCTGGGGGGCCGTCGTAATAAATGCGGGCTTCATGTCCACCGGTGTCGCGGAACAGGCCTGCTGAGCCGCCTTGGCTTTTTTATCCAGATCCTCGACCTTCTTCTGCAGACCCGCGATCAGTTCCTGGTGGCCCTCAAGCTGTTTTTTTAGAGCGATCCGCTCGTCATTAATCCGGGTTTGTTCTTCCTGAAGCTTAGCAAGCTGCTGCTGCATGGCTTCCGCCTTGCCGCGGTACTCATCACTCTGGGTTTTGTACTGCTCGCTTTCCACTTTGAGCTTTTCCTTCTCAGACTGGACGGCGAGCATTTTTTCCTTGGCCTGATCGTACTTCGCTTCGACGGTTCCCCGAAGATCCCGTTCTTCAACCCAACCCTGATAAAGAAAATACGCGCCGCCCGCAGCGGCTACGGAAAGAAGAAAAGCAAAAATAATACCGATTCGTGAACCCATAGTATTTTCTTTCCTCTTTATCTTCGGTGAGCGGCCCCAAACCCGGGACCAAAAATTTCGAAGCTTTTCAATCGACGACCAAATCTCAGGAGGAGGAGACCCGCAAATCTCCCTGCGGGTCTCCCCCCTACATCCTACTTTTTACACGTCCCGCGGGCACACCCGAACTTCCGAGGGACCATGAAAAAAACGAATGAATCCTAAGACAAATGCTTGCTGACGAGCTTGGTCATCTCGAACATATTGACGACCGACTTCCCGGCGAAGACCGCCTTAAGATTGGCGTCCGCGTTGATATTACGCTTGTTCGCCTGATCCTGAAGGCCGTTCTTCTTGATGTAAACCCAGAGTTTCTTGACAACTTCACTGCGAGGCATCGGACCTTTCCCGACAATCGCGGCCAATTCTCCGCTCACATTCATCGGTTTCATAAACGCTGCGTTCGCTTTCGCCATATTGCTTCTCCTTTTGGTTAAGTGAGGGATTCCGGCTGTGACACCAAAAACCGCCGTCACGTGTTGTTATCATACAATACAGATTCAAAGACGACAATAAAGCTTTTCGCCCCGGACCTTTTGCTCTCGTCTTGCAACGATACCCTAGGCCGACCTGCGTCTCTTTCATTTCGGCCGAAGAACTCCGAAGCTGCCTTTATTAAGGAACTATTTCGGCTTCGCGAGCAGAAACTTCAGTTCTTTCATAAAGTGGCTGACATCCTGAAAGTCGCGGTAAACGCTCGCAAACCGCACATACGCCACCGGATCGGTCTTCGCCAGTTTCTGCATCACGAACTCTCCAATGATCCGCGACGGGACCTCCCGGTCGTATTTCTCGCGAATCGTCATCTCGAGCTCGTCGGCAATCTGATCCTGCGTCGCTAACGGCACCGGACGCTTTTCACATGCCTTGTGGATCCCCGAAAGAATCTTCTGGCGTTCATACGCCTCGCGACGCTGGTCTTTTTTCACTACAAACATCGGAATCTCTTCGACCCGTTCGTACGTGGTGAATCGCTTGTCACACGCCGTGCACTCTCGCCGGCGACGGATTACTTCCCCTTCGTTCGCCGCACGAGAATCAATCACTTTGTCCGAATCCTTCTTACAGTACGGACAGCGCATGAGATCCTTTCCCTATTATTGGAGTTCCGGATAAAGCGGATATTTCTTGGTCAAAGCCTCGACCCGCGAACGAACCGATGCAAGGTTCGTTTTGTCTTCGGGAGACTTCAAGGTCTGATCGATCAGCTCCGCGATCAGCTCCATGTCCTTTTCTTTCATCCCTCGCGTCGTGACAGCGGGTGTTCCCAAGCGGACCCCGGACCCTTTAAAAGGCGATTCCTTGTCGAACGGGATCATGTTCTTGTTCACCGTGATCTTCACCTTGTCCAAAAGCTCCTGGACCTGTTTCCCGTTAAAGCCCTTGACGGTTACATCTACGAGCATCAGGTGGTTGTCGGTTCCGCCGGAAACGATCCTGAAACCGCGCGAGGCCATCGCCGAGGCAAGAACTTTTGCGTTCTTCACGATCTGACCGGAGTATTCCTTAAATTCGGGGCTGAGGGCTTCTTTGAGTGCGACAGCTTTAGCCGCGATCACATGCATCAACGGTCCGCCCTGGATTCCGGGAAACACCGCAGAATCGATCGCCTTCGCGTACTTTTCGCGGCAGAGGATCAATCCCGCACGAGGCCCACGCAACGTTTTGTGGGTCGTGGTCGTCACTACATCCGCAAACGGCACAGGACTCGGATGATGTCCCGTTGCGACAAGACCGGCAAAATGCGCCATATCCACCATCAGCAGCGCTCCCACCTGATCGGCGATCTCTCTTCCCCGTTTAAAATCGATGACGCGGGGATAAGCCGACGCACCCAGCAAGATCATCTTAGGCTTGTGTTCTTTGGCAAGCCTTTCGAGCTCGACGTAATCGATCTGTTCATCCTTCGGACTCACACCGTAGGGAATGATCGTGTAGAACTTCCCCGAATAGTTCATCTTATGCCCGTGCGACAGATGGCCGCCATGCGTCAGGTCCATCCCGAGGATCTTGTCGCCCGGCTCCAATAATGCCATAAAAACCGCAATGTTGGCCGAGGTCCCGCTATGCGGCTGAACGTTCGCGTGCTCAGCCCCGAAAAGCTGCTTCGCCCGGTCAATGGCCAGTTGTTCAACCACATCGACGTTCTCACAACCGCCGTACCAACGCTTGGACGGATAACCTTCCGCGTATTTGTTCGTCAGGACCGACCCCATCGCCTCAAGGACGGCCAAAGACGTAAAGTTTTCGCTCGCGATCAGCTCGATATTCTCGTTCTGCCGCTGGATCTCCGCGCGGACCGCCGCGTAAACATCCGGGTCGTTCTTTTTGAGATGCGCGTAATCAGTGATGTTTTTGTTCATAAGCTTTAATTTTGTTAACACGGCTTTCATGGCGTCCCCTTTCGAACGGTGTGTTGAGCCAGGTATCGACGAGCGGAAAAAGAATGTCCTGCGGCAGAAATCCAGCCCCCAGGATCAACATATTGGAATCGTTGTGCCCGCGGGAAAGCCTGGCCTGTTCGATATTCTGGCAAAGGGCCGCCCGCACTCCGTAGACCTTGTTAGCCGCAATAGCACTTCCGATCCCGGTATAGCAAATACCAATCGCACGATGACATTCTTTGCTGGCGACTTTCTCCGCTGCAGCAAAGATGAAATCCGGGTAATCGCAGGACTCTTCGGTAAAAGCGCCGCAATCCACAACGTCAAAGTTTTTGCTCTTGAGATGCTGAATCAGCGCGTTTTTCATTTCGACCCCGCGGTGATCCGTTGCAATCGCAATCTTAGGTTTTACCATAGTCCCTACCTTCTGGTTTAGTTAAGTTTGATGATCCTGTTGAAATGCTGTTTGAGTTTCTTTTCAATATCAAGGATCGTCCGTTCGTAGACGCCCATCCCCAGCCCGATCGGATCGGCGACATCGAGAACGATCGTCTTCTCACGCGCCGGAGGAAGCATCTCCGCGATATCGGCAGCATGCTGGGGCGCCATCGCTAAAATAAGATCGGCCGTCCATAGATCGCTTTTCCGGCACAGCCCGCTACGGTGTTTACTGATATCGACCTGCCGGTTGATCATCACAAATTCTGCCTCGGCCGAGGCCGGCAGCCCTTCCCGGGCATTCATCCCCCGGGACAAGACTTCGATCTTGTCATGAAGCCCATGAACAGCAATCTCCCGTTTCAACCATCCTTCGGCCATCGGAGAGCGACAGGAGTTTCCTGTGCACACCACGAGGATTCGCTTTCTCGGAAATTTCCCCGTTTTGACCCTCTCAATCGCCTTCCCCACTTCGGCCGCGCAGGCTCCTTTACGAACAATCACGGGAACCTCCGGAACAAGATCCACCACCGTCGAATCTTGCGCAAGCTCCGTTTTACCGCCATCAATCAAGATATCGAATTCACCGCTCAATTGTCCCAGAACCTCCCGGGCCGTACAGGGCGACACATGACCGCTATGGTTCGCGCTCGTTGCCACAAAGGGTTCGCCGACTGTGTTAATGAGGGCACAGGCGATCCGATTCTTCGGAAACCGTAATCCGATCTTCTCACCCGAATCGTCATTGACCAGAAACGTCACAGGGCCCGGCCAGAATTGTCTCGCCATGAACCGGAAAACCGGCGTCACCGTCACCCGGAGCCTGTCGATCATTTCCCAATCCCCCAAATGATACGCGAAAGGTTTGTGGGCCGGCCGGCCTTTAAGCTCATAGAGACGGTTCGCGAGGCCAACCGCCGACATTTTTCCGCCGATCCCATAAACGGTTTCCGTAGGAAAAGCCACGATTTTGTTTTCGTGACACGCGACCGCAATTTCATGGATCCGGTTCATGTCCGGATCCCGCGAGTCGATCTTCACGACAACGGATTCTTTAGGCACTGGAATGACAGGCTCCTCTGCCAAATACTTTTTTTATTTGATCTTGTCTTGAAGCTTCTTGTTCTTCTCTTCGCAGCTCACGGCCATTTTTTCTTTGTAGGCTTCGAGCTTTTTTACGAGGGAGAGATCCGAAAGCGCGAGGATCTGCACCGCCAAAAGACCTGCGTTCCTGGCCCCGGCCTTCCCGACCGCGACGGTCGCCACAGGAATCCCGGCAGGCATCTGGACCGTCGACAGCAATGCATCAAAACCGTTGAGCGTCGCAGCAAGAGGCACCCCGATCACCGGGAGCGTTGTGTTCGCAGCGACAGCACCGGCCAAATGTGCCGCAGCGCCGGCACCGGCGATCATGACCTTGATGCCTTTTTTTGCCGCCGAAGCCGCAAAATCCGCGACCTTGCCGGGCGTCCGGTGGGCCGACATCACCTGCATGGTATACGGTATCCCGAAATCTTTCAGGACCTCGGCGCAATCCTGCATCACTTCAAGGTCAGAATCACTTCCCATCACGATCGAAACCAGCTCACTCATTTAAGCACCTCGATGGCCTTGTAGCCGATGTCGCGGCGAGAAAACCCGCCGTCAAAATGGATCTGAGAAACAGCCTGATACGCACGGTCATGCGCGGCCTTCAAATTTTCCCCGAGCGCGGTGACTGCCAGAACACGCCCTCCTGCGGTTACCACCTGCTTCGCGGCATTCCAGGCGGTTCCGGCGTGAAAAATTAAAATGTCTTCTTTGTGTTTGGCGGAATCAAGGCCGTGAATAGGAAAACCTTTTTCATAAGAACCCGGATATCCCCCCGAGGCCATCACAACCGTAATGCAAGCCTTGGGATACCAGTCAAGAACCTCGGACGCCAAACGGCCTTCGGCGATTTGCATCATAATGGGAAGCAGATCGGACTTCATCCTCGGTAAGATCACTTCGGTCTCAGGATCCCCGAACCGGCAGTTGTACTCCAGGACGAACGGTCCGTCCTTCGTGATCATAAGCCCCGCATAAAGAACGCCACGGAAAGGCGTCCCGTCTTGTGCAAGCCCCTTCACGATCGGCCGGACAGCCAGATCGATAATGCCGCCAAGCTCGCTTTCCGGAATTCTCATACTGGGAGAAAAAGCGCCCATGCCGCCGGTGTTCGGTCCGCGATCATGATCGTAGGCCCTTTTGTGGTCGCTCGCACTTGCCAGCGGAATAATCTTCTCTCCGTCCGTAAGCACCAGCACGGAAATCTCCTCGCCTTCCAGCTTCTTCTCGATCACGACCTTCGCGCCAGCTTCCCCGAAGATCCTCTCCTCCATAATCTGGGTGAGCGTTGCCACCGCCTGCTCGGAAGTGTCGCAGATCACAACGCCCTTGCCAGCAGCCAACCCGTCCGCCTTGATGACGATCGGCATCTCGGACTCGATCACATAATGTTTTGCTTCGTTAACGTTCGTAAAGATCTCATACGCTGCGGTCGGAACCCCGTATTTCGTCATAAGATCTTTCGAAAAAGCCTTGCTCCCTTCGAGCCTGGCCGTATCCCGTCCCGGACCGAACGTTTTCAACCCTTTTTCATGGAACCGGTCAACGATCCCGGCCACGAGCGGGGATTCCGGCCCAACCACCGTAAAATCGATCTTCTCCCGGAGCGCAAACTCGAGAAGGCCATCAACATTATCGGAAGCAATCGGAACGCATTCCGCATACTGGGAAATACCGGCATTCCCCGGTGCGGCATAGAGCTTCGTCAAAAGCGGGCTCTGCGCGATCTTCCACGCCAGTGCGTGCTCCCGGCCCCCCGATCCGACCAAAAGAACTTTCATCGAACGGTCACTCCCGGCTGTTTAGCGATCTTCCCGATGGCCCATGAATTCAACTTAAACGATTTCAAAATTTTCTGCGCACGTTTCACGTGGCATTCCTTGAGGATCACAACCATCCCGACGCCCATATTGAACGTCTTGTACATTTCGTGGTCCGAAACACCTCCGGCCTTTTGCGCGAGACGGAAGATCTCGGGAACTTTCCAGGCTTTCGCGTTGATCACAGCGCCAAGGCCTCGGGGAATGACCCGCGGCAGATTGTCATAAAAACCGCCGCCGGTGATATTCACGATCCCGCTAACGGACAGGCTCTTCACAAGTTTCATGACAGGACGCACATAAATAATCGTCGGCGTCAAAAGTTTCCGGCCGACCGGACCTGCAAGCTCTTTTTTGGAAAAGATTTTCCTTAGCAAGGAATAGCCGTTCGAATGGAATCCCGAGGACTGGATCCCGAGGATCACGTCCCCCGCTTTGATGGTCTTCCCCGTCACCACCTTTTTGCGGTCCACCGCGCCCACTGAAAATCCGGCAACATCATACTGAACGGACCCGCGCTCCATCCCGCCGGGATAAAAACCCGGCATGATCGCGGTCTCGCCGCCCACAAGCGCGCACTCAGACTGGCGGCAACCTTCGGTCACACCTTTCAGAACCTCGCCGATCACTTCCGTCTGAAATTTTCCCGCAGCATAGTAGTCCAGAAAAAAAAGCGGTTGCGCCCCGGAGGTGATGAGATCGTTAACGCACATCGCCACAAGATCGATCCCGATCGTGTCGTGCTTGCCTAAAAGCCTCGCGAGCTCGAGCTTGGTCCCAACGCCATCCGTCGATGCCACCAAAAGAGGATCCTTGATCCCCGTTTTTTTAAGATCAAAAAGAGAAGCGAACCCGAGCGTATCCCCGCACACCCCAGGCACATGGGTCGAGCGGATCAATCCCGCGATCTTGCGATTGTAAACGGGATCCCCTTTAAGATGCGGGACACCGGCTTTCTCATACGTCCAAGCATTCATAGGCCAAAAAACTTCCTTTTATTTTCAAGTTTAAATTTATCCACCTCGTCCACGATCTCAGTCGGATATTTTCCCGTAAAGCACGCCGCGCAAAAATCCCCGGCATTTTGCGTCGTCGCACCGAGCATCCCGTCCAGGCTCAAATAGCCCAGCGTCTCCACATCGAGGAACTTTTTGATCTCGGCAACGCTACTGTTGGCCGCCAAAAGTTCCTTTTTGGAAGGAAAGTCGATGCCGTAAAAGCACGGCGACATATGCGGCGGACAACTGATCCTCATGTGGACTTCCTTGGCCCCCGCGGCCCGCAACAGCTTGACGCGATTCTTGGCCGTATTGCCCCGGACGATCGAATCATCGACCACGATCACCCGCTTTCCGTCCACGAACTGGCGGATCGGATTCAGCTTGATCTTTACTTTGAGCGAACGTCCCGCCTCACTCGGGCTGATGAACGTCCGGCCGATATAGTGGTTGCGGATAAATCCGTGTGCAAGCGAAATCCCCGATTCTTTGGAATATCCCAGCGCCGCAAAATTTCCGGAGTCGGGGACCGGCACGACGATATCCGCGTCAACCGGATGCTCTTTGGCCAACTGACGTCCGAGCCGTTCGCGGACAAACCCGACGTTGTCGTGAAAGATCGTCGAATCGGGACGCGCAAAATAAACATGTTCAAAAATACATTGGGCCTTCGATATCCCCGCGTCCTTGAAAGGATAATGACTGCGAACGCCGTGGTGGTCGATGACAATGACCTCCCCGGGCTCGATCTCACGGATAAATTTCGCTTCAATAAGATCAAATGCGCAAGTCTCCGAAGCGAGCACGAATCCGTCCCCCAATTTTCCGAGACAAAGCGGGCGGAACCCGTGCGGGTCGCGAACGCCGATCAACTGGTCCTCGGTCAGGATCGTAAGACTGAACGCGCCCTTGACGCGCTTCATCGCTTCGACGATCCCCTCCTCATGCGAGCGGTAAGCTGGCTTGGCGATCAAATGAACAAAAATTTCGGAATCCATCGTACTGCCGAAGATGGACCCGTAGGCTTCCAGTTGCGCCCGGAGAAATTGGGCGTTCACGAGATTTCCGTTGTGCGCGATCGCGATCTGTCCGCGGGAATAATCGACCTTATAAGGCTGCGAATTGATCAGGACGGAGGACCCCGTGGTCGAATAGCGGACATGACCGATGGCATTCTTCCCGGGAAGCCTGTCAAAAGAAGTATCGGTAAAGACCTCCCCGACATGTCCCATCCCTTTGACCAGATGCAAATTTATACCGTCACTGGTGCAGATGCCTGCCGCCTCTTCGCCTCGGTGCTGGAGTGCAAAAAGGCCGAGTTGCGCGATTCTCGCGGCCTGAGGATTATTGTAAACGCCGAAAATACCGCAGTGGTGTTTGAGGTTCTCGCCGCTCACAGGGAACGCTCCATCATGTTAGGGATCGTGGTATCAAACAAACGTTTCATCTCCCGGACCGGCAAATGGACCCGGTCCTCCATCAGGAGCGCATCCCCGCTCACGGTACCGATCTCATACAACGCTATCCCCTGTTTTTGAGCCAGTTTTCTTACATCGTCCCGGTATTGAAGTTTGACAGAGATCACCGCGCGCGACTGGCTCTCGCCAAAATAAAGCGCATCTTCCCGCAATCCCCTCAGCGCCTCGCGAACCTCCGAAAGATCCCCGACCTCCGCACCCAGATCGTCCGTGCTCTTCAAACAGCACTCGGCAAGAGCGAGCGCAAGCCCCCCCTCCGACAGATCGTGACAGGAGGAAAGTTTTTTGGCATCCGCCGCCGCAAGGATGAACTGCTGGAGCGCCTGCTCGCGTTTGAGATCGAGACGAGGCGGCAGACCTTTTTTCAAACCGTGTTCGATCATCAGATAATGACTCCCGCCGATTTCATTGAAAGTCTCGCCGGCAAGAAAAATCACATCCCCCTGGTTTTGGAACGCCGAGGGAACACGCTTTTCGATATTTTGGAGAAGGCCGACCATCCCGATCGTGGGCGTCGGATAGATCGCGCCCTGTGGACTTTCGTTATAAAAGCTAACATTGCCGCCCGTGACCGGGACCTCGAGCGCCTTGCAAGATTCGATCATCCCCGCCACGGCCTGGTGGAATTGCCAGAAGATCTCGGGCTTCATGGGATTGCCAAAATTAAGGCAGTTCGTCACTCCGACCGGCTTCGCACCTGAGCAAACCACATTGCGGGCGGCTTCGGCCACAGCGATCTTCCCGCCTTCGAACGGATCAAGATACACGTAAAGGCTGTTACAATCTGTCGAAACCGCGATCCCCTTTTGCGTCCCTTTAACGCGGATCAACGCGGCATCATGGCCGGGATAAAAAACCGTATCCGTACGGACCATATGGTCGTACTGTTCCCAGACCCACGCCTTGGAAGCGATCGAGGGATAAGAGAGTATTTTTTTGAGAACGGCGGTAAAATCCTTCAGCTCTTTGACGATGCCAAGATCCAGCTTTTGAGCGTCCTTCAGATAAGCGGGCTTCTGTTCTTCACGCACATAGATCGGCCCGTCGTCGGCAAGAGCTTTCGCCGGGATTTCCGCCGCTATTTTTCCCGCCTCCAGCACGCGGTACTTATCCCCCTTAGTGACTTCACCGATATTGACCGCGTGCAGATCCCATTTCTCAAAGATCCGCTCGACCTCTTTTTCCTTCCCTTTTTTCACGATGACAAGCATCCTCTCCTGCGATTCCGACAGCAGGATCTCGTACGGGATCATCCCGGTCTCACGCAGCGGAACTTTAGCCAGATCGATTTCGACACCGGTACTGGCCCGCGAAGCGGTTTCGCAACCCGCACAAGTAAGCCCCGCCGCCCCCATATCCTGCATCCCGACCAAGGCATCGGTATGCAGAAGCTCAAGGCACGCTTCCATCAAAAGTTTTTCCATAAACGGATCGCCCACCTGGACCGCAGGACGATCTTCGTGACTCTCCTCGGTCAGTTCCCGCGACGCGAACGCCGCACCGCCGAGCCCATCACGCCCGGTCGTGGCCCCGACATAATAAACAGGATTCCCGATCCCGTGCGCTGCGCCACGGACGATCTCATTCTTCTTGATGATCCCGAGCGCCATCGCGTTCACAAGAGGATTTCCTTCGTACGACGCGTCAAAATAAATGTCGCCCCCGATCGTCGGAATGCCCATGCAATTGCCATAGTGCGCGATCCCGGCGACTACCCCGCGAAAAAGGTGCTGGCTAATCGGTTGCGCAAGATCGCCGAAACGAAGCGAGTTCATCAAAAGAATCGGCCGCGCTCCCATGGTGAAAATATCGCGAAGAATGCCCCCGACGCCGGTGGCGGCACCCTGAAACGGCTCGACGGCGGAAGGATGGTTATGGCTTTCAATTTTGAAGCAAACGGCAAGGCCGTCCCCGATGTCTACGATCCCGGCGTTCTCCTGGCCGGGCTTAACCAGCAAATGTTCCTGATGCGGAAGCTCGGAGTTCATTTTGCTGAAAAGCTTCAGGATCGGCTTGGAATTCTTGTACGAACAGTGTTCGCTCCACATCACGCTAAACATTCCCAACTCGGTGATGTTGGGCTCGCGGCCCAAGATCTCGCAGATATGTTTGTATTCCTGCGGCGTAATCCCGTGCGCAGCGATCAATTCCGGCGTAATAGGCGTTGCAGAACTCAATGTCGGCATATGTTTTTACCCCAAAACGTTAAGAAGGCTTTCCCATATCTTCCGTCCGTCGGAAGAACCTAAAAGATCCTCGCTCGCCCGCTCCGGATGCGGCATCATCCCCAGAACATTTTTCTTCGCATTCACGATACCCGCGATATGGTCTTTGGAACCGTTCGGATTGAACGCCTCCCCGACTTCTCCCGTTTCGGAACAATAGCGAAAAACGACCTGGTCGTGATCGTGCAAAGATTTCAATGTGTCATCGTCACAATAATAATTGCCTTCTCCGTGCGCGATCGGAACGCAAAGGACTTCCCCGGGCTCCATTTTTCCCGTGAACATCGTAAGATTCTCTTCCGTGCGAATCCAGGTATGTTTGCAAATGAATTGGAGCGTCTTGTTGCGAAGCATCGCTCCCGGCAAAAGCCCGGCCTCAAGAAGAATCTGGAATCCGTTGCAGATCCCGACCACCGACCGCCCTCCGGCCGCATGCTTCGTCACGGCATCCATCACCGGAGAAAAACGCGCGATCGCGCCGGTTCGGAGATAGTCCCCGTAACTGAAGCCTCCGGGGATCACGACAAGATCAACTTTCGGAAAATTCCGCTCTTTATGCCAGACAAACTCGACTGGCACTTTCATCACATCGCGGAGCGCGTGAAAACAATCCGTATCACAATTAGAACCGGGAAACACTATGACCGCAGCTTTCATAATTCTAGAACCTCAGGAATCGGGAAACGGCAGACGCGGAACCAAAAGCGTTCGGCATTCTTCGTCCCGCGTTCGTTCTTTTGTTATTTATAAAGGCATTTCCTGGATTTCAAACGAATATTCTTCAATCACCGGATTATGAAGCAGCTTGTCACACATGGCGTGAAGACTTTCTTCCGCCTTCTTGCGATCCGCCGCTTCAAGCACCAGTTCAAAATACTTACCGATCCTAATCGACCTGGCCTCTTTGAAGCCCATGGTCTCCAGCGCATGGAGCGTCGTCTGCCCCTGCGGGTCGAGGACTGATTTCTTTAAACTGGTATGAACACGTGCTTTGAATTTCATCGGGTTAAACCTTTCGAATGTCTTTGCCTGTCAGGCGTTGATAGATCTCGCAATAAGCGGCGGTCGTTTTCATGATAATGTCCGCGGGAAGCTCCGGTCCTGGCGGCCGCTTATCCCAGTTGAGGGTCTCAAGATAGTTGCGGACGATCTGTTTGTCGAAGCTCGGCTGGTCATGCCCCACCTCATATTTGTCCGCCGGCCAGAAACGCGAACTGTCGGGCGTCAGAATCTCGTCGATCAAGATCAGCTTCCCGTCGTAAACGCCGAACTCGAATTTCGTATCCGCGATAATGATCCCGTGGGAAGCCGCGTATTCCTGCCCTTTCTTATAAAGAAGGATCGAAAGGTCCTTGGCCTGCTGGGCGATATCCTTACCGACGATTCGAATGGCTTCTCCGAAATCGATATTGACGTCGTGACCGGACTTGGCCTTCGTAGAGGGCGTAAAAAGCGGCTCCGGGAACTTCTGACATTGTTTCATTCCGAGCGGCAGTGTGTGCCCGCAAACTTTTCCGGTCCTGAGATAATCTTTCCACCCCGAACCGGTAATGTAACCGCGTACCACGCACTCGATCTCAAGCGGCTGAGCCCTCTTAACGAGCATCGAGCGGCCCTCGATCTCATGGTTGAAGTTCATGACCACTTCCGGAGGAAGCCCCATTTCCTTCACATCCGTGGCAATCATGTGCTGCGGAATAACATCCCGGAAGAAATTCTGCCAGAAAACAGTGATCTGATTGAGAACCTTCCCTTTCAGAGGGATCGGGTTGGGCATCACCACGTCAAAAGCGCTTAACCGGTCCGTTGTCACGATTAAAAGCTTGTCGCTTCCGATGCCGTAAATATCGCGAACTTTGCCGACGGCAACGCGGGTCAGCGGAAGATTCGTTTCAAGGATCGCTTCATTCTTTTTGAGATCGCTTGTCATGGGAGCTCCCCTTTTTTCTTCTATTTCAGAACACCGACGCGCTTCAGAATGACGGGTACGTTCTTCAGATGTTTTTCATAGCTGAATGCCTCACGCGCTTCCTTGGCCGTCAGCACTTTCAGGATCTTTTTGTCCGTCAACACCGCCTTCTCGAGCGTGACGGTCTCATCTTCCCAGATCTTTTTGGCCGCGTCCTGCACAAGTTTGTAGGCCTCCTCACGCGTCAGCCCCTTCTCAACCAGCTTCAGCAAAAGCCCCTGTGAAAAAACCATGCCTCGGCTTGCTTCCATGTTCTTCAACATGCGTTCCTTGTTCACGACAAGATTCTCAATCACGTTCTCCATGAGACCGAGCATGTAATCCAAAAGAATCGTACTGTCCGGAAAGATCACCCGTTCCACCGAAGAATGCGTAATGTCCCGCTCATGCCAAAGTGCGATGTTCTCAAACCCGGCCAGCGCGTTCCCTCTCAGGATGCGCGCGAGTCCCGCAACGCGCTCGCAGGTAATCGGATTTCGTTTGTGCGGCATGGCGGAAGACCCCTTCTGCCCCTTGGAAAAAAACTCCTGCACTTCATAGCATTCGGTCTTTTGGAGACCGCGAATCTCGGTAGCCAATTTTTCGAGCGATCCTCCGACCACGGCAAGCGTCCCGAGGAATTCCGCATGGCGGTCGCGCTGAATGACCTGGGTGGAAACCGGCGCGGGATTCAGGCCGAGCTTCTTACAGACAAATTCCTCGACTTTAGGATCAACGTTCGCAAAAGTGCCGACCGCCCCGGAGATCTTCCCGTAACGGAGGTTTTCCTTGGCAGCTTCGAGACGCTGGAGGTTGCGCTGGAATTCGGCATAAAAAAGCGCCATTTTGAGGCCAAATGTCACCGGCTCGGCATGAACCCCATGGGACCGACCGACCATCAGGGTTTTGGCATGTTCTTTGGCTTTTCGACCGAGGATCTCAATGAGTTTTTTTGTCTCACGGATCAGAATGTCCGACGCTTCCATGATCTGGAGGGCGAGCCCCGTATCCAAGATATCCGAAGAGGTCAATCCGAAATGGACATAACGGCCGACGGGACCGACATGTTCGGCGACATTGGTGAGAAACGCTATCACATCGTGATTGGTGATCTTTTCGATCTCTTTAACGCGTTCGATATCAAAAGCGGCCTTGGGCCGAACCTTCGAGGGAACGTCTTTGGGGATATACCCGTAGTGTGCAAGCCCGTCAAGCGCGGCAAGCTCGACTTCGAGCCATTTTTGAAGCTTGTTCTCTTCAGTCCAGATCTTGGCCATTTCCGGCCGGGTATATCGCGGGATCATCTTCCACCTCAATCAAAAGTTAAGGATCTAAAAAAACCCGTTCCCTTCACTTCCACTCAAACTGGTAGCGCTAACGGGATTTAAACCCGTGTTTCTGCCTTGAGAGGGCAGCGTCCT
>DAOPYQ010000019.1:0-20917 GCA_035352955.1 Candidatus Omnitrophota bacterium
GTGTCGTGTGCCGGAATCCCGTCGCAGCGAACTTGAGCGACGGCGCGGAAACTGCGTGCATGAGGCAAACCGCCAGCGCGTGCGGAAGATGGCTGATCTCCCCGACGAACCGGTCGTGGACCCCGGGGCTGATCGAGACGATCTTCCCGGAAAAACGATTCCAGAACTGCTTGGCTTGCTTGAAACTACGGGGACAGGTCTTCTTATCCGGAGTCAAAAGAATAAGTCCTCCGTCGTAAAGCCGCGGACACGCGGCCCCGATCCCCCGCTCATGGGAACCCACCATGGGATGGCATCCGACAAAAGAAAGGTTTTTCCATTGACCGGCATTGACCTGCCGGAGAACCTCCCCCTTCACGCTTCCGACATCCATCACCAGCGCGTCTTTTTTACAAACGCGGTCGATCTGCCTCAGAGACGGCAGGAACGAGCCCACCGGGGTACAAAGAACAATCACATCGGCGTTCCGGACCCCGTCCAACAAACGGTCGGTGGCCTCATGAACCCACTTTTTGCGTTTCGCCAGAGCAAGCGCTTTCGGGTTACGGCTGATCCCGGCAACATACGCTCCGGGAAAACGCCTGCGGCACGCCGCGGCGAGCGACCCGCCCATCAGTCCCAATCCAATGATGGCTATTTTTTTGAACACTGGATCACCTTTCCACAAAATTGGATGTCGGAGTTCAGATAACGGATGCCGAAAACGATTTTTCGTGCCCACCTGCAGGCGTCATCCATCATCCTGCTTTTAAAGATCCCGCCCCACCGCTTGCGCAACGGCACGGGCCTTCGCCATCAGGTCCGCAAATTGTTCCGGAAGGAGGGACTGCTCACCGTCACTTTTCGCTTCTTCCGGACAGTGGTGGACTTCCACCATAAGCGCGTCGCATCCGGCGGCGATCCCCGCCATGGCCATTGGCACTACAAAGTCCCGGTAGCCGGTCCCATGCGACGGATCGACCAGCGTTGGCAAATGCGTTTCTTTTTTGATCACCGGGATCGCGTTCAGATCGAGCGTGTTCCGCGTCGCGGTTTCAAACGTACGAATTCCGCGTTCACCAAGGATCACTTTGAAATTCCCGCGCGAAAGCAGGTATTCGGCAGACATGAGCAGGTCTTTCACCGTCGCGCTCAGACCGCGTTTCAAAAGAACCGGTTTTTTCATCGACCCGCACTCTTTTAAAAGATCGAAATTTTGCATATTGCGCGCGCCGATCTGGAGCATGTCGGCATACTGCGAAACAAGCTCGACCTGACGGGTGTCCATAACTTCGGTCACGACCAAAAGTCCCGTTTCATCTGCAACCTGGCGAAGATACTTCAATCCCTCTTCCCCCAACCCCTGAAAAGAATAAGGCGACGTGCGGGGTTTGAAAGCGCCGCCGCGAAGGAAGGTCGCTCCGGCCTTTTTAACGGTCTTCGCGATCGAAAAAAGCATGTCGTAATTTTCAACCGAGCACGGCCCGGCCATCACGACGATCCTTTTCCCGCCGACCTTGACGCCGTGGGCCATCTCAAATTCAGTGTTTTCGGCCCTGTAATCCCGGCTCGCGAGCTTGTAGGGCTTCAAGACCGACATCACATGCTCAACGCCCGGAAAAGCCTCGAGCGGTTGAACTTGGAGTTTTTCCTCGTCACCGATCACGCCGATCACGGTGCGCTCGATCCCGCGCGACACATTCGGCGTGAGACCGAGTTCGCGAACCTTCTGACAAATATGGTCTAGTTCCTGAGGGGTCGCCGTTTTCTTAAGAACGATGATCATGATGGCGTTCTCCTGTTCAAACGATGCGCTAACTTTTCTTGCTTAAAATCGCCTTTAACAATTTGATGAGCTGCGCGTTCTGGCTGCGTCTTCCGATCGTGATCCGGAGCCATTCGGGCAATTTGTACGCATCCATGGGCCGGACGATCATGCCCTGCTTCAAAAGCGCCTGGTAGAGCTCCTGGCCGTTCGTCTTCATATTCACCAGAACGAAATTCGCCTGGCTCGGCAGATATTCCAGCCCGAGGCCCTTGAATTTCCGGTAGAAATATTTCCGGCCGCGGAGCACAAGCCATTTCGTCCGCCAGCGGAAAAAGGAATCGTCCAAAGCCGCCGTCGCCGCCGCCTGCGCGATCGAATTCACGTTAAAAGGCTGGCGCACCTTGTGCAGGTACTGAACGATCTCGCGGGACGCCAGGCCGTAACCGATCCGCAGCCCGGCGAGCCCATAAGCTTTCGAGAAGGTCCGGAGCACCATGATGTTCGACCGTCCCTTTTTAATGTACTCAATGACTTGCGGAAAATCGTCGGCGTCCACAAAATCGAAATAAGCTTCATCGAAACAAACCAGGACGTTCTCCGGCACTTTCGCTAAAAAGGCCTCGATCTCCGCCGCCGTCACGTAGGTCCCGGTCGGATTATTCGGGTTGATGATGAAAATCGCTTTCGTTTTCGGCGTGATCGCCGCCGCGATCGCGTCGAGGTCGTACCGGTAGTCCTTCATCGGAACGGCCTTAAAACTTGCGCCGCACACTTGCGCCAAGATCGGATAAATGAGGAAGGTCATTTCCGAAGAAAGCACTTCGTCGCCTTCGGACAGGAATCCGCGCGCGATCAGCTCAATGATCTCGTCGGAACCGTTCCCGAAAATGATCTGCTCGCCCGGGATCCCGAGTTCTTTGGCCAGACGGATCTGGAGATAATGACAGCCCGCGTCCGGGTAAAGATGCGCGTCGCGGATGGCGCGCCGCATCGCACGCACGGCCTTGCCGGACGGGCCCAGCGGGTTCTCGTTCGACGCCAGTTTCGTGACGTGCTTAATGCCGTACTCCCGCTGCAGTTCCTTAATGGGCTTCCCGGGTTCGTATGGCCGGATCGATTGGATGTTTTTCTTAAATGGAAGCATTTTCTCCAGTATCAACGTGCCAAAGTATCAGCGTCTCAAAGATTTGAAACTTTGATACACTGACGCCCTGACACTGTTTGTTAATCTTTCGGTTTTCCCGCCGCCGGATAGGAACCGAGCACCTTGACGAACTTCACCTTCTTTTCCATCTCGTCTAGCATGCTGCGGACCTTGGCGTTCTGCACGTGCCCTTCGAAATCGATGTAGAAATAATAATCCCACGCCTTTTTCTTGGACGGCCGCGATTCAATCTTGGTCATATTGACCTTGTACTTTTTGATCGGCAGGAGCATCTCATAAAGCGCGCCCACCTTGTCCCGGATCGAAACGATAATCGAAGTCTTGTCATGCTGCGTAGGCGCCGGCACCTGCTTGGCGATCACGAGGAACCGCGTCACGTTCTGTGAAAAATCCTGGATCTCTTCGGCGAGAATGGGCACATTATAAAGCGTCGCCGCGAGCCGTGAACCGATGGCCGCCGCACCGTCTTCGTTCGCCGCGCGCTGGGCCGCGGCCGCCGTGCTGGACGTTTCCATAAGTTCTACATGATGTAAATGTGACTCAAGCCACATCCGGCACTGACCAAACACTTCCGCCTTGGAATAAACGCGGCGGATCTGCTTGAGGTTCGCAACGTTCGACATCAGATAATGGCCGATCTCGAAATAAACCTCCGAACAGATCTTGAGCTCGGAGTCGATGAACATATCGAGCGTATGGCTGACGGCACCCTCGATGGAATTCTCGATCGGAATCACACCGTAATCCGCGCGTCCCTGTTCGACCTCGCGGAACACTTCATTGATGCTGCCGCAGGGTTTGTACTGAACGCTCGTGCCGAACTTGGAAAGTGACGCCAGATGCGTGAACGTGGCTTCGGGCCCGAGATACGCGATCGAGAGAGGCTTTTCCAGCGCCAAAGACGCCGACATGATCTCGCGATAAATCGCCTTCAGGGCGTCTTTGGGAAGGTTCCCTTTCGCCGCAGCCTTGTCGATCTTTTGGTAGATCTCGCTCTCCCGCTCGGGGGCGTAAATCTCCCGCCCGGTTTCGGCTTTCTTTTTACCGACCGCGCGCGCAAGGTCCATGCGCTCGCTCAGCAGACCCATGATCTTCTGGTCCAGCTCGTCAATTCTCTTGCGTATTTGACTAAGTTCCATGTTCCCACCTATCTAGGTGACGGGTTTTTTCACAACGCATCACTCGTGACTCGTGACTTGCTCCCCTTCATTTTTAGCATCATTGAGCTCTGGCGTGGAGTTCCCCGCTGGGTCCCCGGAAGCAGGTTCCACATTATCCTGGGACGCACCGTTGGCCGGAACACTGTCCTGGGGCACATCCACCATCTTGGTGGTCCCGAGGAGTTGCTCCTTCTTCACGGAGCTATCCACGATCTGCCGGATCTCATCAATGCTCGGCAGGTCTTGCAAAGCCTTCAGACCGAAATGCTCCAAAAATTTTTCCGTTGTCCCGTACATAAAAGGACGCCCGGGGACTTCCTTTTTCCCGACGATCCTGATGAAATTCTTTTCCATAAGAGTATTCAACACGCCGCTCGTATCGACGCCGCGCAACGCCTCGATCTCCGCACGCGTAAGCGGCTGCTTGTACGCTAGGATCGCGAGGGTCTCAAGCGCGGACTGCGTGGCCTGGCGCGCCTTGCGCTGCAATTCGATTCGCATGATCCACGGCGCGAATTCTTTTTTTGTCGAGATCTCGTACCCGCCGGCGATCTCGAGAAGTTCGAAACAACGATTCGTCTGTTTGTAGTCTTCCTTGATCTCGGCCGCGATCTTCTCGATCTGGCTCACGGTCAACACCTTAGTGACTTTACGTATCTCGGCCGCAGTGAGCGTCTTTCCGGAGGCAAAGATCAGGGCTTCCACGACCAGTTTAGCCTTGGCGGGATCCTGAAGATCCTCTTCACGCAAAGATTCGGTCTGGAATTTCTGGGAATCGACCAAGCCTTCAGCCGCGCTGGCTTCCTCGAGTTGCTCCTGAATTTCCCGGTCGAGCTCTTTGCGAAGGGCCTTGAGCTTTGCTTGTTTTTCTCTTTCCTGGGCTGCGGTGGTTTTCATAGTTAAAAATTCTTCGAGTTTTTAGTAACGAGAGCTGAGCAACAAGAAAAAACTCATCACCCCTTATTCGTTACCCGTTACGGGTTGCTCCGGACTCGGAGCAACTGTTATATCATTATCTTCGCGTTTTTCAATGAGGATATCGCCGTAATGCTTGTCCTGCCGAACCCACGCAAAACGCGTCCGCACGATTTCAAGGACCGCGAGAAATGTCGCGATCAATTCGTTGCGCGTCCAATTCTCGGGAAAAAGCTCGTTGAAGCTGATCCTTTTCCGCTCCACAAGATACGACTGGATCTGGATCATCTTCTCCTCGATTGAGATGACCTCTTCGAAAACATCGTGCTGATTCTTGGGTTCTTTTTTGGAAAGAACATTCTGGAACGCAACCACCAGATCGAAAAAATTGGCGCTAAACGTATCGATCCCGACATCTTCCGGATCCAGTTCGCCGAGATAATAGTCCGAGATCTGACGCGTGAACATTTTGCCGCGTTCTGTCTGAAGCAGTCCCAATTCCTTCGCCGCCTCTTTGAATGCCTGATACTCCAGCAGTTTTCGAACCAGTTCCGCCCGCGGATCTCCGCCCTCACCGTCCTCGTCCTCTTTTTCCGTCGGGAGAAGCGTTTTAGACTTGATAAAAATGAGGGTTGCGGCCATCACGATGAATTCGCCGGCAACCTCAAGGTCCAACTGCCGCATCTCCTGAAGATATTCCAGATATTGCTTTGTGATCTCGGCGATCGGAATGTCATAGATATTCATCTCGTTTTTCCTGATCAGATCGAGAAGAAGATCGAGCGGGCCGTCGTAAGCCGAGATCTTGACATGGAGCGGATTTCGGGCCGCCCCGGAGGAGGGATCCTCTCCCGGAACTGGCGTGGGAGAACCCGGGGCAGGAGTGACCGCTCCCGGTTCCGTAACTTCGGCCGCTGCCGGAAAGACTACGGGATCAGGCCCATCACCGACATGGTCTCCCGAAGGGTTTTCGCCGCGACTTCCCGCGCCCTCTGGGCTCCCCGGTCGAGGATCTGCCGGATCTCTGTTTTCTTGTTCATCCATAATTCACGTCTTTCCCGAACGGGATCTAAGAACTCGTTCAGTTTCGCCGCCATGGCCATTTTGCAGTCCACACACCCCCGCAAAGCGTTCTGACATTCATACGCCACGGTTTCCGCCTGGTCTTTATTGAAAAGCTTATGATAGAAAAACACCGGACAAACTTCCGGATGCCCTTTATCGGTCTTCAGCTTGCGTGCCGGATCCGTCACCATGGTCTTTATTTTTTTCGTGACCTCCTCACGCGAATCGGCAAGATAAATTCCGTTGCCGTAGCTTTTGCTCATCTTACGTCCGTCGAGTCCCGGAACTTTCGGCACTTGTGTCAGCACCGCTTCCGGCTCCGGAAAAATGTTCGCCTTGTACAGATAGTGGAACCGTCGGATGATCTCGCGTGTAAGCTCCAGATGCGGCAATTGGTCCTCACCTACGGGAACTTTCTCCGCCTTGTAGATCGCGATGTCCGCAGCCTGCAGCACGGGATAGCCGAGGAAGCCATGCGTATGGAGTTCTTTCCCCTTGAGCTCATTGATCTGATCCTTATAGGTCGGATTCCGCTCGAGCCAGGCGATCGGCGTGATCATCGAAAAAAGCAATGCGAGATTGGCATGTTCCAGGACTTCGCTCTGGACGAAGATCGTGCATTTCTCAGGATCCAGACCGCTCGCCAGATAATCAATGATTATTTCCGTAACATTAGCGGCAATGGTGGTCTTCGACTCGTACTCGGTCGTCAGGGCGTGAAGATCCGCGATCATGAAGAAGGCGTCCTGCCCCATCAGTTTCTTGTAATTTTCAAGCGCGCCGAGAAGGTGCCCGAGGTGAAGCTTTCCGGTAGGCCGGGTACCGCTTAAAACACGTGCAGACATAAAAAAATTCTTCCCCGTAAATTTTAAATTTCGAAAAAAATCAGAACGAACCATCCCAAAATGCCGGACAACGCGCAAAGATCATTTCTAGAGTCCGAAATCCGTCTCCGAACCTTTTGATGCTTTCCGGAAAGTCATGACCATCGCCCCGTCCGAAAAAGAGATGCGAAGAAGCCTAATCGAAAAATTACCCGACTGGGTATAGGCTTTGATAAAAAGGTTCTCGACGGCTCGCAAAACATGCTCCGGCATCTGAAAATCCCCCACCTTCAGCCACTTAAGCCGCAAGAACAGCGCATCCCCGGCACCCTCAAGCGTGCTGACGGTCCCCCGGGCAGTAATCGAAATCCCGATGGCCCGAGTATAAAAAGAAAAACCTTCCGGAAAAAAATCCATCTCGATATTCTTGAGAAGACGCGTGCGTTCTAGCTCCTGGATGAAACCTTTCCGGATGGTCTTGTTGGTATAACCGACCGTAAACTCCTGGTTTTTCGTCTTCTTGCCTTCCTTATACATGAAGTACCGGGCACGTCCGACGACATCGACCACCACCGGTTCGATCCAACTCAACCAAAAAGGCACTTTTTGGGCAGCCCGGGAAAGCGTCGGAGCGGTCAAAGTTTCTCCGGGCTTAACAGCACCGAGGAACCCCTGTATTTGACCGTTACGGGCGCTAAAAACATCCACCACGCCCTCTTCCACGCGGTATTGGACCTTGGGACCCTTTTCAAACAACCCTTGGGTTGGCACGAAGAGGATAACCCCTACCACGAGAAACAACGCAACAAAAATACTGAGGACAGTCAGGAAAAGATTCTTCATATTGGTACCTGCATTGTACAAGTGTCATTTTGGGGCGTCAATTTCATTCTTGAGATAACCACCTCTTGCAACTCTTTATAGCAAAACAGGATAAAAAAATCACCCACCCACCCTATTATCTTGCCTATAATATGCTACACTTTCCAAAAGGAGGGATTATATGCGGAAATGTTTTGCAGTGCTTCTTACGGTTGTACTCTGTCTTCTTGCCATAACGGCTTCTCTGCATGCTGAGGTTGCCCCTGTCGCCGAAAGCAGCAACACAGGAGAGCTCAAAACTGGCCGCATTGCTGAAATCAACAGCACCGAAGGAACCGTCTTGTTCCGCAAAAACGGGACTGAGGACTGGAAAACGGCCACTAAAGGCATGCTCCTCGTTGAAAATGACGAGATCAAAACAGGAGAAAATTCAAAAGCTGAGATCCTTCTCGATAAGGGGGGCGAAACCGGCAAGCTTAACCTTGCCGCAAATACCCAACTGCGCCTCGAAACGATGAAACAAGATCCGGTGTCGGGGGACAAGACAACCCTCTTGGATCTCGCGCTAGGCCGGGTCCTTGTTAAAGCCGAGAAGTTCGGCGGAAACTCCTCCTTCCAGGTAAAAACTCCGACGTCGATCTGCGCCGTCCGAGGGACCGTTTTCGAGGTCACCGTGGAAGCGAGCGACGCCCCGCGGATCCCTGAAAAGCCGGTGGATTCCGGCAAAAATTAAGGAAGTCCAAGTTCCTGGCAAAGAAGCTCGGATTGAACTTTTAAGCAGAGAAAGAATTAAAAAACGGAGTACAACGGGGATTTCGCCCGAAGTGCTCCGTTTTTTTAGGAAAGAAGATACCCCATCCGCTTGACCGCCTTAGCCATACGCGCCAGGGCGATGCCGACCGTATTCCCCTCAGTCAGATTCGCCATACAAAGGGCCGCGTATCCCCGGCGATTCCGGATCTTGAACGTGGTGACCTTGCTTGCACTAAGTTTTTTCAGGACTTTCTTGGCCATGGCCCCCTCCCTATTAACCGCTTAACCGCGGGAACAGTCATTTTTGAGCAAAAAGTGACCGTCCCCAGTTTTGGTTGATAATAAAGTATCGGCGAATTCGCGGAAGGATAAAGCAACGCAACGCGCAATGGTCAACGCGCAACGAACCCATTTTTACGTTGAGCGTTGCACGCTGAGCGCGGGCTTGAGAATCAAACCCGTACGACTTCTTTCACTTCGGGGATATATTCCTTCAGGTAGGCTTCGATCCCCATCTTGAGCGTGATCGCAGCACTCGGACACCCCGAACAGGCTCCTTTGAGATGAAGCTTCACGACCCCGTCCTCGAACCCACAGAACCGGACGTCTCCGCCGTCACGCGCGAGCGCCGGACGAATCTGTTCGTTCAAGATGTCGAGGATCTTTTTTTCAACTTCGGAATGAGGCGCCGAAACCTCCGCGCAATTGTTGCAAATCTTGGGATTCCCGCCGCACGAGATAAATTCACGGATTGTTTCCGAAACCTTCGGGATCAAGAGCGCCCATGTCGAAATTTTTTCAGACCTTGTCACCGTCACAAAATCGGGGCCGATCATGACCGTCTGAACGCCTTCGATCTCAAAAAGTTTTGCCGCAAGCGGCGACTTCCCCGCCTCAGCCCGCGACGCGAACTGAACCGGACCGTGGCTGCAAAGCGGCGCGCTGGCATTGAATTTTAGTGAATTTGGGTTCGGCGTAAATTCGGTAGTGATATTTATGTTTTGCATAGCCCCCGGCCTCTATGGAATGCATTCATAACGAAAAAAATCAGGAAATCAGAAAAATCGCACATGGCGACTCTAACAGGCGGAAGTATAACGTAAATCAGCGCAACGGGCAACGCACAAGGCGCGACGCAAGAATCTTCAGGTCGTCCGTGGCACGCTACCCGAAAAAGAAGTATGACCCTATAGGGCTCTCAGAGTATAATCCGCAGACATCTTCCACAGACACCACGAAGGAGGCTTTATTATGGATTGGGGAATGGAAAACCGTTTGAATCAACTGATGCCCAACGGCCGCTGCTTTTTCATGCCGATCGATCACGGGTATTTCCAGGGACCAACCACTGGTCTCGAGAAACCGGCTGAAACTATCAAGGCGCTTGTGCCTCATTTTGACGCACTCTTCTGCACCCGCGGCACGCTTCGCGCGGCCATCCCCCCGTCCCTCGGAAAACCGATCATCCTGAGAGTTTCCGGCGGCACTAGCATGGTCGGCCAGGACCTCGCCAACGAAGTCGTTACGACTTCGATCGAAGAGATCGTCCGACTGAATGTCGCGGCCGTCGGCCTTTCTGTTTTCATCGGAAGCAACTATGAAAAACAGACGCTTGCCAACCTTGCGAAACTCGTCAATGAATGTGAAAATTACGGCATCCCCGTCATGGCCGTGACCGCCGTCGGGAAAGAGATGGAAAAACGCGAAGCGCGGTACCTCGCGCTCTGCTGTCGCATTTGCGCCGAACTCGGTGCGCGGGTCGTGAAAACCTACTGGTGCGAGAAGGATTTTGACAAAGTCATCCGCGGCTGCCCCGTGCCGGTCGTGATGGCCGGCGGCCCCAAATGCGAAACCGATCTGGAAGTGCTCCAGTTTGTCGCGGACGGGATGCAAAAAGGCGCGGTCGGCATCAATCTCGGACGGAATGTCTGGCAAAACCCGAACCCTGTTCCGATGGCCAAGGCCCTCCATGCGATCGTCCATGAAGACCTGACCGCCAAGGAAGCTTTCGCGGTTTTCAACGAAGCAAAGTCCGGCACGAAAACCCGCAAGAAATAAGATGCCCTCCGAAAAAGCTTCCGTCCCCGGTGCGATGAAGGTCGCCGTTTATTACCGCAATAGTGACGTCCGGATCGAAGAGCGTCCGGTTCCCACGATCGGCCCCGGAGAAGTGCTGGTCAAGGTCCGGGCCAGTGGAATCTGCGGCACCGATGTGATGGAATGGTACCGGATCAAAAAGGCCCCGCGCATCCTGGGCCATGAGATCGCGGGCGACATCGTCGCATCGAACTCCCGGAAGTACAAGCCGGGCCAAAGAGTTTTCGTCAGCCACCATGTCCCCTGCAACAGCTGCAAGCACTGCGAGAACGGAAACCACACCGCGTGCGAGACCCTGCATAACGGGAATTTCGACCCGGGGGGATACAGCGAATTCATCCGCGTCCCAAAGATCAACGTGGACGGGGGCATCTATGTCCTTCCGAAAAATCTTTCTTACGAAGAAGGGACCATGATCGAGCCTTTGGCCTGCGCCATCCGCGGCCAGAGGGTCATCGGTGTGAAAAAAGGACAGACGGTCCTGATCCTCGGAAGCGGCGTTTCGGGTTTAATGAACGTCCAGGTCGCAAAACTCAAGAACACGCGAATCATCGTCACCGACATGGACGCTGCCCGCCTCGCAAAAGCCCGCAAATACGGCGCGGACGAAGTTTATCGCCCGGGAGACCTTCCGCACATCAAGGCGGATAAGGTGATCCTCTGCACCGGTGCGCTTCCGGCGGTCGAACAAGCTTTCCGATCGCTGGACCGGAAAGGCACGCTACTCCTTTTCGCGATCCCGGAAACGGACATCCGGCTTCCGACCGTGGACGTGTGGAGAAACGAAATGTCGGTCACGTCTTCCTACGGCGCCGCCCCCAAGGATCTTCAGGAAGCGATCGATCTGATCAAAAAGGGCAAAGTCGATATGAAAGACCTGATCACCCACAAACTCCCCCTCGATCAGGCCCAGGAAGGTTTCCGCCTCGTCGCTGAAGCCAAACAGTCTCTGAAAGTTATTCTGATCCCCTAAGAACCCTAAGGGATCACATGCTGGAAGAGGGCTTTATGAAAAAGCCGCCTCATTAGATTTTCCTTCCGCCCGGATGGGAGCAGGAACAGCCCCAAGCGTCAAGAAACCTCGCAGAGCAGACCTTTGAGATATTCCCCTTCGGGATGGAAAATGTTGACCGGATGATCGAATGCGTGAGCGGTCTTGCGAAGGATCCGGACATCACGCCCGGCATCCGCCGCCGCGCCAAAAACGATCTTCTGGAAAAGATCCGGCGTGATGTGAGAGGAGCAGGAGAACGTGAAAAGCAAGCCTCCCTGGGAAAGTCTCTTGAGGGCCTGAAGATTGATGTCCTTGTAACCGCGTGCGGCTTGTTGGATCTGCTGTTTGTTCTTGCAGAACGCAGGAGGATCGAGAATAATCAGATCGAACTCGCGTTTTTCTTCTCTTAAATAGTCAAAAACATCGCGTTCCGCCCACGGGCACATCGCCTCGTCAAAACCGTTCTTCCCGCAATTCTTTTTTCCTAAAGCCACCGCCGTCGCGGAAGAATCCACGGAAACAACTTCGACCGCGCCGCCCTTGGCCGCATACACCGAAAAACCCCCGGTATACGCAAAACAGTTGAGGGCCCGCCGTCCCGCGCTTAAATCCCGCACCATCGCCCGGTTATCACGCTGGTCCAGGAAAAACCCGGTCTTCTGCCCTCCCCGGATGTCCACACCGAAACCAAGACCGTTCTCGAGGATATCAATCGCCGCGGGAGGTTCGGAACCCGCCAGCACCCCGGAGGAAGCTTGAAGCCCTTCACGTTTCCGGACCTCTCCGTCGCTTTTTTCGTAGATTGAATGCTGAGGAAAGTTTTCCCGAAGCGCATTCACGATCATGTCCTTGCGAACGTCCATTCCGGCCGTCAGGAACTGCACGATCAGGAAATCTCCGTAAACATCCACGATCAAGCCTGAGAGAAAATCCCCTTCGGAATGGATCAGTCGGTAAGCGGTCGTCTGCGGTGGAAGAAATTTTCGGCGATGCCCGGCAGCTTCCCTGATCTTTCCCGCAAAGAACGCGCCATCGATCGCGACGTCTTCAAAGGCGAGCATGCGCACCGCGATCTGGGATTCCGGATCAAGATAACCGACGCCAAGGAACTCTTCCCGGCAAGACAGAACATAAACGAGGTCGCCGGCTTCGTATCCTTCGTCGATCGAGTCGATCGCCCCGGAGAAGATCCAGGGATGGCGGTTCAGGACGGGTTTTTCCTTACCTGGCTTGAGGACGCAGCGGACCGTTTTCATCGATCACGAAAGGATCAGATAAGTCACCGCAAAAAGGCTTATCGCGATGCAGTAATATCCGAAGAGATAGAAACGCCCCTTCCGGACAAGGTTCATCAGCCAACAGATGACAAGATAGCCAACAACCGCCGCGCAAAGGAACCCCGTCCAAACCTCTTTCGGATAAGCCGTAAAAAAATCCGCGCCATGCCGGAGCTCCATCACGATGGCGGCCAGGACCGCTGGGATGGAAATAAGAAAAGAGAATTTTGCCGCGGTTTCTTTCCGGAACCCAAGCATCAGGCCGGCCAGAATCGTGCTCCCGGACCTTGAGATACCCGGCATCAGCGCGATCCCCTGCACGAGACCGATCCAAAAAGCGTCGCCATAATGCAACGCACCGAGGTCTTTTTGCCCTTTTTGAAAACGCTCGCTCAGGACAAGCAGAAGCCCCATCACGAACCATGCCGCAGCAACAAAAGCCAGATTTGAAAAAGCTGTCTCAAAAAAGTGTTTAAAACAAACCGCCATGATCCCGGTCGGGATAAGCGTGATCAGGATACAGACCCAAATGCCCCGGTGCGGGGGTTCCACGGCGGGCGTCCCGCCGGAACTTTTCGCCGCAAGTTCTTTCAAGGAACTCCAGAGGTCCCCGAAGATATCACCGATATCTTTCCAAAAATACACTAAAACCGCGAGGAGCGTGCCGCCGTGGAGCGCAATATCAAAAGCGACCATCGGTTCTTTCATCCCGAACAGGGTCTGGAAAAGCACGAGGTGCCCGCTGCTTGAAACGGGAAGGAATTCTGTAAAACCTTGAACCACCCCGAGAACAAAGGCCTGAAGGAAATTCATAATAGGTTGGAAACGCCTTTCTTCAGCGTACGCGGGTGGTGGCTTTGATGTTTTGCTCGATCGCCTTGCCGGGAAGCGTTCTCGAAGCCGTCGGAACAGCCTGGCCTGCCGGTGCAATTTTGAGTTCGGTCTCGCCCGTTCTGTCCGCTGCAGCGGCTGCGGCCCCCGCTTCAGGAACACTGCAACTATACCCGGCAACCCCGAAAAACGTAAAATACCCGCGCGTGCACTCACGCCCCTTGCTGTCCTTAAAATGGCTTACCACACATCCCGAGAGAAAAAGAGCCGCAAACACTAGACCCAGGAAACCGAGAGTTTTCTTCATAGGAACCTCGACAGTGAAAGTTTTATAAAAAACGGCCCATTTTTTCTTTTTGCAGCCGGCCGACGATCCTCCGGATCGATTCGGTTTCGCTCATCGGACAAACCAGCACCGCGTCGCCCGTATCCACGACGACATGGTCCCTGAGCCCAACCGTAGCGACCAACCGGCCACCGCTCTTGATGAAATTTCCGGAGCTATCGACAGCCACCACGGAACCCAGTATAACATTCCTCGCCGAATCTTGCGGAAGAAGATTCCGGAGCATCGCCCAGCTCCCGACGTCGTTCCACCCCATCGAAACGGGAATCGTTAAGATACCCCCCGAAATCTTTTCCATCAGCCCGTGATCGATCGAAATGCTCGTCGCTTTCCCGAAGACCGTTTTCAGCCTCCCGGGAGAAAGTTTTTTCGAAGTCAGCGCCTTCGCTGTTTTAAAAACCGCCGGTAAATAACGCTCGACGGCATCCAGCAACCGGTCCGCGCGCCAGACAAAAATACCGGCGTTCCAGAGGAATTTCTTCGAGAGAACGTACTTCTTCGCAAGAGCCAAACCGGGTTTTTCGCAAAACCTTTTAAGTACGAACACGGAAGCTCCGACGCTTCCGGCCTTTTTCTTTCCCATTTCGAGATAACCGTATCCGGTATGCGGCTGGTCCGGTTTGATCCCGAGCGTCACAGGCATCCCCTCGCATTCGGCCTGTTGGTAGGCCACACGAAGGACTTTTGCGAAAGTCTTTTCATCTTTAATGAAATGGTCCGCCGGAAAGATCCCGAGAACCGCCGAAGGGTCCTTTTTGAGAAGATAGGCCGCAGCCCAAGCCGCACAAGGCGCGGTGTTACGCCCCACGGGTTCCCCGATCACCTGGCTCCGGGGGATCCCGAGCAGTTTTGCGGTAGAAGAAGCTTTATCGAGCGCGGTAAAAACAAGGATCCGGGAAGCCGGAACTACTTTTTGAATCCGTGCGAAAGTTTGTTCAAGGAGGGTGGTTTTTCCGAAAAGATTCAGGAACTGTTTGGGAAGGTGCTTGCGACTTTCCGGCCAGAAGCGGGTCCCGCTGCCCCCTGCCATGATCACAGCCCAAGCATTTATCTTCTTTTTCTGAACAGCAGCTCGTGCAGTCCCGATCGCGGCTTTGCCTCGATGGATCGGCATTGGGGCAGCCCCATTCATCCGGTCATCCCGCGCATCACGGTCTTAAGTTCGTTCTCGACGATCGCCCGGATTTCATCAAGGCGTTTCTGGCTTTCCGCCTCAAACCGCATGACAAGTACCGGCTGAGTGTTGGACGCGCGCACAAGCCCCCATCCGTCGGGGAACTGAACGCGGGCGCCGTCGATATCGACAACCTCGTATTTCTTTTTTAGGTCCTCGACCACCTTCGCGATAACCTTGAATTTGATCTCCTCCGGAAGCTCGAAGCGGATCTCCGGCGTATTCACGAGTTGGGGAACATCGGCCAAAAGCGACGAGAACGGTGCGTTAACCTTATCCAGAATTTCAAGGATCCGGCAAGCCGCATAAACCGCATCGTCGAATCCAAGCCATCGGTCTTTGAAGAACATGTGCCCGCTCATTTCGCCCGCCATCTCCGCGCCGGTTTCCTTCATTTTGGCCTTGATCAGCGAATGGCCGGTCTTCCACATAAGGGGTTTCCCGCCCCGCTTGGCGATATCATCATAGATCTGTTTGGAACTTTTAACGTCCCCGATAATGATCGCGCCGGGTTTCCGGGTCAGGATCTCGCGCGCGTAAAGCAGCAAAAGTTTGTCTCCAAAAATAACCCGGCCTTTTTCGTCCACCACGCCGATCCGGTCCGCGTCACCGTCAAAAGCGATCCCGATATCCGCCTTTGCCTCGACAACTTTTTTCTGGAGATCTTTCAGATTGGACGGCACCGAAGGATCGGCCTGATGGTCCGGCATCTTCGGGTCAAGGTTCTCATAAAGCACGGTCACATCGTGGCCGAGCCTCCGGAGAAGCTCCGGCGCAACGATCCCGGCCATGCCATGCCCCGTATCAAGGATCACCTTGAGTTTCTTGCTGAATTTGAATCCGGCGACAATGTAGTCCTCATAAGCCTGGATCATGGCCTTATGGTCCGGATGCTCCACCTTTCCCTGTCCTGTTACAAAATCGCCCTTTTCGATGACCTGGCGGAGATTCTGGATTTCCTTACCATAGAACGGACGACTGGAATGATGGAACTTGAAGCCGTTTTCATCGGGAGGATTATGAGAGCCCGTGAGCGAAATCCCGGCATCGACCTTATTAACCGTCGCGTAGAAATAAACCATCGGCGTCGTCACGAGCCCGATCTCAAGGACCGTCAGGCCACAACTCTGCAGCCCTTTGGAAAGTCCGCGATAAAGGAATTCAGCGCTCCAACGGTGATCGTGACCAATCACAACGGTCTTTTTGCCCTCGCGGACCAGAACCGTGCCAAAAGATTTTCCGATCGCGAGAGCGACCTCTTCGGTGAGTTCTTTTCCCGCGATACCGCGGATGTCGTATTCTCTAAAAATATGAGTGGGAATCATTTTAAAATCCTGGATTACGGAAGGAGGATGGTGGAAAGCGACAAGCCAGCTTTACGCCATCCGCCAGTCATCCGCCATCTTGTTAAAAATGGTGCGAGCGAGCCCTGGTTTTTATTATCCAAAAAGAAACCAGGACGGCTTCGCCGAGGACTTTTTCAAGTCCTCCTGCAAAGGCGTTCGTTCCTGACGGTCCACCTTGAACCGCCACGGCAACGCAATTATTCAAAAGAACAATGCGAGCGAGAGGACTTGAACCTCCATGCCTTGCGGCGTCACCCCCTCAAGGTGATGTGTCTGCCAGTTTCACCACGCTCGCATGAATACCGTTAACCGAATGGAAGATGGCGGACGAGGTTATCCCGGGCTCTGCGCCCTTCGCCATCCGTTATTCGCTACCCTAATTTTTACTGCTTTTTCTCTTTTGGACCGCTTTGAGCTTTGCGGCTTTGACCACACTCGCCTTGCGTTCCTTTTCAAGAACGGCCTCAACCTGTCCTAACTCCGTATCAACCTTTTTGGCTTCGGCAATGATCTTCTGGAGTTCGGTTTCTTCCAGGGAGATGGGCTCCCCCTGCCGGACGCCTTTCTGATAGATCTTTCCGCCGAGTTGGGAAAAACTCTTGGCCAACTGGTGCTCCAACGAGGCCTTTTGGATCATCAATTTTGTGATGTGAGCCGCCTCACCCGTCTTTTCAGCGACCACCTTGGCGTATTTCTTCACCGTCTCGAAAGTCTCGTTAATGATCTTTTCCGACTTCTCGTAGAACTCTTTTTTATCCATGGGACCCTACCGTTTGATTTGCCGAAGGGTTAACGAAGCGGATCTTTCATCCCCAAAAAGCACTATGTTTTATCATATTTTCGAGAGATATCAAGAGTAGAATTCTTTCGAATCCTGAAGGCCTCTGAAGAAGGAAAGTAAACGGCGGGAATCACTAACTTTGGGTATTTGTTTATCGCGATCCGCCATCCACGCTCCGATAAACGTTTTGGGGTTATTCCCTCTCTTTCACCTCCACGGTGAATGTAGTACCGCGGACTCCGGTCAGCGCCGTCGGGGTACGAACCTCGAATTTTGAATCCCCTTTCAGCTTCTCCGCGTGTACCAGGACTTTCCCGACGGCAAGCTCAAGAAGCGTCGTCTTGTCGCCGGTCACGGTGTTGGTTTCCGCTTTACCGATCCGGAGAAAACTCCGCTCCGAAACCTCCACCTGACCGACCGCTCCACCGTCAAGCAGCATCTTCACCGACGATCCGGTAATGGTCCTCAGCTCATCGCCCGGGACAAGGACCGTCCCTGTCGTCGCTGGCCGCCACTGGCCTCCGGGACTTCTCACGAACACGTCACGACCAGGGTCCTTCAGTTCGGCCCGGTGAACTTGTAAGAGCTCGGGATTGACCCCCGAAGATCCGAACTGACCCGGCCGGGACGTGGGATTGATCCCCGGAGCTCCCTCCCGGCGGTGCTGGAACACCGGAGTCGCCACCATAAGTTCCGTATTCTTCTTCACAAATTCTCCCGCACGTCCCATATCCTCCGCGGGATTCGGCACGGGTCTCTTGAAATTCACCCGCAAACCGTTTCCCTCTTCCAAGAAACTCAGCTCGTTCGCGCCATCCACTACGAACACTACCCCTTCCTTCACAAAAACACCGGTGCTGACTTTGAACCGCAAAACGTTGGCGGGATCAAAAAAATCACCAAAACGATGATTTAATGTTCGCCCCCCCAATCCATCCAAATATTTTTGAAGACCTTTTTGAGCCTCTTCAAAATTCGATTTCGCCTTTTTAACGTCAATTTCGAGCTTCCGCTCCTGCTCGTTCGAAAATTCGAGTTTGCCCCTCACTCTCCCCTGCAATTCTTGCAGCGTTATCGGTCCGACCTTATCAAGCGCTCTCGAAACGTAACTGTCCAATGCTCCCCTCAAAACAAGATTGTTGAATTGCGTATCCGGAATCTGCGTAAATGTCACCGGACCGAATCCATATTCACCCGTAAAAAGAAATGTCGAGTCCTGAGCTTCTAAAACCCCGTACTTTATATTATCTATTTCACTGTCTAACAGCGGCGCACGAAGGACCGCGGAAACATCAACCGGGACAGTAGCATTTGCCACGGAATTATTTCCCAGCTGTCCGGAACTGTTCTTCCCCCAGCTTTTGCCTTGAATGACGTTTGCCGCTTCATCTAGAAAAAGAGCAGTGGAAAAATCATACCCCGCACTGATCACACTGACATCGGCAAGACCGGAAACCGTAACGGGAATCGCGCTTGATATCACCGATCCATTTCCAAGTTCACCATACCCGTTGCTTCCCCAACTCTTGACGGTTCCATCGGACATAAGAGCGAGAGAATGAAAAATACCGGCCGAGATCGCAGTAACGCCGGAAAGACCGGAAACCGTCACAGGCGTCGAGCGGTTCGTTGCCGTTCCGTCGCCAAGCTGCTTATATGTATTCCATCCCCAACTTTTAACGGTTCCGTTTGACAACAGCGCGAGGGAAAATCTCTCACCCGCATCGATCGCAGTGACACCCGTAAGCCCCGAAACCGCCACAGGGGTTAAACGCATTGTCGTGGTTCCATCGCCAAGTTCCCCCTGAGTGTTGTCCCCCCAACTCTTAACTGTGTGATCCGATAAAAGCGCGAGAGAGTGATCATAACTCGCAGCAATCGCGGTGACCTCGGAGAGACCGCAAACCGTCACAGGAACCAACCGGTCTGTTGTTGTGCCATCGCCAAGCTGCCCCGCAGAATTCCACCCCCAACTCTTAACGGTTCCGCCGGATAAAAGGGCCAGAGCATGATACTCCCCTGCCACAATAGCACGCACATCGGAAAGCCCGGAGACCGTGGTGGGGATTGGGCTCGATGTCAGCGTTCCATTTCCAAGCTGACCATATCGATTCGCCCCCCAGCTTTTGACAGTCCCATCGGATAAAAGGGCCAAGGAATACTCGCTCCCAGCCTGGATATCCAGAACTCCCGATAAGTAATCGGTTCCCTCTTCATTCCAGACTCTCACGGGCGTTCGTGCAGCCGAGTTGGTTGTATCGCCCAACTGGCCGGAATCGTTCTCCCCCCAGGCGTACACACACGAACCATCACTTTTGAGAGCAAGACTATGAAACCCGCCGGAAACAATTTTCGAAATATTCGTTAAAGAAGTAAGACTTTCGATTGCCGTAAGAACGTGAACGGGAGCTACTACCGCAAAACTCGTCGAATTATTCCCAAGCTGACCGCACTGATTCTGTCCCCAACCGTAGACGGTTCCGGTCACCGAAAGCGCAATAGAATGACCGCCCCCAGTCGCAATCGCGGTCACACCCTCAAGCCCGAGGACAGGAACAGGAGTCCAACGGTCCGTTGTCGTACCATCCCCAAGAGAGCCAACACCATTCGTTCCCCAACTCTTGACGGTACCGTCCGCCAGTAGCGCCAGAGAATGATTACCATTTGTCGCAAGTGTACTGACATCTGCCAACCCGGAAACCGTGACAGGAGTCCAACGATCCGTTGTCGTACCATCCCCAAGTTGGCCAAAAGCATTCCACCCCCAGCTCTTAACAGTTCCACCAGACAAAAGAGCAAGGGAATGAGCCGCCCCTGAATTAATCGAAGTAACGCCGGAAAGACCGGAAACCGTCACAGGCGTCAACCGGGTTGTCGTCGTTCCGTCGCCCAGCTGTCCATAACCGTTTCCGCCCCAGCTCTTGACGGTTTTGTCTGACAAAAGAGCAAGAGAGTGTTGATAACCGGCAGCAATCGCAGTCACGGCGGAAAGACCGGAAACTGCCACCGGTGCCAAACGAGTTGTCGTCGTTCCATCGCCAAGTTGCCCAGACGCGTTATACCCCCAGGCCCATACTTTTCCAGAGTCTGTACCGCTGCCGATCAAGGCTAGGGAATGGTTATAGCCCGCTGAAATTGCGCTAACACCGGAAAGGCCTGAAACTGTAACCGGAGTGGAACTATCAATCGTCGTTCCATTCCCAAGTTGCCCATACACGTTACTTCCCCAGCTCTTGACCGTACCGTCCGACAAAAGAGCCAAGAAATGAAAATCTCCAACCGCAATTGCCGTAACATTCGAAAGACCAGACACCAAGACCGGCGTTACGACGTCGGTCGTTACCTCCCAAATACTATGACCGAACCCGCTTAACCCCCAGCTCATTACCGTCCCGTTAGCTAAAAGAGCGAGAGTGTGACTCCCCCCGGCAGCGATTTGGATAACATCGGTCAGATACCCACCGCCCCAGGAAAGGTCCCAATTCGAAGAACCGGCTTTAAGGGTGTGCTTGAGCTGGATCTTGAGTTCGGTGAGCGCCGTGATTTTATTGGTACCATTCTTCTGGGTGGCGCCTTCCGTCGTCCCGTCCCCGAAATAGAGCTCCCAGAACGTCCAGTCC
>DAOPYQ010000020.1:0-20230 GCA_035352955.1 Candidatus Omnitrophota bacterium
GGATCCAGTTCAGCCACATCGCATTCGACGGTGTTCCGGCCCAGGAGATTTTGAACGAACTCAAGAAACGGTGGGGGACGCGGGACGATCTCCGGTTTCCCGCGGCCGGTTCTGAAGAAAACCCGGTCCCCGAGTTGTGCTCCGCGGTCCGGGGCAAGGGCGGGATTTTTCATGTCTATCAGTTCATGGACCTTCAACCCTTTTTGAGGGTAAGGAACCGGCTGAACAAACGTTTTGCCCGTCGTGCGAAGCAAGTCATTTCTTCCGCGGCGCTCCTCTTGTGGAAACTGGCACAGTATCCGGAATTCGAGGACACGAAATTTGCGGTTCCCGTGGATCTTCGCGCGACCCCTGAGCGTGAACGAACGCTCGGTTTTATCTTCATCCGGCCGGGTGTTTATCTTGATAACCGAAGGCCCGACCGGGGGTTTTTTATGTTTCAGAAGGAATTTAACCGCCAGCTATTTGCTACCCGGAAGCGTCGCAGCGAAGGCTATGAGCTTCTGGAATCTTATGCGGCGGCACCCGCGTTCCTGTATGCCGCGACGACAAAATATCTGTCGGCGCCGCTGAAGGAATTTGGGGGGACGCTTGGGGTCACGATCATCAAAAAAGCCGATTTTTTTGTCGCGCCCGCTAGCGACGCTCACACGGACGGATTTATCGCGTTCAGCAACTTTTCACTTCCGTCCGAGGATGGCGGGAAGGTCTGCGTGGTCAGCATGAAAGGGCCTCTCGAGAAGATCCGGAAATACATGAATGTTCTCCACGATGTCATGCACAGGGCGATCCAATATGACGAACTCTATTTTTAACCCGCAGATCTATTTCTTTAACGTGTATGCACTGCCCCATTTTATGGTCGGTGTTTTGATCTCTCTGGAGGGGCTATTCGTTTATTTCCAAAGCAAGCGGGCGGTGACGCATATCGGTTATATGATCACAACCGTCACCGCGGGTATTTGGCTCACGGGCGTCGGGATCGTCTGCTCCATGTCGGACGAAGCGACGGCGGTCGTTTTCTCCCGTGTTTATACCTGGTTCGGGATCATTTTTGTGACCCCCGCCCTTTTCTTCTTCAGCGCGTCCTGGGATCCCGAGATTCTGAGGAAAAATAAAAAATGGATCTGGGTTCATTACCTGATCGCGGTCGGTTTCTACCTGCTTTGCGTTCTGTCTCCCGGTATTGTCGGAGGCGTGTACGGTTACCGGGCCGGGTACTTTCCCAAGGCCGGACCCCTGGAGCCCCTCTTCCTCGTGTGGTTTTTCGGTCTCATGATCCTTTCTTCCGTCAATTTTATTCGCATCTATCGGGCTGCGAGCACGGCGGCCGTGAAGAAGAACATCCGGCTGATGTTCCTGGCTTTTGTGGTTTCGTTCGTCGGCTCGGTTGAATATCTTCCTAATTACGGTATCCCGGTCTTTCCGGTGGCTTTCTTTCCCATGTTCCTTTTTACGACGATCATCGGGTACTGCGTGATCCGTTATCGCCTGATGGATATTGAAACCGTTATCCACAAGACGTTCATGTGGTTTGTTACGACCGCGGTGGCGATGGTGCCGTTCGGCGCGCTTGTCTATTGGAGCCAGCGGCTTCGTGATCCGGGGTCGGCCTGGAGCTCTACGGTCTATTTTCTTGCCGTGGCGATCATTTTCTATTTTTATTACCGGTCGATCCAGCCCCGGTTGGACCAGCTTTTTCAGCGCCAGCGCGTGAATCTTCTCGCCGTGCTGGACCAGTTCTCCAAGGAGCTTGTCCACCTGAAGAACTTGCGCGACCTTTTGCAGAGTTTTGCCCGTATGCTTCGCCGCAGGCTCTATGTTCGCCGGCTTTCGGTGTATCTCCTGGATGAAGAGAACGCCGAATTCGTGCCATCCATTGCCAAAGGGGTCCGGAACCTGAAGCCGTTTCCTCAAAGCCATCCGTTTCTGGCATGGCTGGAGCGGCAGGATGCGGTCGTGGCCGCGGAACTTGTCGTGGGCGACCCGCAGGTGGAAGCGTTCCGGGACGAGATCCGGGATTATTTCGAGAAGACGCAGGCTTTGGTCGCGGTGCCTTTTGTGCTCGGCGGGAAGCTGATCGGTGTGGCGCATCTTGGAAGGAAAGCCAATCTTCGCAGGTATGGGTTCCGTGAGATCCAGTTTTTTTCCCAGCTCCGGTCGCCTGTGACGATCGCGTTTTCCAATTCGATGCGCTTCGAAGATATCCGCGAGCTGAGCGAAGAACTCAAACGATGGAATGTGGAGCTTGAGGAACGCGTGGAGGAGCGGACCCGTGAACTTGTGAAGACGCAGGAACAGCTGGTACAGGCCGAGAAACTTGCGACGCTCGGAACGCTTGCCGGCGGGGTGGCGCATGAAATCAACAATCCGTTGACGGCGGTACTGACGAACGCACAGATCCTCAAGATGACGGCGGATCAAGATACGAAAGAGTCGTTGGATCTTATCGAGGAGGGCGCGAAGCGTTGCCAAGGGATCGTGCAGAAGTTGATGAAATATGCCCGGAAGACCGCCGAAGAAGCACCGCACCGGCCCGTGGATTTGAATGAGGTTGTTAAGGGGACCTGTGCGCTGCTCCGGTTCCAATTCCATCAGGAAAATATCGAGGTTGAGATGCAACTCGGGGCGGTGCCGCCGGTGCCGGGGATCGCCAACGAGCTCGAGCAAGTGCTGACGAATCTTTTGGTGAACGCGCGAGATGCGGTCAAGGCCAATTCTCAATCAAAAGATTCAAAGGTTAATTGGCCTAGTCCTGGCAACCTTGAATCAGAAAAAGATAGAAGCCAGGGCCGGGGTGCAAAAGGAAAAATCGTGGTCGAGACTCGCTCCGTCGAAGAGTCGGTCGAGCTTATCGTGAGAGATAACGGGATCGGGATCTCGAAGGAGAATCAGAAAAAGATCTTCGATCCGTTCTTCACGACGAAAGATGTTGGCGCCGGCACGGGCCTTGGTCTTGCTGTCAGCTACGGCATCCTGAAGCGCCACAGCGCCACGATCGCGGTTGAGTCTGCGCCTGGGAAGGGCGCGACCTTTACCATTAGGTTTCCACTCCCCCAGCTATGAATCCGTATAGCCTTGCAGTTCTGTGCTTTGGTTTTTGCTCTCTTTTTGTTGGATTGTTGATCTTATTCAAAAGGCCGGATGCTGTTGGGCGTACTTATTTTGTATTTACTCTTTTTAACAGCTTTTGGGGAATTTTCTTCGGAATTTTTTGGAGCTTATATGGCCTTTATGAGAAAGCCATTTTTTATGTGAGAGTGGCAGATTCCTTCGCCATATTTATTCCTGCAACTTGGGTTCATTTTGCTCTCGTTTATTCCGGGGAATTTCAGCGGCATAAGAAAATTCTGACAGTTCTTTATTTTAGCTCTTTGATCATAGGAATGTCGGGTTTTTCCGATAGGTTTATTTCGGGGCTTAAAACTTCCCCGATTTCCCTTTATTTTTTACAACCAGGAATACTTTTTAATGTGTTTCTGGTGTTTTTTATGCTGATTATTCCTTGGGGATTTGCTTTTCTGATACGTAAATTACGATTCTCTTCCGCGAGAGAAAGAAGACAATTAATAGGATTTGTTATAGCAACCTTTCTCGGATTTTTAGGCGGAGGTCTTATGATTCCTCCCGGATATGGTTTTTTCATCCCACAATATGCTGTTTTTTTGATGCCAGTTTATCCTTTCCTCACAGCTTATTTTCTTATTCGAAAGGGCTTGTTTGATTTGGAAGACCTTGCCCAAGCCGCGCATCGGGACAAGCTGACGGCGATCGGGGTGCTGGCGGCGAGCATCAATCACGAGGTCAAGAATCCGCTTTTCATCATCAAAGGACTCGCGGAAAGCTGTCTTGAACGGCAAAAAGACGAGGTTTTTCCAAACGACAAGAAAGTGATCGAAAGCGCAAATGAAACGTTCCGGAAGACTATGGCGCAGGCAGACCGGGCGATGGACATCATCAAGCGGCTATCGCTTTTCGCCAAAGCCGGCATCGAAAGCGAGATCAAATTCGAACCGGTAAAAGTCGCTGAGGTTCTGGAAGATATCCTTCCGCTCATCCGGCATGAGTTGGCGACGCATCGCATCACGCTTACGCGGGAGATCGCACCCGATCTTCCGCCCGTGATCGCGGACCGGCGTTATCTTGAAGAGATCCTTTTCAACCTGCTTGTGAATGCCTCGCAAGCAATAAGGGAAAGCGGGAAAGAGGGGGAGATCCGGATCACTGTGACACTTCAGAGGCCGGGTCTCAAAAAGCATTCAGAGACCGGGTCTCTTGAGGGTGAAAATAATCGGCTGTTAGTCACCATCGCCGACACTGGGCCTGGGATTCCGGAAGACAAGATCCAGGACGTTTTCCGACCATTCTATACGACGAAAGCCGAAGGGACCGGGCTCGGGCTTTATATCACGCAACAACTGGTCGAGAAGATCCGCGGCCGGATCAAGGTCGAATCCGTTCTTGGCCGCGGCACCGTTTTTACCGTCACGTTGCCCGTTTAAGCCTGCGCATTCGGCGCTGGGCTTAGGCGAAGGGGGAAGTTGTAAACGCTAAAAACAAGGTCGGGGTATGAATCTATATAGTCTCGTGATTCTTTGTTTTGGGTTTTGTTCTCTTCTGCTTGGGTTGCTGGTATGGTTGAAACGTGAGGACAAAATAGGGAAACGTTATTTTGGAATGGCTTTTTTCTATTCCGCATGGGCTGTTTTCATAGCAATCAACCTTAATAATGATGTTTCTCCTTCTCTCGGGTTGTTTATGGGTCGGCTCGGGAATTGTTTTGCGATTTTTGTTCCTGTGACGTGGTATCACTTTGTGGTTACTTATACCGATGCCCGGCAAAAGCGATTTTTGACATTCTGCTATATCGTGGCTGTGTTGGTTTCTCCATGGTTCATTCCTCGGGTAGTTCCGATGGTCGGTTTCAAATATTACTCGCAAGCAGGTCCGCTTTATTATGTTTTTACGCTGATGTTCTGCTTGCTTGTGCCGCTGAGTTTTATCGAGCTGTACAAAAAGATTGAAACTGCCGCGGGTCCTGAAAAGGAACAAATTAGGGGGGTGTTCCTAACTTCGTTGATCGGTTTTATCGGTGGTAGCCCCACATTTTTCCCGATATACGGGATTCCTTTTCCGCAATATACGCTTTTGCTGCTTCCTATTTATCCATTCGGGGTGGCCTATTTTATGATCAAACAGAAACTTTTCGATGTGAATGCGCTGGCGGATGCCATTCAGGAAGCGAAATTGACCACGCTGGGGGTGATCGCGAGCAGTATCAACCACGAGATCCGGAACCCGATTTTTGTGATCAAGGGATTGGCTGAAACCCTTGCGGAAAGAGCGGGGGAATATGATTCCGGGAAGATCAAAGAAGTTGCTCAAAGGGCGGTTGCGCAGGCAGAACGGGCTCTCGGGATCATTAAGAATTTTTCGCTCTATGCGCGCCGACAGACCGATCAGGTCTATGAAAAGCAGCCGGTTAACATTGGGGAGCTGATCGAGCGCATTCTGCCGTTTGTGGAAAGTGAACTGGATCTTAAAGGGATCACAATAGTTCGCAATATTCCCGAAGGAACTTTGGTCGTTGCGGACAGGCAGTCTCTGGAAGAGATCTTTGTCAATCTGCTCGTGAATGCCTGCCAGTCCATAACCGGCAGTGGAACGATCACTGTTACTGCATCCCTGACAGAACCCGGTCTTGAGGAGCCTTTAAAGACCGTGTCTTCAGAGGGTAAAAAGCACCAGGTGCTGATAAGTATCGAAGATACCGGCTGCGGAATTGCTCCCGAGCATTTAAGCCGCGTTTTCGAGCCTTTTTATACGACTAAGCCCTCAGGGACTGGGTTGGGGCTTTACGTCGTCAAGCGGCTTGTAGAGCGCAATAACGGGCGTATTAGTGTCGAGTCATCGGTGGGGCAAGGAACGGTATTTGCTGTGATTTTTGATGTGTCGTAAGGATTGCGTTCTAACTCATTCGTTTGATTACAGTTATAATTTAGAATTCCGATACTTTAGAAAGGTATGAAAGGGCTCATTCTATGTCAAAGAAAATTCTTCTAATTGATGATGATGATTTAGTCCGCAGAAGTGTAGAGAGTTTGTTAAAACGTAATGGCTACGCTGTTGTAACAGCCGCTTCTGCTGATGAGGCGGTAAGCCAAGCAAAGATTATTAATTTCGAATTAATTGTAACTGATGTGAGAATGCCAGGTGAAAATGGTATTCGGGCCATTGAGAAGATTAAAGCGTTTTATGAAAAGATAAATCACATTTGTGGATTTATTGTAATTTCAGGATATGCGGAAGAAGATACGCCCGCCCTTGCCATTCGTCTCGGTGTCACACATTTTCTTTCTAAGCCTTTTGATAGTAAGGATTTTTTAAACAACATTCAAAAAGAATTGCAGCTTCTCGCGGATAATCGTCGTTTAAAGTCGAAAACAAGCGTTGACCGAAGCGTTTATTCGGACAATAAGAAGAAAGAGAACAAACGTGTTGTTATTACGGGAGTAGGCGTGGTTTCTCCATTTGGTATTGGGAGAGAGACTTTTTGGAAAGGATTGAAAGAGGGTAAAAATGGAGTAGGCGAAATATCGCTTTTTGATTCCTCTAAATTGCCATGTCATGCAGCCGCAGAAGTTCGAGATTTTCAAGCGACCGATTTTATTACTGAAGAAACAGAAATTAAACGCATGTCGCGTTCTTCGCAGATTGCCGTTGCGGCAGCCAAGCTCTCTTTGAGAGATGCAAATGTCGAACTTGATCCAGTCAATACAACTGAGGTTATTCTTGGTAGTTCGACCTCCGGTGTTGAGTATATGTTGCCCGATGCTTATTCATTTGCACAATTTGGGCTGAATAAAGTTAGGCCATATGTTGGATTGGCGGGTTTCGTCGGAGCAATTTCAAGTGAGATTTCTCGCGCTTTAAATGCTCATGGCATGAGTTTGACGATATCAACAGGATGTACTTCCGCAACAGATGCTATGGGCTATGCGTTGCGTTTAATTCAGAATGGAGTTAGTGATCGAGTGATTACAGGCGGTGTTGATGCTTGTGTTTGTGATGGCATTATTGCAGCTTTTTGCCGTATGGGTGCTATGTCCAGTTGGAAAGGAGATCCGCGCAAGGCTTCTCGGCCATTTAATAAGGATCGGGAAGGGTTCATTATTGGTGAAGGGGGCTGGATATTTGTTTTTGAAGAACTTGAGAAGGCTTTTGCAAGAAAAGCTAAAATTTATGCTGAAGTTTTAGGATATGGTTCAACCTGTGATGCTTGGCATATGACGCGGCCCCATCCTTCTGGAGACCAAACTGTTAGGGCAATTAATGCAGCCGTTATGGATGCTGGATTAGAGAAAGAGCAAGTAGACATTTTTGAAGCATATGGCAATGCGACCAAAATCAATGACAGTTATGAAACAAATGTAGTAAAAAAAGTTTTCGGCGCACATTCGAAGAAAATACTAATGCCGTCTGTGAAGTCCATGCTTGGACACCCTATAGGAGCTTCGGGAGCTCAACAAATGGCGGCCGGATTGTTGGCGATCAACGAAGGTTTCATCCATCCCACCATTAATTATGAAACCCCCGATCCCGAGTGTGACTTGAATTATGTGCCCAATATTGGTCGCGCGGGTGATTTTCGAGTAGTGTTGTGTAATAGTTTGGCATTTGGTGGGAAAAATGCGAGCATCGTGATTCGACAAGTTAAATAAAAACTAACTTGATGCTGTTGATTGGAGTAATAATGACCTCAAATAGCACTAAAGACCTCTTGTCATGAAAGTAATAGTTACAGGCGCGACTGGCTTTGTAGGGCAACACCTAGTCAGAAAATTGCTGGGGGATGCTCACCAAGTAATTTGCCTTGTGCGGCGCAATAACCTACTTGCGCAGAAATTAAAAGACATGGGGGCAAGCATTGTTGTTGGAAATCTTTCCCAGATTCGCGATGCTGCAGAGACCATTAGAGCGGCAGATATCGTTTACCATTTAGCGGGGAGTGTTTTTTCTAAAAATAAAAAAGAACTTTTCCAAGTAAATTGCGAAGGAACATCTAATCTTTACGGGATTTTAAAAGGAAGTCGCGTTAAAAAGTTTATCTATTTGAGTAGTATCGCTGCTGTTGGGCCATCAGCGATTACTAGGCTTGATGAAACGATGCCATCGCACCCCATTTCGCATTATGGAGAAAGCAAGAGGGCGGCAGAGGCTGCCTTAAAGGAAAAATTGTCCGAAGTCCAAAAAGATATAGTAATTATTAGATGCCCTCTAATTTACGGGGAGGACATGAACGAAGAGTCCCGATTAAAATTCTTGAAAAGAAAAATTGCTAATAATACATTTTGTTTTATTGGGCGGGGAGATAACCTAATCAGTTTATGTTACGTAAAGAATCTGGTGCTGTTTTTAGTCCAATTATTAACGATGTCAACTTCTGAGCTTGATATATTTCATATTGCCGATGCGGCGTCTGTGTCTTTTAAGGCATTAGTATGGGCTATTGCCGATACTTTAAATGTGCCGCGCCCACAGAGAACCATATCACCAGTAGTTGCTTATATAATAGGATTATTGGGTGAAGGGTTGGGGTTGATATTTCATGAGAAAGTTTTTCTAACAAGGGAACGAATGAAAGAGGTAATGAATTCCTGGGATGTCGATGTGAGTAAAGCCTTATCATTTGGGTATAGACCACAGCAAATAACATTGCAACAATTAGGGGAATTAGCGATTCGGCAATGATTAAAAGATGAAAAAAATTTTATTGCCATTTCTTATCATTATTGGATTTTTAGGACCTTGGGCAGCCTTATTTCTTAATTTGCGAAGCGAGGTGCCGGGTGGAAACTTTTTTTCTATTTTTCTTTTCATCCACACCATTGTTAGACTTTGGGAAACTTTTTTAACTTCCCGAGAACAAGAAAAATTAATAATAGGTCAAGATTGGTCACTAATTGTTGTCACGACAGTTTACGTCATGTTTTTTTATATCGTTATATTTGAATTTTATTTGATTGCACAATCAATTAATTGGGTTCTAACATGCAGTGGCTTATTTTTATATTTTATCGCCCTAAGATTGAAGTTGTGGAGCATGCGCATATTGGGCAAGCAATGGGCTATTCACGCGCTGGGTGACCCGAGAATTCAACAACGACGATTAATAAAACTCGGACCATACAAGCATATGCGGCATCCGATTTATTTTGCCACGTTAGTTGAGCAGTTATCAGTTTTGATGATAGCCAATGTTTGTTACTCATGCCTGTTTTTTATTTCTATAGTGATGCCGGCTTATGTTGTACGTATGTTTGCGGAAGAAAAAAACAATGAGAAAATATTCGGATCACCATATCGATTGTATCGAGAAGAAACAGGTATGTTTTTTTCTTTGTTTCCTAAAAAGAAAAAGAAGTCATGACATTTTATGTAGTTTCGTGGGGAATCAGTTGTTTGAGCAGCAGTTTGTTGGGCTTTTTTATTTTTTTTCGTGCTATTCGAACAAAGCCGCAAAAGTTATGGGGTGTATTTTGTTTTCTTATTAGTTTGGTTAGCGTTGGTTTTATCGGTTCTTTTTTAAGTGGTTCGAAAAATGTTGCTATTGGATTTATAAAATTCATTAACGTTTTTGCGGTTTTTCTTCCCCCGGTTTTTTTTGACTTCGTAATATCTTTCTGCTCAGACTTTCAAAAAAATATTTTTTTTAGAATTTTTGCGTTAAGCGCTTATTTTTTTAGTGTTTGTTTTTCTTTCTTAATTATTTTTACGCAGCTGATAATTTTTGATGCCAGCTTGAAGGCGGGATTACAATACTGGCTAATTCCTGGGAAGTTTTATTCTGGGTTGGCAATCTATTATATGCTTCCATTTGTTGGGGGCTATTTTCTCCTTTTGCTCTATCATTTTCAGACAAAGGGGCTGCAGCGCGTTCAGCTGAGTTATTTTTTTATAGCTACCTTTATAGGCGTTTGTGGCGGTCTTACCACATTCCTTCCGGCATTTTTGCCTAATGTATATCCATTCGGGATTTTTTTCATCCCTTTGTATTGTTTTATAATTAGCTATGCAATAGTTAAGCATCATCTTCTTGATGTTGCCGTAATCATCAAAAAAACGTTAGTTTTTGCGGGCCTTTTTGCGGTATTGATGGCAGTGGTTGCTGGCGTGACCACGTTTGTGCAGGGTGCTATAGGACAAGTTCTAAACCTTGGCGAAACATCGATTCGAATTGCTAGTATTTTGATTGCGATGGCGTTTTTTGATCCTGCGCGAAAGTTGTTAACTAATCTCACCGATAAATTCCTGTTCCAGAAGAAGTATGATTATCACAAGCTCCTCAAAGATGCGTCGCGGGGGATGTCGAATATCGAGTCCCTCGAGCATTTGCTCGGGCTTGTGGTGCATTTCGTGACGATGAAGATGCGCGTGAAGAACGCGGGCGTTCTGATGCGAGAACGCAATAGCGATCAGTATCATCTCGTCTACCAGCGCGGTTACGACAAGAAGCATCTTTCGCTGACGCTTTATGCCAACGACCCGTTGATCCATTATCTCGAGAACCATAAAGAGGCCGTTGATATCGAGCGCGTGAAAGAACAGGTCGAGGCGGCGTCTTACAAGCGGGACCAGAGCGACCGGGAATATGATTTCGAAGCGATCCGGGAGCGGATGAACCAGCTTCAGACCAGCTGTTGCGTGCCGAGCTTTCTCGGGAAGGAACTCAAGAGCGTTCTGATGCTCGGCGAGAAAAAATCCGGCGAATACTATTCTAACGAGGACCTGAACCTCCTTTATACGCTGGCACAGGAATCTTCGATCGCCATCGAGAACGCACGGCTCTATGACGAGGCGATCCGCAAGTCCCACGAGCTCCAGCATATCAACGAACAGCTGGAACATTCCAAGACCCTCCTGATGAAGGCCCTGCAGGAAGCCGAGGGCGCGAACAAACAACTTCAGGACACGCAGGCCCAGCTGATCCACGAACAAAAGATGGCGACGCTCGGGCGTCTTGCCGCGTCGGTCGGTCATGAGGTCAACAATCCGCTCACGATCCTTTCCATGAACGTTTCGCGTGTGATCCTCAAGTACCGCAAGACGCCGGACATGAAGGTGACCGAGATCCTGGATGTCTTTGACAAAATGGAAAAAAATATCGAGCGTATCAAGGCGGTCGTGAACACGCTCACCGGGCTCCTCAAAAAATCGGAGAAGGGGAAATTCGAACCCCTTTCGCTCAAGCTCATTCTGGAAGAGACTTTGCCGCTCGTTCAGTTCCAGACGTATCTGGACAACCTGTCCGGGACCGAGGTGGATTTTAACGTGCCGGGCAATGTGCCGCTGATCCGCGGGGACCTCGAGCGCCTGCAGGAGGTTTTTCTCAATATGTTCATCAATGCCTACCACGCGATGGCGGGGAAGCGGCACCGCAAGATCTCAGTCACCGCCGAGATCGACAAGCAGGACTCCAAAATGGTCGCGGTGCATTTCACGGACAATGGGACCGGCATGACCGAAGATGTGATGAAGAAGATCTTCAATTACGGATTCACCACCAAACCGCCGGGCAAAGGGTCGGGGTTGGGTCTTTATATGTGCAAATACATTATTGAGCTTCATGGCGGGACCATCGGCGTCCGCAGTAAGTTGGGCGAGGGAACAACATTCACGCTGACGTTGCCGATCTACGGTGAGACGAAGGTTCTGAAAACGGTTTCCCCGGCGCCCGCGGCGGGATAGAATACTTTTCATTATCCGGGACCGACTTCCGGCGTTGGATTTGATGGGCCGGAGATCAAACACCGGGTGTTAAAGTGGAACAGGTGGCGTATGGCGAAAAAGAAGATACTGATCGTTGATGACGAAGTCGGGATCGTCCAGGAGATCAAGGAATTTCTGGAAGAAGAAGGCTACGAAGTCCATGTCGCGGACACCGGGAAAGAGGGGATTCGTCTGGTTGAAAGCGTGAAGCCCGATGTCGTGATGATCGACATGAAACTTCCGGATGCCTCGGGGATCGATGTGCTCAAGGCCTGTAAAGAGAAATCGCCCAGGACCAAGACCGTTATGATCACCGGTTATGTTGACCAGCACCTTATGGATGAGGCGGAAGAGAACGGCCGCGATACGTTCCTGCAGAAGCCGTTCGACCTTGTAAGGGTGGTCGAAGAGATCCAACGACTACTGATGTAGTCGAAAGCAAAAGGTAAAAATTTAAGATCAAAACCCAAGGGCAAATTTTAAAACCGGTTTTGGTCTTTGGAATGTGGCTTTGATCTTTCACCTTTAAATTTTGGATTGCTATGAAATTTATTAAAACTCCCATTGATGGCGTGCTCGTGATCGAGCCGAAGGTCTTTCCGGACTCCCGCGGTTTTTTCTACGAAAGCTACCAGAAAGAGATTTTTGCCGCGCACGGGATCTTCGACGATTTCGTTCAGGACAATGCCAGCGCTTCCGCAAAAGATGTGCTGCGCGGTCTGCATTTCCAGATCGAGCCCCGGGCGCAAGCAAAACTGATCCGTGTCACGCGTGGTTCGGTGTTTGACGTTGCGGTGGATATCCGTCCCGGGTCAGAAACCTTCGGGAAGCATTTCGCAGTGGTCCTTTCCGGCGAGAACAAGAAGATGCTCTACATCCCCAAAGGTTTTGCCCACGGGTTTTGCGTGCTTGAGGAAGGGACCGAGTTTTTCTACAAGGTTTCGGACTATTATTCCCCGGAGCATGAACGGGGGATCCTCTGGAGCGATCCGCAGCTGGGTATTCCGTGGCCGAGGCCCGGTCGCGAATTCATCCTTTCCGGAAAAGACAGAAACTATCCGCTCCTTCGCGACGTTTTTCGCTGACGTCAAAAACGTCGTGTGTCCCGCGCCCGGCGCATGGCGAAAAACACAAGACGTTTTCTTTTTTTACGAGGCGGATTGCACGTTGCGCGTTACGCTGGTCTCACGCTGGCGCGGTTTGATGTCCCAAGTGTAGCTGAGGATGAGATTACCGCGACCGGTCACGATGATCGGGATCCGGGTCTGGAAAGTTTCCTGGAAGCACATGTTGGAAGGTTTGTGGCAGAAATAAAGCCTGGCAGTGAGCGTGACCACCGAGGTCCCGGACCAGGTCCTGAGCGGGATCTTGTAGGGCAAGTTGAAGGGGTCGAAATTCCCGGCGGGCGCATTTTCAAATTGCACCGAACTGGAGTTGCCGCTTTCCCAGGTGAGATTAAAAGGGGCGCCTTTCGTGAATTCATAATCTTTGGGCAGGCGGAGCGTGACCGCTAAATTCGCGCGGCCTTCTCGCATTTCGAACGGAATCGCCTTTGGCTGGAGAAACAGGAGCGGGGCGGCGAGGATGGCCGCCGTCAGCATGATCTTCAAAAAGTATTTTTTCATGACGGTCCTATTATAACGACAATCGAAACTCAACTGCAAGGCCCGGTGATGAAATATACTCTCAGAGTCAAAACGAACGCCAAAACAAATGCCGTCGAGGAAGGGCCGGGAGGGGAGCTCCGGGTCCTTGTTAAGGCCCCGCCTCATGAGGGGCGCGCGAATGAGGCCGTGATCGAGGTCTTGGCGGAACATTTCAGCGTTCCGAAAAGCCGTGTTGCCATTGTGGGCGGGTTCAAGAGCAAGACGAAAATCGTCAACATAGGATGAAGGACAGCGGATGAAAGGTAGCGCAAAGCAAGGGGGTGACGCCCTCAGCCATCCTCCTTTCGCATACCATTTTATGGTAAAATAAATCCATGTTCCGAAAACTTGCGGAATTCATCCATCATTCGCGCTGGCCGGTCCTGCTTGTTATGGGGGTCAGCGTCCTGCTGTTTGGCATGGCTGCCGCCCGCCTCAAGGTCGATCCTTCGATGGAGACCCTTTTTGTCAAAAAATCTCCGGAGTACCGCTATTACCAGCAATATAAGGAAAAGTACGGCAGCGACCAGATGATCGCCGTGGCGATGTCCACGAAAGATCTTTTCACGAAGGACAACCTCAAGATCCTGAAGACGGTTACCGAGGGGATCGCGAGTTATGGCCAGGTCGAGCGCGTGATCAGCCTCGCTAACGCGATGGATATCCGCCACAAGTTCCTTGGCGTGAAGACGCTCCCGGTCCTGGACAAGGTTTATAAGGGGGACCAGTCTCCCGCGGATGTTCGCAAAGAAGTCCTCCGTAACGAGCTCTACCTCAACAATATCGTTTCCCGCGACGGCAAGATCGGAAACATCCTTGTCTATCTCAAGACCGGGGGAAAAGATCCGGCGGCAAACGGCGTTTTCATCCGGCAGTTGAAGGATTACATCGACGATTTCGAGCGGCCGGATGTTAAATTTTACATGGCCGGGGCGCCGGTCGAGCAGTATGAATTTATCCGCCTAATCCACCGCGACCAGTTCGTGTTCATTCCGGCCATCACCCTGGTCCTGGTCGTCATGACGTACGCCATTTACCGGAGCTTTGCCTGCATGGTCCTTTCGATGTCGATCGTGTTCACGACGCTGGTGTGGACGCTCGGGACGATTTCCGCGCTCGGTCAGGAGCTCAACCTCATGACGTCGCTTCTCGCGCCGGTGATCATGATCGTCTCGGTCATTAATTCGACCTACCTGATCAATCTCTTTTTTGAGATCCGTCCTCACCACGATAGTTTGAAAGAGACGGTGCTCCGGACGATCGAACAGCTCGGGATGCCGTGCTTTCTCACGCATTTCACGGCGATCCTCGGGTTCGCGTCCCTTGCCATCAATCCGATCCCCGCCATTCAGAGTTTCGGTATCTATGCCGCGCTCGGGACGTTCTATTCCTATTTTGTCGAGATCATCATGACAACGCTTCTGATGCCGATCCTACCGTACCGGCCGCTTAAGGAGGACGCGTTCGACGAGCGGAAGTTCTTCAACCGCGTCATCATCGGGTTCCTTGAAAAACTCGAAATGCACTGGAAGTGGTGGATCCTGATCCTGACGGCCCTGGTCTTGGCGGTCTCGGTCCAGGGTGCGCAGAAGATCAAGGTGGACACGAACATCGTCAAACAGATGAAACCGGAATTGCCCCTTGCGATCGCGACAAAATTTATCGATGAAAATCTGACCGGCGTCTATTCCCTCGGATTCGTGTTCCGCCGCAAGGACGGGGAGAGTATGGTGGATCCCCAAGCGCTGATGTTGCTCGACAAGTTCAAGACTTATCTTGAGAGCGAGCCCGGGATCCCGAAGGTCAATAGCATTACGACCCTGATCAAGAAGATCAATGAAGCGCGCGAAGACGAGCCGGGGGCGTATGAGATACCCCAAAAGCAATGGCTTCTGATGCGGTATTTCAAGGGCATGGTCGCGTCGAACGATCCGGAACTCTGGAAACTGATCTCCCCGGATTTCAAGGAAGTCCGTATCGAGGCTCGGATGAAGGCGATCGGAACGACGGACGGCGCGGCTCTCGAAGAGCGGATCCGGGAGTATTTAAAAAACAATCTGAGCGATTTTTTTGAGTACAAGCTGACGGGGAATGTCGTCCTGCTGGGGAAGATCGCGAAGAGCCTGATCCATGAACAGACGCGAAGCTTCGCGTTCGCGTTCGGCTCGATCTTGATCGTGATCATTCTGATCTTCCGTTCCATTCCGATGGGGTTCCTGGCGGCCATCCCCAACCTTTTTCCGATCCTGGCGGTCTATGGGATCATGGGGTTCATGGGGATTGAGCTTTCGACGGCGACGGCCATGATCGCAAGCATCGTGCTGGGGCTTGTGGTCGATGCGTCGATCCAGTTCCTTTACCGGTTCCGGCTTGAGTTCGAGCACCGGTATCATTACCTTCAGGCCTTGCACCATACGTACCGGAATATGGGGAACTCGATGGTGGTGTCGACCCTGATCCTTGTGGTGGGTTTTGCGGCGAGCGTATTCGCGAGTTTCCGGATCACGGTCCACTTCGGGATATTGACGAGTCTGACGATCTTTTTGGCGCTGATCTGTTCGCTTCTGGTCCTGCCGGTTTTTCTGGTCATGGTAAAACCGTTCGGCCCTCAACGGCTTTTCAAGCGCAAAGTGGAAGGCAAGGATGCGCTCCACGCTCAGCAGACCCCTCCGCCGGAGGTTTGACCTCAAAAAAAGTTGCGTGAGGTTCTGTGCAGTGGCTATAATATAATCCCCCCAAAAAGAAGTTACATGATTCCAGCGTTTTTGTTTTTAGTCCAACAGAAACAATAACAGGAGGTCAATCATGTTCCAGTCCAAAAAAATCGTGAGTGTCCTCGCTTTGATCATCGTTGTCGGAACCGCGTTTGTGCTGTCCGGTTGCGCGACTTGCTGCTCAGGCGAGAGCAAAACCAAGGCTCCTTCGACCGGCGGGATGTTGCGCGGGACGATGGGATGCGATGATTGCGAGAAATCGAGTAGTCCGCTTCTCGTCGAAAAGGAAATGCCCAAGCAGATCGTTGTGGGAAAACCCTACACCTATACGATCCTGGTGTCGAATAAATCCGAATGCGGTCTTGATGACGTTGTGGTGACCGAACGGATTCCCGATCAATATGAAATGAACACGGCTGCTCCGGAACCGACCAAAACCTCTGGGCGCGTTGCCGAGTGGGCCCTCGGCTATTTGAAACCGAAGGAAACCAAGACCATTACGATCACGGGTGTCGCAAAAGCTGCGGGCAATACCGTGTCATGCACCAAGGCGACCTACAGTCCGACCCTTTGCCTTGGTCCCGAAGCGATTTCACCCAGCCTTAAGGTAGCTCTTGAGGCGGCAAATCAGGCGCTTCTTTGCGATGTTATTCCTGCCAAGCTGACGATCACGAACAGCGGGACGGGGTATGCGCAGGATGCTGCCATTCAGATGTCCCTTCCGGCCGGCCTTACGACGACGGATGGCAAGTCTTCTATCCAGATCGATGCCGGAGATCTTCAGGGCGGGGCTTCCAAGAGCTACAGCCTGAATCTCAAGGCTTCCAAGCCTGGGAATTACGGTTACAAAGCCAGTGCCGCTGCCGCAAACGGGTTGAGCGCTGCTTCCGGGTCGGTTTCGACCTCGGTCAAACAGCCCCAACTTAAAGTAGGCGTTGCGGGTCCGGACAAGGTGTTTGTGACCAAGGATGCTACTTACCAGGTCACGGTTCAGAACGTCGGCGATGCCGCTTCCGCGAATACGATGGTGTCGGCCACGATCCCTGCCGGGATGAAGTTCGTTGGGGCCAGCAATGGCGGCACCGCGGATGATGGCCGTGTGAAGTGGAACATTGGCACGCTGGATGCCGGGAAAGCCGTGAAGCTTGACGCAACGTATAAGAGCGTCACGGGCGGCACCGGGGAAAGCGTCGCGAATGCGACCGGGAGCTGCTGTCAGGAGGCTTCGGCGGCGGTCAAGTCCGATGTTCAAGGCATTCCGGCGATCCTGCTGGAAGTGATCGACACGGAAGATCCTGTTCAGGTCGGCGGGACGGAGAAATTCTACGTCACGGTGACGAATCAGGGTTCCGCTGCGGATAAGAACATCGTTATCAAGATGTCGTTCGAAGAGAACTTCGACTATGTGTCTTCGTCCGGTCCTACCCAGGGCAAGGCGGAAGGCACGAAGTCCGTCGAGTTCGCTCCGCTCGGTTCTCTTGCGGCCGGTCAGAAGGCCACATGGGAAGTGACTGCGAAAGCGGTCAGCGAAGGGGATCATCGCACGACGCTCGTGATGACGAGCGATGCGATTACCCGTCCGGTTCAGGAAACCGAGGCAACGCGAGTTTATTGATCGCGGGTTTTTGATCGATGCAAAGGCGCCGGAGAATGATCTCCGGCGCCTTTTGCTTTTTTCAGATAACCAAAAAGGGGAGGGGAGCATGAATACAATTTTGGGGCTGATCGTTCTTGCACTTGATATCATTGCCATTGTGGATTGCGCGAAAAGTGCGAAGTCTATGGGCAAAAAAATTCTTTGGATCATTCTGGTTCTGGTACTGCCGATCCTGGGCATGATCCTGTATTTTGTGATGGGGAAGGAAAAGAAAGCCGCATAAGCGATTTATTTCATAGGGCCGCGGTGGAATCATTCTGCCGCGGCCTTTTTTATTTTTCTCGTGGCTTTATTTTTTCAAGGCTTTCCTGTAGAATGTCGCCCTTTCGCTGGTGTAGCTCAGTTGGTAGAGCAGCTGTTTTGTAAACAGCGGGTCGGGGGTTCAAATCCCTCCACCAGCTGTCTTTTAGCTAGGGTGGGATTTGAAAGGAGCACTTGTTCATAAACATGACTGATGTCATGTTTGTAAGTGCGGGTGGCCGACCGGAGTGAAACGGAGGCGCCAAATCCCTCCACCAGCTGTCTTTTAGCTAGGGTGGGATTTGAAAGGAGCACTTGTTCATAAACATGACTGATGTCATGTTTGTAAGTGCGGGTGGCCGACCGGAGTGAAACGGAGGCGCCAAATCCCTCCACCAGCTGTCTTTTAGTGTTTAGTGAATAGGGGATAGCGGATAGAAGAAGTTACTGTTACAATTTCTCCTATTTCTAAACTCTATACTTAGATCCTGTTCCATGGGGAGTTGCCCGAGCGGCCAAAGGGGACAGACTGTAAATCTGTTGGCTTTTAGCCTTCAGTGGTTCGAATCCACTACTCCCCACTCTTTTTTAGAGCGATGCTGTAACTGCTTGTTTGACAATAGATTAAGTGTGCGTTAGAATCCCTCATGTAGGACTTGGGACCGTTTAGGGACCAAAATCAGATCAGATGAGGGAAAAAACATGGGCACTGTCCGAAGGCGCGGCGAGTGGTATTACATCGATCTTTACCTGAAAAACGGACGAAGATACCGCAAGCGAGTAAGCCGCGACAAGAAGATCGCCGAACTTGTTCTGAAAGATCATGAAGTAAAAGACGAGCGAAACCAGCTAGGCTTCCTCGATCAAGAACAAGCAGATCCCAAAACCTTCCTCGAAGATTATCTGAAATACTCCCAAACGAATCACAGGTCGGCTACGACTGTTCGCTATCGTTCCGCCGTAAACAACTTTCTTGAGTTCCTAAAGACGGTCCCCCAGGTGGCTTGCTTGCGCGACATAACGCCTGCCATGATCGAAAGGTATAAACAGCACCGTAAGAGCGCGCCGGTTTCAAAGAACGGCAAGAAGGGCCCCCTGACGAAGAAAACGACCATTAAGAAGGGCGCGAAGTCAAATACGGTCAATTTCGAGATCGGAACGCTCCGCACGATTTTCAACCTTGCCATTAAGCAAAAGTTTTTGGATGAAAACCCGGTCCGGGATGTTAGTTTTCTGAAAGCCGATGATGCGAAGCAAAGAAGGTTTTTGACGGATGCGGAAATAGGCCGTCTACTTCGCGCGTGTGAGCCCGAATTTTATCCGGTCTTTTTTGTCATGGTCCATACCGGGATGAGAAAGGGAGAACTTCTGAATCTCGAATGGAAAGATCTCGACTTCAAACACCGGGTCATCAAGATCCAGCGCAAAGACTTTTGGGTTCCCAAGACCGGCGAGCGTGAAATACCAATGTCCGAAGCCGTGGCCGCTGCGCTTGATGGCCTTCCGCGTCAAAGCCATTTCGTTTTCCCGGATAAGAATGGCAATGCCATGAGTGGCAATCAACTCCGGCTAGACCTCATACGGATAGCGCAGAACGCCGGCATTTACGATCTGACGCAGGTTCACTCCCTACGGCATACCTTTGCCAGCCAGCTCCTTATGCGGGGTGCGGACGCTTTTACGGTCAAAACCCTCATGGGGCACAGCAATATCCAAACCACGCTTATTTATGCGCATCAAACGCCAGGGCACTTGCGCGAAGCGGTAGAGAAATTAAACGTATTACCAGGTGAACGAGAGACAACAAAAAACAGGGAGGAAGACGAACATGAAGGCGAAGAAGCAGGGAAGCGAAGAATGCATTTGCATCAGCAAAACTAAATATCAGCTCATCCGTTCGGCGGGTTTCTCGACAAGAATAAAAAGACGCTGGCGAACATCGAAGCATTTATAGCGACCGTTTAAGTAATCCCGCTGTCCTGGACACGCCCGAAGATCCTTGCCTTATTCCGCCTCCGAATTGAACCAAAGCGCTAAACTAAACCATTTTACTTTACCACTAAACCAAAGCACTTAACTTAAGTGGTTAACTTAAGCATTTAACTTAGGTTAGGCGGTTAACTTAAGCATTTAACTTAGGTTAGGCGGTTTGACCTTACCCCTTCAGCTGTACCACTTCAAAGTTGAGAACCGTGGTGCTTTGG
>DAOPYQ010000021.1:0-12988 GCA_035352955.1 Candidatus Omnitrophota bacterium
TAGCGCACACGCTTGGGGTGCGTGCGGTCGGAGGTTCAAATCCTCTCGCCCCGACTCTTTCCCCAATGGCGTCAATAGCTTACAACTATTGACGCCATTTCTATTTTCGGCTATAATTTAGTGGTACCTCAAATGGTACCTCTAAATCGGGGGTGATACCTCGGGAGGGTTATTATGGCAAAGGGACACATAGTCAGGCGCGGCAAGGTCTGGTACGCGAGATTCTATGATGGAACCGGGCACAGGCAGTGGCAATCCCTCAAGACTAATTCCAGGGAAATAGCCCAAGCCAAGTTCGCCAAGGTGATCCAGGCCATTGAAAAGCATGAGGTCGGCTGGCGTCTTAAGGGCAAGCTTGTTTCCGAATACCTGGCAGAATATCTAGCGCTCTGCGAGGCAGAACACTCCAAAAGGACCTACCGCGTCGAAAAGCAGATCCTCGAGGAATTCACCGGATTTTCAGGCGCTCAATACCTTCATCAGATCGCAGCGGACAAGGTGGAGGCTTATAAAGTCAAACGCTCCAAGACTGTTAAAAAATCCACGGTAAACCGGACCGTTACCGCGATCAAGTCTTTCCTGAACAGGGCGGTCCAGCTGGGTTATCTTGAAAAGAACCCCGCGCAATTCGTAAAGAAGCTAAAAGAAGAACAGACGCAGATTAAGCATCTGGGCGATGATGAGGTGAAAAAGCTTCTTAAGGTATGCTCCCCCCGCGTAAAGCAGATCGTGACGCTATTTCTTCTGACCGGCATGAGGCTCGGCGAGTTAGCGCATTTGCGCTGGAAGGACGTCGATTTCAGGCATAATCTCATTCATATTCAGAATCAGCCGGACTGGACCACGAAAAGCTATAAGCCTCGCGTGATCCCGGTGCATCCGGTTGCCAGAAAGATGCTGGAAGAACTCTCGCAGAAAAAACTCCAAGGGTATGTTTTTCAGACTTCTAGTGGTAAAACTATCGAAAGCTACATTCGCGCCGAGATCCTTCGCTATGCTAAAAAAGCCAAGGTTAGCGCCAATGTCAAAATGTTCCGGTCCACGTTCGCCAGCAACCTTGTGATGAGCGGGGTGGATATTTACACCGTCTCGAAACTGCTCGGCCATTACGATGTCAAGATCACCGAGAAGCATTACGCCCATTTGACGCCTGATTTCCTGAGCCATTCGGTCAGCCGGTTAAGCTTTTTGCCGCAGCAGACGTCGAAAAAGAACTCAAAAAGAATCTCAAACGCTTCTATGTCAAAGATGAATATGGATGATGTCTGAAATTAGCAGCACCAACCTGAGGGTCGGAAATTTCTATCTTCGTGGTCTGAACCGATATCATTTTATGCCGATTACGACATGATTGGTACCAAGCGGTTATGATAGGCATAGCAGGGCATCCGAAAGCCATGTGAACTAGGAATTGGCTATAGCAGTATATAGCGATGCTGATCATCCAAGAAAATGAGCAACTTACTATCCCTGGCCGTTGGTTATCGCGTTGCCATTTTTAAGATGAGGTGGTAGACTTCGTCTAACAAATCCCTAGAGAGAAAAGGCGGCTGAAATAACTCCATGAAATGTCCCTTCTCAATAAAAAGGTTTTTCTGTAAGTCGACTGCGATTTTGACAGTCGCTTTTTTTGTTTTTAACGGGATTTTTGTACCCGCCTCCTTCGCAAGTGTGAACGAGCTGATCCTCAATGAAACCCAGCGACCTGTGCCGACGCTTACGCTGGAACAGGCGAATGCTCCCAAGACGGCGGATGTCCCAGCCCTCATTCCTTCAGGCGTTGCGATCCAGAACTCCAACCCTTTGTCAGCGCCCAGTAATCTTCTGGTGGATAGCGGCGTGGCCGCTAACGCGCAGACTCTCGTAGCTGCTCCCGACGAGCCCGTGGTGCCGCCGGTGGGAATTCAACAGCCGACGCCTGATTCCGAGAACCTTTATACCTGGCGTTATAATTTCGGTCAGCTTCAAGGCAATGGGATCACGGTGAGCCAGACTTCGCCGGGGGTCTATACCTACCATAAGGTCACCTCGTATAGTTGGGTGGGAGGGGCAGTGTCTCCGGCGTTTAACGGTAATGATTACGATTATGTCACCTTAGAAGCTCGAAGCATTGCCAGTGGGTCCAATTCCTTCATTTTTGAAGTCAAGAATGGCTCCTCTTATATCCTGCGACAAACCGTCTCGCTTCAGGGAACCGGTTGGCATACCCTGCAGTTCCTTTTTCCGAAGGATGCTGCCCCGGTCAATTTTATTGCCTTTTCAAATCCGACCAACGATTTTCAAATAAGGGATTTCAGGTTCTCAGATACGCCCGTTTTCACTGGTACTGCATCCGTCGTTCAAACTTCGCCCACGGTCATTAACGCCCTCAATTACCAATTGATTTATACCCTCAATGGCGTGTCCTTCCAGGAGGCGATTCTTCTCAAGGAAGGGAATAATACGATCACGCGTACTTGGGTGAATGCATCCGGCAAAAAAGCGTCCTATTCTTTTTCCATTCTGGTGGATACGGTCAAGCCTACCGGTTCGATCAATATCAATTCAAGCGCTCTCTATACCGCATCGCAGACGGTGACGTTGAACCTTTCCGGGGCGGATAAAAGCAGCGGGATCTCTGCGATGAGTTTTTCAAGCGATAACATCAACTGGACGGCGCCCGCGGCCTATGCCGTCTCCAAGACGTTCACTTTGCCGGCCGGGGACGGTAACAAAACCGTTTATGTGAAGTATTACGACAAAGCGGGGAACGCCAGCCTGGTTTATTCAAAGTCGATCCTGCTCGATACGACTCGGCCCACCGGTGTGATCAATATCAATTCCGGAGCGGCTTACGCATCTTCTAGGTCCGTGATCCTGAACCTTTCGGGCTCGGATTCCGGAAGCGGAATCTCCGCGATGAGTTTTTCAACAAACGGTACGACGTGGACGACGGCGGTGGCCTATGCGACGACGAAGACCCTCACCCTTCCTTCCGGCGACGGCAACAAGACCGTTTATGTGAAGTATTACGATAAGGCAGGGAACGTGAGCGCCGTTTATTCGAAGTCTATCATTCTAGACACGTTGGCGCCGGTGGGGACGGTCAAAGTGAACGGCGGGGCCGCCTTCATCAATCAAACGGCGGTGACGCTTGATCTTTCCGCGTCTGACGCGGGTTCGGGTCTCAGCCAGATGTGTTTTTCGACGAACGGCACGACATGGAGCATTGCGGAGAATTATGCCGCAACAAAAGCGTGGACGTTTGCAACCGGCGACGGCGCCAAGAAGGTGTATGTAAAATTCCAGGACAAAGCCGGCAAGTGGTCTTCAGTCGTATTGGCGACCGTGACTTTGGACACGGTGAAGCCGACCGGTTCGATCAATATCAATTCAAGCGCTCTCTATACCGCCTCGCAGACGGTGACATTGAATCTTTCCGGGACGGATAGCCGAAGCGGCATCTCCACGATGAGTTTTTCGACGGATGGGACGAACTGGACGGCGCCTGCAACTTACGCAGCTTCAAAGGTGTTTACTTTGGCGGAAGGGGACGGAGCTAAGCAAGTTTATGTGAAGTATTACGACAAGGCCGGGAATGCCAGCGTGGTGTATTCAAAGTCCATTATCCTGGATACGCTGCCGCCGACCGGAACGATCAAGATCAACAGGGGTGTTCAATATATCACGCAAGGCGTTGCCACGATGGACTTGTCAGCGACGGATGCCGGATCCGGACTCAGCAAAATGAGTTTTTCAGCGAATGGCACGACATGGACAACGGCGGAAAACTACGCGGCAACAAAGGCGTGGACGTTTGCTACCGGGGACGGCAGCAAGAGCGTTTATGTGAAATTCCAGGATAAATCCGGGAAATGGTCGGAGCCCGTATGCGCGACCGTGCTTTTGGATACGGTGAAGCCGGTCGGCACGCTCTCGATCAATAACGGAGCTTCGACCGCAACTACTTCGGAAGTTACCTTAACCCTGACCGGTTCCGATGCCGGTTCTGGTGTCGATCAGGTCCGTTATTCAACTAATAATGGTGTGACCTGGTCGGAGTGGACGGGTTTCAGCGAAACGCAGTCGTTCACACTTCCCGAAGGGAACGGCGTGCGCCAAGTGCATTGCCAGCTCAAAGACAAGTCGGGACTGATTTCGGACGTTTTTACGGATTCAATTGTAGTGGATATTCCTCCTGTGGCGCCTTGGATCTCGGCCCCTTCTAATGCGAATTTTGCTTTCCGGGTCGCGCAAAACCCCTCCGGTTATAGCCTTGAACTTCGCTATATCCCCGGTGGCGGTGTCACGCTTCTGTATGTGGACGCCGCGATGGCTCCCGACACCTTCGATGTGACGCCAGACGGCAGCAAGGTGATCTTTGAAAGGGATGGAAATGCTTATGTCCAGAGGATCGGAGAACCTTGGACAACGTTGACCGTGCAGGGGGATCTTAAGTCGATTCAATACTACCCCAATTATGTTATGCTGACGACCGACCGGCAATACCCCAGCGGCACGGTGATTCGCACTTCGACGGGGATCCGCATTAGCACGTTCAACCCTGAGTTCGTCTCAACTTTTTTCCTGACGCTTGTGACGCCGGGCACCGGTTTCTACCGTAATGATTCTCTCTCTCTCGCAGTTCAGCCGGAATATGATCAGATCTCGGGCCAATATTATGCGTTGATCTACCGTTTGTACGGCGGGAACGACTACTCGTCGAGCGTTAGTTCCGTATCTCTCGGGCAAGAAACTCCGGGAACGGCCGGGGGAACGTTCACATTGGTTGATGCGGTCGCGGCTCCGAACGGACAAACGGTCCTCGCTATCGGTCTTGATTCGCCAACGTTCAATAAAACATTTCTCGTGAATCAGAATATTACGCTCGACGGGGCGGCGATCGCGGTCACATACCAGAACAATATAGCGATCTACACCGTCCGTGATAATGACGGTTCGACCCGTACCGTTCGCTTTGATCTCGACAAGCTTGAGATCGTGCCGGAACTGCCCGCGATTGAGCTGGTCCAGCCTGTGATCACGCAAGTGCCGAATCCGCTCAACCAGTTCACGCTTAAATTTGATCAAGCCATGCGCGGCGTTCGTTATGAGGTTCAGTTCCGGACAAGCCTTACTTCCGGAGGCTGGCAAACGGCAGGAGAATTCGTGGCCGACCATTATGGTGAAGCCACTTGGCAGGATCCTGCGCCCGATCGCGGGAGTACAGTTTTCTATCGGGTCTTAGCCAAGGAGATGACCACAGCCGCGGACCTTTTGACGCAGATCAATATGCTTTATTTAGATGCCGATTTTGGCCTTGTCGAATCGACGCATGAATACCCGCTCGAAGGGTGGCTCCAGCGTCGCATTACCCAGCCGTCCAATTTCGGGTTCTACGCGAATCTGCTCGCTACGATCGCTTCGGGCGATCTTGTGACCGCAACGATCTCAAAAACGGAAGCGATCCGCCGGCTCGATGTCATGATGACGCAGTTGCTTGCCGACCAGCAGAGGCTAGGGCATCTTGGGTTGTTGCCTTGGCTTGGCTTCTACAACGGTGACTGGCAACGGATGGACGATCTTTATGGGCGGCAGGTCAGTTTCGAGGACAATACGAACATGACTGCGGGACTTGCGGTCGCTTATGGCGCTCTTCTTGATGCGTCGCTTACGAGCAACACGATGGTTCACGCTACTGGCGGTATCCTGGAAAAGATCGACACGTTTCTCGAGAACCAGCGTGAAGGCTACGTGGCGATGTACAACGAAGAGAACCAGACATTTGCCCGAACGATGGTGATCGCGGACAATCGCTTGGAAGGCACGGTCGATCTTTTCGGCGCTGAAAGCATGGGGCCGTTGCTTTTTTTAATCTTGCAATACGGTGACGAATTCCCGGCGAGCTCGTACGCGAAGCTACATTTTTCGACAAGCAGTTACACGATGCAGGACGGCAGCACCCGGACCGTGGTTGAGCCGTTCAGCGGGGCTTTTCAGATGTACTGGCCGGCGCTTTTCATGCCGGAAGCGGATGAGCCGGACCTCCGGGCTATGCTCGAGACCTACACAGACGTCCAACTCGATTATGCGTCGAGAAACAACCAGCCGGGCTTTTTGTCGGCAAGCTATGACGTCGGGTCCTATGATCTTCTGAGCCGATACGTGGGGGCTTTCAGCTGGGCGGGGGATGCTGTGAGCGGTGTCCGTGAGGGCGACGGGAGCTTTCATGTGACGAGCCCGACCAGCCAGGGGATTGGAGTGTATTTCACAGACGATTCAAAATTCGTTTTCGAAGGCTCCACCATGCAGCTGCGGTATTCCTCGCAGACGGCCGTTCCGAACGCCCGGCTCGAATTCAAGCAAATGATCGACGGCATTCTGCAGGTTGTTCATGTGGAGAATCTTTCTTTGGAGAATACCGGCGGCGAGGTCCGTACGCTGACTCTAACGCTTCCCGAGAACGGAACGCTGGGAGATTTGAAAGAAGTGGTTTTTGCGACTTCGGAGGGAACCGGGCCACTTAATCTTACGTTCCACAGCATCGATACCGACAGGATCCAATATAATTTCTCACTCGGCATCAACGAGATCGCCATGAACGGGGTTTCTGAGACCACGCCGTCCACGTACAACCTGGGGGCTGCTTATATGTTCCGGCCCGCGGGCGTTGAGGCGCTTTTGCAGAAGCTGATTGCGGATCACCCCGAGCTTATTACCAATCACGGGCTCTGGGAAGGAATGAATATGACTACGGGTAAAGTGGTCAAGGAGCAGGTCTTCAATAATGTACTTTCGTTCACGCTTGGCATGGCCGGGACTGGAGGAACTTCCATGACCCGGTACCTTGAGAACAAGGGCCTGCTTACGGAACTGCGGTCGATCTGGGACCCGCAAACGCCGGTTTCGCTGATGAGCGGGACGAGTGGTAATTTTGAATGGAACGGATTTAAAGGGACTTCCTGGCACGTTTCCGAAGCTGTTCGGGCCTCCGACCGCGAATTGCGTATCACGTATCAGTCTTCATCGCCGATCACGGGTGCGAAACTCGAACTGAAACACGCGGGGAGCAACGACCCAGCCTATAGCGTCCAATTCGACCTTCCGGCGACAGGTTCGACCGCCGGAGAATATGTCCTGACGATCCCCGACAGTTATCTTTACTGGTACATCACCGATGCCGTGGTTCTGTTCCCGGAAGTTCAGGGATTCCCGAACGCCAAGATCACCGCCCTGACGCTCACTCCCGCGAACGACACCGTGCCGCCTGCGGTGGTGCTGGATGCCGGAACTCCGAGTCTGATCAAAACGAAGACGCTGACGGTGAGTTACACGGCGGACGGAATTGCAAAGACGAAGCTCTTTACGGACCTTGCGGAAGGACTGAACACATTATCCATTACGGAGAGAGATTTGGCCGGGAATACAACCACAGTGACTCATCAGGTGACGGTGGACACTATCGCCCCTGTAGTTGTGCTAGATCCCGGAACTCCGGCCATGATCGCCTCATCCTACGTCACGGTTACTTATACCTTGGACGGTGTGTTGAAACTGAAAACTTTTACGAATCTGACGGCAGGCGTCAATCATTTAACCATCCTAGAAACGGATCCGGCAGGGAACCAGGCGAGCGTGAATTTCTCAGTCAATTATCTTCCGGGAACAGATCTCTTAAAAGGGCAGATCGCCACATTCAGCCTTAATGGGGGCAATGCCAATGCGGCCTTGGATTCAGGGGTTCTTCATGTTACAAGCACAAATTTTAAAGGCGTTGGCGTAGCGGCTGTCACCAATGATCTTTCCATCAATGTTCGCCAGCTTCAGATCAGTTATTCTTCACTGACGCCAGTTCCTAATGCAAAAATCGAGTATAAAGTGAGAGATAGCTCCGGCAATCTGATCGTTGTGAAAACGCAATATTTAAACTTACAAAATACCGGAGGAGCTGTCCAAACGGCGAACACTGACCTCATCCTGTCAGGATATCCACCGATAGATGAAATTGTTTTTGTAACGCAAGGAAACGGCTCATCCTCTCTTGATATGAAGTTTTATGGGCTTGTGCTTTTCTAGTCTTTAAGCCGGAGTTACATGCGGCCCCGCTGAATTTAATCCGCCGAAGGTGTTGTCTCAGTATCCTGCCGAATTTCCGGGAAGATCTTTTGAGGGGAGTCACTCTGTACCTACTCAGTTCCTTCCGAGTTCTTCGCGAGATCCCATGGGTTCCCCAGGTACGCGATTTCATGGTACTCTTTAGCATAAGGAGAACCGTCTTGGGACAATTGGGTGATAAAATTAAAAAGGGATCACGCCGGCACCGGCTTCGAGCCGTTGATCTTCAAAACATTGAAGGCGATTCCGTTGCGCGGCTCACGGGGTTCGAGAACGAAGTTCTGACGGGAATCCGGACTTCAGGGGATTCTCCCCTTGATCTGCTGATGGCTGAGGAGGAATCATCCTCCAGGCGTAATCGGGAGATCCAAGCATTTCGCCAGCTACGGCGCTATCTTAAATATGCGCGGCTTACCCCGAAACAAAAACGAGCATACGAGCTTTTTACTCTTGTGCGGGACGATCAGATGACGCTTCGGGAACTTTCCGAAACGCTCAAAATAGGTGTTTCTAGCGCATGGGCAAGGGTTAACGGGGCGGCTAAACGGCTCGAACGGATCAAGAAACGCCGCGAAGAAGGTCTGAGGCTCAAGGCGATTTTGGACGGCGTTCTGTACGCCGGGAAACTAAAACGCGTCTTTCGTCTTTATTTCGAAAGATGCTGGCCTCCGCAAATGATAGCAAGGTCCCTACACTCAAATCTTTCCACGATTTATAGCAATCTCCGCACGATCCGGCGCCTTGCCGGGCTCTATTCCGATGAAAAATAGCTGGTTTTAAGGTGCGAAAAAAGATTTACGCAACTGTAGAAAAATCCTCGAAAAAAATAACCCGATTTGCCCTAATGTAAGGGGATCTTTTGAGGTTTTAGCCTCAAATTCTCTTCCTCAAGCCGCTACGTACAGGGGCGGCGGGATTCGTTTTGGCGAGTCCCGCGCGACTTTCGGGGACCTAACACTGTTTCAAGATTGATTCCACGGGTTAACAGTACTGCTCATGCAGCGGATTGAAACTGATAACTCGCAATTTCAATCTTGATGCTGCGCTTGAGCCCTGCATTCCCGGATATCTTGAGATTAAAGGCCTCAAGGGAATGGCCAGCAGTCCGGTCTTTAAGGGAACAAATTCTTGCCCGCTTGGGCAAACCTAAAGGAGCCGGACTCTGTCGTGAATTGCTTGCCATCCAAGATTTCCTTCCTCAGAAAACCCGCATTGTGTCCCGACCGTTCTGCTGAATGTCTGAAGCGAAGCCATGTCTCTTTCGCTTTTTTAAGGCATACACAAGATGGGGAAAAAGGGTGGGGTTCAGAGTTTCCCCCGGCATTTTTTCGTAAGTCCTTTACCTGCCTCGCAAAAGCCGCTCGACTTCTTTCCCGACCAATCCCTCTCTTCATAAGCATTTTGAGGGGAGATGGATTGGTCGGGAAAGGGATGCTTGTTGCTCGGCAGGTAAAGCATTCGTTTGATGCCGGAGGGAATGGTTTATGAAGTTGATGGTAAGGGATTGCGATATTCTTGCGTGGCTCTTGCATATGAAATTCAGTCATCTGGATCAGATCGGCCGGAAGTTTTTTCCGGGATGTAATATTCACCGGGCACCTTACAGGCGAATGCTGAAGCTGATGGATGCGGGGCTTGTGGCGACACGAAAAGTCTACAGCGATCCGAGAGATCTGTATATTCCGACACAGGCGGCAGTCAAGGTGTTAGAGGACAGTGGTAATCCATTTGCCATCGCGCTTGCAAAGGATAAGACCTTTCCCAATTACTTTCACGACCGGGGTCTAATCGATATGCGGATCCTCTCTGAGGAACTTGGGATCGGTCTCTGGATACCGGAACGGGTGATCCGGTCCATGAAACCCCGTGGGGGTTCGCCGGACGCTTTGATCTTGAACGTGGATCAAGTCTATGCGGTCGAATATGAGCGGACAGAAAAGGAGCCTGCCCGGTACAAGAAGATATTCGACCGATTCAACAATTCGGACAAGTACGCGAAGGTGCTCTACATCCTGCCGACTGAAAAACGGATCGAATCCTTGAAAAAGAAAATGGGCTATATCTGGCAGAAGTTTTACTTCGTAAGCGAAGAGTGCCTGCATCTCGAAAAGAGGGATGCTGTTTTCCGCTCTTCCCAAGGAGAACTGCCTATAAGGGCACTCGCGGAATACTCCATGACCGGCAGTCTTCATGATATGACCCGGGATGAGATCAAAGAGGTGGTGGAATCCAAAACTCCGGGTGCGTGGCAGAATAGCAAGCTATTCGCTTCGTGCGGTGGCGGGGGCGATCCGTGTGACGATGATTCTGATTTTGACGATGATCCAGATTCGGACTCCGATGACGATCCGCAAATAGATCCGGGAGAAAACCGGGATGGCGACGATGATGATGAGGAGGACGAAGGCCGATGATCCGGCAGACGCCTCTCAAAACCATCCGAGCTTATTGCCTTCAGTGCGCCGGAGGGCATCCCAAAGAGGTTCGATATTGTTCCGTCCAGGATTGTCCCTTGCATTTCTATCGCTTTGGGACAAATCCGCGCCGGCAGGGTGTGGGGCCCGGAAGGATCATTCTCCACAGGGAAACCGTTGTTGAGTCGGCAAAAATCGCGAAAGACACCGCTCTGGATGCGGATTGGAGAAAAAGATGATTTCAAAAATTAGGGGAAAGGAGGGCATGTCTATTGGGTGAAAATTCACACGAATCAGACGCACTGCTAACCGCGGAAGAAGTTGCGGCACGGCTCAGAGTGCGAAAAAACACAATTTATATCTGGGTGGCGCGCCGGGAGATACCGTTTGTGAAGCTTCCCGGTGATACAACCCGGTTCCCGAGAATTTTGATCGAGACCTGGCTCATGAAGCGTTCATCGAGGGGGAAAACACTGTCTCGCGGCATCTATCTGGAAGATACCGGGTTACAGAAGACCGAGTAAGGTCAAAAGCCAGTTTATGTGAAATGCTGCATGGTTTGTAATAAGCGCGTTATGGCGCTATTGACAGATTTGTATGTAGTCTCTATACTTCTCATCAAGTATAGAGGAAATAGACAGATGATAAAACATACACATAGAGAAAAAGCCCTAACAGAATATTTTAGGACTCAGCGGGGACCCCGGAAATTTTCGGACGTGGTGAAAGAAGGTTTTCATCCCGCATATATCCGTTCCCTGATCAAATCAGGCGCACTCAAAAAAGTGGACCGGGGTATTTACTGCCTTGCTAAAGCATCCGACCTTTCCCAACCGGATTTTGTTACGGCGGCGCTCAAAGTGCCCAAAGGAGTGGTTTGCCTTATTTCGGCCCTCTCATTTTATCAAGTGACTGACGAAATCCCACATTGGGTGGATATGGCTCTTCCGAAAGGGGCATGGGAGAACAAGGTCGAATATCCGCCCATGCGCTATTTTCACTTTTCCGAAAAAGCCTGGAAAGAAGGCATTGACGTCCATCAGATTGACGGGTGTTCTGTAAAAATCTACAAACTCGAAAAGACCCTGGCGGATTGTTTTAAATTCCGGAACAGGATCGGGCTGGATGTCGCAACGAACGCCCTTAAAGAAGCCATTCGATCAAAAAAGGCCAAACCGCAGATCATTTACGACTATGCGAAAACTTGCAGGGTGGACAAAGTGATGAAACCGTACCTCGAGGCCCTTCTGTGAAAAACATCAAAAACATCGCAGCGTCCGTGCGCGGACGGCTTCAGAATATCGTTCGCGACACAAAGCGGCCTTTTGCTGAAGTACTTCAATACTATGGCATGGAGAGATTTCTTTACAGGCTTTCCAGGTCCGAGCATCGCCAGCGATTTATTTTGAAGGGTGCTTTGCTGTTCACGGTGTGGGATGTTCAGTCCAGAAGAACAACGGTAGATATTGATTTTCTGGCTTATGCCGATAACGCGATCGCTAAAATGGAGGCGGTCATCCGGGACGTTTGCAATGCGGGGGTCGTCTCCGACGGGGTGGAGTTTGCCCCGGGATCCGTAAAAGGTGAAAAGATCAAGGAAAATGCGGATTATGAAGGCGTCCGGATCAAATTCATGGGACATCTCGGGACCGCGCGCATTCCTATGCAAATCGATATCGGATTTGGGGACGCTGTCGCGCCGAAGCCCGAAGCGATTGATTATCCTGTCATCCTCGATTTTCCGAAGCCGCATCTCCGGGGATACGCATTTGAGACCGTCGTTGCCGAAAAATTTGAAGCCATGATCAAATTGGGAGCACTTAACAGCAGAATGAAGGATTTTTATGATGTCTGGCTCCTTATTCGACAGTTTGCTTTTGACGGCAGGCGCTTGTCCGGTGCGATCGCCCGGACGTTTAAAAACCGAAATACGGGAATACCCAAGGCGCTGCCTTTCTTTGCCCCGGAGATTTACAGCGAAGAGTCCGATAGGAACCGGATCTGGCGGGCCTTCCTGGAAAAGAATGAACTTCGCGAGCCGGCGAAATTAAGGGAGGCGGCCGTTGTAATAGAAAATTTTCTTCAGCCCGTTTTGGATGCGATTGCGTCGGAAAAAGACTTTAAATGCAGTTGGAAATCGCCCGGCCCGTGGAAAAACCCCAAATAAAAGAGGAGCGTTCCGCGGTCGAATAACCAAGGTGGTACCTCAGTGGTACCTCGCCAAAACCGCACGCACCCTTTCAGGGTTTTTGAAACGCAAAAAGTGGTACCTATTTTGGTACCTCAAAATCGGTTTTTTAACGATTTGTCATGATTTTTTGTGATGTTTAAAGATGCGTAAAAATATTATTTATCTTATTGTCTAATAATGAGTTGCATCGTAAACCGTTGAAGCGTCAATATTAAGAAAAATCATGGCGGATCGACGCTTGGGGTGCGTGCGGTCGGAGGTTCAAATCCTCTCGCCCCGACCATTTTGT
>DAOPYQ010000022.1:0-10584 GCA_035352955.1 Candidatus Omnitrophota bacterium
TCTTCCGCGTTGGCCTGGCCTTCTTTTACGAGCTTCTCCACCTCTTCCTTGGAAAGGCCGGACGAAGATTCGATCCGGATCTTCTGTTCCTTGCCGGTACCAAGGTCCTTGGCGGACACGTGAACGATGCCGTTCGCATCAATGTCAAAGGAGACTTCGATCTGCGGCACACCGCGCGGCGCGGGCGGAATCCCTTCAAGGTTGAAGAGCCCGAGAACGCGGTTATTGGCCGCCATTTCGCGTTCCCCCTGGAGGACCTTGACGGTCACGGCGGTCTGGTTGTCCGCGGCGGTCGAGAAGATCTCGGATTTCCGGGTGGGGATGGTCGTGTTGCGCTCGATCAGTTTCGTCATCACACCGCCCAGCGTCTCGATCCCGAGGGACAGAGGCGTAACGTCGAGAAGGAGGATGTCTTTGACGTCCCCCTTCAGTACGCCGCCCTGGATTGCCGCCCCAATAGCCACCACTTCGTCCGGATTCACGCCCTGATGCGGGATCTTCTTAAAAAGATCCTTGGCTTTTTGAACCACCGCAGGCATGCGGGTCATACCGCCCACCATGATCACCTCATCGATGTCCTCAGGCTTCACGCCGGCGTCCTTCATGGCCTGCATGCACGGCCCGACCGTTCTCTGGATCAAATCTTCGACGAGCTGCTCGAGTTTGGCGCGCGTGAGCGTTAAGAGAAGATGTTTCGGTCCGGAGGCATCCGCCGTCACGAACGGAAGGTTGATCTCCGTGCTCTGCGCCGTTGAAAGCTCGCACTTCGCTTTTTCGGCGGCTTCCTTCAGCCGCTGAATGGCCATCTTGTCCTTACTGAGATCAACCCCTTCGGTCTTTTTAAACTCGGTCACGAGCCAGTTGATAATGCGCTGGTCAAAATCGTCGCCGCCGAGGTGCGTGTCACCGTTGGTAGCTTTCACTTCAAAAACACCTTCCCCGATCTCGAGAACGGAAATATCGAACGTACCGCCGCCGAGGTCATAGACCGCGATGGTCTCGTCCTTTTTCTTGTCGAGTCCGTAGGCAAGCGCCGCGGCCGTCGGCTCGTTGATGATGCGGAGCACTTCAAGTCCCGCAATCTGACCGGCATCCTTCGTCGCTTGGCGCTGGGAATCGTTAAAATAAGCCGGGACGGTAATAACGGCTTGAGTGATCTTCTCTCCGAGATAGGTTTCGGCGTCAGCTTTGAGTTTTTGGAGTACCTTGGCGGAGATCTCCGGCGGCGTGTAGTCCCGTTTTTCCTGCGGGATGTAAAAGACCGCCTCACTATGCTTGCCCGGTTTGACCTTGAACGGAACAAGCTGAATCTCCTGAGAGGTTTCATCGACCCGGCGACCGATAAAACGCTTGGCGCTAAAAATAGTGTTCTCGGAGTTCGTGACGGCCTGACGTTTCGCGGTCTGGCCGACCAGTTGGTCCCCGTTCTTCGTAAAGGCAACGATGGACGGTGTTGTCCGGTTGCCCTCCTTGTTCTCAATCACTTTCGGGTCTGAGCCCTCGATGATCGCCATGCATGAATTGGTGGTTCCGAGATCAATTCCAAGAATTTTCGCCATAACCTTATCTCCTTTTCTAATCGGTTGAGTTCGATACTTACACTCTCTAAGGATCAATTATCATGCCAGGATACGAAAAAAACTTACATTGTAACTCCCTACAAACAAAAAGGTTATGGCTATGCATTTTCTGTGACCGTATTGAGTCGTCAAGGAATGAGACAAAACGGCGCATATTACTGTGCCGAACTGTCCCGTTCAGGAAAGTTTATATTCTTCTAGTTTCCGATACAAAGTTCGACGGGAAATACCGAGTTTCTCGGCGGCCAAAGATTTATTCCCCTTCGTCTGCTTGAGGGCGTTTTGGATGAGCTCTTTTTCGACGTCCGTAATGCGGCTCACCCCACCCGGATGACGGGGCAAAGGCGGGGCGGATTTCTCGCCACGCAGATCCTCCGGAACCTGATCAAGCGTCAGCCTTTCGCCGGAACTCAGAACGATCATCCGTTCGACGATATTTTTGAGTTCGCGAATATTTCCAGGCCAGTCGTAGCGGATCAAGGCCTCAAGAGCGTTTTTGTCGATCCCCGAAATCTTCTTGCCGTTGGCCTGGGCGAATTGTTTGATAAAAGAGTTCACTAGCGGAGGAATGTCTTCTTTTCTCTCACGAAGCGGCGGAACCTTCAGATAGATCACATTGATCCGGTAGTAAAGGTCCTCGCGGAAACGCTGCGCCTGAACTTCTTCCAAAAGAGTCTTGTTCGTCGCGGCGATCAACCGAACATCCACCTTGATCGTTTTGGTTCCGCCAACACGTTCAAATTCCCCTTCTTGAAGAACGCGCAAAAGTTTGACCTGGGTGTCTTTCGATATCTCCCCGATCTCATCCAGAAAAAGACTTCCGCGGTCAGCTCGTTCGAACCGCCCCTGCTTGCGTTCCATAGCGCCGGTAAACGAGCCTTTTTCGTGCCCAAAAAGTTCGCTGCTCAAAAGGGTATCCGTCAATGCCGCGCAGTGAACCGCCACAAACGGATGCTGCTTCCGCGGGCTAAGTTCGTGGATACGTCTTGCGACGAGCTCCTTGCCGGTCCCGCTTTCCCCTTCGATCAGGACCGAGGCATTCGATGCCGCGATCTTGTCCACGGTCGCGAGCAGTTCTTTCATGGCTCCGGATTCCGCGATCATTTGCCCTTGATAATAGCGTTCGCTGAAAAGCTCCTGCTTAAGCTCTTTGTTTTCTTCCTCGATGCGGTAGCTGCTGAAGGCTTTTTTGACGAGAAATTCCAGTTCGTCAAGATTGACCGGTTTGGTCAGATAATAGAATGCGCCTTTTTTCATGGCCTTGACCGCGTCTTCGACCGAACCGTAAGCCGTCAACAGGATGACCTTCGCGGAAGGTTTTTCCGCGCGGATCTTTTCCAGGAGCGTCACGCCGTCCATCTCGGGCATGCGGATGTCCGAGATCACGAGATCGGGCTTTTCCCTGGCGAACAGATCGAGCGCTTCTTTCCCGTTCGCGGCCGTAAAAACGTCGTAATCTAGTCCCTGCAGGAACTGCGTCAAACCTTTTCTGGAATTTGCGTCGTCTTCAACTAGCAGAATGCTTTCGAACATAGATCAGCCTCCTCGGGATCCTCCGTAATCAGGGAGCTGTAGCTGCGGTTCCCTGATCGGCAAAAGGATCTTGAACGTGGTGCCTTTTCCGGCCTTGCTACTGACATCGATCTTGCCGCCATGCTCTGCGATCGAATCATAAACCATCATGAGTCCCAAACCGGCCCCCTCCGCCTTGGTCGTGTAATAAATGTCGAAAATATGCGGAAGGTCCTCGTCGGCGATCCCGCAACCGGAATCCACTATCGTAACCACGGCGCAACGGTCCTGCTGGCCGACCGAAACCTTAAGCACCCCGCCCTGGGGCATAGCTTCGAGCGCGTTCTTCAGAAGATTCATGAACGCATAATAAAGCCGCTCGCGATCCATCAAGAATGGCGGAATGTCGGTGGCCCGGGAAAACTTGATGCGGATCTTTCCCGCATCAAGTTGCGGCCTCATAAAATCCAGCGCCTCTGCGACCGTGTCATTAAGATCGTTCAGCCGAAAACGGAGCGGCGGCTTCCGCGTGGCCTTCAGGAAATTCCGGATGATCCGGTCAAGACGTTTGGTTTCGCTCTGAATGTCGGTCAAGGAGTCCTCGATCTCCTTACGCTTCCCGGAAGAAATCCCCCCGAGCCGTTTTTTAAGAAGCTCCAGATGGATTGTGATGGCGTTCAGCGGGTTCCCTATCTCATGAGCGATCCCTCCGGCGAGCCGGATAAGGCTTTCCATCCGGGAAAGAAGCGCCGTTTCGAATTCCTGTTCCGTACGGCTGGTGATATCGAGAAGAAATACCGCAAAAGTTTTACGCGTTTCCTGTTCACAGGGCAGGATTGCGATCCGCAGTTGCATTTCACGGGGCGTCAAAAGCTTGAAATCATTGACGACGCGAACTTCCGCGCTGCCGAGATGTTCTTTCAGGAACCCCGCCATGGCCGGGTCATCCGCATATTCCCAAAGCGATTTTTTCTTTCCTGCGCGGACACCAAGCCACACTTCGGCTTTCCGGTTAACGAAGAACGGCATTCCCTTGCGGTCGGTCAGGATCACCCCTTCCTCAAGGTTCTCGAGGACCTCCTCAAGCAAACGGTTCTCTTGTGCGGAATCGACGAGCCGCTGATACAGGGAATCTTTCTCAACGTGAGGAAGTCGTGCTTTCAATTTCTGAAAGAAATCAATTTTTTCGTTCATAACCCGACCGGACATGGCGGACATTTTCAATAAATCTCTTCAAAAGATCGGGGTCCTTGACACCGGGAGAGGACTCCACCCCGCTTGCCACATCGACCGCGAAAGGCCGCACCTGTTCGATAGCCGCCCCGACATTCGCGGCATTGAGCCCCCCGGCAAGAAAAAGCTTGTCGTGCACGTACGCGCGATCTTCGATCACGCTCCAGTCAAACGGAATACCGGAGCCGCCCCGTTCGGTCTGGGAGTAGGTGTCAAAAAGAAAAGCGCTGACGTTGTATTCATCAAGGCGCTTCAAGCTCATGGCGTCTTTCACGTGGAAAGTTTTGATGACCTCGTAGCCTTTGTCCATGAAGGACCGGCAATAAAGGGCCGTCTCCTCACCGTGAAATTGGAGGTACTTCAGCCCGAGACGTTCGGCGACGGATTCAACATCCTTTTTGGGCTGATTACAAAACACCCCGACAATATTCCGGAAATCCGGAAGTTTCGCAAGGATCGCCGACGCCTGATCCGCGGTGACGCATCGTTTGGAGGTCGGCACAAAGATAAAACCGAGATAATCCGCGCCGAGATCGACCGCGCGGCGGGCGCCCTCGTAATCGGTGTTGCCGCAGATCTTGACGCGCGTCATTCGGGATTCTCCGTGACAAGCGCTTCTTTTTTCCCAAGAAGCTTTGCCAAAGTTCCGGCAATGTCCCGGGATTTCATCAGCGTGGAGCCGATCAGAAAAGCGCTCGCCCCGATGCTTTTGTAGGTCATCAGCTCTTCGTGCGTCTTAAGCCCGCTTTCCACCACAACCGGGATCCCCTTCGGAACGTGCGGGATCAGCCGCTTCGCATTCTCCGGATCAACCGTGAGCGTTTTCAGGTCGCGGTTATTGATCCCGAGGATTGAGGCGCCGGCATCCACAGCTTTTTTTAACTCCGCGTCGGAATGGACCTCCACCAGCGCATCCATCTTGAGCTTACGGCCCAGGGCGATAAGATCCTTCAATTCCGTCTCGCTCAGAAGCGAAGCGATCAGGAGGAACGCGTCCGCGTCGAGCAGCGCGGTTTCGTAGACCTGATACGGTTCAAAAATAAAATCTTTTCTTAGAAGCGGAAGTTTAGTGACCTGCCGGACGGTCTTCAGATAACTGGTCCGGCCCTTAAAAAAATGAGGCTCGGTGAGGATCGAGATGGCGCAGGCCCCGGCATATTCGTAGAGTGTCGCGATCCGGAGAGGCTGAAAATCTTCCCGAAGAACGCCTTCGGACGGCGAGGTTTTTTTGAGCTCGGCGATGATATTCAGGTCCCGGGCGGAAGAAACGGCATGCTTGAACGAACGGGGTTTGGGCCGTTCGGTCTTTTCGACGATACGCTGAAGCCGGGCAAGCGGCATGCGTTGTTTGAACTCTTCCAAGTCCTTCCGTTTTTGAAGAATAATGTCATTAAGAATCATATCAGCGAGATAACCTTCTCAATTTGTTCAGTGAGGCCAAGGCACGGCCCGAATCAATCGCCTGCTCTGCCAGCCGGATGCCTTCGCGGACGTGGGCGGCTTTATCGCAAAGCACCAGTCCGTAGGCGGCATTCAGTACGACCAAATCCCGTGCAGGGCCTCGTTCACGACCGGTTAAAATTTTTTCGGCTATTTCTCTGCTTTTCTTGACCGAGTCTATGGTCAAATCTTTAGCGGCCGCTTTTTGAAGCCCGAACGTTTCCGGACGAAGCATTCCGTAACGAACTTTTCCCGGAGTCACCCAGGCTACCTGGGTGGGTTTTGAAGTCGAAATCTCGTCCATCCCGTCGATCGCGTGGCAGACCAGCGCAGTTTTTCGCCCAAGCTGCGAAAGAACCTTGGCGTAGAGCGGTAAAAGACATCTGGAGGAAACACCGACCAGCTGATGATCGAGACGCAACGGATTGACGAGCGGTCCAAGAAGATTGAGAATGGTCCGGCGTTTCAAGCTCTGACGAAGCGGCTGCATCGCGGCAAAGACCGGATGATAAAAAGGCGCGTGAAAATACCCGATCCCGCCGGAACGGATCGCTTGGACCATTTTGGCTTGCGTCGCCGAAAGCCTAACGCCAAACGATTCCATCAGGTCCGAACTTCCCGATCGTGACGAGATCGCGCGATTACCGTGCTTGGCGATCCTCACACCGGCTCCGGCAAGGACCAGTGCGGCAAGCGTCGAAATGTTGAGCGTCCGGCGGCCGTCTCCGCCCGTCCCGCAGGTGTCCATCAGCCCCGCGATCCTGGGTCCGGAAGTCTTTTCGAATCTCCGTAGTGCCCGGAGACATCCTAGAAACTCGGCAGGAGTTTCCCCTTTTTGAGAGAGCAGGAGCAGGAACGCCTTGGCTTTCGAGAGCGGTAAGAAGCCCGCGAAAAGCATTTCGAATATCCGCTTCGATTCAGAGACCGTGAGATCTTTTCCAAGAAGGAGTTTGCTCAGACCCTTGGTAAATTTCAGCGCATCGAAAAAAGGTCCCTTCGGCATCATCGCGAAAGACCGAGGAAATTCTTGAGAAGCTGCATGCCGCACGCGGTCATGATCGATTCGGGATGAAATTGAACGCCCCAGGTCGGATGGTTCTTGTGTTTAAGCCCCATAATCTCCTGCTCCCGCGTCCAGGCCGTAATCGTCAAAACCTGCGGCAGCGATTTTTTTTCCAGAAGGAGCGAATGGTACCGCGTGGCCGTGAACGGACTTGGGATCCCCTTAAAAATAGGATCTTGCGCGTGAAAGATGTCCGATGTCTTTCCGTGCATGATGTTCTTGGCGCGGACAACCTTCCCGCCGAACACGTGCCCGATGCTTTGGTGCCCCAGGCAGACTCCGAGGATCGGAATTTTTCCGCTGAACGTCCGGATCACGTCGCAGGAAATCCCCGCTTCTTTAGGAGTGCAGGGGCCCGGCGAGACAACAATCCGCCGAGGTTTAAGCCGCCGGATCTTCGAAAGCGTGATTTCATCATTCCGCCAAACCCGAGGATCGGCACCAAGCTCCCCGAGATACTGGACAAGATTGTAGGTGAAGGAATCGTAATTATCGATGACCAGCAGCATCTAAAAAAGGAGCCTCTCTTCGATGGCCTTGAGGAGCGCCCTCGATTTATTGACCGTTTCCTCGTACTCCCGGCCCGGGTTGGAATCCTTAACGATCCCCGCTCCGGCCTGTAGATACATTTCGTTGCCATGGAGCATCAGCGTCCGAATTGTGATACACATGTCCATGTCCCCGTCGAAACCAAAATAACCGAGAGAGCCGCCGTAAGGACCGCGGGTCTCCGGTTCGAGCTCGTCGATGATCTGCATGGCGCGGACCTTCGGAGCGCCCGAAAGCGTTCCCGCCGGAAATGTCGCGCGGAGAAGATCCATGGCTGTTTTTCCGGGCCTCAGCCGGCTCTGAACACGGCTGACCAAATGCATCACATGCGAATACCGCTCCACAAAGGCGAATTTTTCGACTTTGACCGAGCGGAACTCCGAAACGCGTCCGAGATCATTGCGTCCGAGATCGACGAGCATCAGGTGTTCTGCCATTTCCTTGCGGGACGCTTTCAGCTGTTTTTCATACGCAAGGTCCTGCGCCTCCGTAGCGCCGCGCGGCCGGGTCCCCGCGATCGGACGGACCTCCGCAAGATTCTTAGTTTTTTTGACTAGCATTTCCGGGGACGATCCGATCAAACGGAAAGTCCCGCTCCGCAAATAGAACATGTAGGGCGATGGATTGATCGACCGGAGCGAACGGTAGATCCGGAAATCATCCCCCCGATAAGGAAGAGCAAAACGCTGCGATAACACAACCTGGATACAATCTCCCGCGCGGATGTACTCCTTGATCTTCCTGACCTTGGACTCGAACGCCGCGCGCGTCATGTTGGGACGAACTGCGGGAACCGGCGCTTTGTTCGGAGCCGGAACGCGGAGGGGCTTTTGCAATAACTGCCGGTATTTGGACATTTGCTCCAGGCCGTTCTTGTAGGCCGCACCGACGCTTCGAAATTTATCCGTATTGACCAGAATGACGATGGAAAGCGTTTTGCGAAAATGATCGAAGACTACAAAGTCCTCAACCCGAAAAAAGATCCCGAGAGGAAATTTCGGACCTTTTTTGGGCGTGAGCCGGATCGTTTCGAAGTCCCGGACGTTCTCATACGAAAGGTATCCCACAAACCCGCCGCGAAATCCGGGAAAGGCCTCCGGATTGGCGAGCTTCCGCTTGCCGAGTTCTCGCTCGAGAACATCAAGGAGGCGTGTGTCTTTAAGGAGTTTACGCCTGCCGTGGTCGGTGACCACGACATGCTTTTCTGAGGACTCGTAGACCGCGGCCGGCTCGATCCCGAGAAATGAGAACCTCCCGATCTTTTCTTCCTGTTCCGCAGATTCAAGAAGGAATGCGTTGCGGGCGGACCGGGAGATCTTCAGAAAGCTTGAAACCGGCGTTTCAAGGTCCGCGGGAAAAGTCTCCGCAAGGGCAATCACGTTCCCTTTGCGGGCAAGTTTTTTGAAAGAAACAAGGTCCGGCGCGATCATTTTTTGTAGATTTTTTCAGGATCGAAAACTTTTTCCTGCGTGACCCGGACGATGTTGCCCATTTCGTCCATTTCGTGAACGAAACAAGACCGGTATCCGAGATGGCAGGCCCCGCCCTTTTTCTGGATCACACGGATCAGCAACGTATCTTTGTCACAATCCGTAAGAACCTGGACCACATCCTGGGTGTGACCCGATTCCTCGCCCTTCACCCAATACTTGTTCCGGGACCGGGAATAAAAAACAGTGCGTTTCTCCTTAAGCGTCCTCTCGACAGCAACTTTGTCCATATAAGCCAGCATGAGGACTTCGCCGGATGCCGCATCCTGGATAATTGCGGGAAGCAGTCCCTGGTCATTAAATTTAAAATTTTCCACTGCGATGTCTCCTTTTGATCGTATTATTTATTTTATAAAAGATGCCTAATAGGCTTTAAGCAGAAGAGTTACGATAACCAACGCTTGCTGAGGTCTAGAACCGTCAGAGCATTGCATGAGCGAGTATGCCATAATTCGATTATGTGTCAAGTGGATACACTTTAGAGGCTACTTCTTTGCTTGAGGGGATGGCAAAATTTCCGAAGATCTCCGAATGGCGCCCTGCTGTTCAAGCATTAGATAATAAAACTTCATCACAGACGCCTCCTTGAGCTTCGGGTCTTCGACGACCAATTTGAGGCTTTCATTCATCGCAGCAAGTTGTCGATCCATCGGCGGAACGCGAACGACCGAATTTTCGTGAACTTCGATCTCCGTCCGGGCATCTTGCAGAAACCGCATTTTCTGAAAATCCGTCAACCTCTCCCAGTCCTTGGCCCGCACCTCGTAACCGTTCCAGCGCGCGTTTTCGACGGGAAAGAAATGTACGGAACCGATCTCTTTTTCCGTGTAGCGATAGTCGATCCCCTGGGGATCTTTGACCGGTTTCTTTTTTGCATGCACAGGAGCACTCAGCACAACCAATCCGATGCCAACCCAAAGCGTCATGGTAATCCAGCGCGAGATCATTAACGTTCCCTCAAATTTCAAAACGTGCAACCGATTTTCTTGGTATTATCGTTGCTATCGTAAAGGTAATTCATGCCCGAACAAGTCCATCCCACATCTTGATTGCCGTTCAGTAAACCAAAGCTCATCCTCGCATTGGGAAAAAAGCCGGTTGAAGTGGGACTTTTGCTTACCGCGGAAATATTGACGAAAAGCTGACCCGTGCCCATAAAATCTTGAATAGCAATGTTATACCCCCATTTTGAAGAAACCGGGATCTTTACCCCTAGACGAGCCCAATCCGACGAATTTCCTAAGTCATTCCCCCAATCCGGAGGGCAACCTACTTGCAAGTTCAATGTTGTGCCGCCGAGATCCACGTATCGTATGACCGAGCGCTTCAACAAACCCATCATTTGCATCGCCTCTGCAGCATCCGCCCGTTTTCCGGACGCTGTCATCCTCGGAAGGATCAAAGCTGCCAGCACCGCGATAATCACCACAACGATCAGAACTTCGATAAGCGTAAAACCTTTGATTCTCCACATAGCCCCACCTTTCAAAATGTACAACCGATCACGTTCCCCTGCGAATCTTTCATCTCGGACATTCCGTTACAATCGTACCAGGGAACATTGTTTTGCGTGCCCATTCCAGCATAGATTTCACAGCCCGATTCGGCTTGATGAATAGCAAAAACGCTGAGATATAGATCGCCCGGATTTCGATAGAGATACACGTAATACCCCCATTGGGAAGACTCGGGTTTTTTGACACCGAGACTCGCCCAC
>DAOPYQ010000023.1:0-4964 GCA_035352955.1 Candidatus Omnitrophota bacterium
GGACTGGACGTTCTGGGAGCTCTATTTCGGGGACGGGACGACGGAAGGCGCCACCTCAAAGACCGGGTCGAACAAAATCACGGCGCTCACCGAACTCAAGATCCAGCTCAAGCACACTCTTAAAGCCGGTTCTTCGAATTGGGATCTTTCCTGGGGCGGTGGATATCTTACGGAAGTGATACAAATCGCCGGAGGCGGTAGCCACACGCTTGCTCTTCTGGCTAATGGTACGGTGATGAGCTGGGGGTTCAATGGTGACGGGCAATTGGGAGATGGAACCTCGATTGAGCGGTTACTTCCCGTCTTGGTCTCTGGTCTTTCGGGTGTTACTGCGGTCGCGGCAGGGATTAGTCACTCGTTGGCTTTACTTTCGAACGGAACGGTAAAGAGTTGGGGACGTAATAATAAAGGGCAATTGGGCAATGGTACGACAAACAGCCGCAACATAGCAGATACGATCCCTGGTCTTTTCAATGTGACCGCGATCGCTGCGGGGGAAACACATTCTCTAGCCTTACTGTCGAACGGAACGGTGAAAAGCTGGGGATATAACGGATATGGTCAGCTTGGGGACGGTACTTTTCAGGATCGTTGGTCTCCTGTGCAGGTTTCCGGCCTGACCGGTGCTACAGCGATCGCTGCCGGATATTCGCATTCACTGGCCTTGGTCAATAATAACACGCCGCTGGATTTTTCTGACGATTCTGTTTTTAGTTGGGGTGCGGGATATCACGGGGACGGAACCAATGAGAATCGCGCTGTCGCTAAAGTGGTTCCCGGACTTTTAGGTGTCCGGGCCGTTTCGGGAGGCTATGGTTGTTCACTAGCTCTGATGTGGGATGGAACGGTTAAGAGTTGGGGTAAGGATGTGTTCAGTTACGAACCCGCAAATTTGACTCCCGTCGCAGTCGCCGGTCTTGCCAATGTTATTTCAATCTCTGCTGGGATCCAAGGGAGCCTTGCGCTTCTTTCGAATGGAACGGTGAGGGCTTGGGACGGCGGGGGAACTGCATCGACAGAACCGGTTTCAGGACTTTCAAATGTTACGGCGATTTCGGCGGGGAATGCCTTTTCATTGGCGCTTTCATCGGATGGTTCGGTGCTGGGATGGGGAAGGAATTGGTATGGGCAATTAGGGACTGGTTCTCTAGGGTATGGAGCATTATCCCATGTACTTGCTCCCTTTACTGAAACGGTGGCATTGACGGACATCTCAAAGATCGTTGCCAGTGACTGGTACAATCTTGCGTTAAAGAGCGATGGTTCTTACGTTTACGCTTGGGGGAGTAATTCCTCCGGCCAGTTAGGGGATGGGACGACGGCGTATGCTCTTACTCCTGTCAGAGTTTTGAATGAAGATGCCAGCGGCTATCTTTCAGATGTTGTTGATATCAGTGCCGGTTTTGCATCGTCTTATGCCCTTCTTGCAGATGGGACTGTCAGAAGTTGGGGACAAAATAATTGCGGGCAACTCGGAGATGGAACGACAAACACTCGTCTGCTTCCCGTGGCTGTTTCGGGCCTTTCCGGAGTGATTGCAATCGCGGCGGGCGATTCGCATGTGTTGGCTCTTCTTGAAAATGGAACAGTGAAAAGTTGGGGATACAATGGCGGTGGGCAGCTCGGGGATGGGAGCCAGAATTATCGCCTGTTGCCTGATATTGTGCCAGGTCTGTCCGGCGTAACAGCGATCGCTGCACACGATCTTCGATCCCTTGCTCTGTTGACTGACAAGACGGTTCGGAAGTGGGGGTGGACAACGGGTGATATTATGGAAGGGAATTTGTCTTATAACTTGAACCCTATAGCGGTGAACGGTCTTTCGGACGTGACGGCGATCGCTATCGGATATGCCCTGCTTGAGGATGGAACCATCATGACTTTTGAGGCGGGAGACGCGGCGGCCGTTGCGATTGATTACGTGCCTGATGTTATTCTGATGAAAGCAGGGGGGACTTCTCTTTCACTTGTTTCAAGCGAGACGGTGAACAATTTGGGTTTGAAAAATGTTAGTTCGATCTCGAACGGGCAGATCCATTCCCTGGCACTTCTGGCCGATGGAACGATAAAAAGTTGGGGCAATAACGTTCTCGGGCAATTAGGCAATGGCTCAACCGAGAGCTCTGCCAGTCCGGTTAATGTCTCCATTCTTTCTGTCAGCCCGTTTATTGTAGAGGGGAGTTTCGACGCCGAGTATTCGACAGTTCTTTACAACAGCAGCTATGGCTTACGGCAACTGATCGTCACTAAGATCGCGGATGTTCAATATAACAAGCTCGTTTTAAGATTTAACCTTGAGGATTATGTTTTGGAAAAAGGAACAAAACCTCCTACGCTCGACGAGCTTGATGAAATGGCGCAAAAAGTAACGGTCCTAAAAGAGAAGCAGAAGCCGAATGTTGATGTGAAGGAAGCCCAGAAAGAATTTGAGGAGGAAATGAAGCGGCGGGAAGAGGAGTGGAAAAGGCACGAGAATGGTACGTCGCCGTACGGCCCGAGACCGGCCTGGCTGGATCCGAGAATTCCGAGTGATATTTATCTGAATCCTCCGAACCTCAATCAGTTGGTAGCGAACGTAAGGGTCAGTGAGGGACAAGTGTTCGTGCTGGACCGGAGCGGTGATATGTCGTTTTTGGGGCAGGGGGAATCGGTGCGTGTGAATTTTCGTAGGCCTGTGCCGAATCCCGCGGAAGACATGGGGAAGGCGGGTCAGTTTGTGAGGAAGAATTCATCGTTTGAGGCGAGACCCGAGAATTTTGAAATCCACCGGGCCGAATTGAAAGATCCTGGCCGCGACGTGTTCGTGAAAAGCCCCGGAGGGCAGTGGCGGCCCGCGGTGGCAGGGGATATTCTGATGCCCGGAGATGAGTTGAAGACGATCTCCGGTTCTACGGTGAAGGTTTTGTTGCAGGGGGGAGCGGTCGGTCAGGTGGAGGTTTCGGAGGGTAGTTTTCTCCGTATCACGAAGGCGGGTACCGATGTAGCGACCGGGGACAAGACAACGCTTCTGGACCTGGCGATGGGGAAAGTTCTGGTACACGCGGAAAAACTCAAAGGGGATTCAAAATTCGAGGTTCGCACCCCGACGGCCTTGACCGGGGTCCGCGGTACCACATTTACCGTAGAGGTGAATGAGCGGGAAATCGGCGCCTAGCACTAGGTCCCATGCTTGGTTTTCAGTCAGCTGAAGTCTAGTGTCTGAAATGCCGATATCTTGCGCATGGATACATTGACCGCGCCCCCAGAACAACCGAAGGACAAAAACCGGTTTCTATTCGATTCCTTCATGGATTATCTCTCCGTCGAAAAGGGGCTCGCCCAAAATACTCTTGATGCCTACCGCCGGGATCTTAGCCGCTATGATGGATTTCTCCGCAAGGAAAAAGTATCCGATTGGCAAAAGGTGACCCGGGCCCATATTCTAAAATTTATGAGTGCGGAAGGGCGCCGTGGTCTCGAATCCGCATCGATCGCGCGCGGGCTTGTTTCCATCAAATTGTTCCACCGGTTTTTGACCAAGGAACGCCACGTGGCAGGGGACGTCACGAGTGTTCTTGAGTCTCCGAAGCTCTGGAAGAAACTGCCGCAATTCCTTACGATGCAGGAAATGGAATCCATTCTCAAAATGCCGAGTCCGAAGGACGCGCTCGGAATCCGGGATCTGGCTCTTCTCGAATGTTTGTATGCCACCGGGATGCGGGTTTCAGAGATCATCAACCTGACGGTGGAAAATGTTTATCTGGAAAACAACTTCATTAAATGTCGTGGAAAAGGGGACAAGGAACGTATCGTTCCGCTCGGAAGCCTTGCCGTGACGGCCTGCCGGACGTATCTTGATCGCGTGCGTTCCAAACTCAAAACCAAAGACAACAGTTTTTTCCTCGGGCGGAGGGGGAAAGGGCTAACGCGGCAGTATGTCTGGAAGATGATTAAGAAGTACGCGCGGTTGGCCGGGATCACTAAAGAGATCACTCCGCACACGTTTCGCCATTCCTTTGCGACCCATTTGCTTGAGCGCGGTGCGGACCTCCGGGTTGTGCAGGAGCTTTTGGGGCATTCGGATATTTCCACCACCCAGATTTACACCCACGTTTCAGGAAACCGCCTCAAATCGGTACACGCGAAATTTCATCCAAGAGGATAATGCCCGCAGTTATCCTTGAGGGCTGATCGTTGTCGGCAAATCCGGCCGCCCCCGAGGGAAAGTCCGGAGGATGAGGGACCTAGTCGCAAGAGTAATTTTACACCGGATGGTGAGCTTCGAACCTCGCACTATATATAGCGTTTCCCGTTTTACGTTCCCCTGAGTTATGGTATACTCCACGCCCGAGGAGAAAAACCTTATGAAAAAAACGATCGCAGGTTTGGTGTTCGTATTGTTGTTCGCGCTGGTTCTTGCCCCGCAGGTATTTGCCGAAGACGATGAACCCGATATGGGCACGGCTTCTGTCCCTGCAACTGATACGGGCATGCCGGCTGCTGTTACGCAAACTGCTGCTGCGCCGGATGCTGACGCCCAGGACAATCTTGTGCCGGAAGCGGGTGCGCCGGCTGTGAACGAGGCCAATTATTCCGATCTTGAAAAAGATCTGAAGCAGAATCAGACGGAAGATTACAAAATGCGCCTCCGGAATGCCGAGCAGGAGATCCGGTTTCTGTCGCAACGCGTTAGCATGCTTGAGCGTTCGATGTCGGACCTTCGCAATCAGGTGGAAGATAAAAGCTCTCCTTTTTAGGGAGTGTTTTTGGCGGAATCTTACAAGCCGTTCAATTGACAGTTTTTGGGTGCGTTAGTATACTGAGCCCGTTCTTTTGACCGTTGTTCCCGCCGTGGTTCATTTCGATAAGCAATAGATCGATCGCAGCCGCCGTTTTTTTGGGAAGCGTCTGTTTTTGGTGCGTTTGTCATGGCGCTATCGTCTAGCCTGATCTAGGACGCTGCCCTCTCAAGGCAGAAACACGGG
>DAOPYQ010000024.1:0-4295 GCA_035352955.1 Candidatus Omnitrophota bacterium
GGTCTGCATGGCGATCAGGAGGCGCTTGATCTCGTCAAAGTTGCGGCCGTTGGAGAGCGGATAGTAAAGCATCGCACGAACTTTGCCCACGGGATCGATAAAAAATACCGCACGCACTGCTTTGGTATCGCTTGCGGTCGGCTGAAGCATCCCATACTTTTTTGCTACTTCCATCTTGAGATCCTCGATCAGAGGGAAAGTCACTTCCACATTCTTCATCCCGTTGAACTCGATCTTTTCTTTGATCGTCCGGAGCCACGCGATATGGCTGTAGGTGCTATCGATCGAAAGACCGACCAGCTGTGTGTTGAGCTTCTCGAACTCAGGCATCATGGTCGCAAACGTCATGAACTCGGTCGTGCAGACGGGCGTAAAATCTGCAGGGTGGCTGAAAAGAATGATCCATTTCCCCTTATAATCACCCGGGAAATTGATCGGGCCTTGGGTGGTCTGGGCCGTAAACGCCGGCGCATCATCCCCGATCAGCGGTAAATGACTTGCCGCTTTTACTTCTTCCCCGAACGCGGGTGTGATGACTAATGACAGCATAAATAACACCGTCAGAAGAGATCCGATTATTTTTCTGGTTTTCATGGGTACCCCCTTAGTTTGTTTGAAAGTTGAACATCTTGTTGGTTATTAGATAAAAAGATTCACGTTCCCGTTTTCAGCCTTATCGAGGTACATGGCCACGCCGCCTGTTTCGACCCCGTCGATGAGTTCTTCTTTCTTGATTCCCATGAGATCCATGGACATGGTGCACGCGACGAGGCGGACGCCTCCGGCCTGAGCGCTTGCGATCAGCTCCGGGAGGGAGGCGACGTTCTTTTGCTTCATGATCCCTTTGATCATCTGAAGGCCCATACCTCCCATATTCATTTTGGAGAGCGAGAGTTTTTCAGCTCCTCGTGGCATCATGAACCCAAACATGGCTTCGATAAAGTTCTTTTTCACGGGACCGGGGTTTTGCTTTCTTAGAGCGTTAAGTCCCCAGAATGTAAAAAACAGCGTAACCTCGCTTCCCATCGCGAGGGCGCCATTGGCGATCACAAAAGCAGCCACGACTTTGTCGAAATCCGAGCTAAAAACAACGATAGTTTTCTTTTTGGAGTAGTCGACCGAGGTGTTGGGGGAGGCGGCTGGTGCCCGTTTCACGATCGTTGCCTGATATTTTCCGGAAATAGGTTTTAGCTCCAGCAATTCGTGGCCGGTGCTTTTGCACCAAGCCTGAATGTCGCTTACAAATCCCGGGTCTGTGGCTGAGATACGGATCGCTTCTCCGTCCTGGACCTTCGAGATCTCGCTTTTGACTCTCAGAATCGGGCCGGGACACTGTAATCCGCAAGCATCCACTTCTTTTACGAGCGAAGCGGGAGAACCTTTTGACTCGGAGGGAAGTCCCTGAGCTCCGGTGTCGTCTTTCATTTCTTTGATCACGGGCTGACGCGGAGCAGTTCCCAGGCTTGCTTGATATGTGTCGTACCCTCCGGTCAAATTCCTGCATTTGAATCCGTTCTGAGAAAGAATACGGCAGGCAAGATATCCCCGGAGCCCCACCTTGCAGTAGGGGAGATACTCCTTACCTTTCGAGAGTTCGGACAGACGGTCTCTTAAAGTGTCCAGAGGGATATGGATGGCTCCCGGTATCATTCCCGTCACTATTTCTTCCGGTGTTCGTATGTCCAGGATCTGCTGACCTGCTTTTGGCGCCATCACATCTTCCGTGTGGCAGACGAGGACATCCTTTCGGAGGACATTCGCGGCCACAAAGCCGGCGTAATTGACCGGATCCTTGGCTGAACCGTAAGGCGGGGCGTACGAAAGTTCCATGTCTTCCAGGTCGTAAACCGTGAGATTGGCGCGAAGAGCTACCGCGATCACATCGATGCGTTTATCCACACCATCCAGTCCGACGGCCTGGGCTCCAAGGATCTTTCCGTTTTGCGGGTCAAAGATCAATTTTAAATTGATGGGGGAGGCGCCGGGGTAATAACTTGCGTGAGAAGCGGCGTGGATATAGATCTTTTCATAAGGGGTCTTCAGGCGCTTTAAATTTTTCTCATTGGTTCCCGTCATGCCGACCGTAAGTCCGAAGACTTTACAGATGGCCGTTCCCTGTGTTTTCTTGTAAGACGAGGGGCGTCCAAAAATATTATCTGCGGCGATGCGTCCCTGACGATTCGCGGGGCCGGCCAAGGGGATGAGTGACGGCTCGCCCGTAATAAAATCTTTAACTTCGACGGCATCGCCCACGGCGAAAATCAGAGGGTCGCTTGTATGCATGCCTGCATCCACAAGGATCCCTCCGCGTGTTCCGAGCTTAAGATCAGCCTCCCGTGCGAGTTTCACCTCGGGTTTGACGCCGATTGCGAGGATGGCAAGACCGCAGGCCACGGATTCGCCGGTGCTGAGATCCGCGTAAAGAATACTTTTCTCTTCGCGAAAGCCTTTGACCGAAGTCCCTAAGCGGAGATCGACGCCATGCAGCGAGAGTTCCTGATGGAGGGGGGCAGCCATTTCGGGGTCCACAGGGCCCATGACTTGGCCGGTGAGCTCTACCAGTGTGACCGCGACATTCCGTTCCCTCAAGGCTTCAGCCATTTCAAGGCCGATATAACCGCCGCCTACGATGATCGCCCGCTCCGGGTGATCTTGATCGACGATCTTCTTGATGGCGTCCATGTCCTCCAGGCTTCGCAAGGTCAGGACCTTTTTGGATTCCATGCCGGGAAGCGGCGGGCGAACAGGCTCGGCGCCGGGGCTCAGGATAAGAAAATCATAGGGTTCTTTTCGTTGGGTTCCGGTGCTCAATTCCCGGGTCAGAATGTGTTTTTGTGCACGATCGATCTTAATAACCTCAGTGCCTGTGCGTACATCAATCCGGAAATTCTTTCGCATGGACTCGGGGCTCTGAACGATCAGCCTGTTTCTGTCTGCAATGGCGCCTCCGATATGATAGGGAAGCCCGCAATTGGCAAAAGAGATGTAGTTGCCCCGCTCAAAAATAACGATGTCGGCATCTTCCGACAGCCTTCTCGCCCGTGCTGCGGCAGAAGCACCGCCCGCAACTCCGCCTACAATAAGAATACGCACAGCTAACCCTCCTTCGGACAACTTTTTTTAATGCAGTTTAGAACATCAAGGACTTTGGTGTTGGACAAGGAATAGTGACGAAAATTGCAATCAGCCTGGCTTGCGAGCACTCCGGCATTTTTTAAAAGAGCCAAGTGTTTCGAGACGACGGCTTGTTGGAGACCGAGTGTGGCGGCAAGTTCTCCGACGGAGCGTTTTCGGGACTTGAGCTGTTCGATAATGTGGAGACGGATCGGATGAGCGAGAACGCGAAGTGTTTTTGCGGCGCGCGCCAGAGTCTTTGGGCTAATGAATTCTTTTCTCATGTTGCAATATATCATTAATGGAATATACTAATCAAGGATTATTCAGTATTAGTCTTTAAAGAGGGGGTGTGCAATGCGAGTTGTCTTGGGGGCCGCCATTGGGGCTGTGATCGGATTCGGGGTAGGGTATTTTGGAAAATGTTCCTCAGGAATGTGTCCACTTACAAGCAACCCATGGATAAGTACTTTCGTGGGAGCGCTTTTCGGGTTCATGTTTATGATGGGAAGATAGAACCCTATAATGCAGAGAGTCGTACTGTTTTACGACAAAGGTTTTAATATGGCGACGAAAACGGAGGGCTTAACCCGTGAACGTATTTGAAAATATTCCTTTTAATGATGAGAAGATGGGCAACCGAAAAATTCTAGATGAAAAACACATTCTCATCATGCAAATAGCACTAAAACCTGGGCAGAAAGTGCCTCAGCATAACGCTAACTCAAATGTCCATTTATTGGTCCTCAAGGGAGAGTTGATGGTTGATCTTGCCGGTACGAAATGTCGGATTAAAGAAGGCGATTTGTTGCCGGTCGTTCATCGGACACTGATGACTATTGAAAATGTAGGTGCAGGGAACGCAACATTTTTAGTGCTGAAGACACCCAATCCCAGCGAAATGTCGGAAAATAAATAGCTAAATGTTGTTCGGATATTCGCGGAAAAGATGAATCGACATCCAGATTCTCTTAAGAGAAATTTACATAGCCACTTTGATAGCCACCATGTGTGGTTGCTTTACTAATCGTGATTGATTCGGGAGAAATATGACGCCAGATAAGAACGTGCAGAATAAAATGTGGGCTTTGGGACAAAACATTTTGATACTTTTGATCTTATTTATTCCGTTCAATGTCAGTTTCAGTTTACCGCTTATTGTAAGGTGTTTGGGAGCGCTG